>NZ_CP021645.1:4740000-5364174 GCF_006384975.1 Pseudomonas oryzihabitans
GGCTTAGAAGCAGCCACCCTTTAAAGAAAGCGTAATAGCTCACTAGTCGAGTCGGCCTGCGCGGAAGATGTAACGGGGCTCAAACCAGGCACCGAAGCTACGGGTATCACCTCTGGTGATGCGGTAGAGGAGCGTTCTGTAAGCCTGTGAAGGTGAGTTGAGAAGCTTGCTGGAGGTATCAGAAGTGCGAATGCTGACATGAGTAACGACAATGCGAGTGAAAAACTCGCACGCCGAAAGACCAAGGGTTCCTGCGCAACGTTAATCGACGCAGGGTGAGTCGGTCCCTAAGGCGAGGCTGAAAGGCGTAGTCGATGGGAAACGGGTTAATATTCCCGTACTTCTAGTTACTGCGATGGGGGGACGGAGAAGGCTAGGCCAGCTTGGCGTTGGTTGTCCAAGTTTAAGGTGGTAGGCTGATCGTTTAGGTAAATCCGGACGGTCAAGGCCGAGAGCTGATGACGACCCTTCTTTTAGAAGGGGAAGTGGTTGATGCCATGCTTCCAGGAAAAGCCTCTAAGCTTCAGGTAACTAGGAACCGTACCCCAAACCGACACAGGTGGTCGGGTAGAGAATACCAAGGCGCTTGAGAGAACTCGGGTGAAGGAACTAGGCAAAATGGCACCGTAACTTCGGGAGAAGGTGCGCCGGTGAGGGTGAAGGGTTTACCCCGTAAGCTCATGCCGGTCGAAGATACCAGGCCGCTGCGACTGTTTATTAAAAACACAGCACTCTGCAAACACGAAAGTGGACGTATAGGGTGTGACGCCTGCCCGGTGCCGGAAGGTTAATTGATGGGGTTAGCGCAAGCGAAGCTCTTGATCGAAGCCCCGGTAAACGGCGGCCGTAACTATAACGGTCCTAAGGTAGCGAAATTCCTTGTCGGGTAAGTTCCGACCTGCACGAATGGCGTAACGATGGCGGCGCTGTCTCCACCCGAGACTCAGTGAAATTGAAATCGCTGTGAAGATGCAGTGTATCCGCGGCTAGACGGAAAGACCCCGTGAACCTTTACTGTAGCTTTGCACTGGACTTTGAGCTTGCTTGTGTAGGATAGGTGGGAGGCTTTGAAGTGGGGACGCCAGTTCCCATGGAGCCATCCTTGAAATACCACCCTGGCAACCTTGAGGTTCTAACTCTGGTCCGTCATCCGGATCGAGGACAGTGTATGGTGGGCAGTTTGACTGGGGCGGTCTCCTCCTAAAGAGTAACGGAGGAGTACGAAGGTGCGCTCAGACCGGTCGGAAATCGGTCGCAGAGTATAAAGGCAAAAGCGCGCTTGACTGCGAGACAGACACGTCGAGCAGGTACGAAAGTAGGTCTTAGTGATCCGGTGGTTCTGTATGGAAGGGCCATCGCTCAACGGATAAAAGGTACTCCGGGGATAACAGGCTGATACCGCCCAAGAGTTCATATCGACGGCGGTGTTTGGCACCTCGATGTCGGCTCATCACATCCTGGGGCTGAAGCCGGTCCCAAGGGTATGGCTGTTCGCCATTTAAAGTGGTACGCGAGCTGGGTTTAGAACGTCGTGAGACAGTTCGGTCCCTATCTGCCGTGGACGTTTGAGATTTGAGAGGGGCTGCTCCTAGTACGAGAGGACCGGAGTGGACGAACCTCTGGTGTTCCGGTTGTCACGCCAGTGGCATTGCCGGGTAGCTATGTTCGGAAGAGATAACCGCTGAAAGCATCTAAGCGGGAAACTTGCCTCAAGATGAGATCTCACTGGAGCCTTGAGCTTCCTGAAGGGCCGTCGAAGACTACGACGTTGATAGGTCGGGTGTGTAAGCGCTGTGAGGCGTTGAGCTAACCGATACTAATTGCCCGTGAGGCTTGACCATATAACACCCAAACAATCTGACCGCGTGTCAGAGCGTGAGGAAGACGACGCCGAAAACAGCGCGTGGGTTCGCAAGACCCAAGACGACACGTTTACTTCTGTCACCAACCCAATTGGGCCAGCCAGGTAGCCTCATCGCCTGGCCAGCCAACCGAATTGCTTGACGAACATAGAGCATTGGAACCACCTGATCCCTTCCCGAACTCAGAAGTGAAACGATGCATCGCCGATGGTAGTGTGGGGTTTCCCCATGTGAGAGTAGGTCATCGTCAAGCGCCTAACACCCAGCACCCCCGCTCAGTTCACTCTGGCGGGGGTGTTGTCTTTGGGGCGGAAGAAAGTCGAACCGGAGGTTCGAGCATGCCGTTGCTGAAACTGCTGAGTGATGGGAAATTTCATTCCGGCGTGGAGCTGGGAGAGGCCTTGGGCGTTTCTCGGAGTGCCATCTGGAAGCGGCTGAAGACACTTGGCGAAGACTTCGGGATCGAGGTGTTCAAGGTGCCAGGCAGAGGGTATCGCCTGGAAGAACCCTTGTATCTGCTCGATGGCGAGCGGATCGCCCAGCAGGGCGGCTGGCCGGTTACGGTGCTCGCCTCGATAGACTCCACCAATGCGGAGGCGCAACGCCGGCTGCAGCAGCATCAGCTACCTCCTTTCGCCTTGCTGGCCGAGCATCAGCAAGCAGGGCGGGGGCGACGCGGTAGAGCCTGGGTCAGTCCCTATGGCAAGAATCTGTATCTGACCGCCGTGGTGTCCAGCCAAGGTGGTATTCAGAAACTGCAGGCCCTGAGTCTGACGATGGGTTTGGCGGTCATCCGTACCCTGCAGCAACTCGGTGTCGAAGACGCCTGCCTGAAATGGCCGAACGATGTGCTGGTCAGAGGCCGAAAGCTGGCGGGTATTCTCATCGAGTTGTCGGGCGATCCGCAGGATACCTGCCAGGCCATCATCGGTATTGGCATCAACGTCAACATGCGGCTGGCCGACAATATCGACCAACCTTGGATTTCCATGGCCGAGGCGCTCGGTGGCCTGCAGGATCGCAACGCAGTCGCCGCCTTGCTGCTACGGGAGATCGATTCTCTTTGGCATATTCATCGGCAGTCGGGATTCGCCGTCCTGCGTAGCGAGTGGGAGCGGTATCATGGCTGGCAAGGTCGAGCGGTTACCCTTTCTTCGGGGGTTCGCTGTATCCAGGGCACAGTGGAAGGAGTTGCCGAAGATGGGGCCATTCTCATGCGCGTGAATGGGCAGACACAGGCGTTCAGTGGTGGTGAATTGAGTCTGAGCCTAGATCATGATTCTTGAACTCGATTGCGGTAACAGCCTCATCAAGTGGCGGCTGGTCGATCCCAGGGCTGAAGCCATCACCACGGGCATCGTCGAGAGCGACGATGCCTTGATCGCTGCCTTGTCCCAACCGGAGGCACCGACCTTCACGGCTTGCCGACTGGTCAGTGTGCGGAGTGACGAAGAGACCCAGCAACTCAAGGAGCGGTTGAGCGCTACCTTCGGCATCACCTGCCATCAGGCGCTGCCCGTGGAGAGCTGGAAGGGTGTCCGCAATGGTTACCGGGATCATCAACGGTTGGGAATGGATCGCTGGTTGGTGATCTTGGCGGCGGTCCAATTGGCCCAGGGCAAGGCCTGTGTGGTGCTGGACCTGGGCACGGCGGTCACCGCGGATCTGGTCGATGCCCAAGGTGAACACCAGGGCGGATTCATTTGTCCGGGTATTCCGTTGATGCGTCGGGAATTGCAGACCCACACCCGCCGTATCCGCTACGATCCACATTGGGCCAGTGGTGAACGCTACGAGGCGCCGGGACGGACGACCATCGAGGCGGTCGAGCGTGGTTGTCTCTATATGCTCAAGGGCTTCGTGCGTACGCAGTACGAACTGGCACAAGAGATGTTCGCCGAGGGTTGTGAGATATTTTTGACCGGCGGTGACGCGGAACTGGTCAAACATGTCGTTCCAGGCGCGCGGATCGTGCCCGATATGGTGTTTGCTGGATTGGCTTTGGCGTGTCCGCTCGAGAACGAATGATGCGTTGGTTGTTTCTGCTATTGGTGGTTCTGAACGTTTTCTACTACATATGGCATCAACAGCAGGTGCCTTTGTTGGGTAAGGAAATTGCCCCTCTGGCGCTTTACAAAGGCGAGCGTGAGAACATTCGCCTATTGAACGAGACGGCATCCGGTGACGCGGCGCGGCGTCAGTGACGGCGGTACCTTTCGATGAGGAACGAAGATGCTGACGCTTGGTAATCTCTGCCTGTTGCTGGGCGCGTTCGGCATCGGTCTGAGCTTCTGGCACGCCCGCGGGATCCGCGAGCGGGCGTTGGTGCTGGCGGAGCAGGAGTGTCGTCGACGCAACGTGACGTTGCTCGATGGTGCCGTGGCGTTCTCCCGCTATCGCTGGCTGGCCGATGCCCAGGGGCGCAAGCGCCTGGCTCGGCTGTTCGCCTTTGAGTTCACGGTGACCGGGGAAGAGCGGCTGAATGCGTCCCTGGCGTTGTTCGGCAAGGTGCTCGCCAAGGTCGAGTTTGCACCTTTCGTGGTGCCGGAGGTCGAACGGCCCGCGGCGAATTCGGTGGTGGCTTCGGCCCCGGTGTATCAGGCCAAGCCGGAACATGGTCAGGTGGTCTATCTGGACCAGTGGCGGCAGCGACAGCGTACCGAGACCGATCGGCGCCAAGAGTCGGAGTGACCTCCGGCCTGCGCCTTCAAATCATCCCTTTCGAGTAGTCCCAATGGTCAGCGAAGGCTGGCCTGCCTGGCTTTTCGCTTTTTCATGTGACCCTGATGTTCAGCCCTCTGATTACCTTTCCTGCGCTCTATTTCGCCACGTTGCTCATGCTGGCCGGTTCCGGCCTGTTCACTACCTATATCGGCCTGCGGCTCACCGAGCAGGGCGCGGGCGATATCTGGACCGGCGCCCTGATGGCGGCTTACTACTTCGGCCTGGTCTGTGGTGGCAAGTTCGGCCACCGGCTGATCGCCGGGGTCGGTCATATCCGTTCCTATGTGGCCTGCGCCGGCGCGGCGACGGTCACGGTGCTCATCCATGCACTGGTGGACGATCTGAATATCTGGATCGCGCTGAGATTCATCATGGGCGTGGTGATGATGAACCAGTACATGGTGATCGAGAGCTGGCTCAACGAGCAGGCGGAGAACCACCAGCGCGGCAAGGTGTTCGCCGGTTACATGGTGGCGGTGGACCTGGGCTTGGTGATCGGTCAGGCGCTGCTGGCCTGGCATCCGCAGCTCGACTACAAGCCTTTGCTGCTGGTGGCCATCTGCTTCGCGTCCTGTCTGATCCCCCTAGCGATGACGCGGCGGGTGCACCCGGCCAAGCTGGTGGCGGCGCCGCTGGAGATCCGTTTCTTCTGGCGGCGGGTACCCCAGTCGCTGGTAACCATTTTTACCGCCGGGCTATTGGTAGGTGGCTTCTATGGCCTGGCACCGGTGTTCGCCAGTCGTAGCGGCCTGGATACGGCACAGTCGAGCTTCTATGTCGGGATGTGCATCGTGGCGGGCTTCTGTGCCCAGTGGCCCTTGGGGTGGCTGTCGGATCGTTTCGATAGGTGCAAGCTGATCCGCGGCAATGCGGTATTGCTGTGCATCGCGGCGGTACCCCTGTGGGGATGGGTGACCTTGCCCTATCCCTGGCTGCTGACCGCGGGTTTCGTCTCGGGGATGCTGCTGTTCACCCTCTATCCCCTGGCGACAGCCTTCGCCAATGACCACGTGGAGCCCGAGCGGCGAGTGGAGTTGTCGGCGATGCTGCTGACGACCTACGGTGTCGGTGCCTGTATCGGTCCCTTGCTGGCCGGGGTAGCCATGGAGCATTTCGGGCCGGGCATGTTCTATGTGCTGGCTTCGGCCTACGCGCTGATCCTGGTGTTCTTCGTGCAACCGCGCTTCGTCAGTGGCGAGCATCGGCTGGACGAGGCGCCCCTGCATCACGTGGCGATGCCGGATACGGTGAGCCCGATGGCGGCGGCCTTGGATCCGCGGATCGATGAGGTACCGCAGGGATTGGTGGTGGAGGCTCCCGCCAGCATCGGGCCGGGTAGCGACAAGCCGTCTTGAGCGAGCCCGGCGCAAGGCCGGGCAGGGGGAGGCGATCGATCAGGCCTGGCTACGCTGGGCTTTTGCGATCAGGGGGGCCAGGGTGCGCGCCGAGCCGTTTTCAGCGACGAAGCGCTCCTGTAGGCGCTGTTGCTGGCGCTCGATCAGGTGACCCACCGGGCGTTGCGCCGATTCTTCGGCAATCCGGCGATCCTGCACGCGCTGCTGCTGTTGCTTGATGACCTCACCCAGGGGGCGCAGGCTGGATTCTTCGGCGACCTTGCGGTCTTGCAGGCGCTGCTGCTGTTGCTTGATCAACTCGCCGAGTGGACGCTGGCTGGACTCTTCGGCGATTTGAGTGGCCGTGCTGGGGGTGAAAGCGAAGTCCTGGGCGAAGGTGTTCAGGGCCAGGGCGGTCAGGGCGAAACCGAAAGCGATACGCAGGTTCATGGTGGTGTCCTCGGGGAAACTGTTCTGGAGTGAGTTCAGTATCCGGATGAGGACGACCAGGAAAAAATAGACTGGCGAGATAGTGACTATCATCGCCGTCGATGACCTAGGCGAAGCGCCTAGCCTCCCGTCGATGATTCCCCTTCGTTTTCCTGGGTTATCCGAGCGGCGCCGAATACCTGACGGAGCGCCTCGGCATAGTCGTGCGTGCCTATCACCATGCTGTTGGAGTGGGTACCGCCGGGTACCAGCAGCAGGCGCTTGGGCGGTCGCGCCGCGGCATAGAGGGCCTCGCTGAAGCGCGGCGGGACATAGCGGTCGTCGCTACCGTGGACGATGAGGATCGGGAGGCGAATGTCGGGGATCTTGTCGAGGGAGTCGAATTTCTCCGACATCAGCCAGCGCAGGGGAAAGCGGGTGTCGATCACCGCCGAGGCGGCATCGGCCAGGGTGGTGAAGGTGGACTCGATGATGAGCCCGGCGGCGGCTGGATAGTCGCCTGCGGGGTCGTTGGCGCGGGCGATGCGCCAGGCCAGATCCACCGCCACGGCGCCGCCGAGGGAGTGGCCGTAGATGTATCTCTTGCGCGCATCGGGTTGCAGGCTTTGCAGGTACTTCCAGGCGATGCGCGCATCTTCGTAGACGCTACGCTCGGAAGGGACGTCGCCAGGGCTTTCGCCGAAGCCGCGATAGTCGATGGCGAGGATCGAGTAACCCAGTTGACCCAGGGTCGCGAGGCGCCGCACCTGGGCCGTCAGATTCCAGCGGGTACCGTGCAGATAGAGCACCGTGGGGGCATCCGGACGCCGCGCCGGCCACCACCAGGCGTGGATGTACTCGGTGCCCTTGAGCGCAGTGCTGACCGGGATATTGAGCTGGCGGACGCCTTCGGGAATGCCGGTGAACCAGCTGGCGTTGCCCGGCTCGATGCTGAATACCCATTGGCGTTCGCGATAGGCCAGTTCCGAGCAGCCATAGGGTACGCCGACGCCCACCAGCAGGGTGACGAAGAGCAGGGGAATCCAGCGGCGGCGGAGCAGGGTAGCGAGCGACATGGCGGTTTCCGGCTACGAAGTGGGCAAGGGGCTGCTGGGCCCAGGGTAGGGGCGTTCGTCGCCTGGGGCGAACCCCCGTTTCGGTTGGACAGTCATCCCTATGACAGCGACTGCAATGACCCCCACTTGAGGTGCAGCCATGAGTGCCACGGCCAAGAAGAGCGATCCCGAACTCTGGGAAAAGGTGAAGCGAGAGATTACCGAGGGCGACAAGGGCGGCAAGCCCGGCCAGTGGTCGGCGCGCAAGGCGCAACTGGCTGCCCAGGAATACCAGAAGCGCGGTGGAGAGTACGAGGGGGGCAAGAGCAAGGACAACCACCTGCAAGAGTGGACCGACGAGAAGTGGGATACCCGCTCCGGCAAGAAGTCCGCGGAGACCGGTGAGCGCTATCTGCCGGAAAAAGCGCGGGACTCCCTGAGCAAGGACGAGTACGAGCGCAGCACCACCAAGAAACGCCGTGATACGCGACGGGGCAAGCAGCATTCCAAGCAACCCGCCGATGTCGCGCGCAAGACGGCGGCAGCCCGCAAGTCAGGGCTGGCCGATCTCACCAAGGACGAATTGATGAAACGCGCGGCGCGCCGCGAGGTACGCGGTCGGTCGCGCATGAAAAAGGACGAACTGGTGAAGGCGTTGCAAAAGGCAGGTGAAAAATGACTACCAAGAAACCCTCCGACGACGACAAGAAGGAACTGCGCAGCGAATTCAAGCAGGTGGTCAATATGACGCCCACCCAGCTGCGCAGATGGCTCAGCGGTGATACCAGCAAGGGCGTGGGCATGACCAAGGGCGGCAAGAAGGTCACCGCGGCCAACGACGGCAAGGCCGTGGGGCATGCCATGGGCGAGCGCATCCTGGAGATCAAGGGCAAGCGTCAGGCCGAGCTGGAAGATGATGACTACCAAGCCATGCGCAAGGTGATCGGCTACGTGCATCGGCATCTCAAGCAGCGGCCGGAGGGCGATATCGAGGATTCGCGCTGGCGCAAGTCGCTGATGAACTGGGGCCATGATCCCTTGCGTGACAAGCGCAGTGCCTGATCCCAACGAACCGCAGCCCTGGCTGCGGTTTTTGTTTGGCGAGAGTGATTGGCCAAATTTGTGGGTAACTGTGACGACGGGAAACGGACGTAAAGGAGTAGGGTAGCAGCCTATCAATTTGTCTGATGTTTCGAGGAGTCGTGCATGTCACCCAGGGATCTACTGCTGGCGTTGGTCGTCATTCTGGCCTGGGGGGTGAACTTCGTTGTCATCAAGCTTGGCCTGCAGGGCGTGCCCCCCATGTTGCTGGGCGCTCTGAGGTTCTGTCTGGCCGCCTTCCCGGCCATTCTCTTCGTCCGGCGGCCCCAGGTATCCTGGCGACTGTTGCTGGCTTATGGGTTGACCATTTCCCTTGGCCAGTTCGCCTTTCTGTTTTCGGCCATGTATGTGGGCATGCCGGCCGGCCTGGCCTCGCTGGTGTTGCAAGCCCAGGCTTTCTTTACCCTGGCCTTCGCCGCCAGCCTGCTCGGTGAAAAGGTGCGGCGCGCCAGCCTCGTTGGCTTGCTGGTAGCCGCCCTGGGCCTGTTGCTGATCGGCTCCGAGCATGGCGTGAGCATGACCCTGGCCGGTTTTCTGCTGACCCTGGCGGCAGCGGCCATGTGGGGACTGGGCAACATTGTCACCAAGCAGATCGGCAAGGTCGACATGCTCGGCCTGGTGGTCTGGGGCAGCCTGATTCCGCCCATTCCCTTCTTCATCCTGTCCTGGCTGCTCGAAGGACCGGAGCGGATGGCTGCGGCGCTGTCCTCGTTGTCGGGCAATTCCCTGTTCGCCATCGTCTATCTCGCCTTCATCGCCACGCTGCTGGGCTACGGTATCTGGAGCCGCTTGCTGTCGCGCTATCCGGCCGGCCAGGTGGCGCCTTTCTCCTTGCTGGTACCTGTGGTGGGACTGAGCTCGGCGGCCGTGCTGCTGGGTGAGCAGATGACCATCCAGCAGGAACTGGGTGGTCTGGCGGTGATGCTGGGCTTGCTGATCAATGTCTTCGGCGGTCGTTGGCTGGATGCCCGCGGTAATGTCTCGCGCAATGCATGATGTTGCACGTTTGTATTTGATTTTGCATGATTAGCTGGTCTTCCTGGAGTATCAGCATGAATGCAGCCATTCACCTACCCGAAGAGCGGCAAGCCGCGATCCTGGCGCTGCTGCGTGAGCGTGGCCGGGTGCTGTCGGCCGAGCTGGCCGAGACCTGGGGCATTTCCGAAGACAGCGTGAGGCGCGACCTGCGCGAACTCGCGCGCCAGGGCTTGTGTCGGCGGGTCTATGGCGGGGCGCTCTCGTTGTTGACGCCACCGGAGGCGCTCCCGACCCGCATCGGTCAGGACGAGGCGGCCAAGCAGGCACTGGGGCAGGCGGCTGCGGCCTTGGTGCAGTGCGGGCAACTGCTGCTGCTGGATGCCGGCTCGACCAATCTGGCCATCGCCCAGGCCTTGCCTCTCGATCACGACCTGACCGTGGCCACCAATGCCCCGCTGATCGCCGCGGCGCTGTTGCAGCGCCCGGGCATCCGGGTGCTGATGATCGGCGGGCTGGCCGCGCCGGAGTCGGGGGCCTGCCTGGGCGCGCGGGCGCTGCGCGATCTACGGGCGATACGGGCTGACCTGGCCTTCCTCGGCACCTGCGCCCTGGCGCTGGAGACCGGGGTGACCGGCTTCGATCTGGAAGAGGCCGAGTTCAAGGCTGCGGTGGCGGAGCAAAGCACCAGGGTGGCCGTCGCAGTGACCGCCGAGAAACTCGACAGCGTGGCTTTCTATCACGTGCTGGACCTCGACCGGGTGAACCATCTGGTGGTGGAGGCCGAGCTGAGTGAGGAACGCTTGCAGCCCTATAGAGACGCCGGGCTGCACCTGCACCAGGCCAAGCGCGACCGCTAAGCCTCCTCTACAAGGATCCCCATGACCTCTGCCGTACTGCGTCGCCAACGTCGGGCCACCTTTACCGTCTTTCTCGCCAATGGCTGCGGGATCGGCGGTTGGGCGGCGGCCATTCCCGAGCTCAAGCGCGATCTGGCGCTGGGAGACGGCCAGCTCAGTCTGGTACTGCTCGCCGTCGCCCTGGGCGCCATGCTCACCATGCCCTTCGCCGGCGTGCTGGTGCCGCGCCTGGGTGGTACCGGGCGGCTCACCCGCTGCAGCATCCTGGCCTTCGTGCTGGTGCTGAGCTGGCCGGGGGCCGCGCCGTCGCTCGCCTGGCTGTTGCCCTGCGCGCTGTTGCTGGGCGCCTGCAATGGGCTGATCGACGTGGCCATGAATGCTCATGCCAGCGATGTGGAAAGTCGCTGGGACGGCCCCCTGATGTCGTCTTTCCATGCCGCCTTCAGCCTGGGCGGCTTTCTCGGGGCCGGCCTGGGGGCGCTGGTGCTGCATCTGGGGGCTTCGGCCTTTGCGGTGCTCCTGACGGCCGCGCTGGTGGCGTTGGTGTTGGCCCTGCCGGCTGCCCTGGCGCTGGACGAGGGGGATCGCAGCCCGGTGAGCCACGCCTTGCGGCTACCGGATCGGCGCGTGCTGGCGTTGGGCTTGATCGCCCTGGGGTGCCTGATGCTGGAAGGCGCCATGACCGACTGGAGCGCCGTCTACCTGGACCAGGTGGGCGGGGCGACACCGGTGGTCGCGACCCTCGGCTATGCCGCCTTTTCGCTGACCATGCTGATCGGGCGCCTCTGTGGCGATGGCATCCGGCGGCGCTTCGGTGGACCCCAGGTGATCTCTGGAGGTGCGCTGCTGGCCACTCTGGGACTGGCCGTGGCGGTCCTGCTGCCGGCGCCCTGGACGGCGATCCTGGGCTTCGCCCTGGTCGGCCTGGGCCTCTCCAATGTGGTGCCGGCCGCTTTCAGCGCCGCGGGCCAGGTGGCCGAGACCCCGGCCACTGGCATTGCCATGACCGCTACCGCCGGCTACCTGGGGTTCCTGCTCGGCCCACCGCTGATCGGCGCCGTGGCGGGGCAGGTGGGACTAAGGGGCAGCCTGCTGCTGCTGACCCTGATCGGGGTGGCGGTGGCGCTGCTGGCGCTGCGCCAGCGCAAGACGTGAGGTCGATCCAGGGAACCCCGCTGCGCTGAGCAGACCCAAGGAGAACGGAAAGACAAGGAGGCGGCCATGACGCGCCCACGCAAGATCCTCGCCTGGTTGCTGGGAATCATCCTGCTGCTGCTCTTGGTGCTGGTGGTGGTATTGGCCACCTTCGACTGGAATCGACTCAAGCCGACCCTCAACGAGCAGGTGTCGAGCGCCTTGCACCGGCCGTTTGCCATCGAGGGCAATCTGGGCGTGGTCTGGCAACGTGAGCCCGACCAGGGTGGCTGGCGCGCCTGGATTCCCTGGCCGCACATCGCCGCCGAAGACCTGACCCTCGGCAATCCGGACTGGGCCAAGGAGAAGACCTTCGTCCATCTCGACCGGGTGCAGCTAAGGATCTCGCCGCTGGCGCTGCTGGCCAAGCAGATCTACATCCCGCGCATCGCTCTCACCCGGCCGGTAGTCAATGCCCAACGCCTCGCCGATGGCCGCAACAGCTGGACCTTCGAGACCGCCGAGAAGGAGCCCAAGGCCGAGCCTTCGGCCTGGACGGTGGACATCGGCACCATCGGTTTCGATGCCGGCCAGGTCAGTTTCGACGATGCCCAGACCGCGACCCAGCTGCGTGCGCGGATTACCTCGCTGGATGCACCCATCGCCTACGCCGATCTGGTCGGCAAGCAGGGCACCTCGCGCCAGCGGGCCAACGTCAAGCAGACCCAGGCCTTCCAGTTCGCCGTGGCGGTGGAGGGTCGCTACAAGCAGGTACCGGTCAGCGGCCGTGGCCAGATCGGCGGGCTGCTGGCGCTGCAGGATGCCGCTACGCCGTTCCCGATCCAGCTCGACGCCCGCGCCGGGGAGACCCGCGTCCAGCTGTTCGGCACCCTGACCGATCCGCGGCGCCTGGGCGCGCTGGACCTGCATCTGGTGCTGGAAGGCAAGAGCCTGGCGCAGCTCTATCCGCTGACCGGCGTCACCCTGCCGGAGACGGCGCCCTATGCCACCGATGGCCATCTCACGGTCAAGCTCAACGATCCGGCCGGTGCCCGTTTCAGCTACGAAGACTTCAATGGCCGGGTGGGCAAGAGCGACTTGCACGGCGACGTACTGTTCACCAGTGGCCAGCCGCGACCCAAGCTCAGCGGCACCCTGAGGTCCGATCAGTTGCTGTTCGAAGACCTGGCACCGCTGATCGGTGCCGATACCAAGGAGCAGCAAGTCGCCAAGGGTGAGACCAGCAAGCAGCCGGCGAACAAGGTATTGCCGGTATCCGAATTCCGCACCGAGCGCTGGCGGGCCATGGATGCGGACGTCCGCTTCACCGGCAAGCGCATCGTGCAGAACGCGCAACTGCCGATCACCGATCTCAACACCCATGTCCGCCTGACCGACGGGGTATTGCTGCTCGATCCCCTGCGCTTCGGGGTGGCGGGGGGCGACCTGAACACCACGGTGCGCCTGGAGGGCAACAAGACGCCCATGCCGGGGCGGGTCGATCTGCACGTGCGCCGGGTCAAGCTGAACCAGTTGTTCCCCGCCGTGGAAACCATGAAGCGCAGCATGGGTGAGCTCAATGGCGATGCGACCCTGAGCGGCACCGGCAATTCGGTGGCGGCCCTGCTCGGCACCAGTGACGGCGAGCTCAAGCTGCTGATGAACGATGGCCGAATCAGCCGCAGCCTGATGGAACTGGCCGGTCTCAACGTGGGCAACTACCTGGTCGACCGCCTGTTCGGTGATGACGAGGTGGAGATCAACTGTGCGGTTGCCGATCTCGACTTCAAGAAGGGTCTGGTGACGCCCCAGGTGTTCGTGCTCGACACCGAGAACGCCCTGATCAACGTCACGGGCAGCATCAACCTGGCGACCGAACAGCTGGATCTCACCATAGATCCCCACAGCAAGGGGCTGCGCATCTTCTCCCTACGCTCGCCGCTCTATGTGCGCGGCACCCTGAAGAATCCTTCGCCAGGCGTGAAGGCGCTGCCGCTAGCCGCACGCGGCGCGGCGGCGGCCTTGCTGGCGACCTTCGCTGCACCGGCCGCTGGCCTGCTGGCGCTGGTGGCGCCGAGCAACGAGCAGGGCGCCCAATGCAGTGCGCTGTTGCAGCAGATGCGGGCGGGGCGTTGAGTGAAAGGGCGCCCTTGAGTGGCCAGGGCTGGCGGCGCCTTTCATGCGTGGCCGGCTTTGCCTCGTCTCGCCCTGGCCCTGCCGCAGGCGGTCGGGGCGCCTGATTCAGACGAAGGGCTTAACCGCCCAAGGATCATTCGGCGGATTTTTGAAGCGCCGTGCTAGAGCCTTTGCGCGGGACTTGACAGATGACCGTTCGGCGGCAGGTGGGGAGTGGCAAAGAACCGCTCTGGTTGCTCAGGCTCTATAGAAGTAACCCGAGTCGGGCAGCCTTTCGCGGAGATCTCTCATGCGTGACGACACCGATAGCCATTACGAAATCCACTACAAGTTGCTGGGCGAGAGTTACACCGACCGTATCAGCAATCTGGACGTACCCATTACCGACGTGGTCCGCGATCTGGCCTGCCGGCACCTGGATGCGATCAACGACGAGCGCTTCCAACTGGCCGACATCGAGTCCGGCCAGGCGCTGGTGGCGCTGCACGACGTCTCCATCCATCGCGTTTCGCCGGAAGCGCCATGAGTCGCGGTCTGCGCTGTGGATTGCTGGCGCTGGTCGTACTGGGCCTTGCTGCCTGTTCCACCGAGACAGTGGTGACCTTGCAGGATGGCACCCAGTACATCACCGAGGATAGACCTAATACCAAGACGGCCGACGGCTTCTATGAATTCACCGACGTGGCGGGTCGCCATGTACGGGTGAAGGCGAGTGACGTGGCCACCATCAAAGCGGAAGACTGACGAGGAGACTGCCATGCCCCGCGGCGACAAGTCCAAGTACAGCGACAAACAGGAACGCAAGGCCGAGCACATCGAGGAGAGCTACGAGAAGAAGGGCGTCTCCAAGGATGAAGCCGAAGCGCGGGCCTGGGCGACGGTGAACAAGCAGTCCGGCGGTGGCGAAAAGGCGGGCTCCGGCAAGAGCAAGAGCGGTACCGCCAAGCGCGCGGATCGCAAGGACTCGGCCCGGCGTGCGGTGGCGACCAAGCAGGGGCAATCGCCCAACAGCGGCCGCTCCTCGGCGCGGCGCTCCCGTAGCGGCAGCACCTCGCTTAGTGACCTGACCCGCGATGAGCTGGTGAAAAAGGCGGCTGAACAGAATGTGCGCGGCCGTTCGCGGATGAAGAAGGACGAGCTGATTCGCGCCCTGAGCTGAGGCTCTGGTAGGCACAAAAAAGCCGGACAGTGTCCGGCTTTTTCTTTGCCTGGCGCCTTAGCTGGGCAGCAGGCGGCAGGTCAGGCTCTTGATGTAGCGGGTTTCCGGGATCGCCGGGTGTACCGGGTGGTCCGGGCCCTGGGCGCCGCGTTCGAGGATCTGCAGGTTGCGATCCAGATGACGGGCGCTGCCGAGCAGGATGTTCTGCAGGTCATCTTCCGGCAGGTGCATGGAGCAGGAGGCGCTGACCAGGATGCCGTCCTTGTTGAGCAGGCGCATGGCCTGTTCGTTGAGGCGGCGATAGGCGGCCTCGCCGTTCTTCAGGTCCTTGCGCTTCTTGATGAAGGCGGGCGGGTCGGCGACGATGACGTCGAAACGCTCGTCACCGGCCTTGAGCTCCTTGAGCGCCTCGAAGACATCGCCTTCGACGCACACCAGCTTTTCCGCCAGGCCATTGAGGGTGGCATTGCGCTCTACGCCATCCAGGGCGAAGCCCGAGGCGTCCACGCACATGACTTCGCTGGCGCCGAAGGCCGCGGCCTGCACGCCCCAGCCACCGATGTAGCTGAACAGGTCGAGCACCCGCTTGCCTTCGACATAGGGCGCCAGGCGCGCACGATTCAGGCGGTGGTCATAGAACCAGCCGGTCTTCTGGCCTTCGCGCACCGGGGCTTCGAAGCGCACGCCGTTCTCTTCCAGCGCCACCCAGTCGGGCACCTCGCCGTAGGCGACTTCCACGTAGCTGCCGAGGCCTTCGGCGGCGCGGGCGCTGCCATCGTTCTTCCACAGCACGCCCTGGGGTTTGAACACCTGCAGCAGGGCGGCGAGGATGGCGTCGCGCTGGCGTTCCATGGTCGCCGAGGCGATCTGCACCACCAGGATGTCGTTGAAGCGATCCACCACCAGGCCGGGCAAGAGGTCCGAATCGCCGTAGACCAGGCGATAGCAGTGGCTGCCGAATAGCCGCTCGCGCAGGCTCAGGGCGACCTTGAAGCGATGCACCAGCAGCGACTTGTCCAGCTCGTAGCCGGTGTCACGGGAGAACAGGCGGGCGCAGATGAGGTTGTTGGGCGACAGGGCCACCACGCCCAGCGGCTTGCCGCTGGTGGTTTCCAGGATGGCTTGGTCGCCCGGCTCGAAGGCGGTGAGCGGCGTGGCGACGACGTCCACCTCGTTGCTGTACACCCAGAGGTGCCCGGCGCGCAAACGGCGGTCGGCATTGGCTTTGAGGCGCAGGCGAGGCAGGGTCATGAAGGTCTCCGGCGAAGGGGGCAAAAGCGCGGAATTATAGCGCAAAGCCACCCGCCTGGCCCGGCCGTCAGTCCTGCTGGCTGACCTCGATGTCGCTCAGACCGGCTTCCTGGGCGCGGCGGGCGATGCTCGGCTGGGCATGACGCTCCCAGGGCGCATCGACCACCACCTGGGGTTCCTCGATGTGCTTGATCAGCAGTTGCAGCACGGCTTCTTCCTCGGTCACGGGCTCGAAGCTTTCCAGTTCGTGAGTGAGCGGCTCGCCGTTGAAGCGGTAGCGGATCTGGTAGTGATGCAGTCTGTGCATGGACTAGACCTCGGCAGTGGGGGATAGAAAATGGACCCCGCGGGCCGTCGGCGGTTGCGTCAGCCGCCGAGCGTATCGAGGATGGGGCAGTCGGGGCGGGTATCGCCATGGCAGCAGGAGACCAGGTCGCCCAGGGTGCTGCGCAGGCGGCTCAGCTCGGCGATCTTCAGATCCAGTTCGGCGATGTGCCGCTTGGCCAGTGCCTTGACGTCGGCGCTGGCGCGTTGCCGGTCCTGCCAGAGGCTGAGCAACTGGCGGATCTCTTCCAGGCTGAAGCCCAGCTCCCGCGAGCGACGGACGAAGGCCAGCACCCGCAGGTCTTCCGCGCCGTACTGGCGATAGCCGCTGTCGGTCCGGCCGGCGGGGGCCAGCAGCCCGATTCGCTCGTAGTAACGCAGCATCTTGGGGGTGAGCCCGCTGGCCTTGGCGGCCTGGCCGATGTTCATGACGGGTGGTCTCCGGACGGGCGCCAGCGGCCGAGCAACAGGGCATTGGCCAGGACGCTGACGCTGGAAAAAGCCATGGCGGTACCGGCATAGACCGGATCGAGCAGGCCCAGGGCCGCCAGCGGCAGGCCGATGACATTGTAGATGAAGGCCCAGAACAGATTCTGGCGGATCTTGCGCTGGGTGCGGCGGGCGATGTCCAGCGCCGCCACCACCTGGCGCGGGTCTTCCTGCAAGAGGGTGATGCCGGCCGCATGGCGGGCAGCGGCAGTGCCCGAGCCCATGGCGATGCCCAGTTCGGCGGCGGCCAGCGCCGGAGCGTCGTTGAGGCCGTCGCCGACCATGGCGACGCCGCCCCGGGTGCCTTGCAGGCGAGCGACCACGGCGGCCTTGTCGGCGGGCAGCACCTCGGCCTCCCAGTGCTCGATACCGAGCGTGGCCGCGACCTGGCGGGCGCTGCCACGGTTGTCGCCGGTCAGCAGCCAGCTGTCGATACCGTCCGCGCGCAGTTGGGCGATGGCGGCGGCGGCGCCGGGGCGCACCTCGTCGCCAAAGGCCAGCAGCCCCAGTACCCGTGATTGAACACCGGTTTCCAGCAACCAGGACAGGGTCAGGCCCTGGTCTTCCCAGGCCCGGGCAGTCTCGGCCAGGGCGCCGGCGTCCTGGCCCTGTTCGCCCAGCAGGCGGGCATTGCCCAGCAGCAGCGGGCGCATCTGCCAACTGCCCGCGAGGCCACGGCCGGGCAGGGCGCGGACGTCGCTGGCCGGTGGGGTGTCCAGGCCGCGTTCGCGACAGGCCGCCAGCACGGCGGCGGCTAGGGGATGCTCGCTGCCTCTTTGCAGGCTACCGGCCAGGCTCAGCAGTTCGCGCTCCTCGATGCCGGGTGCGGTGGCCAGCTGGCGCAGACTCAGCTGGCCGGCGGTGAGGGTGCCGGTCTTGTCGAAGACCACGGTGGTCACGCCCTGGGCGCGCTCCAGTGTCTCGGCGTCCTTGATCAGGATGCCGTGGCGCGCCGCCACCCCGGTACCGGCCATCAGCGCGGCGGGCGTGGCTAGGCCCAGGGCACAGGGACAGGCGATGACCAGTACGGCGACGGCGGCGAGCAGGGCGGTTTCCAGGCTGTGGCCAGTCAGCAGCCAGCCGAGCAGCGTGACGAAGGCCAGGCTGACCACCACCGGGACGAAGATCCGGCTGATGCGGTCCACCAGCTGCTGGATGGGCGCCTTAGTGGCCTGGGCGTCTTCCACAAGGCGGATAATGCCGGCCAGCACGGATTCGCCGCCCAGGGCGGTGACTTCGATCTCCAGGTTGCCTTCGCCATTGATGGCGCCACCCACTACCTCGTCGCCGGGGCCCTTGGCGACGGGACGGCTCTCACCGGTGAGCAGGGCTTCGTCCACCTGGCTTTCGCCCTGGCGGATGCGGCCATCGGCGGGGATGCGCTCGCCCGGGCGGATCTGCAGGCGATCACCCAGGCGCAGTCGGTTGAGGGCAACGTCCTCTGCGTTGCCGTTGGCATCCAGGCGGCGGGCCTGTTCGGGACGCAGGGCTTCCAGGGCGCGCAGGGCGGCACCGGTACGGCGCTTGGCGCGGGCTTCCAGGTATTTGCCGAGGCGGACCAGGGCGATGACCATGGCCGCCGTCTCGAAATAGAGATGGGGGCTGTCCTTGACCAGCCAGAGATAGAGACTCAGGCCATAGGCGGCGCTGGTCCCCAGGGCGACCAGCACGTCCATGTTGCCGCTGCGGGCGCGCAGGGCATGCCAGGCGCCGCGATAGAAGCGGGCACCGACCAGGAACTGCACGGGAGTGGCGAGCAGGAATTGCAGCCAGGCGGGCGGCATCAGGTGCCAGCCGAGGGGGGCCAGCAGCATGGGCAGAACCAGGGGTGTGGCGAGCAGCAGCGCCAGGGCCAGTTCCAGCGGCTCCCAGGGCAACCCTTTACGGGCGACGGGGCCGTCTGCTTCGGCGAGGCGATCCTGGGCGCCGTAGCCTGCGGCTTCCACTGCGCCGATCAGGGTCTGGGTCTCGACCGCGGCCAGGGTCTTTACCCGGGCTCGCTCGCTGGCCAGATTGACCTCGGCCGAGAGGACGCCGGGAACGGCGCGCAAGGCCTTTTCGATGCGCCCGGCACAGCTGGCGCAGCTCATGCCGGACAAGGCCAGGTCGTGCTCGGCCTCGGCCACCTGGTAGCCGGCGGCGCTGACGGCCTCGGCCAGGGCCGGCGCCGCCTCGGCCGGGGCACTGACCCGCGCCTTTTCGCTGGCCAGGTTGACGCCCGCGGCGGTGACCGTTGGCACCTTCTGCAGGGCTCGCTCGACCCGCCCGGCGCAGGCCGCGCAGGTCATACCGGTGATGGAGAGTTCGAAGTCGTGCATGGGGACCTCTGTCATCAGTGTTTCGCTCAGTGTTGACCTTGACCCGAGGTCAAGGTCAACACTGGAACCCTGTCCTGGCGTTGGCGTCAGGTGAGAGAGTCAGATCAATAGACAGGAGCAGACCATGCACGTCATCAAAGTGATAGGAATGAGTTGCGCCCATTGCGTGAGCGCCATTGAAGCCGCGGTTCTCAAGGTCGATTCCCGCGCCCGGGTGGAGGTGGACCTACAGGCGGGCGAGGTACGCATCGACAGTGCCGAGCTGGACGCGCCCTTCCGCTCGGCCATCGAGCAGGCGGGTTATACCGTCGCGGGCTGAGTCCAGTCGCACACGATGGCACGAAAGAAGGTGGTGAAGACCTGTTCGACGTCCAGCAGCGGAGCAAAGGTCTGTTCATCCCGCAGGATGTCGGAGAGAGTGCCGAGGAACAGGCTGTGCAGCAGCCGGCTGGCCAGCTGTGGTGTAACGCCCGGCTGCAGGCGCGCGGCCTGGGCGGTGAAGAGGTCATCGGTGATGCGGATGAATTGCCGCAGGAACTGCAGATCGCGCTCCTCGGCCTCGCGCAACTCTTCTGTGACTTCGCAGCGGTGCAGCAGGATGGTCATCACCCGCTGCTCGCGGCCAGGGCGAGAAAACTTGGTCAGGCCCTCCACGCAGAGTTTGTAGAGTCGCTGCAGGCTGTCTTCCTCGCCATCGATGCGCAGACGTTCGGTCAGCTCGTCGGCCGGGATCCTTATCTGGCTAAGCATTTCATGGAACAGGTGCGCCTTGTTCTGGAAATGCCAGTACACTGCACCCCGGGTGACCCCGCATTCGCGGGCGATCATTTCCAAGCTGGTACGCGCCACGCCATTGGTCAGGAACAGGGCTTCCGCGGCATCGAGAATGGCTTGGCGGGTCTGTTCGGCTTCTTCTTTCGTGCGGCGCATGGGCGTTCTGACTGGTCAGTGGGTCTGCCACGCAGTTTAGCGTGCCTCGCCGCTTTTACAAACAAGATCGTATGTATCTGCGCGGCACTTCCGCTTCCACCGGATCGGCTTCCATGACCTTTCGCTTGCTGTTGATTCTCGGGGCCCTCTCGGCCTTCGCTCCCTTCGCCATCGATATGTACCTGCCCAGCTTCCCCTCGCTGGCCCGGTCTTTCGCCACCGACATCGAACACGTGCAACTGAGCCTGGCGGTGTATTTCGCCGGTCTGGCCAGCGGCCAGCTCTTCTATGGTCCGCTGGCGGACAGGTTCGGCCGCCGGTTGCCGCTGTTGATCGGTATCGGCCTGTTCTGCCTGGCGTCGCTGGGCTGTGCCCTGGCGCCGAGCCTGCCCTGGCTGATCGCCGCGCGCTTCGTCCAGGCCCTGGGCGGCTGTGCCGGCATGGTGATCGCCCGCGCCGTGGTGCGCGACCTCTGCGAGCCGATGGCTGCCGCCCGAGCCTTTTCGCAGATCATGCTGGTGACCGGCATCGCCCCCATCATCGCGCCCTTCGCCGGCAGCCTATTGCTGACGACCTTTGGCTGGCAGGCGATCTTCGTCAGCCTGGCGCTATTTGCCGCCGCCTGCGGTACCGCCGTGGCGCTCTGGCTGCCGGAGTCGCTGCCGGCCCATCATCCGCGGCAACCCTTGAGTGGCGCCCTGCGCAACTACCTGCGCCTGCTGCGTGATCGCACCTTCATCGGCCATACCCTGACCGGCGGCATCGCCATGGCCGGCATGTTCGCCTACATCTCCGGCTCGCCCTTCGTGCTGATCGAACTCTATGGCGTGGCGCCCGAGCACTATGGCTGGGTGTTCGGCCTCAATGCCGCCGGTTTCATCCTGCTCGGCCAGCTCAATGCCCGGCTGGTGGTGCGCCAGGGGCCGGCCTTCTGGCTGCGCCGCGCGGTAGTGGCCTATGCCGCCGCGGGGCTGATCCTGCTGCTGGTCGGGGCCTTCCAGCCCAAGGCGCTGCCGGTGCTCATGGTCCCGCTGTTCTGCGCCATCGCCCTGCTCGGCGGCATCGTGCCCAACGCCTCGGCCTGCGCTCTGGCCGGGCAGGGCGCCAATGCCGGCAGTGCTTCGGCACTGATGGGCAGCCTGCAATTCATCCTGGCGGCCCTGGCCTCCAGCAGCGTGGGCGCCCTGCACAATGGCACTGTGGTCCCTATGTGCGCAGTGCTGGCCCTGTGCGCTGTGTCGAGCGCCCTGCTGGCGCGGTGGACTCAGCAGCGCGTGGTCGCCTGAGCGAGAGTGGATTTTTCCTGACCAGGCAGGTCAGATAGGCGAACCCTTCCATTCCCAGGGACGCCGACATGACCTTCGCCTTCTGGTGCATCTTCCTCGTCTACCTCGTGCCCTATGGCGCGGCCTACTATGCCAAGTTCAAGGGCTCCGGTTTCACGCCCGACGACAACCGTGACCCCCGCAGTTTCCTTGGCAAGCTGGAAGGTGCCCGGGCGCGGGCCAACGCCGCTCAGCAGAACGCCTTCGAGATCAATCCGCTGTTCGCCGCGGCAGTCATCGTCGCCCACATCACCGGTGGTGCCGAGCAGGGAACGATCAACTTCTGGGCCTTGCTCTTCCTGCTCAGTCGCATCGCCTACACCTGGCTGTATATCCGTGATCATGCGACCCGCCGTTCGCTGGTATGGGCCTTTGGCTTCTTCTGCTGCTTCTGCCTGTTCATCGCGGCAGCCTGAGTAAGCCAGCGCCAAGCGCCGTCGGTCTTGACCGGCGGCGCCCGCTGCGGCTTCATTAGCGCCCTATCTTTCCCGGCCGGTCGCCGCCATGACGTCTCCTTCGCCCGCCCAGCAGGTGCTGGCGCACTTCGCTCAACTTGCTCAGACCCGCGGCTACACCCTGGATGCAGCCCAGCAGGCGGCCGTCGCCCGTTTCGCCAACCTGGCCGACGAACTCCTGCGACCCAGGCTGTTCCGTCGTCAGGCGCCGCGTAGCCTCTATCTCTGGGGACCGGTGGGGCGTGGCAAGAGCTTCCTGCTGGATGGCTTCTTCGCCGCCCTGCCGTTCACCGAGAAGCGGCGGGTGCATTTTCATGCCTTCTTTCGCGAACTGCACGAGCGGATGTTCCGTCAACCGCCGGGTGTCGATGCCCTGGCGGCCAGCCTGGACGAGCTGCTGGAAGGTTGCCGGCTGCTGTGCTTCGACGAATTCCACGTGCACGACATCGGCGATGCCATGCTCATCACCCGATTGTTCAAGGCGCTGTTCAGCCGCGGCGTGGTGCTGATCACCACCTCCAACTATCCACCCGAAGGGCTGCTGCCCAATCCGCTGTACCACGAGCGCTTCCTGCCGGCGATCCGGCTGATCGAGACGCGCATGGATATCCTTTCGGTGGCCGGGCCCAAGGACTATCGCAGCGCCAGCCCGGCTGAGCCCGATCCCTTCGGCGTCGGGGCCTATCTCTGGCCGGGCAGCGCCGTCCAGCGTGAGCGCCTGGGGTTGCCGCCGCGTGCCGAATCGCGAGTGGACGTGCCAGTGGGTCATCGCCATCTTCCGGCCATCAGCGCCGCGGATGGCCTGCTGCAATTCAGCTTCGCCGATCTCTGCGAAGGCCCTACCGCAGTACTCGACTACCTGACCCTGAGCGAGACCTGGCCGCGTTGGCTGCTCGATGAAGTGCCGCCCCTGCGCGAGGCCAGTCCCGCCGCCCGGCAGCGTTTCATCAACCTGGTCGACGTGCTCTACGACCGTCGGCTGGCGCTGTTCCTGGTCAGCGCCGCGCCGCTCGACGAGACCCTGGCCGACAGCGATATCGCCGACATGTCACGCACGCGCAGTCGGTTGTCGCAGCTACGGCAGATCGGACCGGATTAGCGCTTCAGGCGCAGCTTGGCACTGTCCAGATGCCAGCGCCGCTGCTCGGCCGAGGCGCCGTCGACGTCGTTGACCCGGCGTACCTGATAGCTGCCGGTGAAGGTCTGGCGGGTGCCATCGTCTAGCTGGGCCTTCACGGTCACCGGGACGCTGACGTACAGCGAGCCCGCCGCCCCTTCCACCGGGCCGAGCTGGCCGAGCGTTACCCGCACGCTGCGGGTCTTGGCATAGCCCTGACGGAATCTCGCGTAGGAGTTACCGGGCTGGCCGTCGTCGCCCCACTGTTGCCAGGCCGTACCGTAGTCCCGGGCATCCAGCGCCCGGTAGTAGCGCTGGACCACCGCCGCCGCGGCTTCGGCGCTACTGGGCAGCGGGCCGCAGCCGGACTGCTTGGTCGCTTCGGCATCGCCGAACAGGGCGCAACTACGGGCGATTTCGTTCTGCAGCAGGGCGCAGCTGTTGGCGGCATTGCAGGGCGGGCGGGTGGCGGGGGAGAGTGCGCGGCAGGTGTCGGCCAGCGCCTGGGCCGGTTGCTGCCCCAGCTCTTGGGAACAGCTGCGCGGGGCGCGCTCGGCGGAGGCGGCCAGCGCGACCGTGGCGAAGGGCAGGAGCAGCAGGGGACTGCAGAGCAGCCAGCGCGGCATGGGCTAGATTCTCCAAGCAAAGGCTCAGCCTAGCAGGCCGGAAGCAAGCCTGAAAAAGACGATTTCTCTTCGGGGCGGTACCGTGGCGGCCAGCGGCGCCGGCGCTCTCGGCTTCACTCCACTGGCTGCTGGTGCAGATGCTCCGACACGGCTTCGGTCAGGCAGCGGCGAAACAGGGCCACCGGCGGCAGGTTGCGGCCGGCGTGGCGGGTGATGATCTGCAATTCGCGATGGAAGGTGAGGGCGCCGAGCGACAGCCGCCGTACCCGTGGATGCTCCAGCCAGAGGCCGGCGCAGGGCACCAGGGCTACACCCAGGCCGCGCTCCACCATCTTGACGATGGCGTCGAGTTCGTCGAGTTCGAGCACCTGGCGCACCGTCAGGCGCTGCTCGCGGAGGAAGGCGCTGACCCGGCGTCCGCCGAAGGAGTGGCGGTCGTAGCGGATGAACGGCTGGGTCTCCAGCAACAGCAGCGGATCGTCGCCCTCCAGATCGGGCGGGGC
The DNA here is from genome assembly GCF_006384975.1 of Pseudomonas oryzihabitans. NCBI lineage: Bacteria > Pseudomonadati > Pseudomonadota > Gammaproteobacteria > Pseudomonadales > Pseudomonadaceae > Pseudomonas > Pseudomonas oryzihabitans. The sequence goes on from NZ_CP021645.1 coordinate 4,764,108, forward strand.
GATGAGCACGAAGGGTTCCTGCAGCAGGGCGGTGGCGTGCAGCTCCTTGGGCAACTCGAAGGGCGGGCGGATGAGGATGGCCAGATCCAGTTCGCCGGCGTCCACCTGGCTGAGCAGGCTGAGCGATACCCCGGGGACCAGGCGCGGTTCCAGTCGCGGCGCGCGCTGGCGCAGCCGCACCAGGGTGCCGGGCAGGAGGCCGGTCTGGACGCTGGCGATGGCGCCGATGCGCAACTCGCCCTGGATCTCCTCGCCCGCGCCGACCCCGGCCATGCGGCCGTAGGTAGCGAGGATCTCCTCGGCCAGCGGCAGGGCCCGGCGGCCGGCGGCATTGAGCAGGGCGCTGCGGCCGTTGCGGTCGAACAGGCTCACGCCCAGGTTCTGTTCCAGCACGCGGATCTGGGCGCTCACCGCCGAGGGGGTGAGACCCACGTGCAGGCCCGCCGCGGCGAAACTGCCATGGCGGGCCACGGCGAGAAAGGTCTTGAGTTCGCGAAGCATGGCGCGCATCTGCCGAAAAAAGGATAGGGCACTGTAGCGAGCCCGGGCGGCGAGCGACGAAATTTTCGTTGCTCGCAGGCAAGAAAATACGCTTTATCCACAATAAAACCTGGGGTGAGAATGGCCGAAGCCCCTCCCAACAGGATTCCGCACCATGGCCCTCTCGCCCTTCCACCTCGCCATTCCCGTCTATGACCTGGCCGCCACCCGGCATTTCTACGGCGAAGTCTTCGGCCTTGCCGAAGGCCGCTCCAGCGAGCACTGGGTCGATTTCGACTTCTATGGCCACCAGTTGGTGATCCACGAGCACCCCAAGACCGCCTCCCAGGAAGAGGCCCACACCAACGCCGTGGACGGCCACAACGTGCCGGTGCCGCACTTCGGCATCATCCTCGGCTGGGACGAGTGGGAGGCCCTGGCCGAGCGTCTGCGGGCGCGGGAGACGAAGTTCGTCATCGAGCCCTATATCCGCTTCAAGGGCCAGGTAGGCGAGCAGGCCACCATGTTCCTCTTCGACCCCTGCGGCAACGCCTTGGAGTTCAAGGCGTTCAAGGACATGAGCCAGTTGTTCGCCAAGTAGGGCGTTCGGCGGGTCTTGTGGCGAGAAACCTAGGCAAAAGGCCCGTCAGCGGCCATTCTTGGTTCTCGCCTGTCGCCCGGTTGCCGTCATGAATGCCCGCCAGCCCTTTCTTGATCCCTATCACCAGACCATCCGCCAGCTGTCCGACCGCATCGTCGCGGCCCAGGCGCCAATTCGCATCCTCGATGCGGTGAAGTGGGACGACGGGGTGCGTCAGGGCTTCCTGGACGGCAAGGGCAAGCGGCTGCCAGCGGTGGATCGCGCCTTCTACGAGAGTCGCCCGCTGGGCTTCGATGGCGATGCGCTCAAGGGCGAATTCCAGCACATCGAGCGAGAGGTCACCCGCCAGCTCGGCCAGTTCAATCCGGTCGGGCAGATCATGAGGCGCATGTGCCGCGAGTACCGCATGGTGATCCGCATGCTGCAGGCGCGTGGCACGCCGGACTTCGGGCTGATCTCCCAGGAACTCTATGGTGCGGCTTCGGACGCCTTCCACGCCGGCGATCCGACCCTCGCCGACCTCGGCATGATGATGTCCAGCTACCTGGACAACATCGCCCATCGCGGCGCCCTGGAAGACGAGCCCAAGACCCTGACCGCCAAGGATGCGGTGCCCATCCTGCAGGCACGGCTGAACCAGGTGTTCGGCGAGACCGAGGGGACCATCCGGGTATTCGAGTCCGACGGTATCGTCGCCGACGCGGCGGCGGGCGCCGACTACATCAAGGTGCGCGCCGATGCCCTGTTCAACGAGCGCGACGTGCGCGCCCTGGAGGTCCACGAGGGGCTGGTGCATGTCGGCACCACCCTCAACGGCCAGAACCAGCCTATCTGCACCTTCCTGGCCAAGGGCCCGCCATCCTCCACCGTGACCCAGGAAGGCCTGGCCATCCTCATGGAGGTGATCGCCTTCGCCTCCTATCCGACCCGGCTGCGCAAGCTGACCAACCGCACCCGCGCCATCCACCTGGCCGAGGACGGCGCCGATTTCCTCGACGTCTTCCGCTTCTTCCAGGAGCAGGGCTACGACCTGGAGTCGGGCTACCAGAACGCCAGCCGGGTGTTCCGTGGCTCGACGCCGACGGGGCTGCCTTTCACCAAGGACCTGTCCTATCTCAAGGGCTTCATCCTCATCTACAACTACATCCAGCTGGCGGTGCGCAAGGGCAAGCTGGAGCAGATCCCGCTGCTGTTCTGCGGCAAGACCACCCTGGAAGACATGCGCATCCTGCGCCAGCTCGTCGACGAGGGCGTGGTGGTGCCGCCCAAGTACCTGCCTGCGCAATTCCAGGATCTGAATGCCCTGGCGGCCTGGATGTGCTTCTCCAACTTCCTCAATCACCTGAGCCTGGATCGGATCGAGGCGGACTACGCCAACATCCTCTGACAAGCAAAAGCCCCGGCGGACCGGGGCTTTTGCTAGCAGCTAAGCAGCGCTGGAATCACTCGCCCTTGAAGGCGGCGGCGATGCTGGGTTCGCTGTCGCCAGCGACTTCCGGTACGCGAGCCAGGGCGCGATTGAGGGCGCCGCAGGCTTCCAGGCCGCTGGCGCGGGCGATGGCTTCGGCCACGGCGCTGCCGGGGATGGTCTCGTCGCGCAGCAGCTGGTCGGTGATGTCGTCCAGCGCCGGCTTGAGCTCGGTGATCAGCGCCAGGCAGCGATGATCCAGGCTGTGCAGCAGCTGATCGGCGGCGGCGATGCTGGGGCCGGCGTCGAAGTCGATGCCGGCATCGCGCAGGGCCTGCAGGCTGAGCAGCGAACCGCTCGGGCCCATGCCCAGGGAGGCGACCATGGACAGTGCCAGCTTGGAGGCTTCCTGCAGGTCCTGGGCGGCGCCCGAGGAGACCTCGTTGAAGTACAGCTGCTCGGCGCAGCGGCCGGCCAGCAGCATCTGGATGCGGCCTTCGAGTTCCGACTTCAGGTGCAGGCGCTTGTCTTCGGTGGGGGTGATCAGGGTGACGCCCAAGGCCTGGCCACGGGGCAGCAGGGTGACCTTTTCCACCCGGCCGACGTTGAGCACCGCGGCGACCAGGGCATGACCAGCTTCGTGCACGGCGATGCGGGTGCGCTCGGCCGAACCCAGCGGGGTGACGCCGACCGGTTGCTCGCCGATGCGACAGGTCTCGATGGCCTCGACGAAGTGGGCCATGGTCACGGCACTGGCGTTCTCGCGAGCGGCCAGCAGGGCAGCGTGGTTGCTGATGTAGGCGATGGCCGCCGGGGTCAGGCCCACGGTGCCGCGGGAGAGGGCGGCCAGGTCCAGTTCGCCCTGGCAGGGCAGCTTGCCGGCATAGAGTTCGAACAGCGCGCGGCGGTCTTCCAGGCTCGGCAGCGGCACGGCGATGGTGCGGTCGAAGCGGCCTTCGCGGCGCAGCGCCGGGTCCAGCGAGTCGGCGAAGTTGGTGGCGCCCAGTACCAGTACGCCACTGGTGCCGTCGAAGCCGTCCAGCTCGGTGAGGAACTGGTTGATGATGCGGTTGGCCTCGGCATCGCTGGAGCGCGACTGCTCGGCGCGGCGGCCGATGCCGTCGATCTCGTCGATGAAGATGATGCAGGGCGCCTTCTTGCGCGCGGTACGGAACAGCGCCTTGACCTTCTGGATGCCAACGCCGAAGAACATCGAGGAGAAATCGCTACCGGTCACCTGGATGAAGTGGGCGTTGCACTCGGTGGCCAGCGCCTTGGCCAACTGGGTCTTGCCGGTACCCGGTTCGCCGGTCAGCAGCACACCCTTGGGCGGACGAGCGCCGAGGGCGGCGAAGGCCTTGGGATTGCGCAGGCAGGTGGTGACGTCTTCCAGGGCCCGCTTGGCCTCGGCCGCGCCGACCACGTCCTTGAAGGAGATGCCAGTGCCCTTGCGATGCAGCTTGAAAGGGCTGGCGAAGCGCATGGCCAGGGGCACGGCGAGCAACAGCAGGAGCAGATAGCCCGGCAGGTTGATCAGCAGGGTATCCAACCAGGGATGGCGCTGACCAGCCTCGTTCCAGATGGCCACCGGAAATTGCGGCTCGCCCTGGGCGGCGTAGTCGGCCAGCAGCAGGTTGGCGATACGACCGCCGTTGTCCGTCACGGCATAGTGCTCGCCACGGGCGGTATCTATGTAGAGGGTGTGATCACCGATCACGGCGCCGCTGATGGCCTTGGCGCGCAGATCGGCCAGCAGCACGGAAAGGTCACGTGGCTGCTGGGTCCAGTGTTCGGGGGCCTGTTGCACGCTGGCGAGCATGGCGGTGGCGGTCGGTGCCGGTGTGGTGGGCTTGAGCCACAGCCAGCCGGCCAAGCTGGTGACGGTGACAAGGGCGAGAGCACCAGCGATGAACCGGCGCGGATACTTGGCAAAGACGGACTTCTTCATTCACATACCGTTAGGGTCGGAGCGACAGCGGACGCGGACTCCCGGATTATCGGCCTGTGGCGGCGGGGGTGAACCTCGGTTCGGCGGAAAACGATGAGTGGACTCACCATCCGTCGAGTATCGTCACACTTTCGGCCTTTGCCGCGGTCCGCAAGGCCTGGTTGTTTTGCGCCAGATTTCAAGGAGTAGACCACGCCATGCCCGAATGCCTGGATTGCCGACAGGGCCTGCCGGTACTACCGGAGGCCTTGCTCGAACGCCTGAGAGCCGCCGACGAAGTGCTGGTGCTGACCGGTGCCGGGGTTTCGGCGGAGAGTGGCATCGCCACCTTTCGCGAGGCGCTCACCGGGCTCTGGGCACGCTTCGATCCCGCCGAACTGGCTACGTCCGAGGCCTTCAGCGAAGATCCGGCGCGAGTCTGGAGCTGGTACGAGTGGCGCCGCGCCCAGGTGCTCGCGGCCCAGCCCAATCCGGCCCATCGGGCGCTGGGGGAGTGGGCACTTCGCCACGGGCGACTGCGGCTGGTCACCCAGAATGTCGACGATCTGCACGAGCGGGCCGGCAGCCGCGATGTCATCCATCTGCACGGTAGCCTGCATGCGCCGCGCTGCTTCGAGTGCGCGCGGCCGCTGGACGCACCGCCACTCCCAGATGCTGTCGAGGCGCGACTGGTGGCGCCGCCTGCCTGTCCTGACTGCGGCGGCCTGGCTCGTCCCGGGGTGGTCTGGTTCGGTGAGTCCCTGCCCAGCGAGGCCCTGGCCAGCGCCTGGGCCCTGGCGGAGCGCTGCGACCTGTGCCTGGTGATAGGCACCTCAGGACTGGTGCAGCCGGCGGCCAGCCTGCCGGAGGTGGCGCGTCAGCAGGGCGCGACGGTGGTGCGCATCGATCCGCAACCAGCGGCGGACTTTCGTGATGACTGGCAGCTGCTGGGCGCCGCGGGAGTGATCCTACCCGCGCTGCTCAGGCAGCTCTGATTGGCGGCTCCGGTGAACTAGTGCAGCGCCTGGCCGCCAGTGCCCAGCGCATCCAGGGTGCGCTTGAGCGCGGTGTAGGCCTGGCGCTGGTCAGCGTCTTCGGTGAGCAGGCCATCGAACAGGGTGGCGACCAGCGCCGGATCCTGGGCCACGAAGCGGTCGATGAGCACATCGTTGTCCTGGCGGCCGGCGGTGATCAGCAGCACGGCGAGCTGGGCGACATAGCGCGCCGCCAGCGGATAGGCCTTGAGGAAGACCTTGAAGGGCGCATCGGCCAGGCCGGGGGCGAAACCCTTGGCGAGGCCCTGCTGCGCGGCGGCGATGGCCTGGCGGACGGCGTCCTGCCAGTTGCCAGCGGTCACCGCCCCGGCCGGCAAGGCACGGCGCATCTGGCCGAGCAGGCTGTTGAGGAAGATCCGCCGGTTGGCCTGGTAGTCATGATCGGTATCGAGCAGTTCGCTGCGGATCCGGTTGAGTACCCGATCGTCCTCGGCATCGGCGGTTACCGCCTGCTTGAACGCCAGGGTCAGCTCACGATCCAGCAAGCCGGGCTTGCGGCCTTCCAGTTCGGCTTGCAGCAATGGACCGCTGGAGTCGGCGAAGAAGAAACGCTCGGCATGGGGCGCCAGGCGCTCACGCAGGCGCGGCCAGAGCTCCGCCGCGAACAGCTGTTCGGCCGTACCGCCAGAGACGATGACGCGGTGTTGCGGCGCCTCGGCCAGGTAATCGAACAGGGCGGGGGTATCGAGCGCGGTGCGATCGACGATGAGATAACGGTGCTTCACGGCAACTCCTGAACACGACGGCCGGACCTCTCGGGGTACGGCGGGATGCTGATTAGTCTATAGGAAGGCGGGAACGCTTGGCCCGGCCTTTGGCCTAATCAGCCAGGGGCAGCCCGCGACCCCTTCCTTTCGCGGCAGGAGGACACCAAGATGCGCAAGACTTCCCCGATCCTCGCCTTGGGCGCCACGCTGGCGATCCTGGCCGGCCCGAGCCTGGCCGCCGGCAACAACGATGCCGGCGTCACCGGCAATGGCATCGGCGCGCCCGGCAGCTCCAACACCAGCAATCGCGACAGCGCGGACGATACCTCCACCGCCACGCCCTCGACCCAGAACAAGACCGGCAAGTCCGCCGCCACCAAGACTCAGACTGGCAAAGCCCAGGGCGAAAAGCAGAAGCCCGTGCTCAACGACTGACGGACATGAAAAAGGCGCCTCGCGGGGCGCCTTTTCGCTCAACAGCAGAGGACTCAGGATATTGCGCGGGTGTAGCGCACCTGCCAATCGAGCCGTTCGTGAGTGGCGCGCTCGATACGTGCACGGCTGTCGCAGATGAAGGCTTCCAACAACGAGTTGTCCAGCAAATCGACGCGGGCGATGCGGCGTTGCAAGAGCGCCGTGCCGTTGGGGGCATAGACCTCGACGTTGAAAGTCGCCGGGTCCTGGGCGGTCATGGCGCACAGCATCGGTTGGAAGGCGCCCTTGATGATGGTGTTCGCATCCGTGAACTTCAGTGGCTCGGCCATCTCACTCACTCCTGTCAGCTATACAGCTTCGACCGATTTTCGTGGCAGGCGTTCGCTTTTGACCAGAACCGGCTGGCAGATTTGTGATGCAAACGGTGGCCTTTCCCGGCGCTGGGACAACCGGTCAGTTGATCAGCATGCCAAAGGCCTTGTCGGCCTCGATGATTTCCGGCAGCTCACCGAGCAAGGCATCCAGATCCACATCGTTGAGCAGGGGGTTTGCCAGAGCCGCCTTGGCTTGCTCGTTGATGCCACCATGGCGACGCAGGACAAAGGACACCAGCCTGGCCTGGGCGACCAGGCGCGCCATGGTGGCATCGTCCGGAGCATCTTGCGGATGCAACTGGTAGGCAATGGCATGCTGGATCACCAGGGGCAACTGCCAGCGCCGTGCCAACTCCGCGCCCACCTCCGGATAGCCGAAGCCGATGGCGTCCTGCTGGGTAGCCAGGTGCAGCGTACGCTGTTCGGCGTCGATCCGTGCGGCGATGTCGGGCGCCGTCGTCTTGATCAGCAATTCGCCGATGCTATGCAACATACCGCAGGTGAAGGCGGTTTCCGCATCGGCGCCGGTCTGCCGGGCGATAACGCGGCAGATGCTGGCGACATCGAAGCTGTGTTGCCAGAAATCCCGTGGATCGAACGACGGACTGCTGCGAAAGGCCGCGGTCACCGCCGAGGCCAGCACCAAGGTGCGCAAGGCGTCGAAGCCCAGGCGAATGGCGGCGCCTTCGATGCTGGTCGATGGCCGCACCCCACGAAAGCGCACTGAGTTGGCCAGGCGCAGCACCTTGGCGGAGAGTACCGGATCGAGGGACAGATTGCGCGCGACGCCTTCAATGGTGCTGTCGGGATCGTCGAATTGCTGGATGAGCTCCTGCGCTACCTTGGGAATGCTGGGAAGGGTATGCAGGTGATCGAACAGAGCATCGATTTCCATGGGAGCGCCTGGTTTGTTCTATACCGGTAGAGGAACGCTTGAAGAAGGATCAAGGCGGCGAGCGTGCAGCCCGTATACCGACAAGCCTAGTCGCATCCTCGGCCAAGAAGCTTAACGGGCGCCATAAATACCTTCGCCAAACGAACTGACCGAAGGCGTCATTTTGCCGCCGTTCGTCAGGTGCAGGACTCGGTGAACGTTGTCTTAGCAGAAGGTAAAAAAGGCGGGGCCAGGCCAAGGTGCTGGCCAGAAGGCTCTGCAGGCCAGCCGATGAGCGGCGGCGAATGGATGTTCACGTAAGATGTCATTTTGCCACTGAATTTGGCGGTCGAGTTTTCCATGGTTTATCAGACGCATATTCGCCAGATGTTGCAGTTGCCGAACGTCCTGGCGCAATGCACCGGAATTCTTGGCTGGTTGAGCAGCGTGCTGATCAATCCGTTCCTCACCGACGGCCTGGACGGTGGGGGCTGGCTGGCGTTCGCCGGCATGGCGGGCTCCTGCCTGGCCATGACCACGGCCAGACGCTTCGCGGTCTGGCGGCTGTTCGCACTGGTGTTCGTGTTGTTCGAAGCCCTGGCCTTTCGCTTTCAGATCTTGGGCATGGGGCCAGCGGGCCATGATTGGATGATTCCCTTGGCCATCGTCATCACCCTGGGCTCGACCATTCTGTTCTCCCATGTGCTCGACTATGGCATCGCCGCGGGAGCGGTCTGGCTGATCCTGTTCCATGGGCAACTGGAGGCCATCGGCACGGAGACATTGCCCTTGCTGGTGGTGATGATGGTGTGCGGCATGGTGCTCGGTCTGCTGCTCAACGCTACCTTCGTGCGCATCGTCGCCAGCACCCTGGAGCTCAAGGAAGGCTATCGTCTGCAGGCGGAAACCGATTCCCTGACCGGGATCAGCAATCGCCGTGCGCTGATGCTGGATCTGGAGCAGGTGTGTCGAGATGGCTCGTCGTCCTGGCACTTTGTCATGCTCGACATCGATGACTTCAAGCGTATCAATGATCGTTTCGGCCATGATGTGGGGGATCTGGTGCTGCGCGAGGCGGCCGGCACCCTGGCCAGGCACTTTCCCGAGGGCCGCTTCGGCCGCTTGGGCGGTGAGGAGTTCGGGGTACTGCTCAAGACCGATGACGAGCGAGAGCTGATCGAGCGGCTGCAGGCGCTGCTCGACGACATCCGCAGCAATACCCAGGCCGGTACCTGTTTTTCCTTCAGTGCCGGTGTGGCGCGCTTCATTCCCGGCTACCAGCCCGCGGATCTGCTCAAGCAGGCCGATGGGGAACTCTATCAAGCCAAGCGCGCGGGCAAGGACCGGGTGTATTACCGCGGCGGAATGATCTGCGGCTAGCGGGAAAGGTGCCTGGGACCGCTCGGTGCCGGTCAGGCCATCCGGGAGACTCAGCAGGGACAGAGGGGCGGATGGATACGATTGCGGCCCAGGTGCTTGGCGGTATAGAGGGCATCATCGGCGCTGGTCAGCAGCGCGGCCGCGAGAGGCTGCATCTGGCCGGGCAGGTGAACCGCGAAGCCGAGGCTGACGGTGATACGGTCGAACGTACTGCCGGTATGGGGCAAATCCAGGGTGCGCAGGTGCTCCTGGATCACGCAGGCTACGCCAAAGGCGCCTACTTCGTCGCAGTTGGGTAGCAGCAGCGCCATTTCCTCGCCGCCGTAGCGCACCGCGAGGTCACCGGGCCGCCGCGCCGCTGCGGCTACCACCCCGGCGACCGCCTGTAGGCAGCGATCACCCTCGGGGTGACCATAGTGGTCGTTGTAGGCCTTGAAGTAATCGATGTCGAGCATCAACAGGCTGAGCGGCTGCCCCGTGCGTTGCGCCCGGGCCAGCTCAGCCGGCAGCAGGGTGTCGAAATGACGACGGTTGGCCAGCCCGGTCAGGCTGTCCTTGAGTGTCAGTACCTGCAGATTGTCGTGGGCAAGGCGCAGTGCCGCTTCGTGGCGGATGCTCATGCGGATCTCCCGCAGCAGGCTGAAGCCGAAGATCAGCATGCCGAGGATGAGAATGCCAACCACCACGACAGAGCGGAGCATGCCCTGGCGCCAGCTCGCCAGGATGGCGCTCTCGGAGATTCCCGCCAGAGCGAACAGCGGGGCACTGTCCAGGTGTTGAAAGGCGTATAGCCGGTTCTGGCCGTCGATCAAACTGCGCGCCATGGCCGTGCCGCTGGCGCCCTTGGAAACATGCTGACGGTACAGTTCGCCAGTGGCGAGACTCAGGCCTATGTGTTCGAAGGGACGTCGTACGACCAAGGCGCCGTCGTTCATGACGAGGGCGATGGCGCCGCGATTGTCCAGCTGGAAGCGCGCATAGTAGTCGACGAAGTAGCTCAGCCTGATGGTCGCGAGGACCACGCCGGCGAACCGGCCTTCGGCGTCGTCCAGACGGCGAGACACGGGAATGACCAGTTCGCCCGTGCTGCGGCTGTTGATGACGGCTCCGACGTGCATCACGTCTTCCATGTGGTGCTGGTGGAACTTGAAGTAGTCCCGGTCGGCGTTGTCGGTGCGGGGCGGCGTGCTGGTCTTGTCGGTCACCAGCCAATTGCCGGCGTGATCATAGACGAACAGGCCGTGCAGTTGCGGAAGCAAGGCGACTTGCTGCTTGAGCAGGCGCTGTAGGCGCGGGCGGTCGAGCTGTTCCTGCGGTTGGTTTTCCAGCACGTCCCGCACACTCACCATCAGCAGGTCGGCCTCCCGGAAGGCATCGTTGGCATGCTGGGCGGCAGCCAGGGTGATATTGCTGACATCGCTGAGCGCGTTGTCGAAAGCGTTCTGGTAGCTACGCCAGACTTGTCAGGCCTCCAGCGCGAACACGACCGCCACGGCGCACACCAGCAGCGCCAGTGCGCGCCGCCGGGTCGCCGGAGTATGAGTGGGAACAGGAGTGCCTGGGCCCTCGGCCATGGTGAGCGGATTCCTGGTCAGCAGAAAGATGGAGACGCCAGCGCAAGCGCCGAGGGGCGTGTCGATACCTCGAACGCGTCGACGCTTTCATCGGAATCTTGGCGTGGCGATGAATCCTCGCACAGAGGCTGCGGTCTGTACTCGAACAGTCGCCCATGGGGGCGACGACCCTATGTTAGACCCGACCAGGAGGTCAAAGATGTCGCAGATCGCCGAACAGATTGTCGAAGACGCCATGCAGCGTATCGAGGCGAACGAACAGCAGCACGCCGCCGATCCCGTGCGTAATTTTTCCCTGACCTTGACCGACCCCGCGGAGATCCGCGTGGGCGCGGAAATCTATTTTCTCTTCGAACAGCGGCTCAAGGGCTTCTATCCCGATGCCCGGGTCGTGGTGCGCGGCCATGCCGCCGAGGGCTACAACATCACCGCCCAAGTTGAGCGTCGCCGCTCGGCCTGACCGCAGCTCCCATCAGGTGCGGGCGAGTTTCACCAGTTGTCGGGCCAGCAGTGGCCCGGTCAATACCACGCCGATCAGGCGCAACGCCTGCATGGCCAGCACCAGGCCGACATCGGCGTGGGCGTCCACCGCGATGATGGCCATGGAGTCCAGCCCGCCGGGACTGGTGGCCAGGTAGGCGGTGAGAAAGTCGACGTGCATCAGCCGGGCCATCAACAGGGCGGACAGCGCACAGAGCGCGATCAGCAGCAGCGAGGCGAAGATCATCTTCGGTAGCGCGCGCCAGACATAGCTGACCGTGGCGCGATCGAAACGCAAGCCCACGTAGCAACCCATGGCGCCATAGGCCACGGCGAGCAGGACATGGGGCAGGGTAATGTCCAGCCAGCCGTTGAGTTGCAGGAGGGTGCCCAGGGCGATGGGCACGAGCAGGGCGCCGGCGGGAAACAATCGTCCACCCAGCCAACTGCCAACCAGAGCCACCACCAGCGTTAGCAGCAAGTTGACGGCGAAGTGGGCGTCCAGACTGATCGTCGTCGCCTGGTGACCGGTGCCGCTGCCTTCGGCGCCCAGCAACCGACCGACCAGGGCACTGATGACCACCACGCAGACCACCCGCACGTATTGCATGGTGGCGACGATGCGTGGGTCCGCACCGTATTCCTCGGCCATGGCGACCATGGCGGCAGCGGCGCCCGGCGTGGTGCCCCAGGCGGCGGTGCTGCCGGGCAGGCCGCCGAAGCGGACCAGCAGCGCGCCGGTCAGCAGGCTGAGCAGCACCGTCAGCGCCGTCGCCAGCAGCATCACCGGCCAGTGCTCGGCGACGGTGAGTAATACCGCGGCGGTCATGGCGTGGGCGATCAGGCAGCCGACGATGCCCTGGCCGGATTGGAACAGCCGCTTCGGGATCCGAATGGTGGCGCCGCCCACTCCGAAGGCGATGGCCGTGAGCATGGGCCCGAGAAAGAGGGCGGCCGGGACCTGGAGCCAACTGAGGACACCGCCCACGAGGGCGGAGCAGAGGATCAGGGCGAGCCATTGCAGCAGCAGGGAATGGGGCGCAGGGGTAGCGGGGGCGGACAAGAGGGTCTCCGAACGACGAGGGACCGGTGAGGCGTACCGACCCCGAGGCCGGCATGGGTCGGCCCTGGAGCGATTATACGACGTTCGTGACTTTCGATGGCCTTTCGGTCTTGGAAAAAACCATCTACTAGCGCACCAGATGCAGGAATTGCAGGTGACGTTCGTACTGGTCGAGCATGTCGTTGAGGATCTGCTCGCGGTTGTAGCCCACCAGGTCGTAGTCCTGGCTGCCCTCGGTCAGGTGCACCTCGGCGCGGTAGTAGCGGCGGTTCTTCAGGTGCAGGCCGCCCATGCCGGCACGGGCGAAGGAGGGGGTGAAATAGCCCTGCATGATCACCTGGTAGACGAAGGGATGCTCTTCGCCGTGGCCGATGATCAGTTGCAGGTTGGCATTGGTGGCGTCGAACTGGGTGTCCACCACCAGGCCCTTCTCGCGGAACACCTCGACCATTTCTTCCATCGCCGGCCGCACGGTGCTGTCCATGAAGCGGTACACCTCGTCCCGCGAGGGGAAGTACACCGCCTGGGCCAGGCGTTGGCGCCAGCCGCCATGGCGCGCCTTGCCATTGGTCGCCACCGGGGCGAGGGAATGCAGCCGCGCCCGCTGGCGCTGGGTCTCCAGGTGCAGCGCCTTGTGCAGACCCCACATCATCAGCAGGACCACTACCGAGAAGGGCAGCGAGGTCAGCACCACCGCCGACTTCAAGGCATCCATGCTGCCGGCGAACAGCAGGCCGCCGGTCACCACCGCCACGGCGGCGCCCCAGAACACCCGCAGCCACTTGGGACCGTCCTCGTCCGCCTCGCCACCGGTGGACGACAGGGTGGAGAGCACCACGGTGCCCGAGTCGGCCGAGGTGACGAAGAAGACGAAGCTCACCAGTACGGCCACGCTGATCACCACGCGGCTGGCCGGATAAGTCTCCAGCACCTGGTAGAAGGCCATGGCCGGATCGGTGAGGGCGGTCTGCGCCAGGCCGTTCATGCCCTGGCCGAGGACCAGCTCCAGGGCGCTGTTGCCGAAGATCGACAGCCAGGCCAGGGTGAAGCCCAGCGGAATGAACAGCACGCCGAAGACGAATTCGCGGATGGTGCGGCCACGAGAGATGCGCGCGATGAACAGCCCGACGAAGGGCGCCCAGGCGATCCACCAGGCCCAGTAGAACACCGTCCAGCCGCCCAGCCAGTCGGAGGGCTCGTCGTAGGCATAGAGATCGAAGCTCTTGCCCGGCAGTGCCGCGAGGTAGTCGCCGATGTTCTGGATCAGGGTGTTGAGCAGGTGCTGGGTGGGACCGGCGAACAGCACGAACAGCAGCAGGGCGACGGCCAGCACCATGTTGATGTCGGACATGATGCGCACGCCCTTGTCGACGCCGGAGACGGCCACGGCGATGGCCGCGCCCATCATCAGCACGATGAGGATCAGTTGCACCCAGTGGCTATGGCTGATGCCGAACAGGTAATCGAGCCCGGCGTTGAGGTGCAGCACGCCGAAGCCCAAGTCGGCGCCCAGGCCGAAGATGGTGGCGATGATGCCGAAGGCGTCCACGGCGTGGCCGATGGGCCCATTGATACGCTTGCCGATCAGCGGGTAGAGCGCCGAGCGCAGGGCCAGCGGCAGGTTGTGGCGATAGGCGAAGTAGGCCAGCGCCATGGCCACCAGGGCGAACACGCCCCAGCCGTGCAGGCCCCAGTGCAGGAAGAGGATCTGCATCGCTTGGCGCGCGGCGGCCGGCGTACCCCCTTCACCCGCTGGCGGCTGGGCGAAGTGGGTGAGGGGTTCGGAGACGCAAAAGAAGAACAGGGTGATGCTGATGCCAGCGGCGAACAGCATGCCGGCCCAGGAGAGATAGCTGAATTCGGGTTGGTCGTGGTCGGCACCGAGCTTGATCTTGCCGTAGCCGGAGAGGGCGGTGACCACCACGAACACCAGATAGAGCGTCATGGCCAGCAGGTAGTACCAGCCGACCGTATTGGCAGCCCAGGTCTGGGCTTGCAGCAGCCAGGCACCCGCCTGGTCGGGGCGGCTGATGACGATCAGGGAAAACAGCAGGATCACCGCGGCCGCGCAGTAGAACGCGGGGGGATTCAGCCGTACGGTGCCGGATGAGGGCGTTGCACTCATGAGGACTCCTTGCGAGCTGAGAGAGAAGGAATTCTTTTTTACTTGATCGTTCGATCAAAAAAGAATATCACAGGAGGGCTCATGAGTGAACGCTTCGAGTCAGCCCGGCCGGGGAAGTTGCCGTCCAGAGGAGCTGTTGCTGCCGATTGTCGACTTCGCCCGCGGATGGCACGAAAGGTCCGAACCGAGCCGCTCCGGCAAAGTCTGTTGGGTATGAATCAGGCATCTTCCCCACTCGGCTCCTATCGTCCTCTGCTCTTGCTGGTAGAGGATGAGCCGTTGCTGCGGGAATTGGCCACGGAGGCCCTCGAAGCCTTGGTGGACCTGCAGGTGATCGCCGTTTCCACAGCCGATGCGGCCCTGAATTATCTGGAGCAGAACGGCGCGCGGATCGATGTGCTCTTTACCGACGTACGCATGCCCGGTCGATTGGACGGCGAAGCGCTGGCCCAGCTGGTCGCCCAACGCTGGCCGCACATCCCGGTCATCCTCACCTCCGGTGATCGCCTGGCGGTCCCCCGTGGCGCCGGGCGCACCCGCTTCATGCCCAAGCCCTGGCACATCGACGACATGGCCAATTGTGTCAATGAGGCGCTGGGGCAGAGCAGGGTGGCTTGAGTCTGGATCCGCAGCGTCCCCTCTTTTGACCTCCGATCCATGGGTTGTTGGGCCTAAACGACCGAGACGTTAGCCTGTGCCCTTATTTATTTGCACAGGGACGCTGCATGAACAAACGGATGCTGGGACTGCTTTTTGTTGCCCTTGGCCTTGTCGCGACCGAACACGCTGATGCGTTGGTCTTGGACGAGGCGAAGCCAGTCTCTGCGTTGGCTAACCAGCGAGGAGAGCGCATTCCAACGCCTTTCGCCAATACGGTCAGTCAGGCCAGCGCCTGGCAGGAAGCCCGAGGGCGTTCGGGTAGCAGTCGGCGCTCGTCCAGTAGGCGTAGCTATTCCGACTCATCTTCCACAGCCGACGATTGCTCCTGCAGTGGCGGCAATGTCTGTATCGGGCCTCGCGGCGGGCGTTATTGCATTACCGCCAGCGGCAACAAGAGATATGGACGCTGACACCCAGGCCTAGGGACGAACCAAGCCCACCGAGACCGGGTCTCGATCAACCCGCCTCGTTGGGCTTCGACGATGGTGCCGTCTCAGCCCAACCTACCTTTGCTGCTCGCTACGGCTGCCATTGCGGATCCTTGCCGCTGAGCTTGCGGTCCAGGAAGAAGGCCGCGCTGATCAGCGCCAGATGCGACAGGGCCTGGGGGACGTTGCCCAAGGGATAGCCGCGCTTGTCTAGTTCCTCGGCGTAGAGTCCCAGGGGATTGGCGTAGCCGAGCAGCTTCTCGAATTCCAGGTGCGCCTCGTCCACCCGTCCGGCGCGGGCCAGGCATTCGACGTACCAGAAGGAGCAGGCGACGAAGGCACCTTCTTCGCCGTCGAGATTGTCCGCCGGGGTGTCGGCCGGGTCGTAGCGGCGGATCATGCCGTCGTAGGTCAGGTGCTGCTTGATGGCGTCGAGGGTCGCCAGCCACTGGGGGTCGGTGGCGCTGACGAAGCGCACCAGCGGCATCAGCAGCATGGCCGCGTCCAGGCTCTTGCCATGGCGAGTCGCAGTGAAATGACCCAGCTCATCGCTCCAGAAGTTGTCCCAGATATCGTCCTGGATCGCCGAGCGCGTCGCGTACCAGTGCTCGTAGGGCATCGGCAGGGAGCGCTTCACCGCCAGGCGCAGCGCCCGGTCGATGGCCACCCAGCACATCAGCCGCGAGTGCAGGAAGTGCTCGGGTTCGCCGCGCATCTCCCAGATACCGGCGTCCGGTGTATTCCAGACCTCGCAGACGTGATCGATCATCCGCACCACGTGGCGCCAGCGCTGATGGGAGATGGCTTCGCCGTATTTGTTGGATAGATAGACGGCGTCCATCAGCTCGCCATAGATATCCAGCTGCGTCTGTTTGTACGCCTCATTGCCGATGCGTACCGGGCTCGAGTCGGCATAGCCCGCCAGGTGGTCGAGGCTTTCCTCGGGCAGATCCAGGCCGCCGTCGAGGCGATACATGATCTGCAGCCGCTCCGGCTCCTGGTGGCTGTTCTCCATGCAGCGGCCGACCCAGTGGATGAAGTCCTTGGCCTCCTGGGTGTAGCCCAGACGCATGAAGGCGTAGACGGTAAAAGACGAGTCGCGGATCCAGGAGGCGCGATAGTCCCAGTTGCGTTCGCCGCCCAGGGACTCGGGCAGGCTGAAGGTGGCCGCGGCGGCGATGGAGCCGTGCTTGCAGGAGGTCAGCAGCTTCAGCGCCAGGGCGGAACGGGTGACCATCTCGCGCCAGCGACCCTGGTAATGGCTTTTGGCGGTCCAGCGGGTCCAGTAGGCCAGGGTGTCCTGGAAGCAGAGCTCGCTGTCCCCGGCCACCACCTGCGGATCCTCGGCGCAGCCGAAAACGAAGTCCAGGGATTCGCCCTGCTGCAAGTCGAACTCGGCGAAGGCGGCATTGCCCTCGACCTGCAGGGGGACCGGCGAGGCCAGGCGCAGGCTGGGCTGACCGTCGGCCTCGAACAGGGCGCCATCGTCCAGGCGCCGGGCGCGGGTAGTGGCGCGGGCATAGTCGTGGGCCGGTGCGCAATGCAGGCGGATGCGACCGTGGCCGGCGACCATCTGCACGCGGCGGACGATGCGCGGCTTGGTGTCCTCGGCGCTGCAGACCGGCATCAGGTCGGTGACCTCGGCGACGCCCTCGGCCGCCAGCCAGCGGGTCTGCAGGATATTGGTATCCGGCAGGTACAGCTGCTGTTCGCGGGCATCGTCCCACAGCGGCGCCAGGCTGAAATAGCCGGCTTTCTCCGAGTCCAGCAGGGAGGCGAACACCGACGGGCTGTCGAGGTTCGGCCAGCAGAAGTGATCGATGGTGCCGTCGGTGGCGACCAGGGCGCAGGTGCGCAGGTCGCCGATGACACCGTGGGCGCCGATACTGCGGCGGGCGTGCACGGAGGTGGAATCAGCCATTGTCTTCGAATCCCGGATAGAGGCACATGCCGCCGTCGACGAAGAGGGTGGTACCGACGACGTAGTCGGCCAGGTCACTGGCGAGAAAAACCGCAGCGTTACCGATGTCTTCCACGTGGCCGATGCGCTTGTAGGGGATCAGCTTGAGCAGTTCGCGGGCCTTCGCCTCGTCGTTGACGACGTCGGCGTTGATGGCTGTGGCGATGGCTCCGGGCGCGATGCTGTTGATGCGGATGCCCTCGGCCGCCACTTCCTGCGCCAGGCTGCGCATCAGCATGTAGATCCCGCCCTTGGACGCGGCGTAGTTGACGTGGCCGGCCCAGGGGATGACCTCGTGCACCGAACTCATGTGGATGATCTTGCCCAGGGCGCGGGAGATCTTTTCATCGCGGCCCTGTTTGCGGAACTGGCGGATGGCGGCCTGGGCACAGAGGAACTGGCCGGTGAGATTGGTGTTGATGACGGTGTTCCAGTCCTTGAGGGACATCTCGGTGACTGCGGCATCTTTCTGCAGGCCGGAGTTGGCTACCAGGATGTCCAACCGGCCGAAGGCCTCCAGGGTGCGGTCGAACATGGCTTGCACCGCGCTTTCGTCACCCACGTCACCACCCACGGCAATGGCGCGGCCGCCGGCGTCCTGGATGCGCTGGGCCAATTCCTCGGCGGGTTCGGCATGGGAGTGGTAGTTGATGGCGACGGCGGCGCCGGCCTTGGCCAGGGCCTCGGCGACAGCGGCACCGATCCCGGAACTGCCGCCGGTGACCAGGGCGACCTGGCCGTTGAGGGAAAGCTGCATGTCCAGACTCCTGCGCGGAAAAGGTGTCTGACTGCTGACCGTCGCGCTGGCGTCTAGTTTCAGCCTTGGCGCGTTGCCGGATGTTAGGTCTGGACCGGCTCGTGCAGCCGGTCGCGCTGGGCCAGGCCAGGGAACAGCTTCATCCATACCCCCGTCACCACCAGGGTGCCGATGCCCCCCAGTACCACCGCCGGCACCGTACCGAAGAAATGGGCGGTGAGGCCGGATTCGAACTCGCCAAGCTGGTTGGAGGCACCGATGAACAGGCCGTTGACCGCGCTGACCCGACCGCGCATGGCGTCGGGGGTCTCCAACTGGACGAAGGAGGTGCGGATCACCACGCTGACCATGTCGGCCGCGCCCAGCACCACCAGGGTGAACAGCGAGAACCACAGCGAGGTGGATAGGCCGAAGGCGATGGTGGCTACGCCGAATACCCCCACGGCACCGAACATGATGCGTCCCACGTGGCGATTGAGGCTGACGTAGGCGAGCAGGAAAGACATGCCCAGGGCGCCCACCGCTGGCGCCGAGCGCAGGAGGCCCAGGCCCCAGGGCCCGGTGAGCAGGATGTCGGCGGCGAACACCGGCAGCAGGGCGGTGGCGCCACCGAGCAGCACGGCGAAGAGGTCCAGGGAGATGGCGCCGAGCACGTCCGGACGGCTTTTGATGAAGCGAATGCCGGCCAGCAGGTTTTCCAGGGTCGGTTTTTCCTTTTGGCTGGGCGTCTGCCGGGCGGGCAGGCTGGACACCAAGAGTACGGCTATTGCGTAGAACAACAGGGCCGGACCATAGACCCAGGCCGCGCCCAGGGCATAGAGCAGGCCGCCCAGCGCCGGGGCGATGATGGTGGCGCCCTGCATGGCCGAAGCTGCTGCGGCGATGGCGCGGGGAAAGATGGCCGGCGGCACGATATTGGGGAGCAGGGCCTGGGTGGTGGGTTGCTCGAAGGCCCGTGCGGTCCCCAGGCAGAAGGCCAGGATGAATATCAGGTCACGGGTCACTGCCTGGTTCAGGCTGCCCACCAGCAGCACCAGGGCGATCAGCCCCTGGCCGGTCTGGCAGAGGGCGGCGACCCGACGGCGGTCGTAGCGGTCGGCGACGTGGCCGGTGTGCAGCATGAACAGCACCCGCGGCAGGAATTCCACCAGGCCGACCAGGCCGAGGTCGAGCACGTTGCCGGTGAGGGAATAGAGGTGCCAGCCGATGGCGACGGTGAGCATCTGGAAACTGCCGGCGGTGCAGATGCGGGCGAACCAGAAGGCAACGAAAGGACGGTGGTGACGCAGCAGCAAGGTGTCGCCGGACATGATCGAGGCTCGGGGAGGCAGAGGCGGCATCTTAAGCCACCTGTGGAGTTGTCGTCATACAACTACGGGTGCGACAGCCTGCCTAATGCGACATCGAACCACGTAAGCAAATGTATCCAGGAGGACTACTCTAAAGCCTGACGTTGATTCAGGTCAGCTTTGCGATAGGCTGAAGACGCTAGTCAGGGTGGTTTTTTGCGCGTTTCGCTAGAACCGTCCGCATGGCAGTGGTTCGAACTTCGGTCAACGTCAACTCGATCGGCCGCTCTCGACGGCCGGCGTGCCTGAGAGGAAAAGTTATGTTCGGCCTCGAAGCCCTGGATCTCGCGCGGATCCAGTTTGCCTTCACCGTGTCCTTCCACATCATCTTCCCGGCGTTGTCCATCGGCTCCGCGAGCTTTCTCGCCGTGCTCGAAGGCCTCTGGCTGAAGACCGACAATCACGTCTACAAGGATCTGTATCACTTCTGGCTGAAGATCTTCGCGATCTTCTTCGGCATGGGCGTGGTGTCCGGTCTGGTGATGGCCTATGAATTCGGCACCAACTGGAGCGGCTTCGCCGACTATGCCGGCGCCGTGACCGGGCCATTGCTGACCTACGAGGTGCTCACCGCCTTCTTCATCGAAGCCGGTTTCCTCGGCGTCATGCTGTTCGGCTGGAATCGCGTCGGCCGCGGCCTGCACTTCTTTTCGACGGTGATGGTGGCCATCGGCACCCTGATGTCGACCTTCTGGATCCTGGCGTCCAACAGCTGGATGCACACGCCCGCCGGCTACGAGATCGTCGATGGCCGCATCGTCCCGATGGACTGGCTGGCGGTGATCTTCAATCCGTCCTTCCCCTTCCGCTGGGCGCACATGACCATCGCCGCCTACCTGTCGGTGGCCTTCCTGGTCGGTGCCTCGGCGGCCTGGCACCTGCTGCGCGGCAACGACAACCCGGCGGTGCGCAAGATGTTCTCCATGGCCATGTGGATGGCCCTGCTGGTGGCGCCGATCCAGGCCTTCGTCGGCGATGCCCATGGCCTCAATACCCTGGAGCACCAGCCGGCCAAGATCGCCGCGATGGAGGGCCACTGGGAGAATCCGCCCGGCGAGGCGACCCCGCTGATCCTGTTCGGCTGGCCGGACATGGAACAGGAGAAGACGCTCTACAAGGTCGAGATCCCGGTGCTCGGTAGCCTGATCCTCAAGCACAGCTTCACCGAGCCGATCCCGGCCCTCAAGGACTTCCCCAAGGAAGACCGGCCGCCGGCCTACGTGGTGTTCTGGTCGTTCCGCATCATGGTCGCCCTGGGCCTGCTGATGATCGCCGCCGGTCTGTGGAGCGCCTGGCTGCGCTGGCGCGGCAAGCTGTTCGAGACCCGCGGTTTCCTGCGCCTGGTGATGTGCATGGGCCCGGTGGGCTTGATCGCCCTGCTGGCCGGCTGGTTCACCACCGAGGTGGGCCGCCAGCCGTGGATCGTCTACGGCCTGCTGCGCACCAAGGATGGGGTGTCGAATCACAGTGTCACCCAGCTGAGCATCACCCTGGTGGCCTTCGTGGTGGTCTATTTCGCCGTGTTCGGCATCGGCACCCTCTATGCCCTGCGCCTGATCGGCAAGGGGCCCCATACCGGCGAAGGCGATCTGCCCACCTCCGGTGGTCCGGGTACCGATCGGCACCCCAAGCGTCCGTTGTCCGGCGCCGATGACGGCCTGGAAGAAGACAATCCCAAAGACCAGCTGACCGGAGACCGCGCATGAACGGCATCCCTGGCATCGACCTCCCGCTGATCTGGGCGATCATCATCATCTTCGGCCTCATGATGTACGTGGTCATGGACGGCTTCGACCTGGGCATCGGCATCCTCTTCCCCTTCGTCAAGGGCAAGGAAGATCGTGACGTCATGATGAACACCGTGGCACCCATCTGGGACGGCAACGAGACCTGGCTGGTGCTCGGCGGGGCGGGGCTGTACGGCGCCTTCCCGCTGGCCTACTCGGTGATCCTGCCGGCGCTCTACCTGCCGCTGATCTTCATGCTGATCGGCCTGATCTTCCGCGGCGTGGCCTTCGAGTTCCGCTTCAAGGTCCACGAAGGCAAGGAAGCCCTGTGGGACAAGTCCTTCATCTTCGGCTCGCTGCTGGCCAGCTTCTGCCAGGGCGTGGCCCTGGGCGCCTTCATCGAGGGCTTCCCGGTGGAGAATCGCCAGTACGTCGGTGGCCCGCTGGACTGGCTAACGCCCTTCTCGGTGTTCTGCGGCCTGGGCGTGATCGCCGCCTATGCGCTGCTGGGCAGCACCTGGCTGATCATGAAGACCGAGGGCCCGCTGCAGGCCACCATGCGCCGCCTGACCAAGCCGCTGCTGTTCCTGCTGCTGGCCTTCACCGTGGTGGTGAGCATCTGGACACCGCTGACCCACGCGGCCATCTCCCATCGCTGGTTCAGCCTGCCCAATTTGTTCTGGTTCCTGCCGGTGCCCATCCTGGTGGGCGTGGTGACCCTGGCCCTGCTACGCGCCATCCTGCGCGAAGACTCGCACCATGCGCCCTTCCTGCTGACGCTGGCGCTGATCTTCCTCGGCTATAGCGGTCTGGGCATCAGCCTCTGGCCGAACATCATCCCGCCGGGCGTTTCCATCTGGGAGGCCTCGTCACCGCCGCAGAGCCAGCTGTTCCTGCTCATCGGCACCCTGTTCATCATCCCGATCACCCTGATGTACACCTTCTGGGGCTACTACGTGTTCCGCGGCAAGGTACGCGCGGGTGAGGGCTACCACTGATGGCCGGCCGCTCGCGCGAACCCAACCCCGCCGACAGCAAGCCACTCTGGCAGCGGCTGGCCTGGATGGCCGGTATCTGGGCCTGCAGCCTGGTCGCCCTCGGCGTGGTGGCCTGGGTGCTGCGGTTGGTGCTGACGGCGGCTGGGCTCAAGTCGCATTGACCTGACTCGGGTGTTGCGGTGGATGAGGCTGCGCCGTCATCCACCCTACGCAGGGGATTGTCCTTGCGTAGGAGACTTGTCCCGCACGCTGGACCGCCCCCTCTCCCGCTTGCGGGGGAGGGTTGGGGTGGGGGTGGCTGCCAAGCTGATTTACGGCGTTTTCGGATAGCTTTCGTTCCGCCCTCGCCGGGCGGGTTACTTTTTTCAATTGCCAAAAAAGTAACCAAAAAGGCTCGCCCCGACTGGCCGGTCCTGCGCTTTGCGCAGGATGCCCTCACGTCAGCGCCGCTCCAGCGGGCCGGGGCCGAAGGGCCGTCCTGGCCCTCGGCCCCTTTCGCGGCATCCATGCCGCTCACCCGTTTCCGCGACACTGCCGCTCGGCCGGCCAAACGGGGCACTAGGGTGCCGGTTGAAAGTTAGGCTTTTTCCAGCCGGCTTAAAGCAGGTGCAGTGCTGCTTTCCGAACCTACTGATGGATTTGGCAGCGAGAAGGGATAAACGACTTTTCAAAGAAAACTTCCAGCCGGCACCCAGTGCCCTGTTCAGGAGGCCGAACGTAGCCGTTCTGGAGGTGGGTGAGCGGCAGGGATGCCGCGAAAGGCGTCGAGGGCCAGGACGGCCCTTCGACGGCGGCCCACCGGAAGGGCGGCGGAGTGAGGGGACCCGGCGCGCAGCGCCGGGCCGGATGACCAGGGCAAGCGTTTTTGGTTACTTTTGTCCGGGGCGCGCAGCCGCGACTGCAAAAAGTGACCCGCCCGGCGGGGGCGGAACAGGAGCTTTCCGAACACGCCATGAATTAGCTTGGCAACATGAGCTAAACGCACTACCCCCACCCCAACCCTCCCCCGCACGCGGGAGAGGGGGCAGTCCGGCGCGAAGGGGGCCTATTAGATGCTGCGGCTTGGCACCTGATTCGGTCAGTCATGACAGCCCAACTCCCCAAACCTACAACTTTTCCCAGTTATCCCCCTTGCCCCCGCCCGTTAGCCTGCTCTCGTTCCCATCGATACGAGGAAGGCATCCATGCAGGTTCACGAAGGCTACGCCGATTTTCAAGGCCACCAGACCTGGTACCGGGTAACCGGTGATCTGGCCAGTGGGCGATTGCCGCTGGTGGTAGCCCATGGCGGTCCCGGTTGTACCCATGACTACGTCGACAGCTTCAAGGACCTGGCCGCCCAGGGCTGGCCGGTGGTGCATTACGACCAGCTCGGCAATGGCCGCTCCACGCACCTGCGCGGCATCGATCCGGGATTCTGGACGGTGGCGCTGTTCCTCGACGAGTTGAACAACCTGCTCCGGCACCTGGGGATCACCGAGTACGTGCTGCTTGGCCAATCCTGGGGCGGGATGCTCGCCGCTGAGCATGGGGTGCGCCAGCCCGCCGGATTGCGGGGGCTGATCATCGCCAACTCGCCGGCCTCCATGGCCTTGTGGCGGGCGGCGGCGGCGGAGTTGCGCGCCAAGCTGCCGCCCGAGGTGCAGGCCACCCTGGATAGGCACGAAGCCGCCGGCAGCACCGACTCGCCCGAGTACCGCGCCGCCAGTGACGTCTTCTATGCCCGCCACGTTTGCCGGGTGCAGCCGATGCCCGCCGAGGTAGCACGCACCTTCGCCGCCATCGACGACGATCCCACCGTCTATCACGCCATGAACGGTCCTACCGAATTCCATGTGATCGGCAGTCTCAAGGACTGGAGCGTGATCGACCGTCTGGAGCGGATCCAGGTCCCCACGCTGCTGATCTCCGGTCGCCATGACGAGGCCACCCCGGCCTGTGTGGAACCCTTCGACCGACTCATCCCGGATGTACGCTGGCGCATTTTCGAGGAGTCCAGCCATATGCCCCACGTGGAAGAGCGCGAAGCCTGCATGGCCACGGTGGCGGTTTTCTTGGCTGAGGTGGCGCGCGGCTAGACGTCCGCGTCCAAGGCGTCGGCGATCTCGTCGATGCGGGTCTGGCGGTCGTCGGCCTGCAGGCGCGGACGCGGATTGAGCGCCGACCATTCCGGGTGGGCACGGGCCACCTGCACGGCGGGCGGCAGTTTGCCTTCCCGCCAGCGTTGTTCGTCCGGCGCCGCGACCTCGATGGCACCCTGGGCGGCATGACCGCGGGCTTCCAGGGCTGCCAGCAACTGGCGTTGGCGCACGGCCAATAGCCGCAGCACCGCATCGTCGATGGACAGCTCCCGACCGCCGCGCAACTTGCCGAACAGGCGCCGGCCGTAGTGCCCGCCGGTCTGCGCCAGGCCGCCGGCCAGGGCGCCCAGCACCGTGGCGGCGCCCAGGGTCAGGCCGCCGGCGAGCAGGTCGAGACCGACGCCGGCCGCTGCCCCAGCCGCCACCCCACCGCCCAGGCGAATGCCCAGCAGCCGCAGGGTTTCCGGATTGAACAGATCGTCGCCCCAGCGCCCGTCCAGCAGGGGCAGGTCGCTGGCATGGGCGTCGCCCGGCCGAAAGCCGAACAGCCGCAGCAGGTCTTCCACGCAACGTTGCTCGCGGGTGCGCAGGGCGTCGCGCAGTTCAGCCGTCGCCGCTGTCACCTCGGCTTCGCCGGGTGCCACGCTGCGGCGGGCGGCAGCGGCGTCCACCAGTAGTTCGGCGATCAGGCGTACGCCTTCGTGATGGCGCCGTTGGGCCTGTTCGGCATGGTCGGCGATGAGGCGTTGCAGTGCCGGGCGGCCGCTTTCCAGCAGGGTCGCCAGACTTTCGTAGAGGCGGGCCTCGCCGTCCGCGGGCGGTGCCACGCTGTCGAAGCGCACCAGGGCGTGCAGGCCGAGACGGGCCAGGGTGGCGCGCCAGTCGTCGGCGCGATGCCCCTCGGCGGCGACGAAGTTGAGTACCGGCACCAGCGGGCGGCCGCAGCCGGCCAGCACCGCCAGTTCGTCGCGGTACTTGGCCAGCACCGGCTCGCGGGCATCGATCACATAGAGGCCGGCATCGGAGGAACGCAGCTGGCGGATCACCTTGGCTTCCTGCTCGAAGCGCTGGCGGGCTTCCACGCTGTCGAGGAAACGGTCGAGCAGGGTGGCGGCGTCCAGGCGTTCGCCGGGTCGCTCCAGCTGTTCCAGGTAGTCGCGCAGGGCGATGGCGTCTTCCAGGCCGGGGGTGTCGTAGAGCTCCAGCAGGGCTTCGCCGTCCACCGACAGCCGCGCGCCCTCCACATGCCGCGTGGTACTGGGGCGATGGGAGACCTCGCCGAAGTCGATGTCGCGAGTCAGGGTGCGCAGCAGGGAGGTCTTGCCGACGTTGGTATGCCCGACCAGCGCCAGGCGCAGGGGGCCGCTCATGGATTCGCCTCCAGCCAGGCCAGTTCTTCGAGATCGCCCTCGCAATGCGCCAGGCGCAGGGCATCCAGCGCCTGGCGCCAGTCGTCCAGGCGGACCGGATCGAGCTTGCCGCCCAGGGGCGCGGGGAGCAGCCAGACGCGGGTCGCCGTGGCGCAGCGCGACAATTCCGCCAAGAGCGCGAGGGTACCGCGATCGGGCGAGCGCCGTGGGTCGCAGGCGATCAGCAGGCGGCGGGCCGGGTAGCGGGTCAGTTGTTCCAGCAGATGGCGGCGGCCCTGGCCGTCGTCGAGGATGCCGGCATCGCTCACCCCCTCGGGCAGCGGTGGCGGCCAGGTGTGGTCGGTGAGTTCGATGCCCACCAGCAGGGCTTCGTCGCCGGTACGCGCCAGGCCACCGGCATCCTGTACCGGCAGGTGCGCGGGGGCTGCGTCGTTCACGCCCAGGCGTTCGCTGGTGGGCAGCAAGCGCTCGCGCAGCCGTAGATAGCCGGGGCGCTCCACATCCAGGCGCAAGCGGCGGCATCCCTGGCGCCAGCGCCACAGGCAGATGAGGGTGAGCAGCAGGCGCGGCAGCAGACCGTAGACCAGCACCACGCCCAGCAGCCAGCCGGCCCAGGCCTGCCGCGCCGCATCCAGAGGGCTGGCGGCATCGCCACTGGCCGCGATGCTGGCGGCGTCCGGCAGCGGAAAGCCGAGCAGTTGGGGCAGGGCGCCCAGGAGCTGGGTCAGCAAGACGAAGGTATCGCTGCCGAGCAGGGTGGTCTCCCAGACGAACAGATAGTTGCGTCCAGACAACAGCGCCAGCAGGGTCGCCAGGGCACTGCCGAGGATCAGCAGCCAGAGACCGTGGACCAGGCCGCCCAGCGCCCAGGGCAGCAGGCGTGCGCGCCCGAGCAGACCGACCAGCGCCGGGCCCAGGTACAGGGCCCGGGCATCCCGGGCCAGGCGTCCGGAGAGCCACAACCATAGGCGCGCCAGCGGCGAAGCCAATTGCCGCCCGCCACCCAGCAGCCCGAGGGCCCAGACTGCGAGACTGAGCAGGTTCAGACCGAGCAGGCTGCCCAGGGCCCAGAAGACATTGACCGGCCGGCTGCCGTCACCCAGGGCTCCGGCGGCGAGACCGGCGCCGCAGAACAGCGCCACTATGCCCAACAGCCAGGCGGCGAGTACCGCGCCCTGGCGCCAGCGGCGTCGCGCGGCCAGGAGGCCGTCCCGCTGGGCGAGCAGATGGGCGCGGGTTACGAGGCGGGTCTCGAAAGCACCCCCGGCCGCGCGCGCCTGGCGATTGGCCTCGGCATCTTCCAGGGGGCCGCTATCTTCCTCGGTCAGGCGCAGGGCCTCGGTCAGCCAGAGATCGTCGAAGGCGGGAGGGGGAGTAGCGGTCACGCGGGGGTGCCCTTGCGGCGGAAACCGTGAGGATAGTCCCTGGCGCCCTCGCTGTTAACGGCTCTGTTATGCTCTGTCACCATGAAAACCTCTCTTCCCCTGAGCCTGATCGTCGCCGTGGCCGAAAACGGTGTCATCGGCATCGAAAACCGCCTCCCCTGGCATCTGCCGGCGGAGCTCAAATACTTCAAGGCCGTGACCCTCGGCAAGCCGCTGGTCATGGGCCGCAAGACCTGGGACTCCCTTGGCCGCCCGCTACCGGGACGGCTGAATCTGGTGGTCTCCCGTCAGACTGATCTGCTGGCCGAAGGTGCCGAAGTTCGCTCTTCGCTGTCCACTGCGGTGGAGCGCGCCGAGGCCTGGGCACGCGAGCGCGAGGCAGGCGAGATCATGCTGATCGGTGGCGCCCAGTTGTTCGCCGAGGCTCTGCCGGTGGCGCAACGTCTCTACCTGACCCGCGTCGCCCTGGCGCCGGAGGGGGATGTGTTCTTTCCGGAGTGGGATGAACGCGATTGGCAACTCGTCTCGCGGCAGGAGCATCCGGCCGAGAAGGGTCGTCCGGCCTATGCCTGCGAGGTGTGGGAGAGGCGGGGGTGAGGTAGCGCCCCGTCGCGTTTGGCGCGACAGGGCGCTTGGTTTGCCTTTAGGGCTCGGCGCGAACCAACTGGCCGATGAGGCGATAGCGGGCCGGATCGTTGCGGCGGAAGTACAGCGCCAGCAGAGCGCCGGCCAACAGGCTGGCGGCGATGATCCAGGGGATCAACTGGAACAGTGTCGATTGGGCGGCGTTGCCGGCGGCGAAGGTCATGTTGGTGAACAGCAGATCCACCACATAGACCAGTCCCAGGCCGCCCAGCAGCGGAGCCAGCAGGGTCTTGAACCAGTGCTTGTCCTGTTGGTGCGGCCCTGGTACCCGATGGAAGTAGACGATCACCGCGAAGGCACAGAGGGCCTGGACCACCAGGATACCCAGGGTGCCGAGCAGTCCCAGCAGGGTGAAGAGGTCCGCATAGGGATCCTTGCCGGCGGCGAAGAACAGCAACACGATCACGCTGGCCAGTACCGTCTGCACCGTGGAGGCGCGGTGCGGCGAGCCGTGCTGGCTATGGGTCCGACCCAGGGCGGCGGCCGTGCCCGGCAGCAGATTCTCGCGCCCCAAGGCATAGAGATAGCGCGCCGCGCAATTGTGGAAGGCCAGGGCGCAGGCGAAGGTGCCGGTGACGATCAACACCTTGAACAGCGATACCGCCCAGTCACCCAGGAAGCGTCGGGTGGGATCGAAGAATAGATTCGCCGCGGTGGCCGGGTCCTGGGCGATGCGGATCGCTTCGGCGGGGCCGTTGGCGGCCACCACCATCCAGGACACGAAGACGTAGAACAGTCCCACGCCCAGGGCTGAGAAGATCACCGCGATGGGAATGTTGCGCCGCGGATTGCGCGACTCCTCGCTGTACATGGCCGAGGATTCGAAACCGACCCACGACCAGAAGGCGAAGAACAGGCCGATGCCGGCGCTTGCCCCGGAGACACCCGCCGCCGCCTCGAAGGCCCGCGCCGGATTCAGCGACTCGGGCACCAGTCCAGCGGGACCACCGCCGGCGAACAGTACCGCACCGGAGAGGAGCGTGAGCATCAGCACCTCGAGGATCAGACAGACGCCCAGCACCTTGGCCGCCAGGGCGATCTCGAAGTAGCTGAGTACCCCACCGGCCAGCAGCAGGAAGGCGGCGAACCACAGCCAGGACAGCTGCAGGCCGCTGAGCTCCTTGACCAGGTCGGCGGCGAAGAAGGCGAAGATGCCGACGATGGCCGGTTCGAAGACGACGTAGGTAAGAGTCACCGTGACCCCGCAGGCGAGACCTGCCACCGGTCCCAGCCCGTGGGTGATGAAGCCGTAGAAGGCCCCGGTGGCGGAGATGTGCCGAGCCATCTGCGCATAGCCGATGGCGAACAGGGTGAGGATCAGGGTGGCCACTACATAGCCGGCCGGGGTGTACTGGCCGTTGCCGAAGCCGACCGAGATGGGCACGTTGCCGACCATGGCGGTGATCGGCGAAGCCGTGGCGATGACCATGAAGAGCACGCCGGCCAGGCCGACCGAGTTGCCCTTCAGGCGATCGAAGTGATGCCCTGCGGGTGCGTTCTGTACAGTGGTGGTGAGTGTCATGGGGCGTCCTTTCGGCTTGGGGCGACTAGAGGCTGGCGACCTGTGCCTGTTTCTGTTGGTTGTAGAGACTCTGAGGCCGGGCGTACTGGCGCTCGACCAGCAGCGCCTGGGCCAGAGGCCGGTCGCCGGCGCGGATGGCTGCCTCCAGCAGGGTGCGGGCGAAGACGTCGCGCTGGGCGTGGCTGCCGCCGAACTCGCCAGTGCTGTTCTTGATGGGCAGCAGTTCTTCGATGACCTGGGCGTAGTCCTCTCGGGCGAAGGCCAGTACGGCGCGCGCCACCGGCAAACCGACGCGCTGGTGCATGAGGGCGTAGGCGCTGTCGGGCGGCGGGCGCTGGGCGCTCAGGCGCTGCAGGAAGTCTTCCGCCTGGCTCAGGTCGTCCTGGGCGGCGAAGGCCAGCATGGCGTGGGCATCGTTGAAGGAGTAGAACTGCTGATCGGCCTTCTTGGCCCAGGAGTCGGCCAGTTCCTGTGGCCGCTCGCCGAGGGGTTGGCGTTCCAGGAAGAGGCGCCAGAGGATCGAGGAGCCGTCGACCAGGACCATGGGTTGCGGCGTGATACCCGGCCAGTGGATATGGCTGTCGTAGAGGGCGACGGCATCATCGACCAGGCCGTTCTCCAGTTGGAACAGTCCCAGGTGCACGGCGTTGTGCGAGACCATCAGGTTGTCCTGGGTCCACTGGGGGCGGGTTTTTTCCAGGAAGGCCAGGCCCTGCTCGTGCTTGCCCTGCATCTCCAGAGCATGGGCCACGGCGTGGATGCCCCAGATGTCCCCGGGGTTGGCTGCCACGGCACTGTAGGCGGTTTCTTCCGCGCGCTCGTATTGGCCGGCTTCTTCCTGGCCGAAGCTGAGCATGCCCAGCAGATAGCCATAGTAGGGATGCTCAGGGCTCCAGGCCGGCAGGGCACGCAGCAGACGGTCGCGCAGATTGGTGGCGGCGCCGATGAAGAAGTCCAGCTGATGGCCGCTGAGCAGCGCCAGGATATCCTGCGGATAGGTGAGCAGCAGTCGATCCAGAGACAAGGCGGCTTGGTGCAGGCGTCCCTCGCTCCATACCCGTAGCGCCTCCCGGTGCAGGCGTTCGCGGGAGTTCAGCTGTCCGCTGGGAAGGGCGTCGAGTTCGGCTAGCGCGGTGCGCGCTGCTGGCAGATCGGCGCGGTCGGTGGACCATAGCGCCAGGTGGCCGGACAGCACCAGAGCCATGGGGAAGCGCGGCTCGATCTCCAACGCCCGGGTCAGCGCCGCCGTGGGATCGGCGAAGCGGATCAGGGCGGCGATGGCCTCTTCGTAGGCGGCGAGCGCCTGGTGGTCGCTGACGGTGAGGACTAATCCGGTGCAGTCTTTCATGAGGTACCTGTTCTAAAAAAGCAGCGACATAAGGCCGCCTGGCGTCGCATAGAGGAGCCAGGTGCCGGGTTGGTTGGACGAAAGGTGCAGAGGCTGCAGGACGGAATCTAAGTGAGGGCTCCGCTCCGGCCTAAATATCCTTTGCGGCTAAGGATCTGCCGGAAAGTACTATTGGATGGCTCTGGAAAGCGGTTTTCAGTCGATCGGGCAGGCTTGCTCTAGGCGTGGCGGACCGCGGCTACTGCCCGTCATCGGCGCCATCTAGCCTGCGATGGAAAGCCGCAACGGGGTGTCGGCCTGGTTCAGCAGCGTGTCGCTGCTGATGGGGCGCCGTTCCGCGATAGGAGTGGTAACCCATCGAGCCGCTCTGGCCCGGGCTTAATGGAACCCTAAGCCAGGCTATGGCATAACGGACCCTGCAACCTTCCCCTTGTCCAGGGTGCCGTCATTGCCGGGAAGGTTTCAGCCCGCTTTGTGCAGTGCGAGGAGGAGTCAGCGATGATGGCGATTCGTACGGACCCTTACCTGACCGGGACTACCCTGGCCAGCGTCACCCAACCCCAGGCCGGTCTGGCCGTGAGTTCGACCGCCAATCCTGGCGTTACCCCGGGTGACGCCGATGTGGCGGTGGACCTGTCGGCGTCGGCGCAATTGGTCTCCAACCTGCTGCCCCTGCAGCCCTCCAGCAGCCTGTCTGACGATGACTCCGACGGCGGCGAGCTGGATGCTTTCATGCAGGACCTCAAGCAGCAGATCCAGTCCCAGGGCAAGGATGCAGGAGTGCTCGGCGAACTGCCGGACAAGGCCACTCCGGGGCGCACCGAGCTGGCCAAGCAGGCCGCCAATTATCTGTTGGTAAACTTCTATGGCGACTCCAGTCGCTACAGCGATGCCTCCAGCAAGAATCCCTTCGCCGACCTGGACGGCGACAGCCTGTCGCGCATTGCCCGCGACGACTCCGGCGCCTTCACCCCGGCGGAACGCCAGGTGGCCTACTTCGAAATGGCTGGGCGTAGCACCGACGACCAGAACGCTGCCTTCTCGGTAGTGACCGCGCCCAACGCCAAGGACGGGGCCGAGCCCTGGACCTGGGCGCCGTCCGCTACCCTGGATTCCGAAATTGCCGCGACGGTGAATCCGGGTTCGCCCACCTGGCGGCCGGGCCAGGAAACCACCCAGCTACTCGACCAGGTGAGTCCGCCCGGCGTCGCCTCGGCCTCCCAGGCGGATGACCAGGGGCTGACCCAGCCGGTGTTCAGCATCGCCACCGGTGCCGATGGCAGCCCCAGCTGGAAGATGCAGTCCATTACCCGTTATGGCTTGCAGGACCTCGGCGCCGATGAGCGAGATACCTTGAATGGCGCCGTGCTGACGCAGATGAATGCCAGCACCCTGACCAATCCACAGGTCGCGCCGGCGCTCTCGCTCTATCGCCAGATAGACGCCTATCGCGCTTGAGGCCAGGAGCGTAGGTTGGGTTGAGCGCCAGCGAAGCCCAACAGAGGCAGCGCGTCCATTTGTTGGGCTTCGACGATGAAGCCATCTCAGCCCAACCTACGGAAGCTCCGAGGCGTAGGTTGGGTTGAGCGTCAGCGAAGCCCAACAACCCAACCAAGCACTACTCAGATCGCCTTGAGCTTCTTCGCCGGCAGGTAATCCCGGTGCACGCGCTCTTCCACCAGATACAGCCAGCAGGGGCCCTCCACCTGGGGGAAGAGGCGTACTTCCTGGATGCTGCTGGGCTTGAGGGCACCGTTGCCCAGCTGCACGGCCACCTCCTGGCCCAGGCGGAAGCGCGGAATGACGCCGCTGTCCACCACGGCCTGCTCGGCCTTGGTGGCCGGGCGGCCGAGGTATTCGGCCAGATCCACCGGGCCGGACGGGCCTTCGGCGACGGTGTCCACGTGGAAGCTGTAGGCGGTGGCCAGGCCTTCGTCGCTGCCGTGGGTCTCACCCTGCTTGATGCGGGACACCGCCTGGTCGAGGGCGGCGTCGAGCGTCAGCTCGTTGTTCGATTGCAGGGTGATGACGATGCGGCGTTCGAAGGGGTACTGGCTCATGGTTTCGACTTTTTCGGCAGAAGAAGAAAAGAAGGGACATCTTGTGCCCCCTTTGGCCGGCGCCTGTCCAGCCGGGGGCGCCCGATCGGTGACCGCGTTTGCAACCCCGGTTGTCCAGGGGCCAGGCGGTCACCCGCGGCGACGGCGCTCGCCGCCGCGTTCAAGTCAGTCCTTGCGCCGCTTGAGCTGGTCCTTGAGCTGGCTGGGCACCTCGCGAATGATCAGCACGTCCTGGCCTTCGTCGTACTCGATGCGCGAACCCAGCAGGTGCGCCTCGAAGCTGATCGACAGCCCCTCGGCGCGGCCGGTGAAGCGGCGGAATTGGTTGAGGGTGCGCTTGTCCGCCGGGATCTCCGGCGCCAGGCCATAGTCCTTGTTGCGGATGTAGTCGTAGAAGGCTCGTGGCGCCTGGTCGTCCATCAGTTCGGAGAGGGCGTCCAGGGCCATGGGCTCGCCGCGCTTGGCCTGGCTGCTGGCGTAGTCCACCAGGGTGTCGGTCTTTTCCTTGGCGGCTTCCTCAGGCAGGTCCTCGCTTTCCACGTAGTCGCTGAAGGCCTTGAGCAGAGTGCGGGTCTCACCCTTGGCGTCGACGCCTTCCTGGCAGCCGATGAAATCGCGGAAGTAGTCCGAGACCTTCTTGCCACCCTTGCCGCGGATGAAGGAGATGTACTGGCGCGACTGCTTGTTGTTGCGCCATTCCGAGAGATTGATGCGCGCCGCCAGGTGCAGCTGGCCCAGGTCCAGGTGCTTGGCCGGGGCCACTTCCAGGGTCTCGGTGACGGTCACCCCTTCGCTATGGTGCAGCAGGGCGATGGTCAGGTAGTCGGTCATGCCCTGCTGGTACTGGGCGAACAGCACGTGGCCGCCGGTGGAGAGGTTGCTGCTCTCCATCAGCCCCTTGAGATGCTCCACCGCCTGGCGGCTGAAGGCGACGAAATCCTGCTCGCCTTCCAGGTAGGCGCTGAGCCAGCCGCTGAAGGGATAGGCGCCGGATTCCTCGTGGAACAGGCCCCAGGCCTTGTTGGGCTTGGCGTTGTAGCTGTCGTTGAGATCGGCCAGCAGGTTCTCGATGGCCTGGGAGTCGGCCAGTTCGGCGTCCCGCGCGTGCAGGGTCGCGGGCTGGCCGTCGGGCTTCTTGTCGATCAGATGGACGATGGCGTGACGGATCGGCATGGCGGACTCGGGTAACGGGAAAAGTCCGCCAGTCTAACGCCCAGGCGCGGCGACGGGCAGGCCCCTGACGCCGCAGCTTCAGGACGCGGCCGGCTCCTGCTTCTCCTCGGCGGCATTGCTTAGATGGCGGATCATGAACAGCGCCGCCTCCTCGCGGCGGTCCTCCAGCAGCAGGTCGATGAGCTGCAGGTGCTCCTGGCAGCGGCGCTGAGCCTGCTGCCGATCCACCGACTTCTGGTATTCGATCAGCCGGCGCAGGCGATTGAGCCGACGCAGGGCGTCGAGGATGAAGGCATTGCCCGAGCAGCGGGCGATGGTCTCGTGCAGGCGGGTGTTGGCGTCGAAGATCTCCGCGGGCGAGGTTTCGAACACCCTCCCGGTGGCCAGTAGTTCCTGCTCGTCGCGGCAGCGGCGCAGTGCTTCGGCATCCAGGGTGAAGTCGGCTTCGCGGATGCCGGCCGGCTCGATCAGCAGACGGAAGCGATAGCTCTGGGCGTAGGCGGCAGGGGAGGTGAGGCCCTCGACGAAACTCCAGCCATAGCCCGGCAAGCGCTCGGCCCAGCCCTCCTGAACGATACGCCTGAGGATGTCGGTCAGTTGGCCACGGGTGATCGGGTAGCGGCGGAGCAGCTCGTTTTCCGAGACCTTCAGCGGCAACTCGCCCTCGATGCGGTCGCGGGCGATGGCCAGGTACAGGCGTTCGTTGGTGGAGACCTCCTCGCGCGCCGGAGGCGTGGCTGCCAGGGCCCCGGCAGCCACGGCGAAGCCGCCTTCGGGGTGGCGTAGGAGCAGGGCTTGCTCGGCCATCTGCTGCAGGGCGCTGCGCACCGGCGAGCGCGACACCCGCAGCCGCTCGGCCAGAACCCGCTCGGGCAGCCGGGTGCCCACCGCCAACTGGTGCGAGGCGATGTAGGTGAGGATGTCGGGAATCAGGCGGGAGGCGAGGGTGTTGCCCATGGCAGCGCTGAGCGAGTCGGCCGGAAAGCCTGAAATGCTAGCACGAGAGCCTCCAGGCGCAGCCCGCCCGGAGGGTGTCTGCCGGGATCGATCAATCCCCGCTCGGCCTGACGTCCATCTCCTGCAGCTTCACCAGCCGGCTGCCGTGCTTGAATCGATAGCCCAGCCAGACGGCGAGGAACAGAGGCAGGCTGATGTAGGTGGCGGCCAGGCCCACCCAGTCGACCCCGTTCGGACCGAACAGGGCGGCGTAGTTCTGCCCCAGGGTGATCACCAGGCAGAGGGCGAAGGCCAGCAGCGGGCCGAAGGGGAACAGCCGGGCGCGATAGGGCAGGTCTTCCAGGCGGCGGCCCTGGGCCAGGTAGCCTTTACGGAAGCGGTAGTGGGACACGGCGATGCCCAGCCAGGCGATGAAGCCGCACATGCCCGAGGTGTTGAGCAGCCAGCCGTAGAGGGCCTTGTCGCCCACCAGCGAGGTGAAGAAGCACAGGGCGCCCACCGCCGTGGTCGCCAGCAGGGCGTTGCGCGGCACCCCATTGCGCGCGACCCGGGCGAACAGGCGTGGCGCCTTGCCCTGTTCGGCCAGGCTGTGCAGCATCCGCGTCGAGGCGTACATGCCGGAGGTACCGGCGGAGAGTACCGCCGAGAGGATCACCGCGTTCATCAGGCTGGCGGCGAAGGCCAGGCCGGCACGCTCGAACAGCAGGGTGAACGGCGAGACGGAGACGTCGGTGGCGTCGTTCTGCAACAGGCGCGGATCGGTGTAGGGGATCAGCATGCCGATGACGAAGATCGCCAGCACATAGAACATCAGGATGCGCCAGAACACCTGGCGGATGGCGATGGGCACGTTCTTGCGCGGATTCTCCGATTCGCCCGCGGCGATGCCGATCAATTCGGTGCCCTGGAAGGAGAAGCCAGCGATCATGGCCACCCCGACCATGGCCTGCAGGCCGCCGACGAAGGGCGCCTCGCCCTGGGTGAAGATGGCAAGCCCCGGCGGTTCGATGCCGCTGAAGATGCCGAGGATGGCGGCCAGGCCCAGGCCGATGAAGACCACCACGGTGGCCACCTTGATCGCGGCGAACCAGAATTCGCTCTCGCCGAAGCCGCGCACCGAGACGGCGTTGAGCAGGAACATCAGGCCGAGGAACAGCGCGCTCCAGATCAGCCCTGGTACCTCGGGAAACCAGAAGCCCATCACCAGTTGCGCGGCCACCAGCTCGGCGGCGATGGTCACCGCCCAGTTGTACCAGTAGTTCCAGCCGAGGGCGAAGCCGAAGCCGTCCTCGACGAAACGGCTGCCATAGATGGAGAAGGAGCCCGATACCGGCTGGTAGGCGGCCATCTCGCCCAGGCTGGTCATCAGGAAGTAGACCATCAGGCCGATCAGCGCATAGGCCGCCAGGGCGCCGCCCGGACCGGCCGTGGCCACGGTGGCGCCGGAAGCGACGAACAGGCCGGTGCCGATGGAGCCGCCGATGGCGATCATGTTGAGGTGACGGGGCTTGAGCCGGCGCTGCAGGCTCGGGGAGGGGGTGGACATGGAATTTCCAGCTGGCAGTTGAACGGGGTCCGGGCGCTGGCTCTGGCGGCCATTCTCGGTAGTCGGGGCGATTCGCTCGGCGCGAATGAGCACCTGCACGGGCAGGCGGCAAAAAAGCGGCGAAGCTTAGCAGGCTAAGGGCAGCGGTGGGATGGCGGTCGTCGGTGCGGCGCTGTCGCAGCGTGATCAGTGCCAGGCTCCGCTTCGGCTAGCATGGGCCCAGGGTCGTATAGGGCAGTCCAACGTGATCGATTCGAGAACCTTCGGCAGCGGTATCCAGGGCAAGAACTACCTCCAGTTGCAGTCGACACGACCGCGTCCGGAGTTTTCCCGGCTGGTCGGTTTCATCCTGCTCGACCACTTTTCCCTGCCGTCCTTCACCCAGGCACTGGATACCCTGGTCACCGCCAACCTGCTCTCCACCGGCACCTTCGCCACCCGCACCTACAGTCCGACCGGGGCCGAGGTGATGAGCGACCTGGGCATCGTCATCCGTCCGGATGGCGACTACCGCGCCGTGGAGGGCGCGCGCTTCGACCTGCTGGTGGTCTGCGGCGGCCTGCGCACGCCGCTGGAACTGGAGCCCCGCCTCAAGGCCCTGCTGGTGCGCGCGGCCAAGCAGCAGGTCTCCCTCTGCGGGCTGTGGAACGGCGCCTGGCAACTGGGCCAGGCCGGGGTGCTGGACGGCTATCGTTGCGCCATCCATCCCGAGCAGCGCAGCGCCTTCAGCGAGCGGGTGCGCGGTTGCAAGACCTCGGCGGAAAGCCATGTGCTCGATCGCGACCGCTTGACCGCCGCCAGCCCCAGCGGCGCCTTCCACCTGTTCCTCGAATGGATCGGCACCCAGTGCGGCAGCGCCCTCGCCGATGGGCTGGTCAACATCCTGGCCTTCGAGGAATCGCGCTTTCGCCAGGTCAACCCGACGCTCAAGGTGCAGATGACCCCACCGCTGCGCGAGGTGGTGTCCCTGATGGAAGCCAACATCGAAGAGCCCCTGACCATCGAGCAGTTGTGCGACTACGCCGGCCGTTCGCGGCGGCAGGTCGAGCGGCTGTTCCGCGAGCAACTCGACACCGCGCCCATGCGCTACTACCTGGAACTGCGCATCACCGAAGGGCGCCGACTGTTGCAGCATTCCACCCTGTCGGTGCTGGAAGTGGCGGTGGCCTGCGGCTTCACCTCGGTCACCCACTTCAGCAAGAGGTATTCGGCCTACTTCGGCTATCCGCCGTCCAAGGAGCGGCGGCTGAAGTATTGAGCGCTGTTCTATGGTTGGCACGCCAGCGCTTGAGGTCATGACGCTGCTTCGCTTTGATTGAGCGCATGTTGCTCATCGAACCTGCTGGACTTGATGCGAACCCCTCTGGACCAGAGCGGGATGATTGCCTTAGGTGGCCGCTGGCCCCCTTGCTGCACCAGACCGCTACCACTCGGCTCGCCAGGCAGGGCTCTGACCCTCTTTTTTGGAGGCTACCGGCAGATCAATAAAATCAATGACTTAAGAAGGTGCCGAAAAAGAGGGTTGGGCCGGCGGAAATGCAGTGAAAGCCTGTTGCACCAAGGACTTGGGCGGGAAATACTCTAGTTCACTGCCGTGTAGGCAGCTTAGAAAATCATGAGGCGCTCCCAGTCATCGTCTGATGCGTTCACTGCCGTGTAGGCAGCTTAGAAATCCTCGCAGCCAGCGAGCGCGGCGATCTGCGCGTTCACTGCCGTGTAGGCAGCTTGGAAAACGTAGGCTTGTTGTTCGCGGCTCCCATGAGGGTTCACTGCCGTGTAGGCAGCTTAGAAATTCGCCATCTCCAGGCATTTTTTGATCTTTTCGTTCACTGCCGTGTAGGCAGCTTAAAAAGCGCTCCGGCGCCCATCGGGACCTACGCCATAGTTCACTGCCGTACAGGCAGCTAGCCTTTCACCCCTTCTACGCTCGTGCTCTTCCACGCCAAGCCCCGCTGATCAAGGCTGCTGACCGCAGCTCGTCGGCACCGCCTGGCCTCGATCCGCATCGCGCTCCGCCGCATTCAGGCACAGCAACCCAGCTAGGGCGAACAGCAGGCCGAGCAGCATGCCCGGCGCCAAGGGTTCGTCAAAGCAGGCCCAGGCCCACAGCAGGGCCACCGGTGGGCTCAGATAGAGGGCACCGCTGACCGCCTGGGGGCTGCCTTGGCGTAGACACAGCCAGTAGAGGCCGTAGCCGAGCAGCGTCGGGATCAGCAGCCAGAGCACCGCCAGGGCGAAACCGGGGGTCAAGGGCGGGCGCAACGGACCTTCCAGGCCGGCCGCCACCGTCATCACCAGGCTGCTGGCAGCAAGCTGGATGAACAACAGTGTTGGCAGCGCCAGGTTGCTGGGCGGCAGGCGACTCTGCACCAGGGTTGCCAGGGCCAGTGCCAGGGCGCCGCCGAGGGGCAGGACATAGGCCCAGCCGGGCGCCACGCCCAGGCCCAGTCCTGCTCCGGTGGCGAGCAGCACCCCGGTCAGCCCCAGGCCCAGCCCGAGCCACTGGCGCCCGCTGGTGCGTTGTCCGGGCAAGAGGCAGCAACCCAGGGCCACCAGCAGCGGCGACAGATCCGAGAGCAGCGCGGCCAGCCCCGGCGAGACGCCCAGTTCGATGGCCTTGGCGGAGGGAGCGATGCAGCCGGCGAAGGCGAGGGCGCCGATGGCTGCCTGCTGCCCGATGATCCGCAGCGGCAGCCGCCGCAATTCAGTCCAGGCGAAGGGCAACAGCAGCAGGGCGGCCAGGGCGAAGCGCCAGAACGTGACCAACAGGGTGGGCGCCTGGTCCGCGGCGTAGCGATAGCCGACGAAGCCGGCACTCCAGCACAACACCAGGGCGAACTGACGCAACAAAGCGGAAGACAGGATGGCAGGCATGACCAGACTCCGGTGAGGGGATGCCTTGAGCCTGGCGTAGGGTGGTAATACACTCAAACGACATTATCTGTAGATATGGTTCGATAAAAACGCATCATGCCCGCGCCCCTCGATATCGACGTCCTGCGCACCTTCCACACCATCGTCCGGCTGGGGCAGTTTC
Source organism: Pseudomonas oryzihabitans (assembly GCF_006384975.1). Taxonomy (NCBI): domain Bacteria; kingdom Pseudomonadati; phylum Pseudomonadota; class Gammaproteobacteria; order Pseudomonadales; family Pseudomonadaceae; genus Pseudomonas; species Pseudomonas oryzihabitans. Next base: position 4,803,594 of record NZ_CP021645.1, read on the forward strand.
GTGCGGCCTCGTTGCAGCTCAACCGCAGTCCCTCGGCGGTGAGCAGCCAGATCCGTCGGCTGGAAGAGCAGACCGGTGGGCGGCTGTTCGAGCGTGACAACCAGGCGGTGACCCTGACCCCGCTCGGACGCCGGGTCTTGCTGGAAACCGCTGAGCTGTTGCAGGCCCATGACCGCATCCTCGCCGGACTCACCGGCCAGCCGGTAGTAGGCGAGGTGCGCCTGGGCGTGGCCGAGGACTACGCCGCCCGGCTGCTCAAGGAGGTGCTCCCACGACTGCAGGGCGAGCACCCCGGCATCGTCCTGGAAGTCCTCACCGGCAACAGCGGCCAGCTCCGGCGCTGGCTCGCCCAGGGCCTGCTGGACCTGGCGTTGCTGGTAGGGCCAACCGGCGCTGGCCAGGCGGAAGGCCAGGTGTTCGGTCATACGCAACCGGTCTGGGTCGCCGGCCCCGGCCTGGTGCTCACCCCGGACACCAGCGTGCCCCTGGCCTTACACGGCGAGGGCTGTAGCTATCGCGAATTGGGTATCGACCTGCTGACCCGGCAGAACCGTCGCTGGCAGGCGGTGATGACCAGCGCAGCCTCTTCGGCACTGGAGGCGGCCGTCGAACTGGGCCAGGCGGTGGCCATCATCGACCGGGCGCGCATGACTCCACCCATGCGCGAATTGCTGCCGGACGAGGGTTTTCCCGCCTTGCCGTTGCACGAATTGCGGCTGGCTTCGCCGCCTGGCGAGCGCAGTCCGGCTTGTGAGAGGTTAGCGGGATTGATCGCCGAGGATTTCAGGTTGTAGCCAAGCGCCCGGAGCCTGGTTGATCAGTTGCCTCAGGGGCTCCCGGCAGCATCCGCGCGCAGAGGAAGTCCACCAGGGCGCGAATCTTGGGTGCCGGTTGCTTACTGACCGGCCAGAGCACATGGAACACCCCGGTGTGTATCTGCCGATCAGCCAACACCGTGCACAGACTGCCATCGGCCAGGGCCTCCGCCACGGCGAAATCCGGCAGGTAGGCGATACCCAGGCCGCGTAGGGCGAAGCACAGGCGGGTCTCGATGTTGTTGCAGATCATCGAGGTGGGTAACACTACCTCGGCTTCGCCAGGTAACTGCTGCAGCGCCCAGGTTTCCAGCTTGCCGCTGTTGGGAAAGCGATAGTGCAGGCAGGCGTGCTGCTGCAGGTCGGCCGGCGTCTTCGGCCTGCCGCGCCGGGCCAGATAATCTGGCGAGGCGACCAGATGCATCCTGAAGGTGCCCAGCCGCCGTGCGGCCAGCCGTGAATCCGAGGGTTCGCCGGTACGGACCACGGCGTCGAAACCCTCTTCGATGACATCGACCATGCGGTCGGTGAAATCCAGGTCCAGCTCGATCTGCGGATACTCGCGCATGAATTCACCGAGTACCGGCAGCACCAGTGAACTCACCAGGGGCAGACTGACCCGCAGGCGTCCGCGTGGGGTGGCGGTGGCTTGTGACAACTCCAGTTCCGCCGCCTCGATCTCGGCAAGTATGCGGCGACTGCGCTCCAGGAAGAGGGCGCCCTCGGCCGTCAGGGTGATGCTGCGTGTACTGCGATGGAACAGGCGTACGCCGAGCTTATCTTCCAGGCGTGCCACGCTCTTGCCGATAGCCGATGCTGATACGCCCAGCAGGCGGCCTGCCGCGACGAAACTGCGCGTTTCGGCTACCTGCACGAACACCACGAAGCCGTTAAGACTGTCCATGCCGCTTTTCCCAGACATTGCGGATATTCAGTTCCGCACATCGAGGAACTGTAGCCGGCTTTTTCTTCAATCCAAGGCTTTTTATCGTCGTGGCACTACCTGCAAGCGAGGGCTGTGCCATGACGAATCTCCAGCGTGTCCTGGATAAGGCTGTTTCCACCCGACTGTCTGCCCCGGTCCAGGCTGTCGTTCAACGTGCCCTGGATGAGCAGCGACTGGTCGGCGCCGTGGTTCTCGTCGTCCGGGATGGTGAGCTGATCCACCGACAGGCCGCCGGTTTCGCCGACCGGGAAAAGGCGCAGCCGATGACCTTGCATACCCTGTTCCGCCTGGCCTCGGTGACCAAGCCCATCGTCTCCACCGCAGCGCTGGTGCTGGTGGCGCGAGGTCTGCTCGAACTCGATGCGCCCGTTGCGCGCTGGCTGCCGGAGTTCTGCCCGAGCCTGGCCGATGGCCGTCCGGCAGCCATCACCACGCGGCAATTGCTCAGCCATACGGCTGGCTTGGGTTATCGTTTCCTGGAAACCACCGCGCAGGGGACCTATGCCCAGGCTGGCGTGTCGGACGGGATGGATGCCGCGAGTATTGGCCTCGCCGAGAACCTGCGCCGCCTCGCCAGCGTGCCGCTGTTGTACACGCCGGGTACCGCGTGGGGCTATTCGCTGGCCACCGATGTGCTGGGCGCGCTGATCGAGCGTATCCAGGGCATGCCATTGGACGAGGTGGTACGGCAACTGGTGACCGGCCCCCTGGGCATGGCCGATACCGGCTTCGTCGCCCGTGATCCCGGGCGGATGGCGACCGCCTATGTCAACGGCTTGCCACGCCCGCACCCTTTGGCCGAAGGCGAGACGGTTCCGGTGTTCGAGGACACCGTCGGTATCACCTACAGCCCGGCGCGCATCTTCGACGCCCAGGCCTTCCCGTCAGGAGGGGCCGGGATGGCGGGTACTGCCGGGGATTTCCTGCAACTGCTGGAGACGTTGCGGCGGGGCGGCGGGACGCTGCTGCCTGCTGGACTGGTCGAGGAGCTGGGACGGGATCAAACCGGAGGCTTGGAATTGCCCGGCATGCCAGGCGTCGGTTTCGGCCTGGGCTGCTCGGTCTTGCGTGATCCCAGGCTTGCGGCGTCACCCGAATCCCCAGGCACCTGGCGCTGGGGTGGTGCCTACGGTCACTCCTGGTTCGTTGATCGGGCGCGGGGGCTGAGCGTGGTGGCCTTCACCAATACCCTGTACGAAGGCATGTCCGGTCGTTTCGTTACCGAGTTGCGCGATGCGGTCTACGAGATTGGGGAGTTCGGGCGATGAGCGGGGTAGGCCAAGATCGCTTGCCCTGGGCTGCATTGCTGGCACTGGCCATGGCGGCTTTCATCACCATTCTCACCGAAGCGCTACCGGCCGGACTGCTGTCGCAAATGGCGCAAGGCTTGGCGGTGTCCGAAGGGTGGATCGGCCAGACCGTGACCCTTTATGCCCTGGGTTCATTGATAGCAGCGATGCCGCTGACCGCCGCCACGCAAGGAGTACGCCGGCGCCCACTCTTGCTGATGGCCATTGGCGGATTCTTCGTCGCCAATACCCTCACCGCGCTTTCGACCAGCTACCTGCTGACGCTGGCGGCGCGTTTCCTGGCTGGCGTCGCGGCCGGGCTGCTGTGGGCACTGCTGGCGGGCTATGCGGCCCGTCTGGTGCCCGAACACCAGCGCGGTAGAGCGATCGCCGTCGCCATGGTGGGCACGCCCCTGGCGCTCTCTCTCGGCGTGCCCGTAGGCACTTGGCTTGGGAGTCTGCTGGGCTGGAGGCCGTGCTTCGGGCTCATGAGCTTACTGGCACTGGCGCTCATGCTCTGGGTCCGCATCAAGTTGCCGGACTTCGCCGGCCAGGCAGCGGAGCAGCGCCCGTCATTGGGACAGGTGTTCCGGTTGCCTGGGGTGCGCTCGGTACTCTTCGTGGTGCTGACCTTCGTGTTGGCGCATAACCTCCTCTACACCTACATCACCCCCTTCCTGGCGGCTGTCGGCATGGCCGGGCGCGTGGATCTGGTCTTGCTGGTGTTCGGCGGAGCATCGCTGCTGGGTATCTGGATCGTCGGTGTGCTGATCGACCGTCACCTGCGTGCCTTGACCCTGGCCAGCACCTGCCTGTTCGGTCTCGCCGCGCTGGCACTCGGCCTGGCGTCCGGGCGGCTTGCCGTGGTCTACCTGGCGATAGCCGCCTGGGGGCTGGCCTTCGGCGGGGCGGCCACGCTGTTCCAGACCGCTCTGGCCAGAACCGCGGGCGAGGCCGCGGATGTCGCCCAGTCCATGCTGGTCACCGTCTGGAATAGCGCGATTGCCGGTGGCGGACTGCTTGGCGGGTTGCTGCTGGAGCGGCTGGGCGTTGGGGCTTTCGCACCGGTGTTGCTGGGGCTGTTGGGGCTGACGCTGGTGGTGGTGTGGACGGCGCGGCGGCAGGGTTTTGCGGCCGATACCAACCCAACACCGCTCACGTTATCGGGGGAGCCGCGATCATGAGGGCTTAGGTACTGTTCTTTAGCTGTTGCACGGACTCAGCCTGGCTGAGTCCCCACCTGCGCTCATTTCGCCACGCTGATCGCCGAAGATTTTCGACTCTGAACAGCTCTACAGCTGGGCTTTCCTTAAGGCTTGGCGCAAATCAGACGCTGTAGCCTTGCTGTCATCTTCCCCTGGCATGTTGCCTTCCGAACATGAGAGGCGCGTTTCCGCGCCTCTCGCCATCGGACGATCAGCAAGGGTGCGGACATGCAGGCTTCGCTTCGCGGTATGACGTTGGGATTGGTTCTCGGGCTGATGAGTGGCGGCCAGGCGCTGGCGGCGACGCCCATTCCCTTCTGGCATGCCATGGATGCTGAGCTTGGCAAGGAGGTCGACTCCCTGGCCCAGCGCTTCAACCAGGCGCACCCGGAGTTCCAGGTTCAGCCGGTGTACAAGGGCAACTACGATCAGACGCTGGCCGCGGGGATCGCCGCCTTCCGTACCGGCCAGCCGCCGGCCATCCTGCAGGTCTACGAAGTCGGCACTGCGACCATGATGGCCTCCAAGGCCATCGAGCCGGTCTACCAGGTGTTCAAGGATGCCGGCCTGAAACTGGACGAGGCGCGCTTCGTGCCCACCATCGCCAGCTACTACAGCGATGCCAAGACCGGCCAACTGCTGTCCATGCCGTTCAACAGCTCCACTCCGGTGCTCTACTACAACAAGGACGCCTTCAAGAAGGCCGGCCTGAATCCGGATGCGCCGCCCAAGACCTGGCAGGAACTGGCCGAGGACAGCGCCAAGTTGCGCGCAGCCGGCATGCAATGTGGCTATGCCAGCGGCTGGCAGAGCTGGATTCAGCTGGAGAACTTCAGTGCCTGGAACGGCCTGCCGTTCGCCAGCCTCGACAATGGCTTCGGCGGCACCGGTGCGGTGCTGGAATTCAACAAGGCGCCCCAGGTGAAGCACATCGCCCTGCTGCAGGCGATGGGCAAGAAGGGTGACTTCACCTACGTCGGGCGCAAGGACGAACCCACCGAGAAGTTCTACAACGGCGACTGCGGCCTGCTGACTACCTCGTCCGGCTCGCTGGCCAATATCAGCCACTACGCCAAGTTCGACTTCGGCGTGGGCATGATGCCCTATGACGCCGACCTCAAGGGCGCGCCGCAGAACGCCATCATCGGCGGCGCCAGCCTCTGGGTGTTCAAGGGCCAGGATCCGGCGGTGAAGCGCGGCGTGGCCGAATTCATGGCCTTCCTGGCGCAGCCGGAGATCGCCGCCGAATGGCACCAGAAGACCGGTTACCTGCCGATCACCACGGCGGCCTACGACCTGACCCGCGAGCAGGGCTTCTATGCCAAGCATCCGGGGGCCGACGTGGCCATCCGCCAGATGCTCAACAAGCCGCCGCTGCCCTTCACCAAGGGCCTGCGCCTGGGCAACATGCCGCAGATCCGCACCGTGATCGATGAGGAACTGGAAAGCGTCTGGACCGGCAAGCAGAGCCCGCAGCAGGCATTGGATGCCGCTGTGCAGCGCGGTGATGTGCTGCTGCGACGCTTCGAGAAATCCACCCAGTAAGGCTGAACCCCGGCGACGCCCATGTAAGCGCGTGGGCGTCGCCGGGTCGGTCCCCTTCACTCCAGGCTCTCCTTCGCCCATGTCCGCATCCCGTCAGGTGTTCCCCTCCGGTTGGCTGCCCTATGCGCTGCTGGCGCCGCAGCTGGCGATCACCGCCGTGTTCTTTCTCTGGCCGGCCGGCAAGACCCTCTGGTATTCGCTGCAAAGCCTCGATCCCTTCGGGCTGAACAGCCAGTTCGTCGGCCTGGACAATTTCAAGCAGCTATTCCACGACCCCCTGTACCTGGCCTCCTTCTGGACCACCCTGAAATTCAGCGCCCTGGTGGCCGGCTGCGGCCTGCTGGTGTCCCTGGTCTTCGCCGCCCTGGTCGACCTGGTGGCGCGCGGCAGCCGGATCTACCAGACCCTGCTGTTGCTGCCCTATGCGGTGGCCCCGGCCGTGGCCGCGGTGTTGTGGATGTTTCTGTTCAATCCCGGGCTCGGCTTGATCACCGTGGCCTTGGAGCATTACGGCTATGCCTGGAACCAGGCCCAGAATCCCGGCCAGGCCATGTTCCTGGTGGTGCTCGCCTCGGTGTGGAAGCAGATCAGCTACAACTTCCTGTTCTTCTTCGCCGCGCTGCAGTCCATCCCCCGTTCGCTGATGGAGGCCGCCGCCATCGACGGCGCCGGGCCCGTGCGGCGCTTCCTGCAGCTGTCCCTGCCGCTGATCGCCCCGGTGAGCTTCTTCCTGCTGGTGGTCAACCTGATCTACGCCTTCTTCGACACCTTCCCGGTGATCGATGCGGCCACCGGCGGCGGGCCGGTGCAGGCCACCACCACCCTGATCTACAAGATCTACCGCGAGGGCTATACCGGCCTCGACCTGTCGGCCTCCGCCGCCCAATCGGTGGTGCTGATGCTGCTGGTCATCGTGCTCACGGTGGTGCAATTCCGCTATGTCGAACGCCGGGTGCGCTACCAATGATCGAGAATCGCCGCGGGCTGACGCTGTTCTGCCACCTGATGCTGATCCTGGGCATCGGCGTCATCCTCTTTCCGCTCTATGTGGCGGTCGTCGCCGCGACCCTCGACGACCAGGCGGTGTTCGCCGCGCCCATGACCCTGGTGCCGGGCCGCCACCTCTGGGACAACCTGAGCCTGACCTGGACCCAGGGCGTGGGCAACAACACCGCCCCCTTCTGGCGGCTACTGCTCAACAGCTTCCTGATGGCGCTGGGCATCACCCTGGGCAAGCTCTCGGTGTCCATCCTCTCGGCCTTCGCCATCGTCTGGTTTCGCTTTCCGCTGCGCACCCTGGCTTTCTGGCTGATCTTCATCACCCTGATGTTGCCGGTGGAGGTGCGCATCTTTCCCACCGTGGACACCATCGGCCAACTGGGGATGATGAACAGCTACGCCGGCCTGACCCTGCCGCTGATGGCCTCGGCCACCGCCACCTTCCTGTTCCGCCAGTTCTTCCTGACCCTGCCCGATGAATTGCTGGAAGCCGCGCGCATCGACGGCGCCTCGCCGATGCGCTTCTTTCGCGACATCGTGCTGCCGCTGTCGCGGACCAATATCGCGGCGCTGTTCGTCATCACCTTCATCTACGGCTGGAACCAGTATCTCTGGCCGCTCCTGATCGTCAGCAACCCCGACCTCGGCACAGCCGTGGCGGGCATCCGCGGCATGCTCTCGCTCGGTGAGCGGGCGCCGCAGTGGAACCAGGTGATGGCGGCCATGCTGCTGACCCTGATCCCACCGGTGGCGGTGGTGCTGGTTATGCAACGCGCCTTCGTGCGCGGTCTGGTGGATAGCGAAAAGTAACCATGGCAGAACTCGAACTGAAGGCCGTCTCCAAGAGCTGGAACGGTGGCAAGACCCAGGTGATCCAGCCTCTCGACCTGCAGGTCGAGGATGGTGAATTCATCGTGTTGGTAGGGCCTTCCGGCTGCGGCAAGTCCACCCTGCTGCGGCTGGTGGCGGGATTGGAGCCGGTGAGCGCCGGCAGCATCCATATCGGCGGCCGCGACGTGACCGCGCTGGAGCCCAAGGCGCGTGGCATCGCCATGGTGTTCCAGAACTATGCGCTCTATCCGCACATGAGCGTAGCCGAGAACCTGGCCTGGGGGCTGAAGATCGCCGGCCTCGGCCGGGCCGAGATCGCCACTCGGGTCAAGGAGGCGGCGCGCATCCTGGAACTCGACGGCCTGTTGGAGCGCCGGCCACGGGAACTGTCTGGCGGCCAGCGCCAGCGGGTGGCCATGGGCCGCGCCATGGTGCGCGACCCGGCGGTGTTCCTGTTCGACGAGCCGCTGTCCAACCTGGATGCCAAGCTGCGCGTGCAGATGCGCCTGGAGTTGCAGCAATTGCACCAGCGGCTCAAGACCACCAGCCTCTATGTCACCCACGACCAAGTGGAGGCCATGACCCTGGCCCAGCGCGTGGTGGTCATGCAGGGTGGGGTGGTCGAACAGCTCGGCACCCCGGTTCAAGTCTACGAGCGCCCGGCGAGCCGCTTCGTCGCCAGCTTCATCGGCAGCCCGGCGATGAACCTGCTGGACGGCCAGGTGAATGCCGCCAGCAGCCACTGCGAATTGGCGGGCGGCCTGGCGCTGCCCCTGGGCGCGGGCTATCGCCACCTGGCCGGGCGTCCGGTCAGCCTGGGCATCCGCCCGGAGCATCTGCAACCGGTTGGCAGTCTGGAGCAGGGCCTGCCCCTGGTGGTCCAGACCCTGGAAATCCTAGGCGCCGACAACCTGGCTCATGGCCGGTGGGGCGAGCAAGCGCTGGTAGTGCGGCTGCCCCACCAACAGCGCCCGGGGCCAGGTAGCCTGCTACACCTCTGGGCGCCGGAAGAGCACCTGCACCTGTTCGATGCCGGGTCCGGACAGCGCCTCGACGCCTGTTACTGAGCACGCCGGTCCGGTCGGTGGGCGGCATGGTTTCCCTCCTGCGCCCGGGGAGGGGATACTGCGCCTCTTTGCCGCTTCGACCCCCAAGGCCCATGGAAAACCTCTCGCTCTTCGATCTGCCTCCCGCCGCCCCGACTGAAAAGCCCACCTCCAAGCGTGCCCGCAAGCCGGTCGCCCGCGCCGGCCTGCGGCTGCTGCACACCTCCGACTGGCATCTGGGGCAGCACTTCCTCGGCCGCACCCGCGAGGCCGAGCATCGTGCCTTTCTGGCCTGGCTGGTAGCCCAGGTGGAGGAACAGCAGGTGGATGTGGTGCTGGTGGCGGGGGACATCTTCGATACCGCGACCCCGCCGAGCTATGCCCGCGAGCTGTACAACGGCTTCATCGTCGCCCTGCGCGGTACCGGTGCCAGCCTGGTGGTGCTGGGGGGCAACCATGATTCCGCGGCGGTCCTGGCGGAATCCCGCGAGTTGCTGGCCTGCCTGGATACCCGGGTGATCCCCTGTGTCAGCGCGACGCCGGCGGATCAGCTGCTGGAACTGCGCCGGCGTGACGGCGAGATCGGCGCGCTGCTCTGCGGCATTCCTTTCGTCCGCCCGCGGGACGTGGTGCAGAGCCAGGCGGGGCAGAGCGCCGATGAGAAGCGCCAGGCGCTGCAACAGGCCATCCAGGGCCATTACGCCGAACTGCACGGCCTGGCCGAGGCGCGGCGTGCCGAGCTGGGCGGCGGCCTGCCGATCATCGCCACCGGGCACCTGACCACCGTGGGCGCCAGCGCCAGCGAGTCGGTGCGCGAGATCTATGTCGGCAGCCTCGATGCCTTTCCCACCAGCGCCTTCCCGCCGGCGGACTACATCGCCCTCGGCCATATTCACCGACCCCAGCGGGTTGGCGGCCTGGAGCACGTGCGCTACAGCGGCTCGCCGCTATGCCTGAGTTTCGACGAGGAGCGCGCCAAGGAGATCCTGCTGGTGGAGTTCGATAAGGGCCTGGAGCGGGTGACGCCTCTGGCGGTGCCCTGTTTCCAGCCGCTGGTGGTGGTACAGGGGACGCTGGACGAACTCGGGGCGGCGCTCACCCAGGCGGCCGCCGATGGCACCGTCGAGTGCCCGGTGTGGGCCGAGGTGGTGGTGGCCGGCGATGACTACCTGGCCGATCTGCAACCGCGCATCAGTGCGCTGGTCGCCGAACTGCCGCTGGAAGTACTGCGGGTACGCCGGGCGCGCAGCGCGGCGGCGCCTACCCTGCAAGGCACCCAGCGCGAGACGCTGGAAGAACTCAGCCCCCTGGACGTCTTCCAGCAGCGCCTGGCCGAAGAGCAGCTGGACGACGAGCTGCGCACCCGGCTGGAAGGGCTTTACCGCGAGGTTCTCGGCGAGATGCCCGCCTGATCGCAGCGAAACGCTTCCATCGGACCGATTTTCTCGACAGGAACAACGCCCGTTTGCCCGGGGTCACCCTCCTAAGCACCCGCCACAGGAGGAGATCCCATGCACGACCTACCCCAACCCCTCGCCGCGACGCGCCAGGCGCATTCGACACGACAGGTACCCAATGTCCAGGGCAGCGAGCGCGTCATCTCGCTGCTGGGCGGCGGCCTGCTCATCCTGGGTGGCTTGCGCCGCGGCGGCCTGACCGGCTGCGTGGAGATGGCCCTGGGCGCCATGGCGCTCAGCCGCGGAGTCCGCCAGCGCTGCGAACTCAAGGCCGCGCTGCAACCCTCGCCCTTCGAGCAAGCCCTGGCCGAGCGCTGGGGCTGGCGCAATCCCACCGCCATCCAGCGCAGCGTCACCATCGCCCGGCCGCGTGAAGAGGTGTTCGCCTACTGTACCGACCTGCAGCACCTGCGCGAGCTGCTGCCCTTCGTCGACCGCATCGAGGCGGGCGCCGATGGCGACAGCCACTGGCATGCCACCGGCCCCCTGGGCCGCACCCTCAGCTGGACCCTGGAGCAGAGCGAGCGGCGCGACAACGAATTCCTGCTCTGGAGCACCGTGCCCGGCACGGTGATGGCGCACAAGGCCAGCCTGACCTTCACCGACGCGCCCCAGGGCCGCGGCACCCTGGTACAGGCCGTCCTGGCCTGCGAAGCCCCTGCCGGCCTGCTCGGCCATGCCGTCACCGAAGGCATCAGCCGCTTCACCGGCAAGGCGGTCAACCTCGGCCTGCGCCGGCTCAAGCAGCAACTGGAGACCGGTGAGATCGCCACCCCCGAGATCACCCGCAGCGGTCGCCCGCTGGCGCCATCCCATCCGCCGGTCACCCGGCCGGCCGACGAACCCCGTGCCGATCTCGATGCCGGCCTGGGCACTCCCGAGAGGACCGAATGATGCGAGCTCTGACCTGGCAAGCCCCCAACCGTCTGCAGGTGGAAACCGTTCCAGACCCGGAAATCCTCAATCCGCGCGATGCCATCGTGCGCGTCATCATGTCCTCGGTATGTGGCTCGGACCTGCACCTGCTGGGCGGCTACGTCCCGGCGATGAAGCCCGGCGACATCATCGGCCACGAATTCCTCGCCGAGGTCGTCGAGCTGGGCAGCGGCCTGCGCAATGGCGATCTGGCCATCGGCGACCGGGTGATCACCATCTCCATCATCGGTTGCGGTGATTGCGAGCACTGCCAGCGCGAGGACTACAACTGCTGCGACAACAGCAATCCCAAGCCCGAATTGACCGACCTGGCCTATGGGCAGCCCTGCACCGGCATCTTCGGCTACAGCCACGCCTTCGGCGGCTACGCCGGCAGCCACGCCACCTATGTGCGGGTGCCCTACGCCGACGTCAATCTGTTCAAGGTGCCCGATGGGGTCAGCGACGCCCAGGCGGTGTTCGTCTCCGATGCGGTGCCCACCGGCTACTACGCGGCTGACCTGGCCGACATCCAGCCCGGTGACACCGTGGCGGTCTGGGGTTGCGGCGGGGTAGGGCAGATGGCCATTCGCAGCGCCTACCTGCTGGGCGCCGAACGGGTCATCGCCATCGACCGCTTCAGCGATCGCCTGCAGCTGGCGGCGCAGAAGGCCGGCGCCATCACCCTCGACTACGAGACCACCAACATCCACGAAGCCCTGCTGGAGCTGACCGGTGGCCGCGGCCCGGATCGCTGTCTGGATTGCGTCGGCATGGAGGCCCACGGCACCCAGCTGGACTACACCTACGACAAGACCAAGCAACTGCTGCGGTTGCATACCGAACGCGGCTCGGCCCTGCGCCAGGCCATCCGCGCCTGCCGCAAGGGCGGCACGGTCTCGGTGATCGGCGTCTACGGCGGGGTGATCGACAAATTCCCCATGGGCGCCATCGTCAACAAGGCGCTGACGGTGAAGTCGGGCCAGCAACCGGGGCAGCGCTATGTGGAGCGACTGTTCGAGCACATCAAGAAAGGCGAGCTGGACCCTTCCTACCTGCTCACCCACCCGATGAGCCTGGAGGAATCGCCCTATGGCTACGAGCTGTTCAAGACCAAGGACAAGAACTGCATGAGGGCGGTGTTCATGCCTTGAGGGGCAGCCCGGTGGTCCTGAGGTCACCGGGCTTTTTACTGTTCACACCCACCCGGTCGTCAACGGCTGCACCAGCGCAGCGACCTTGTGGCCGCCGCTGCAACTGACCAACGCCAGGGTGCCCAGGCCGATCAGGATGGGCATGCCGAGAAAATCGAAGGGGGAAAGAGGCGAGCGCACGACGAATCCTCCCGGGATACGTAGTTGCAGAGCGATACCTTGCAGTTGAGAGTGGGGGAGAGGGCAAGTTCAGCGGTGGACACGACCATAGGTCGAATGGTCGGTTGGCATGGGCGAGCGCGTCCAACAATGCCAGAATCGGCGGTTCGCCGAGTCGTCCTGGAAAAGCCCGATGAAGATCCTCACCCTGCGCCTGAAGAACCTCAATTCCCTCAAGGGTGAGTGGAAGATCGACTTCACCGCCGAGCCCTTCGCCAGCAGCGGCCTGTTCGCCATCACCGGACCCACCGGGGCGGGCAAGACCACCCTGCTGGACGCCATCTGCCTGGCGCTCTATCACCGCACGCCACGCATGAGCAAGGTGGGCGGGGAGAGCAACGAACTCATGACCCGGCACACCGGCGACTGCCTCGCCGAGGTGGAATTCGCCGTGCGTGGCGAGCGCTACCGGGCGTTCTGGAGTCAGCGCCGGGCGCGGGACCAGGCCAACGGCGCCCTGCAACCGCCCAAGGTCGAATTGGCCAAGCTGGACGGCACCATCCTCGCCGAAAAGACCGGCGACAAGCTGCGCCTCACCGAAGAACTCACCGGCCTCGATTTCGAGCGCTTCACCCGTTCCATGCTGCTGGCCCAGGGCGGCTTTGCGGCTTTCCTGGAAGCCAGTGCCAGCCAGCGTGCCGAACTGCTGGAAGAGCTGACCGGTACGGCGGTGTACGGGCAGATCTCCCAGCGGGTGTTCGAGCGCGCGCGGGAGGCCAAGGTCGTGCTGGAGGGCCTGCGGCACCGCGTCGCCGGCGTCGAGGTGCTGGACGACGAACGTCGTCAGGCGCTGACCAATGAAGGCGCCAGCCTGGCGGCGCGCGAGGCGCTATTGGGCGAAGAACTCAAGACCTGGCAGGCACAGCGGCAATGGCTGACCGAATTGGAACGGGCGGCGACCGGCGAGCAGCAGGCGCAAGCCCGCCTGGCCGCGGCGCAACAGGCCTGGGACGTCGCCGAACCGCAACGCCAACGGCTGGCCCTGGCCGAACCCGCTGCGCGCCTGCTGCCCCTCGAACAGGCCTGGCGCGAGGCTCAGGAGCGCGAACAGCGCAGCCGTGCAGAACTGACCCAGCTCGACCAGCGTATCCAGGCCCTGGCCGGCCAGCGTGACGCCGCTCTGGCTCAGGCTTTGGGCGCCAGTCTCGAACAGCTGCACCAGGCCGAGACGGAGCAGGCCGATACCCTGGCGGAGCAACAGCGCCTGGACGCCAGCCTGGCCGAGCGCCCGACCCATGCCGAGCTGGGCGAGCGCCTGGGCGAATGGCGCAGCCAATTGGCCCTACGCGATGAGCGTGGCGAAGCCCTGGCCCGACTCACGCGGCGCCAGCAAGAGCAGACCCGCCAGTTGCACCTGCTCGCCGAGGAGCGCGATGCCCTGGCGGTCGCGGTGGCCCGGGCACGCGACCAGGCGAGCGCCGCCCAGGCAGCGGAGCAGGCGCACCTTGAGCGTTGGCAGACCGCCCTGGATGGCCGCGACGAAAAGGCCTGGCGCACCCTCTGGCAGGCGGCGCTGGGGCGCGTCAACGAAGTGGACCAACTGGATCAGTTGGTCGAACGCCAGCGGCAGCTGCACACCCAGCTGGAGCGCCTGGCGCGTACCCAGGGCGAGCGCCAGCGCCAGCACGACGAGCACCAGGTGCGGCTGGACGCCCTACGTGGTCGCTATCGCGAGGTGGCCCAGCAGGTGCGCGAGCGCGACAAGTTGCTCGAACAGGAAAGGGTCATCCGCAGCCTCGAAGCCCAGCGCGCCGACTTGCAGCCCCATGAACCCTGTCCGCTCTGCGGTTCGCGCGAGCACCCGGCGGTGGCCGACTACGCCGCGCTGGACGTCTCGGCGACCCAGACGGCGCTGCAGGAAGCCAAGGCCGAACTGGAACGCCTGACCCAGGAAGGCAAGGAGCTCAGCGAAGCCCTGGCCGCCCTCAAGGCGCAGCTGGAGCAGCTCGCCGAACAGCAGACCGAGGCCAACCTGCAACGGGAGCAACTGGGCGAGCTCTGGCGCCAGCGCTGCACGGCCCTGGGCGCCGATCCCGCGGCACCCGGCGCGGTGGCCGAGCTGCGGCGCCGCCAGGATGCCGAGCTGGCCCGTATCCAGCAGGTGCTCGCCACCCTGGATGGCCTGCGCCAGCAGGGCGAGGAGAGCCGCACCGAGGCGCAGCGTGCTGCCCGTCAGCAGGCCGATGCCGAACAGCGCCTGGCGCTGGCCGAGGCGGCCTGGGAGCGGGCTCGCCAGAGTCTGGCCGAGGGCGCTGACGAGCAGCGGGCGGCCGAGGCGCAACAGGCCCAGGCGGAGCGCCAGCTGGCCGCGGAACTCGAGCGCTGGGGCTTTGAGGTGCCCAGCCGCGCGGCCGAGTGGCTGGCCGAGCGCGACCAGGAGTGGCGCGCCTGGCAGGCCGACAGCCAGCGTGCCTTGGCCTTGCGGCAGAGCCTGAAAGACCTTGAGCAACGCCTGGCCACCCTGGCGCCCTTGGTGGAGCAATGGCGCAGCCGGGCGGCGGCAACCGCACCGGCCGAGGTGGCGCCGGAGGCCGCGGCTGCCATCCTGGCCGAGGCCACCCAGGCCTGGGACGACTGCCGTGAGCAGGGCGCCGCCCTGCAGGGTACCCGGCAGTCGCTGCATGAGCGACTCGACAGCGAGGCGCTGGCGGCGACCGAGGCTGGCGAACGCTGGTCGGCGGCCTTGGCCACCAGTGCCTTCGCCGATGCCGACGCCTGGCGCGCCGCGCAGTTGGACGAAACCGAGCGCAGCGCCCTGAGCGCCGAGCTGGCCAATCTCGATACCGCGCTGACCGAAGCCCGTGCCCTCGCCAGTGCGGCGTGTGAGCGTCACGCCACCTTGCGCGCCGAACCCCGTACCGAGCGTAGCGCCGCGGAGCTGGATGCGGACCTCGCGGCTGGGGCCGCCGAGTTGCGCACCCTCGGTCAGCGCCAGGGCGAAGTCGGGGCCGCCCTGCGCGAAGACGAGCGTCGTCGCGCGGGCTTGCAGGCGCTGCTGGTCGAAATCGCCGCCCAGGAGCGCGACCACGACCTCTGGCAGCACCTCAATGGCCTGATCGGCTCGGCCGATGGCGCCAAGTTCCGCAAGTTCGCCCAGGGGCTGACCCTGGATCACCTGGTGCATCTGGCCAACGGCCAACTGCAGCGGCTGCATGGACGCTACCAACTGATTCGACGCCAGGCAGCGGAGCTGGAATTGCAGATCCTCGACACCTGGCAGGCCGATGCCCTGCGTGACATCCGTACCCTGTCGGGCGGCGAGAGCTTCCTGGTCAGCCTGGCGCTGGCCCTGGCGCTGTCGGACCTAGTCAGCCAGCGCACCGGCATCGATTCGCTGTTTCTCGACGAAGGTTTCGGCACCCTGGACGGCGAGACCCTGGAGGTCGCCCTCGATGCCCTGGACCAGCTCAACGCGGGTGGCAAGACCATCGGCATCATCAGTCACGTGGAAGCGCTCAAGGAGCGAATTCCCGTGCAACTCAAGGTGCGCAAGGGGGTTGGCCTGGGGCACAGCAGTCTGGAGCAGCGCTACATCGTGGAGCGCAACGCTATCGATTGAGCATTTTTCCGGTGTCGTGGTCGAAGGCCAGCACGAAGCGCAACGCTGAAACTGTTAACGTAGACAGCTTTGGCGCGTTCGTTGCTTTTTGGCGCTGTCCCCTTTTTCTATCGGCGATCTCCCATGTCTCAGTTCCTTGCCATCGGACTGTTTGAATACGACCCCTGCAATGCCCTGTGGCGCGCAGACGCCGCCTGTGCGGCCATGCTGGATCGCGATGTCGATGAGCTCGCCCGTGGGATCCCCGAGGCTGAGCTGCTCGCTGAGCTGCACAGCGCCACTGCCGCGCCCCTGGGCTTATTGCCGAAAGCAGGTATGGCCTGGGAGGCATGGCGCCAAGGCGCGGATGGCCAGCGGCGCCACCTGCAATTCCAGCGTCGCGAGGACGGCGGAGTGCTGCTCGACGTCACCGCGCAGCGCCAGCACCAGGCCGAACTCTGGCAGGGCGAGGCCTTCAAGCGCAGCGTGATGGTCTGCAGCGTCGATTGCATCAAACTGATCGACTTGGAAGGTCGCCTGGAATACATGAATCCAGGTGGTCTGATGGTCATGGAAATCGACGATTTCATTCCGTTCCAGGGCCGCTATTGGGCCGATCTCTGGCCCGAAGAACAGCGTCAGGAGGTACAGGCTGCCATCGAGGCGGCGCGCCAGGGGGGCATCGGTCGTTTCACTGGCCTGGCCCCGACCGCCAAGGGCACGCTCCGTTGGTGGGACGTGGTGGTCACGCCGATCCTCGGTGATGACGGCCGCCCCCAGCAGTTCCTGTCCATTTCCCGCGACGTCAGCGAGACGGTGAGGACACGCGAGGCGCTGGATGAACTCAATCGCAACCTCGAAGAACGCATCGAGGCCCGCAGCCAGGAACTGGTAGCGCTGGAGGACGAGCTGCGCCAGGCGCAGAAGATGGAGGCCATCGGCCAACTCACCGGTGGCATCGCCCACGACTTCAACAATCTCCTGACCGGCATCGTCGGCTCCCTCGACCTGATGCGTCGCCGGGTGCAGCAAGGCCGCATCCAGGAGCTGGAACGCTACCTGGACACCGCCACCCGTTCGGCCGAGAACGCTGCGGCCCTTACCCAGCGGCTGTTGGCCTTCGCTCGGCGCCAGGTGCTGGAGCCCCGTCCGGTGGATGCCGGCCAACTGGTGCAGGGCATGCACGAATTGCTGCGCCATAGCCTGGGCAAGAAGATTCGCAAGGATGTCCACCTGGCCGAGGATCTCTGGCTGTTGCACTGCGATCCGCACCAGCTGGAAAACGCCATCCTCAACCTCGCCATCAACGCGCGCGATGCCATGCCCGAGGGCGGTGGCCTGAGCATTCGGGTGGAGAACGTCAGCGGACCCTTGAGCGTTGGCTTGCCCGCGGAGACGCTGGAGGGAGATTTCGTCCGTATCCAGGTCTGCGACACCGGCACCGGGATGGATGCCGATACCTTGAAGCGTGCCTGCGAGCCTTTCTTCACCACCAAGCCCTGCGGCCGCGGGACCGGGCTGGGGCTGTCGATGATCTATGGCTTCGTGCGGCAATCGGGCGGCCAGGTGGAAATCCACTCGGTACTGGGCGAGGGCACCTGTATCAGCCTCTATCTACCGCGGCTGCTCGCCCAGCCCGCCGAGGAAACCACTGTCGACGACGCCGAAGGTCCAGTGCTGCCGGAGGTCTCCGGCGATTGCGCACTGATCGTCGAGGAAGAGCGCGAGGTCCGGGTGATCATCAGCGATGCCTTGGCCGAGCTGGGCTACACCCCGCTGGCAGTTAGCGACAGCGCCACGGCCGTCGCCCTCATCGGTTCGGGCAGTCTGCGTATCGACCTCTTGGTGACCAGCCTTGGCCTGGCCGGGCTGGACGGTCGGCAACTGGCCGAGCAGGCCCGGGCAACCACCCCCGGTTTGCCGGTGCTCTATCTGTCCGGCCAAGCCGATCCGGCGTCCCTGCCGGAACTGGCGGAGGACGGCGTCGAACTCATCGGCAAACCCTTTGGCCTGGAAGAACTGGCGCGCTGCGTGGGGCGTCTGCGTCCAGGCGTCTGACTCCGGCGCGGCGAACTGTCGCGGCGGTCGGGGGTCGATCCTTTCGTGTCGTGACGTCCGTTGCGGCTGCTGTCGTATCGACAAGAAAAGGAGCGCTTCATGAAATGCCTGCCACCTGCGCCGCCCGCGCGGATGCTTGCCCTATCCCTGTCCATCGCCTTTCTCGCTGCCTGCGCCCATCACGGCGACAAGTCGGAAACCGCCACCTGGAGTTGGCGCGACGCCACCAGTGCGCGCGCCGTAACACCGGATCAGGCCTATCCCGAGCTGTTCGTCGCGGTACAGCAGGGCAAGCTGTTCAGCGACCAGAAGCATTTCGTCGATGCGCTGCCCAAGCGCGATCCGGCCGCCATTCGCCGCGACTACCTGGCGCAACGCAACCAGCCCGGCTTCGACCTCAAGGCCTTCGTTGCGGCCAACTTCGAGGAGTCCGGGCAGGTCGCGTCGCCACCGCCACGGGCCAATGTCGACCTGGCCACCCATATCAAGGAGCTCTGGCCGGTGCTCACCCGCAGTGCCGAGGAAGTCCCCGCCTACAGCAGCCTGCTGCCGCTGCCCAAACCCTACGTGGTGCCCGGTGGCCGCTTCCGCGAGGTCTACTACTGGGATTCCTACTTCACCATGCTCGGCCTGGCCAAGGACGGTGAACGCGGCCGGGTGCGCGACATGGTGGATAACTTCGCCTACGAGATCGATACCTACGGGCACATCCCCAATGGCAATCGCAGCTACTACCTGAGTCGCTCGCAGCCGCCGTTCTTCGCCTACATGGTCGATCTGCAGGCCAGCCTGGAGGGTGATTCCGCCTATCGCCGCTACCTGCCGGAACTCCAGAAGGAGTACGCCTACTGGATGGCGGGTGCGCAGGATCTGCAAGCGGGCCAGGCCAAGGCGCACGTGATCAAGCTGGCCGATGGCACCCTGCTCAATCGCTACTGGGATGCCAACGACACTCCACGCCAGGAATCCTACATGGAAGACCTGGCCACTGCGGCCCAGGCCAAGGGCCGTCCTGCCGGCGAGGTCTATCGCGACCTGCGCGCCGGCGCCGAGAGCGGCTGGGACTTCTCCTCGCGCTGGCTCGCCGATGGCAAGACCCTGGCGACCATCCGCACCACCGCCCTCGCCCCGGTGGACCTGAACAGCCTGCTCTATCACCTGGAGCGGACCATCGCCAAGGCCTGCGAGAAGACCGGCGACGCCACTTGCGTCCAGGCCTACAGCCAGAAGGCCAAGACTCGCCAGCAGGCCATCGACCGCTACCTATGGAATCCGGCCGGTTACTACACCGACTTCGACTGGCAGGCCAAGCGCCGTACCGACACCGTCACCGCCGCTACCCTGTTCCCCCTGTTCGTCGGTCTCGCCAGCCAGAGCAGTGCCGACCAGACGGCAGCGACCGTGGCCAATCAGCTGCTACGTCCCGGCGGCCTCGCCACCACCACGGTCAAGACCGGCCAGCAATGGGACGAACCCAACGGCTGGGCGCCGCTTCAATGGGTCGCCGTGGACGGACTGCGCCGCTATCAGCAGAACAAGCTGGCGGCGGACATCGGCACGCGCTTCCTCACCCAGGTGCAGAACCTCTACAACCGTGAGCAGAAGCTGGTGGAGAAATACGATCTCACCGGCGGCCAGGGCGGCGGTGGTGGTGAGTACCAGCTGCAGGACGGCTTCGGCTGGACCAACGGCGTGACCCTCAAGCTGCTGGAACTCTACAAACCACAGTCCAACGCGCAATAGGCCCAGAGCCCAAGCCCGCCATAGCGGGCCTGGGCTTGATGGGTTGAGTTGGATACCGGGTGTTTCGTTACCCTGTAGGTTGGGCTGAGACGGCTCCATCGTCGAAGCCCAACAAGCTAAGGTTGACCCAGACACCGTTGGGCTTCGCTGCGCTCAACCCAACCTACTACTGACGAGGCCTGGGTCTTCGCGGCCGCCCCGTACGTCCGCGGACACCCACTAACGCAGAATCAGCTCCCTCTCCTTCTGGGAGAGGGTTGGGGTGAGGGTAACAACCCTATGAGGTGAGCCGAGGTGGCCTCAACGTCGAAGTCCAAGGTTGTGGGCGTGACAATGGCACCGTTGGGCTTCGCTTCGCTCAACCCAACCTACTACCAACCTCTACGATTCAAAGCGGATCCACCGGCGGTGCATCGTCCTCGTCGGCGGGTAGCTCGGCGGGATGCAGGCCTTCCGGATCTTCGTCCTCGGGCAGTGGCAGGATGGCGTTCATCAGCTGTACTCCGGATTGCGGGGGTTCTTCTGCGGTAACCGTTCCTCGACCGGCTTTTCTTCCGGATCTTCGCCGATCGGCTCGTCGGGGTCGGGCGCGATGTCCGGATCGATGTCCAGGTCGTCGGGGTTTTCCTTGATCTGATCGTTCATGCGGCCTCCGCGAGTGGGGTGGTAAAGGTTTGGGCAGAGCCCTTGCCGCGAAGTTCGCCACCGGCGATCAGCGATAACCCCGCGCCTGCAGATCGAACAGCTGCGCATAGCGGCCACCGTTGGCCAGCAACTGGGCATGGTCGCCCCGCTCGCGAATTTCACCTCGTTCCAGCACAAGGATCTGATCGGCGTTGCGCACGCTGGAGAAACGGTGCGAGATGAGCAGCGTCATGCGCTGCTGTGCCTGGGCGCGGAAGCGTTCGAAGATCACCGCTTCGGCAGCGGCGTCCAGGGCGGCGGTGGGTTCATCCAGCACCAGGATGTCGGCGTCTTCGCGCATATAGGCCCGCGACAGGGCGATCTTCTGCCATTGGCCGCCGGACAGCTCCTGGCCCCCCATGAACCAGCGCCCGAGTTGCGTCTCGTACCCTTGGCGCAACCCGGCGATGACCTCGTCGGCCAGGCCCTGCTCGGCGGCCTTGCGCCAGCGTGTCTCGTCGTTGAAGGCCTGGGTATCGCCGACGCCGAGATTCTCGCCGGCGCTGAGCTGGTAGCGGATGAAGTCCTGGAAGATGACGCCGATGCGCCGGTGCAGTGCCGCCGGCTGCCAATCCTGCAGATCGCTGCCATCGAGCAGGATGCGCCCCCGGGTGGGCGCGTGCAGCCGGGTCAGCAGCTTGATCAGGGTGGTCTTGCCCGAACCGTTGGCGCCCACCAGCGCCAGGCTCTGACCCAGTGCCAGGTGGAAGCTGATGTCCTGCAGGGTCGGCGCCGTCGCGCCTGGATAGGTGAAGCCCACGCCTTCGAATCTCAGACCATCGCCCGGCTGGTTGCCGGCGGTCAGGCTGCCGCCCTCGGCGCTGGTCGGCTGGCCAAGATAGTCGTAGAGATTGCTCAGGTAGAGGCTGTCTTCGTAGAGCCCGCCCACGGCGGTTAGACTGGCGCTGACCGAGGCCTGGCCCTGGCGGAACAGGGTCAGGTAAAGGGTCATCTGGCCCAGGCTCAGGCGGCCGCGCACCGTGTCGAGCACCACCCAGGCGTAGGCGGCGTAGAAGGCGAGGGTGCCCAACAGGCCGAAGACGAAGCCCCAGCCGTCGCGTCTCAGGGTCAGGCGGCGATCCTCGGCATAGAGCTTGGCGAAGGTGGTGCGATAGCGCTCCAGCAGCAGCGGCGCGAGGCCGAACAGCTTGACCTCCTTGATGTAAGCCTCGTGGGACAGCAGTGTCTCCAGATAGGTCTGGCGGCGCGTCTCGGGCGCGCGGCGGCTGAACAGGCGGAAGGCATCGCCCGAGAAGCGTGCCTCGGCCAGGAACACCGGCAGGGCGCCCACCACCAGCAACACCAATGCCCAGGGCGAGAAGTGCACCAGCAGCACGGCGAAGCTGACCAGCGAAATGAGGTTCTGCAGCAGGGTCAGGGACTTGGTCACCAGCGCCAGCGGCCGCACCGAGGCCTCGCGCCGCGCCCGTACCAGCTTGTCGTAGAAGTCGGCATCCTCGAATTGCGCCAGTGACAGGGTCTGGGCCTTTTCCAGAATCAGCAGGTTGACCGTCTGCCCCAGGCGCACCCGCAACAGCGACTGCTGTACCGACAGTAGCCGCTGGGCGGCGGCGAGGGCCGCCAGCACCCCGGCTTCGGCGAGCACGAACTTCAGCACCGGCCACAGCGGTGCCGCACCTTGCTCGGCATGCAGCCGCATGGCCGCCACCACGGCGTCGACGATACGCTGCCCCAACCAGGCGGCCAGCGCCGGCAAAAGACCCGCCACCAGGGTAGCCAGAATCAGCCCGATCATTAGAGCCGGCGAAGTACTCCACACCAGGCCGGCGGCGCGGCGCATCTGCAATTGGACGATAGCGAAGGAGCTGGAGAGGGCCATGGTGGATCTTCGACTGGGGTCAGCATTAGGTGGAACGGCGGACTAGGTGTTCCCGGGGTTATGGCAAAAGGCTTACAAGGGCTGGTGTCACCTGGCCATGTCGGCGCCCCGGCGGGCTGCGTAATCTACACCCATCGGCCGCGCAGGATGTGCAGCTCTGAGGTCAAGGATGATGACCAGGCCAGGATGGCACCTGACAGGACGTTGGGATGGTCGCAACAAAGAACCCGCTTCGGCGGGTTTTTTGTTGGGCGGAATTCAGCCATGACCCGGTGCTACCAGGGGTATGGCAAAAGGCTTACACGCAGTGCTGTCAGTCGGCCATGTTCGTCCAGGGCGGCGCTGCGTAATCTACCCCCATCAGCCGCGCAGGATGCGCAGCTCAGAGGTCAAGGATGATGACCAGGCCAGGATGGCACCTGACAGGACGTTGGGATGGTCAAACAAAGAACCCGCTTCGGCGGGTTTTTTGTTGTCTGCCTTCAGGCATCCTTCATTTGGAGGATGCCTGAAGGCAGACCATGCAGCAGAGTGAGGACTCTTCCTTACCGGATCCTCGCCATGCACCCGCTATCGACCTTATCGCTCGCCTTCGTCCTGATGTTGACGGCTGCCTGCGCCAGTGGCCCGCGACCAGGCCACGAACCACCCCCGCCGAATGCGGTGACGCTGGACGATGCCGGCATCCGTGCCGCCCTTGTCGGAAAGACCCTGCAGACCCGCAGTCAGCGGGGAGAGGCCGTCACCCAGACCTTCAATGCCGATGGCACCAATGTCTTCACCATGGGGGCGGAGCGGCTCGTCGAGCATTGGCGGGTCGCTGATGGGCAGATCTGCATCGACTCGCCGGGGTATCCCCGGGAGTGCGACGTGGTCAAGCAGGCACCTGAGGGGCTGTGGTTTCTGGATGGCAAGACCGGAGCGTTGCAGAACCACTACCAAGTGGTGCCGTGAAGATCAGCCAGCCACCCGATTGCGCCCTGCGGCCTTGGCGGCATAGAGCGCCTGGTCGGCCCTTTCGGTGAGGACATAGGCATTCATGCCGGGCGCATGGGTAGCCACGCCAATGCTCAAGGTGATGGCCCGCCGGGTCCAGGTATGGTTGGCGACGGCGGCGCGGCAGCGCTCTGCCACCCGTTGGGCTGCGCACACGGTGGCGCCTGGCAGCAGGATGGCGAATTCTTCGCCGCCGTAGCGGAAGCTGGCATCGACATCGCGACAGCTCTGCTGCAACAGGCGACTGATGTCCTGCAGGGCGATGTCGCCGGCTTGATGACCATAGGCATCGTTGTAGGCCTTGAAATGGTCGACGTCGATCAACAGCAGCGACAGGGGCGTGCCCTTTTCCTCGGCACGCGCCAGGTGTTCCGCGAGGCGCAGATCGAAGGCGCGGCGATTGTAGAGACCGGTCAGGGCATCCGTGACGCTACGCTGCTCGGCCGCTTGCATCATGTCCAGCAGCTGCCGCTGGGACGCCTCCAGCATGTGCTGCTGCTCGATGTGCTCGGTGATGTCCACCGAGAGACCGGCCAGGGCGATACCGTGGCGGGTGACCAGGGGAAACTTGTAGGACTGCCAGAAGATCCGCCGGCCATCCAGGGCGGTCATGCGCTCGATGAGTCGACTCGGCTTGAGTTCGCGCAGCACCTGTTCATCGATCTGGCGGAAGCGCGGCGCCGATTCTGGCCAGAAGGCGTAGTCATCCTTGCCGATGACTTCGTCGCGGGTCAGGCCCAGTTGATGCAGAAAGGGTTCGTTGACATAGGAGAAGCACCAGTCACGGTCCTTGATGTAGGCGATGAAGGGGCCATTGTTCATGAAGGCGGAAAAGTTGATGTCCAGCTCTTCCAGCTTGTGCAAGGTCTCGCGTTGCTGCAGCAACCGGGTGATCTGCCGCGCCAGACGCTGCAGGCTGTCGATCTGACCGGCCTCGAAGTGGCGCACCTGATCGTCCAGCACGCAGAGCGTGCCGAGGGCGACGCCGTGCGGGTCGAGCAGGGGAACCCCCAGATAGGAGCGCATCCGCTCCAGGCCCGGCGCTATCTTGAGGTGGGCGACCCGAGGATCGTTCTGCAGGTCTTCGACGATGAAGGGTTGCCGCGGCGTGAGGATCGCCAGGTGACACAAGGAAGACTCGACGGGCAGCTCGTCTACCACCATTCCCTGGCAAGCCTTGAACCACAGCCGGTTGCGGTCGGCCAGGGTGATGAAGGCGACCGGCGCGCGGGTGAGCTGGCACGCCAGGGCCACGAGATCCTCGTAGGCCGCTTCGGTCCCACTGTCGAGAATCTGTAGCTCACTCAAGGCGTGGAGACGCTGGGCGTCATCGGGTGAATTCATGCGAGCTCGCGAACGGGGGGCTTGCCCAAGCATAGTACCCGGGCGGCAGGAGGAAAACTCTGGCTGTAAGCAAGCAGCCGAGATGCCGGCAGGTTTCCGGCATCTCGGTACGTTCAGCGTCTGGGCTGCAGCAGCAACGCCACCAGGGCGCTCCAGCCGGTTTGGTGCGATGCCCCGAGACCACGGCCGTTATCGCCATGGAAGTACTCGTGGAACAGCACCAGATCGCGGCTGCGTGGATCGTTCTGCAGCTGCGGATAGTCGACCATGCTCGGCCGCTTGCCGTCGGCATCCTTGAGGAACAGCCGGGTCAGGCGGTGGCTGAGACCATCGGCCACCTCTTCCAGGTTGGCCAGGTAACCGGAGCCGCTGGGGTATTCGACCGAGAATTTGTCGGCGTAATAGCGGTGGAACTCATACAGCGACTCGATGAGCATGTAGTTGATCGGCATCCACAACGGCCCGCGCCAATTGGAGTTGCCGCCGTAGAGATACGAGTCCGATTCCGCCGGCTGGTAGCGGGCGCTGAGCAGGTTGCCATCGGCCTGGCGCATCTCGAAGGGCTTTTCCGCATGGGCCTTGGACAGGGAGCGGATGCCGTAGTCGGAAAGGAATTCCTCGCCGTCGAGCATGCGCTTGAGCAGCAGCTTGGTGCGATGGCCACGCAGCAGGGAAAGCAGGAATCTATTGCCCTGGCCTGGCTCGGTCCAACGCGAGACCAGGCGGGCGAGGTCCGGTCGCTGCCGCAGGAAGCTGCGCAACCGGCCGCCGAGGCCCTGCAGGCCTTCGTGCTCGCGCTGTTCCAGTACCTGGACGGCGAACAGCGGGATGAGCCCGACGATGGACCTCAGGCGTAGCGGCTCGGCACTGCCGTCCGCCTTGCGCAGGACATCGTAGAAAAATTCGTCCTGCTCGTCCCAGAGGCCGTCTTCACGGTTGTCGCTGTGGTTGATGGCGTTGGCGATGTGCAGGAAGTGCTCGAAGAACTTGATTCCCAGGTCGACATAGACCGGGTTTTCCTTGGCCAGCTCCAGGGCGATGCGCATCAGGTCCAGGGCATAGGCGGCCATCCAGGCGGTGCCGTCGGCCTGGTCCAGGTGATAGCCAGGGGGCAGCGGCGCCGAGCGATCGAAGAGGGCGATGTTGTCCAGGCCGAGGAAGCCCCCCTGGAAGATGTTGCGACCTTCCGCGTCCTTGCGGTTGATCCACCAGGAGAAGTTCAGCAGCAGCTTGTGGAAGACGCGCTCGAGGAAGGCCCGGTCGCCGACGCCGGTCAGGGACTTTTCCTGCAGGTAGACGTGCCAGGTGGCCCAGGCGTGTACCGGTGGGTTGGCATCCTCGAAATTCCACTCGTAGGCCGGCAGTTGGCCATTGGGGTGCATGAATCTGTCCTTCACCAGCAACAGCAGTTGCTGCTTGGCGAAGCCGGGATCGATGAGGGCGTAGGCCACCGCCTGGAAGGCCAGGTCCCAGGAGGCGTACCAGGGGTACTCCCACTTGTCGGGCATGGAGACGATGTCGAAATTGACCAGGTGCCGCCAGTGGGCATTGCGGATCTTGGCGCGCTGCAGCGGCGGGGTCGGCTGGGCCGGGTCGCCGTTGAGCCAGCGATTGACCTCGAAATAATAGAGCTGCTTGGACCAGAGCAGGCCGGCCAGGGCCTGGCGTTGCACCAGGCGGGCATCAGGGTCGCTGATCTTTTCCTGCAGGGCGGCATAGAAGGCGTTGGCCTCGGCGATCCGCTCCTCGAATACCGCATCCGCGTCTATCGCCAGGGCATTGGTGGGCGCCAGGCGCAGATAGACCACCGTCTTGGCCCCCCCGTCCAGTTCCACGGCGAAGTGGGCCGCGGCCTTGCTGCCGAAATCGCGGCGGATCGCTTCCCGGGCGCCCTTCACCACGTAGTCGTTGATGCCGTCCTTGAAGGGACCTTCGACAGCCTCGCCGGTGAGGCGGGGCAGGTTGGTTTCGTTGTTACAGAACAGCCACTCGACTTCTTGGGGGCCCCAGGCATTGACGACCAGGTCGGAGCGGTCGAAGTAGCTGGCGCGCAGTTGCTCGCCTTCCAGGCTGAGCATGGCGCGCGGCGGGGTGCCGGTCCAGGCCCAGGTGTTGCGCGACCAGACCTGTGGCAGCACCCGCAGCTTGGCGCGTTCGGCGCCGCGGTTCTCCACCGTCACCCGCATCAGGATGTCGTCGGGGGTGTGCTTGGCGTATTCGATGGTGACGTCGAAATAGCGATCCTGGTCGAAGACGCCGGTGTCGAGGATCTCGAACTCGCGATCCTCGAGACCGCGGCGGGCGTTCTCCTCGGTGAGCTGGGCGTAGGGGAAGGCGGCGTGGGGATACTTGTAGAGCATCTTCTGGTAGGCGTGACTCGGGACACCGTCCAGATAGAAGTACAGCTCCTTGACGTCTTCGCCATGGTTGCCCTCGGCGTTGGTCAAGCCGAACAGGCGCTCCTTGAGGAAGGGATCGCGTTCGTTCCACAGGGCGAGGCCCAGGCACCATTGTTGGGCTTTGTCGGAAAAGCCGGCGAGACCATCCTCGCCCCAGCGATAGGCACGACTGCGCGCATGATCATGGGGAAAGTAGCGCCAGGCATCGCCATCGGCACTGTAGTCTTCACGGACCGTGGCCCACTGGCGCTCGCTCAGATAGGGCCCCCACTGCCGCCAGGCGGCGGCGTCGCTATCAGCCAGGCGCTGGCCTTCTCGGGTATGCAGGATGCCCGGGGCGGGATGTGCGGTCATCGTGTCTCCAGATTCAGGTAACGGTTAGGGCTCGAGGATAGAGCATCAGTGTTGCGTGCCAAGACTTGCCTTGGCCTCTTCTGCAGTTTTAGTGCCTGACTACCCGAGAAAAATTCACGTTCTTAAGGTTTCCTTCAAGGACGACCGCACCCCACGGCCGTGTCGCGGACGAAAAAAAGCCCCACGCCCGCAAGGGGGTGGGGCTTTCTGCGCCAGGCAGCGGCCCGCTGCACGACAGCGGGCCGCAGGGCGATCAGAGCGCCATGTCGTTGGCGGCCTTGTCGGCGCGCGGGGCGGCGACCGTGGGCTTGGCGGGCTGGCTGCCGGTGGCGACCGGCGGGGTGGCCAGTTGCAGCACCTCGGCGGTGTAGTTCCACTCCTGCTGCACGCGGGCGGGGTCGCTGTTCAGCTTGGTGCCGTAGCTGGGCACGATCTGGTGCAGCTTGGCCTGCCACTCCGGCGTGGCTACCTTGTCCTTGAACACCTTCTCCAGCACGCTCAGCATGATCGGCGCGGCGGTAGAGGCACCCGGAGAGGCACCCAGCAGGCCGGCGATGCTGCCGTCCTTGGCGGCGACGATCTCGGTGCCGAGCTTGAGCACGCCACCCTTGTCGGCGTCACGCTTGATGATCTGCACGCGCTGACCGGCTTGCCACAGGCGCCAGTCTTCCTTCTTGGCGTTGGGGAAATACTCGCGCAGGGCGGCCAGGCGGTCGTCATCCGACAGCATCAGCTGACCGGCGAGGTATTCCACCAGCGGGTATTCGGCCACGCCCACGCGCACCATCGGCCAGGCGTTGTGGGTGTTGGTGCTGGTCAGCAGGTCCAGGTAGGAACCCTGCTTGAGGAACTTGGTGGAGAAGGTGGCGAAGGGCCCGAACAGGATCACGCGCTTGCCATCGAGCATGCGGGTATCCAGGTGCGGAACCGACATCGGCGGCGCGCCGACCGACGCCTTGCCATAGGCCTTGGCCAGGTGCTGCTGGGCGATCGCGGGATTGTCGGTGACCAGGAAGGAGCCACCCACCGGGAAGCCGGCGTAGTCGTTGGCTTCGGGAATGCCCGACTTCTGCAGCAGGTGCAGGGCGCCGCCGCCGGCACCGATGAAGACGAACTTGGCGTCGGTCTCGGTCTTCTTGCCGTCCTGGAGGTTCTTGTACTCCACGCGCCAGCTGCCGTCGGCATTGCGGGTGATGTTCTCGACTTCGCTGGACAGGTTCAGCTTGAAGTTCGGCTTGGACTGCAGGTTGGCGACGAACTGGCGGGTGATCTCGCCGAAGTTGACGTCGGTACCCAGCGGGCTCCAGGTGGCGGCGACCTTCTGCTGGGGATCGCGACCTTCCATCATCAGCGGAACCCACTGCTTGATCTGCGCCGGATCTTCGGAGTACTGCATGCCGGAGAACAGCGGGCTGGCCTTCAGCGCTTCGTAGCGCTTCTTGAGGAAGGCGATGTTGTCGTCACCCCAGACGAAGCTCATGTGCGGGGTGCTGTTGATGAAGCTCTTCGGGTCCTTGAGGACGCCGTTCTTGACCTGCCAGGACCAGAATTGACGGGAGATCTGGAAGGCTTCGTTGATCTCGATGGCCTTGGAGATGCTGACCTTGCCGTCCTTGTCTTCGGGGGTGTAGTTCAGCTCGGCCAGGGCGGAGTGGCCGGTACCGGCATTGTTCCAGCCGTTGGAGCTTTCGTCGGCGACCTTGTCCAGGCGCTCGACCATTTCCAGGGTCCAGTTCGGCTCCAGCTCGTTCAGCCAGATGCCCAGGGTGGAACTCATGATGCCGCCGCCGATCAGCAGGACGTCGACCTTCTTGACGTCGTCGGCGTGCGCGGTGCCCAGGGCGGAGGCGATAGCCACGCCGAGCAGCGCGCCAGTCATTTTCTTCAACATGTGGTCTCTCAATCGATAGAAGCTGGGTCTGCTTATCGAGTTTCGGTGCGGTGCGGCACCATGGCACATGGGTGGATGTGCAGTGGGCAAGGCAGAATGCAGCCGGAAACACGCAAGGGCAGGTTCTTGTCCCTCCGCCGCCCTTCTCTCGTGAACCACCGGAAGGGTCGGACCAAAAACGCAAGGCGCGCTCAGGCGGCGGCTGACCGCAGACCAAGGTCTCGGGAGCGGCTGCATGCGCGTGCGTTTTTGTTGCCGGGCATTTTAATGAGAAGGGGTAGGGATTCCTAGCCCGTAATTCATTGGCTTTGGCTATTAGCCTTTAGTCTAATCCTGCGTCGCCCTGCCTGAGCAGCGACTTTGAGCGCGGAAACACGAGGCGACAGCGGATACCAGCCACCAGACGAAACCTGGTGTTCTGCCGCTGGAAGGTCGTGCGGCGGCAAGCCGATCGCCTTGCGGCGATCGACTGCAGGGGGCCTTTTAGCTGCTGCGCCTCTGGCTGGCCAGGGTTTTCACCACCGCCACCAGGCGATCTATTTCGTCGTAGGTGTTATAGAAAGCTAATGAAGGCCGCACCGTGGCCTCCACACCGAAGCGACGCAGAATGGGCTGGGCACAGTGGTGGCCGGTGCGCACGGCAATGCCTTCTTCATTGAGGGCCTGGCCTACTTCCTCGGTAGAGAAACCGGCCAGCACAAAGGACATCACGCTGGTCTTCTCCGCCGCCGTGCCGATCAGGCGGACGCCGGGAATGCTCGCCAGTTGGTGCATGCCGTACTCCAGTAGGTCGTGCTCGTAGCGGGCGATGTTCTCCAGACCCAGGCGGTTGACATAGTCGAGCGCCGCGCCCAGGCCGACCGCATCGGCGATGTTGCCAGTGCCTGCTTCGAACTTGTTGGGTATGGGCTGGAACACCGTCTTCTCGAAGGTGACATCGGCGATCATGTTGCCACCGCCCTGCCAGGGCGGCATGTCTTCCAACACCGCGCGTTTCCCCCAGAGCACGCCGATCCCGGTCGGACCGAAGATCTTGTGGCCGGAGAAGACGAAGAAGTCGGCATCCAGCGCCTGCACGTCGACGCGCAAATGGGACACCGACTGGGCACCATCCACCAGCGCTTTGGCGCCCGCGCGGTGCGCCAGTTCGATGATTTCCTTGACCGGCACTACAGTGCCCAGCGCATTGGAGACCTGGGTGACCGCGACGATTCGCGTGCGGTCGTTCAGCAGTTTGCGATATTCGTCGAGCAGCACCTGGCCGGAGTCGTCTACGGGGATGACGCGCAGCCGAGCGCCCTTGGCCGCGGCTAGTTGCTGCCAGGGCACGATATTGGCGTGGTGCTCCAGGTGGGAGACGACGATCTCGTCGCCTTCGCCAACGTGTTGGGCGCCCCAGCTCTTGGCGACCAGATTGATCGCTTCGGTGGTGCCCCGCACGAAGATGACCTCATGCACCTCGGGCGCGTTGATGAAGGCCCGCACCCTTTCCCGCGCGCCTTCGTAGGCATCCGTGGCCCGTGCGGCCAACTCGTGGGCGGCACGATGGATGTTGGAGTTCTCGTGGGCGTAGAAATGGGCGAGCCGGTCGATGACCGCTTGCGGCTTGTGGGTGGTCGCGGCGTTATCGAACCAGACCAGCGGGCGGCCATTCACCCGCTCCTGCAGGATGGGGAAGTCCCGGCGAATGGCGTGGACATCGAAGGGCGGATGACGATCGGCGACCACCGCCGGGGAAGGGGCGCGTGGGGCAGACTGGCTGGCCGTCGCTGCGCCAGTGGCCTGCGGCCCGTGCTCGGTGAAATAGTAGTGGGTCGCGGGTACCGCCGTGGACTGCCGTTCGCGCTGGCCAGGTAGGTCGAGCTCTATCGCGGAACCTTCCGAGAAGGGCTGCCGTGCCAGTCGATCCAGCAGGCTGTCTGGCGCCGATGTCGGAGCGGACGCGGTCGGTTGCTGCCAATAGAAGCTCGGTACGTCTGGCTGCGGCGCCCCCGTGTGTGGCGTGGTCACTGGCACGGGCGATACGCCCTGCAGCTGACTACCCAGGCGGGGCTCGTAGGCGGGCAGGGTGCTGAAGGGCGTATCCGGTACGCCGTTGCCCGCCTGGGCGTGGGGTAGCAAGGCCGGGGCACGATGCGCCAGGCTGGGCAAGGGGGCCGGTGACGCCGGCAGCAGGTTACTGCCCGGCACAGTGCCCTGGGGAATAGGCGTACCCGGTACCCCGGGCCCCAGGCCTGCCGGGCTCGCCAGGGGAGAACCCGGTGGCGCGACGTTCACTGGCGCCTGGACGCCCGGCGGCGCAACGGGGCTGGTAGTGGGCAGCGTAGCGGGGGGTGTGCCAGGCGCCTGTTGCCGGGCGAAGCCGCTTGGCCCGACCACTTCGGTGGGCAAGGCGGCGAACAGGGCATTGGCCATGCGCGCCAATAGCGCCGGGTCGATCGGCGCTTCAGGCTGCTGTGGCAAGGGGAGCGAAGGGGAGGTCGGCATGCTCGTGGAGCCTCCGGCTTAGCGGTAGGTGTCGGGATAGTCGTGGTACTTGCCGATCTCGACATCGTCGAGCACCGCGAGGGCATCCTCGGTCAGCACAGCCAGCGAGCAGTAGAGAGAGATCAGATAGGACGAAATCGCATGGTTGTTGATGCCCATGAAGCGTACCGACAGCCCCGGACTCTGCTCGCCGGCCAGGCCCGGCTGATAGAGGCCCACGACGCCCTGGCGTTTATCACCGACCCTCAGCAGCAGGATCTTGCTCTTGCCGTCCGCCACCGGGACCTTGTCCGACGGGATGAGGGGAATCCCCCGCCAGGTGATGAATTGCGAACCGAACAAGCTGATGGTGGGCGGTGGCGTGCCGCGGCGGGTCGCCTCGCGGCCAAAGGCGGCGATCGCCAGCGGATGGGCCAGGAAGAAAGCCGGTTCTTTCCAGACCTTGGTCAGCAGTTCATCGAGATCGTCGGGGGTGGGCGCGCCGGTGAGAGGGAAGATTCGCTGTTCTTCGGTGACCTGGGAGAGCAGGCCGTAATCGGGATTGTTGATCAGCTCGCTTTCCTGGTTTTCCTTGATGGTCTCGATGGTCAGGCGCAGCTGTTCTTTGATCTGGTCGTGTGGACTGCTGTAGAGGTCGGAAATGCGCGTGTGGACATCCAGTACGGTGCTCACGGCATTGAGGAAGTACTCGCGCGGCTGCTCTTCGTAATCGACGAAGGTACGCGGCAACTGATTCTCTTCTTCGCGCGCGGTGCAGGTCACGCGAATGGATTCTGGATTCTTGACCTTGTTGAGCCGATAGATGCCCGCTTCGACCGGAACCCACTGCAGCAGGTGGGTCAGCCAGCGTGGACTTATCGTCGAAAGTTGCGGAACGGTCTTGGTCGCATTGGCCAATTGGCGAGCGGCATTATCGCCGAGAGCGGTAGTGCCCCCTACGGTTGCGGTCATGGCAAAGTCCTCAGTTATATGATGTTGGCGTGTTGGTTCGATTGTGGAAAAGCAAAACTCAGACTGACGCGGACTAATGACATTCTTATTAGCTAAGATGTCACAGGTTCTTCATGCTGAAAAGTTGTCGAAGGAATAACGCTATATCGCTTTGGTAAAGCTTTTAGTTGTGGGTTGAGTGATATGTGAGGTCAGCTGTTTTTTGAGTCGGCTTGGGAGACAAGGGTCCCGGCAGGTACATCCTGGGTAATCCAGACATTGCCACCAATCACGGCCCCAGCGCCCAAGGTAACGCGACCGAGAATGGTGGCACCGGCGTAGATGACCACGTCGTTTTCGACCTTGGGATGGCGTGGCAGACCCTTCTGCAAGTGGCCCAGCTCATCGGTGGGAAAACGCTTGGCCCCCAGGGTCACGGCTTGGTAGATACGCACGCGCTCGCCAATTTCGGCGGTTTCGCCGATGACTACGCCGGTGCCATGGTCGATGAAGCAACCCGCGCCGATGCGTGCGCCGGGATGGATGTCGATTCCGGTCTGGCTGTGGGCGATCTCAGCGAGAATGCGGGCGAGCAGCGGTAGTTCCAGATGATAGAGCCTGTGTGCCAGTCGATGATGGATCATCGCCAGTACTCCGGGATAACACAGCAATACCTCATCGACACTACGGGCTGCCGGATCGCCCTGATAGGCAGCGATGACGTCACTGTCCAGCAGGCGTCGAATGTGGGGAAGCGAGGCCGCGAAGGCTCTGATGGCTGTTTCCGCCCGTTCGGCAGGATCTTGTGGCGAAATGGCATGTTCCCGGTAGGAACTACGGATTTCCAACTCCGCCTGATCGACCAGGGTTTGCAACGCAGAATCCAGTGTATGGCCTACGTAGAAATCTTCGCTTTCATAAAAGAGGCCCGGAGGACCCAGGCGCATGGGAAAGAGTACGCCCTTTAATTGCTCCACTACTTGGCTGAGTGCTTCTCGGGAAGGAAACTCCCGACTGCGTATTTCTCGCGATCTATTTTGCGCGTCCCGCCATTCCTCACGGGTATCACGCAACTCTTTGACGATTTCAGCGACTGCGAAAACGGCCACGGTAGGTCCCTCTGGGTCCGATGTTTCGGTCTGAGCTCAATTGGGGAGATGGGCGAAATTGGCGCTATCGATCGACGTCGGCCAGCCACGCCGGCGCGCCGGCTGCGACCACCCGGCGGCCGCTGCGTGCAGCGCCTATTGCTGGGTCCAGGGCAGGCCGTGGAAGCGCCAGCCATCATCGTGGCCGCGTTGCTGATTGGGATCGAGCTCGCCCTCGAAACCTTCGAGGATGTTGAAGACGTGGCTGAAGCCGGCCTTGGTCGCCGCTTCCGCCGCTGCCGCCGAACGTTTGCCACTGCGGCAGAGCAACAGCAGCACGGCGTCCTTGCCGCCCCAGGGCGCTACCTTGGCCTCGAGTTCGCGAACGAAGCGCGGATTGCGGGTCAGGTTGGTACCCGTTGCCCAGGTCACGTGCAGACTGCCGGGGACCTGCCCGACGAAGGTGCGCTCCTCAGGTGAACGCACGTCCACCAATACCGCTTCACCCGCTTCGAACAGCTTCCACGCCTGAATCGGCGTAACGCTGCCAGCAAAGGAGAGATCCTGTGCCAGGGCCCTGGCCTGGGCCCGTTCGAGGATTTCCGGAAGCGCGGTTTCTAGAACTGCCAATGCCATGGTGAGGCTCCTGGTCGATGAAGGTTTTCAGGAGACCAATCTAGGAGCAAAACCCCTTGCTATAGAAATAATAAAAATGGAAAAAATAAGATCTAGAAGTTATAAGTCCGCCGCGACAGAGGCTCTGGGAAGGGTATTTCAGCCGAACGAGGCTAGCTTGCCCCTTGGGCGACAAGCGGCCTAGGCGAAGCGCCAGGCGAGGAAGCGGCTCTGCTTCTGGCCTTGGGCCATGGCTACCACCCGCGTTTCGCTGGCCTGTTCACGCCGCAGCGCCGCCTGCAGCACGGGCAGGTTGCTGGCCTTGGAGACCAGGCAGGTGAACCAGCCGACCTGAGGCGCAAAGCGGCGACTCTCACCAATCATCCGCTCGATGAAGGCCGCTTCACCGCCCGGACACCAGAGTTCGGCCGCCTGGCCGCCGAAATTGAGCAGGGGCACCTGCTTGCCGGTGGTCTTGCCCAGATTCTTCCATTTGCGCTGGCTGCCACGCACGGCGTCGGTGGGGCTGGCATGGAAGGGCGGATTGCACAGGGTGGCGGCGTAATGCTCACCGGGCTGCAGGATGCCGGCGAAGATCGCCTGGGGATCGGGTTGGCGGCGCAATTCGATGGCCGCGGCGCAATCCGGGTTGGCGGCGAGGGTGCGGCCAAAGGCCTCCAGCGCCGCTGGGGCGATATCGCTGCCGACGAAGTGCCAGCCGTATTCCTTGAAGCCGATCAGCGGATAGACGCCATTGGCGCCGGTGCCCACGTCCAGTAGGCGAACCCCTTCACCACGCGGCAGCTTGCCGCCATTGCCCTCGGCCAGCAGGTCGGCCAGGTGATGCAGATAGTCGGCCCGGCCCGGAATCGGTGGGCAGAGGAAGTCGGCGGGGATATCCCAGTTGCGCACGCCATGGTGCAAGGCCAGCAGCGCTCGATTGAGGGCGCGGACCGCCTGGGGATCGGTGAAGTCGATGGACAGGTTGCCCCGTGGCGTCGGTGCCACGAAGGGTTTGAGCGCGGGGCTGACACGCATCAGGGCCGGAAAGTCGTAGCTGCCCTGGTGGCGATTGCGCGGATGCAGGGGAGCGGGGCGGCCAGGGAGAGGGCGACGGGGCGAGGTCATGGCGGCGGGTAGGGTGGAAAACGGGGCGGCGAGCCTAGCACAGCCGCCCCTTGGACTCACATGGGGGGCTCACGCCGGGGTCGGGGCGTCTTCGGGCAGTACGCCGATCTCGCGCAGGTTGCGCCAGAAGGCGGCCGGGATGGATGCGCGCAATAGCTCGGCGTTTTGTCGGGCCCGCTCCGGCTTGCTGCTGCCGGGAATGGTGGCGGCCACGGTGGGATGGGCGAGGCAGAATTGCAGGGCCGCGGCACGGATGTCCACCCCGTGATCCTGGCAGACGCCCTCAATCAGCTCGACCTTGCGGTGCAGCGCCGGCTCGGCCTCGGCATAGTTGTAGTGCTTGCCGCCGGCGAGCAATCCGGAGTTGAAGGGTCCGCCCACCACGATGCCCACGCCGCGGCGTTGGCACTCGGGGAAGAGGGTATCCAGGGCTTCGCGATGATCCAGCAGCGAATAGCGCCCGGCCAGCAGGAAGGCGTCGGGATCGCTCTGTTCCAGGGCCAGGCGGCAGGGCTCCACCAGGTTGACGCCCAGGCCCCAACCCATGATCAGGCCTTCTTCGCGCATCTCGGTGAGGGCCTTGGCGGCGCCCTGCATGGCTTGGGCGAAGTAGTCGCGCCAGGCCGGACCGTGTTGGTCTTCGGAAAGGTCATGGATCCAGACCAGGTCGAGGCGATCGGTCTTGAGCCGCTCCAGGCTGTCTTCGATGGAGCGGCGGGCCCCATCGGCGGAATAGTCGAGCACTCGCTTGAAGGGCAATTCGTTGACGAACGGCGGGGCGTTCTCCGGCTGGTCGGCGGGTTCGAGCAGCCGACCGACCTTGCTGCAGAGCACGAAGTCGTCGCGTGGCTTGTCGGCCAGCACTTCGGCGAAGCGTCGTTCGGAAAGGCCGGCGCCATAGTGTGGCGAGGTGTCATAAAGGCGGATGCCGGCGTCCCAGGCGGCTTCGAGAGTCGCCCGGGCGTCGGCGTCGCTCACCTCGCGGAACATGTTGCCCAGGGGAGCGCCGCCGAAACCGAGGGAGGGGATGTCGATACGCATGGGAAGTCTCCGGGTGGTGCGTGTCTGCATCCCGACCGATGTTCCCGAGGTCCTGTTCCCCTAATCCGCCGGACGTAGTAACGCCACCTCGTCTGCCGTCAGGGCGCGATAGCTGCCCTCGGCCAGCGCCGGGTCCAGGGCCAGGCCGCCGATACGGTCGCGGTGCAGGGCGACGACCTCGATACCGAAGCGCCCGAACATGCGCTTGACCTGGTGATAGCGCCCTTCGACCAGGGTCAGGTAGGCGCTGCGCTCGCTCAGCAGCTCCAGCTGCGCCGGCTGGGTGGTGAGGTCTTCGTAGGCGAAGTAGAGCCCCTCGGCGAAGGCCGCCACCAACTGCGGCGGAATGATCTCGGCGGTGCTGACCAGGTAGCGCTTGGTCTGCTTGTGGCGCGGATGACTCAGGCCGCGCGACCACTGGCCATCGTTGGTGAGCAGCAACAAGCCGGTAGTGTTGAAATCCAGCCGACCGGCCAGGTGCAGGTCGGCGCGCTCTTCTGCGGCGAGGCAGTCCAGTACCGTGGGATGGCGGGCATCGACGGTGGCGCTCACGCAGCCGCGCGGCTTGTGCAGCATCAGGTAGCGCCCACCGGGGCCGTCCTGCAGCAGGCGGTCGTCGGCCTCGATGCGGTCGAAGGCGAAGACCTCGCGTTCGGCCTGCAGGGTTGGCAGGCCATTCACCCGCACGCGGCCCTCGGCGAGCAGGCGCCGGGCCAACTGGCGACCCAGCTCGGATCTATTGCCTAGCCAGCGGTCCAGGCGCATCAGGCGTTCTCGACCTTGCTTCCGGTTGCACAGGCCGGGCACAGGCAGCGCTGATTGCGCTCTTCTTCCGGCAAGCGCTCCAGGGCGGCCGGATTCACGGGTGTCTGCAGGCACCAGCAATCGTCGATGTCGCCACCGTTGGCCAGGACGCAGCTATTGGCCTTGCCGCACAGCGGGCAGCGCGTGGGATCGAAGGGGGTGGGCGATACGGCCATGGTGATCTCGTCGGGCGGAGCGGGCGGCAGAGTACCGGAAATTGCGACCTGGATAACGTTCGTTACAGCAAGGGTCTGCGTACTGTCGCCTCCGGGGTGCAAGCTGCATCCTAGCTCCGATCATCGGACCACCGAGGAACCCATGACAATAACCGCTCTGCGCACCCTGATCCGTACCCTCATTCCCGGAACCCTGCTGGTCAGCCAGCTGGCCCTGGCCACCGAAGCCGAGGTCGGCCAGACCTTGGCGCGCCAGGCCGGCATTCCCTGGCCAGCGGTGATCGCTCATCGCGGCGCCTCCTTCGATGCGCCCGAATCCACCGCGCCGGCCTATCTGGTGGCGCGGGAGCTGGGCGCCGACTACCTCGAACTCGATCTGCAGCGCACCAAGGACGGCCAACTCATCGCCCTGCACGACGACACCCTCGAACGTACCACCGATGTCGCCAAGCGCTTTCCGGATCGCGCCAAGGCGCCGGTCAGCCAGTTCACCCTGGCCGAACTCAAATCGCTGGATGCCGGCAGTTGGTTCAACCAGGCCCATCCCGAGCGCGCCCGGCCCAAGTTCGCCGGACTCAAGATCCTGACCCTCGACGAGGTCATCGACATCGCCGAAGGCGGCCGCAACAAGCCGGGGCTGTACATCGAGACCAAGCAGCCCAAGCTGTTCCCCGGCATCGAGCGCGATCTCAAGGCCAAGCTGACCCAGCGCGGCTGGCTGGGCCAACCCAAGACCGGCGCCACTGGCGTCGCGGCCATGCCTGGGCGGGTTGTCCTGCAGACCTTCGAGAAAGGCAGCCTGGAGCTGCTGCAAAAAGAGATGCCCAACACGCCGAAGATCCTGCTGCTGTGGCTGGACGATGGCTACATCCCGGAAAAGGCCGGCCCGAGCTACGCCGAGTCGGGCGAGTCCAGCAAGGCGGCCTACTATGCCAAGCAACAGGTGCGTTCCGAGGGTGACTTCACCGCCTGGATCGAATGGGCCAAGGCCCATGGCGCCATCGGCATCGGGCCGTCGGCGGCGTTGGAGGAGGGCGGCGACCAGAGCTATGCCGACCTGGTAAAGCCCTGGATGAACGACGTCGCCCACGAGCGGGGTCTGCTGGTGCATGCTTATACCGTGGACTCGCCGGTGGACTTCGCTCGGCTGGCGCCCCGCGGTGTCGATGGTTTCTTCACCAACCGCAGCGCCGA
The DNA here is from genome assembly GCF_006384975.1 of Pseudomonas oryzihabitans. Lineage (NCBI taxonomy): Bacteria > Pseudomonadati > Pseudomonadota > Gammaproteobacteria > Pseudomonadales > Pseudomonadaceae > Pseudomonas > Pseudomonas oryzihabitans. Next base: position 4,842,325 of record NZ_CP021645.1, read on the forward strand.
GCTGTTGAAGTTCTACGAGCGTCCCGCCAAGCAAACGCCGGGTGTCTTGCTGAAGCAACTCGGCTATTGAGCCCGTACGGGGAGGCTCCCTGGTCTCCCCGTTTCCCTAGAGGAGCTTCTTTGTGTCCCGTGAAGCCTTCAACGGCGCCAAGTTGGCGCTGCTCTGCGAGGACCAGATCCTGGTCTATCAGCGCGACGACAAGTCCAGCATTCCCTGGCCTGGCCTTTGGGACCTGCCCGGTGGCGGTCGCGAAGACGACGAGACGCCCGAGCGCTGCGCCCTGCGCGAGCTGGAGGAAGAGTTCAGCCTGGTGCTGGATGCCTCGCGGCTGACCTGGGGACGCTGCTATCCGCCGCGCCAGCCAGGCTATCTGCCTAGTTGGCTATTCGCCGGCCAATTGAGTCGCGCCGAGATCGCCACCATCCGCTTCGGCGACGAAGGCCAGCACTGGCAGTTGATGGCCATTACCGACTTTCTCGCCCATCCCCAGGGCGTGCCCCATTTGCAGCAGCGGCTGCGGGACTACCTGGAAGAGCTGGCTGCGGCGACCGGCGTCTCTTAATCCCGGCTGAATGAAAGCGCGATAAGCGAGCGTAAGTCGCGGGCTCGCCTTAAGCTTTCTCCGGGCCCATCCGGGCCGTTCTGGAGATATTCCCATGCGCCATTTCTTCTTGGCGTCGCTCTGTGCCCTGACCCTTGGCGGTTGCACCGTCTACGACACCTATCCACGTTACTACAGCCGCCCGGCGCCGCCCCCAGCGGTCTTCTACGGCACGCCTGCCTATCCGCCGCCCACGGTCATCGTCCGTCCCTATGGCTACGGCTACTATTACCGACCGGGGCCTCCGCCTCCGCCGCACTGGGGGCCGGGACCAGGTTGGGGACCGCGTCCAGGGTTCGGGCCACCCGGTTGGGGGCCGCGCCCGGGGCCGCCGGGGTGGGGCCCTCACTAGCCTGAGGTTTGACAGGGGCGGTGCGCTTTTCTAGGGTGCTGTCCTTGTCTTGACCAGGAAACCGACGCGTGGACGACGATCGCATCAAGCTCGACCCCCAATGGAAAGCCGCGCTACGCGCCGAGTTCGAACAGCCCTACATGCGCCAGTTGGGCGACTTCCTGCGGCGCGAGAAGGCCGCCGGCAAGGTCATCTATCCGCCTGGTCCCCTGATCTTCAATGCGCTCAACACCACGCCGCTGGATCAGGTGAAGGTGGTCATCCTCGGCCAGGACCCTTACCACGGGCCGGGGCAGGCCCATGGCCTGTGCTTCTCGGTGCAGCCCGGCGTCCCGGCGCCGCCCTCGCTGCAGAACATCTTCAAGGAACTCAAGCGCGACCTGAATCTGCCCATTCCCAACCATGGCTACCTGCAGCACTGGGCGGAGCAGGGCGTGCTGCTGCTCAACACCTCGCTGACGGTTGAGCAGGCCAATGCCGGTTCCCACGCCAAGGCCGGTTGGCAAAGATTCACCGACCGCATCATCGAGGTGGTCAGCGTCGAGCGCGAGAACCTGGTGTTCCTGCTCTGGGGCAGCCACGCCCAGAGCAAGCAGAGTCTCATCGACCCCCAGAAACACCTGATCCTCAAGTCCGCCCACCCTTCGCCGCTGTCGGCCCATCGAGGTTTTCTCGGCAACGGTCACTTCGGCCGAACCAACGAATTCCTGCGCAACGCCGGCCTGGCGCCCATCGACTGGGCGCTGCCGCCGCTGGCCTGACCCTGCACTTAGCTGCTGTCGGCGTCCTCGCTTCGACCGGCTAGCAGGCCGCCCCGGTTGCGGCGGCGGTCGCGGTCGGGCGCCGGTGGCAGAGCAGGCACCAGCCCACTCCCAGTATCAGCAGCACGATGGCCAGAACCTCCAGCAGGGTCGGCAGCCGCCCATTCCAGAGAAAGCCATAGAGCAGCGACGACAGCGTCTCGATGACGATGGCCTGGCCACTCAGGGTCAGCGGCAGCCGGCGACTGGCCTGGTTCCAGCAGGCGCCGCCGATGATGGAAGCCAGCAGCGCCACGCCCGCAGCTACCAGCAGCGGCTGCAACCAATCGGCGGGCGCTCGTAGCGCCAACTCCGGGCCCAGCAGCAGGGCCGCGGCCAGCAGCGCCTGGAGGCCGGTCGCGCTGCCGAGCAATAGGCCCCAGTCGTGGGCACCGATGGGCGTCCTGGTCAGGTAGCGGGTGTTGACCACCGCGAACCAGCTCCAGGCCAGCAGGGCACCACAGGCGCACAGCAGGCCCAGCAGGGGGTGCTCACCGACGGCGGTGGTGGTCAGCGTCTCGTAGCTGATCAGGGCTACGCCGAGCAAGGCGCAGGCAAGCGATGGCCAGAGGCGGCTGAAACCCACGGCGCCGGCATCGCGCTGCCCGGCCAGGGCGACCAGCAGCGGAATCAGGCCGACGATCAGGGTGGTTGCCGCGATGCCGGCCTGTTGTACCCCCGAACCGACCAGGGCGTAGTAGCCGAGGTTGCCGATCAGGCTGAGCCAGAACAGGCGCACCCCATCGGTACGGGTGAGCTGCGCTCGCAATGCGCGCCAGCGGGGCAGGAGCAGTGCCAGCGCGACCAGGCCGTAGCAGAGAAAGCGCAACACGGCGAATTGGGCACCGCTCAGGTCGGGGACCAGGGCTGGGGCGAGAAAGATCACGCCCCAGCACAGGCCTGCCGCCAGCCCGTAGCCGATTCCCGCTGCCGATAATTCCCGTTCGTGCATGACGCCATCTCCACCGATTCGTCATCAGTGTGGCGACGCAGGCGGGAACCCGTCTTGCGCGAAACTGCGGCGTTCTTTACCCGGAGTGCGTTATCTGGGCGCGTGCTGACTACGCCGCCAGGCGGCTGGGCTGATGCCCTGGCGGCGGGTCATGGCACGGGTCAGGGCGGCCTGATCGGCAAAGCCGACGCGCAGGGCGATCTCGGCGATGGGCAGGCGACTGTCGCCCAGCCAGCGCTGGGCCTGGCGTAGCCGCAGGTCGGTCAGCCAGGCCTGGGGTGTCTGAGCGAAGCGCTCATGGAAGAGCAGGTGCAGACGGCTCAGGCCGACGCCCGCCAGGCGTGCCATGACCGGGTTGCTCCAGTCGCCGGCGGGCTGGGCTTCCACCCGTGCCAGCAGGCGGTCGAAGGCCGAGACGGCGGTGGGGAGGGTCAGCGAGGCCAGTAGCAGGCGGGTGAGTTCGCTGGCGTGCTGGTCCAGGGCCGCTGCCGGGGTCAGTTCGGCGAAGGCGAGCAGTTGCCGCGTCGCTGGCGAGATCGGCAGGCACGGCTGCTGGCGTGCGCTATCCAGGGTGCGCTCAGGCAACCAGTCGCTGGCGCAGTCGATCACCAGGAAACGACTGTCTGGGGCCGACTGCTGGGCGTGATCGCACTCGGGTGCGACCAGGGCAGCGAGCCCGGTATGCAGGCGTGCCCCGGTGCGCCCCGCCACCTCCAGCTCCATGCCGCCCTGGAGGGGTAGCACCAACTGGGCAAAGTCATGGGCGTGGGGGTGGTGTTCGCCCTGATAGCGCTTGATGGCGAGGCGTGGAGTCAAGGCGCACCTCGGCGAAGGGACTCAGAAGATCGATACCTTCGATCCTAACACGCTCGCTGAGTCGGCTTCAGCGCACCGGCTGCAGCGGCAACTCCACCTCGCCACCACTGCCCAGGTCCACCGCGATCGGATCCTGGGTCAGGAACAAGGGGCGACCGCCCAGCAGGATACGACCGCTGAGCAGGTAGCGCTCACCGCTCTTGACCCGCGAGGGGGCGTAGTCGAGGCGGAAGGGCACCTGGCCCTGCTGCTTGACGAACAGGGTGCGCTGGGCCAGGCGACCGCTCGGGGTGTCACCGGCACTGGCACTGTATAGGCTGACGGTCAGCTTGGCGGTGGGCGGTACCGGCTCGCTGGCGGTGAAGGTGGCCTGGCCGCTGAGGCTGGTCATGCTCGGCTGGGCCGGCGTGCCAGGGGTGGTCTGCGGTCGCTCGGTCGGCGGCAGCGGTTGACCGGCCGGGGGCGGCGGCGTGGGGCCAGGGCGCAGCCCGCTACAGGCGCTGAGCAGCAGCGAGGTGGCGAGCAGGGTGGCGATTCTTTTCATGGGTGGATCCTAGGTTGAAATCGACTGCTGTGACCCATGGGCGCCTGCTTAGTTGCTACCTGTGGGCGACAATTCGGGCTCTGGCGAATCTGGCGCGTCGGGTCGGTCCAGGGCCACCTGGCGGATCGACAGGCGAATCTCCGCGGGCAGCACCCGCTTGCCCGCACCTTCGGCCAGTTCGCCGAGCAGTTCGTGGTGCCCCAGGGTGCCGTCGTCGGCCTTGCGCAGTACCCCTTCGGCCAGCAGTGTCTGGATGAAGTGACGGAACAGCGACTTGTCGAAGAATTCCGGGGCATTGAGGCCATGCAGTACCGACAGCCGCTGGGCCATCACGGTGCAAAGCTCTTCCAGCTGGGCGGCGGTCAGGCTGTTCTGGCCGTGGTTGAGGATCAGCGCGGTGGTCATGTAGTAGCGCTGTAGGGTCTGCAGGATGGCCCGCGCCAGCAGGGTGAGGCGGACGAACTGCCGCGAGCTGGGCGCAGCCCGCACGAAGACGTCATCCTCCAGGCGCAGCAGGCCGCGTTCCACCATGGCTTCCAGCCAGCCGTCCAGCACCAGGGGCAGCTCTTCACGCTCCCAGTGGATGAACAGCTCGGCCTGTAGATAGGGATAGAGCGCCAGGGCGAATCTATGGATCAATTCGCGGGTCATCCGCCCGGTGTTCTGGAAGAAGCTGGCGATCAGCGCCGGGATGGCGAAGAGGTGCAGGACGTTGTTGCGGTAATAGGTCATCAAGACCGCGTTCTGCTCGTCCAGATAGAGGATGCGCCCCAGGGCGTCTTGCTGCTCGGCGAGAAAGCCCAGTTCGCGCACCTCCTCGATGATGCTCTGGCCATCGCCTTCGGGCAGGGTGACGCTGGTGGAATAGGGCACCCGCCGCAGGAGATCCAGGTAGAGGTCGATGGCGCGCACCAGGGCGCCTTCGTCGAGCGCCTGGCGATTGGTCGACAGCAACGCCAGAGCTACCAGGTTGACCGGGGTGACCGCGGCGGCGGCATTGATCCGCCGGACCACCCGCTCGCCCAGTTCGTGGGTGACCGGGGTGAACCAGCTCGGCTTGAAGTCTTCGTCGAGGGGTTCGTCGCGCCAGCCCGGCCGATGGGCGTCGAGGAAACCCTGCAGTGGAATGGGTTCGCCGAAGTTGACCCAGACCCGGCCGAAGCGCTGGCGCAGGGCGCCGAACACCTTGACCAGGTCGAAGAGGGATTCCTTCTTCTTGGCGGCGCCACGCAACTCGCCCAGGTAGGTGCGCCCCTCGAAGACCTTCTCGTAGCCGATGTAGACCGGCACGAAGACGATGGGCCGGCGGGAATCACGTAGGAAACTGCGCAGGGTCATGGCCAGCATGCCGGTGCGCGGTTGCAGGGTGCGCCCGGTTCGCGAGCGCCCGCCCTCGACGAAGTATTCGGTGGAGAAGCCGCGGCTGAACAGGCTGTGCAGGTATTCGTTGAACACGGCGGCATAGAGGGCATTGCCCTTGAAGCTGCGTCTCATGAAGAAGGCGCCGCCGCGTCTGAGAATGTTGCCCACCACCGGCATATCGAGGTTGATGCCGGCGGCGATGTGCGGTGGGGTCAGGCCGTTCTGGAACAGCAGATAGGACAGCAGCAGGTAGTCGATATGACTGCGATGGCAGGGCACATAGACCACGGTATGCCCCGGCGCCATCTCCTGGATGCGCTCGATGTGGCTGACCGTGACGCCGTCATAGATGCTGTTCCAGAACCAGCGCAAGCCGACATCCAGGCAGCGCACCACGGGATAGGAGAAATCCGAGGCGATCTCCCGCGCATAGTGCGCGGCCTCGTCTTCGATGCGTCCGGGGGTGGCTTTGCGCTGGGCGATCTCGCGGGCGATGGTCGCCTTGACCTGGGGCGCCCGCAGGAGGCCGCGCAGCAGGGTGCGCCGGTGCGACAGGTCCGGGCCGATCACCGCCTGGCGCACGTTGCGGAAGTGGATGCGCAACTGGCGCATCACCAGGCGCTCCAGGCGTTGCGGGTCCGGACGTTGAGTGGCCAGGGCGCCCAGCGACAGCGGTTTGGAGAATTGCACCCGGGTGAGTCGGCCCAGTACCAGGATGCGCGCCGCCTTGCGCAGCCGCCCGGTCACCACCCAGTTGTCCGCCCAGAGCAGCTTCCAGGGACTGGTCTCGCGATCCGGTGACTGGCCCCAGAAGACGCTGACCGGTACCAACTGGACATCCTCCACCTGGTGTTCGGTGAGCGCCAGCACCACCCGCCGCAAGGTGGGTGGGACCGAGCGGCGCGCCGGGCGTCCGCGCCAGTCCGGTTTGCCCACGGCGTTGAAGTAGGCGAGCGATTCGGTCCTGGCGCCCAGCACCAACGGCCGTAGCGGGCGGGGAAGGCCGGCCTTGCGACATTCCCGGTCGAGCACCGCCAGGTCGCTCAGCGAGGCTTCGGGCAGCACATAGAGCACCGGCTTGGTGGGATCGATGCGACTCAGCAGGCTGGCCGCCTGGGTGGTCTCGGAGCGAACCCAGAGATAGAGCAGGCGCTTGAGCAGCGAGAAGGCCAGAAGGCGCAGCGGCGAACGAGTCATGAAGGGCTACCGGATGGACGAGGCGGCAGTGTGCCGGATGGCCTGGCGGGCGTAAAACCACCCGCACCCTGGAGCTTTCGACCTACCCGGCGGCTCCTTGTCACCGTTGTCGACAAAAAGCCGCTTCAATCACGGAAAACCCGTCATTCGTGCGGCTTTGGCGATGATGGCACCTTGCGTAAAAAACGTTGCTTTTGCCGGTAAAGCGATGCTTCATAAGAAATCGGCAGGTCCTTGCCGACCGTTGGAGCGCGCTCTCCCAGGGTGGCGCTTCCGGGGCGCGATCTGTACCGATACGACAAGGCAACCCGGTTGCCGCACTTCGGCGGCCGGGGATAGGAAATCCAGAAAGCTTCGGAGAGATGTGATGGGTGAGCAACGCGAAACCGGTACCGTCAAGTGGTTCAATGACGCCAAGGGATATGGATTCATTCAACGCGAGGGCGGTGCCGATGTGTTCGTTCACTACCGCGCCATCCGCGGTGAAGGCCACCGCTCCCTGGTCGAAGGCCAGCAGGTGGAGTTTTCGGTGATCGAGGGCCAGAAGGGCCTGCAAGCCGAAGACGTCGCCCGGCTGTGAGCCGCTCCCGCGAGGAGCCAAGGGCTCCTCGCGTACCTCGGGTCATTCGGTCCGCCAGACGATTTCCTCGACTCCCGCGTCCGTGACCTTCAGCCAGCGATCAGCGGCTTCTTCGTCCTCTTCCTCGCTCCAGCCACTCGGGGCGCAGCGCACCTGCACCTGCAGGGCTGCCTGAGCGTCGCGGGCGCAGGCCAGGTCGTCCACCCAGGGCGATACATCGCTTTCCAGCAGCAGGCTGTGCCACTTGCCCACCGCCTTCGGCAGCCAGGTGACCGGAATGGTTTCGCCGCCATAGCGCAGGGTGCACTTGAAGGTCTGCCCGCGGGCCTGCCAGGCGCAGGGCATGCCGAACACCTGCTCGAGCCAGGTCGAGACGGCCTCCTGGTCGACGTCCTTGAAGTAGATTTCGATATCGGGCTGGCGCATGGGGCTTAGGCTCCGGATTTGACGATCCAATCGTAACGTACTGCCACCCGCACCTCGAAGGGGTCGGCCAACACCCGCTCGCGGCGCTCGGCGTTGACCCGCCAGCCGTGGGGTGTCATGGCCAGCAGGTCTTCGCGGGTCTGGCGCTCGGCCAGCGGCAGCACGAATTCGAGCCCTTCGCTGTGGGCCAGTTCCAGTCCCGGCGGCAGATCCTGCAGGTGCTTGTCTTCGGCGTAGTCGCGCACCTCGTCGTAGAGGCGCTGACGCAACTCCAGCAGGTGGGCGGTGGCCGGACCCAGACGCAGGATGCCGCCACCGGGGGCCAGCACGCGCTGGGCTTCGGTCCAGTCGATGGGGCTGAAGACGCTGGCCAGCAGCTGGCAACTGGCGTCCGGCAGCGGAATGCGCGCCATGCTCGCCACCAGCCAGGTCAGTGCCGGGGTGCGCCGGCAGGCGCGGCGCACCGCCTCGCGGGAGATGTCCAGGGCGTAGCCATCGGCCGTGGGCAGGGCCTGGGCCAGGCGCTCGGTGTAGAAGCCTTCGCCGCAGCCGACGTCGATCCAGCGCTGGGGCGCTCGTTCGGCGGCCAACTGCGCCAGGCGTTCGGCCAGCGGCGCATAGTGACCGGCATCAAGGAAGCGCCGGCGGGCCTCGACCATGGCGGCGTTGTCGCCCGGGTCCAGGCTCTTCTTGTGCTGCACCGGCAAGAGATTCAGATAGCCCTGGCGGGCACGGTCGAACCTATGACCGGCGGGACAGCCGACGCCGCCGTCGAGATCGGCCAAGGGGGCCTGGCAAAGCGGACAGATCAATTTCATGCCAGCAACCGTACCAGGGTGCCGTAGTAGACCTCGGTCAAGAGATCCAGGTCGCTGGCCAGCACGTGCTCGTCCACCTGGTGGATGGTGGCATTGATCGGACCCAGTTCCACCACCTGGGCACCCAGGGTGGCGATGAAGCGACCATCTGAGGTGCCGCCGCTGGTGGACGCCTCGGGTCGATAGCCGGTGACCGCCTCCACGCTGGCCGAGACGGCATCGAGCAGGTCGCCCGGCTCGGTGAGAAAGGGCAGGCCGGACAGCGACCAGTCGATGTGCCAGTCCAGGCCGTGGCGATCAAGGATGGCTTCGACGCGGGCCTGCAGGCCTTCTACGGTGGATTCGGTGGAGAAGCGGAAATTGAACAGCGCCTGCAACTCGCCCGGCACCACGTTGCCGGCGCCGGTACCGGAATTGAGGTTGGAGATCTGGAAGCTGGTGGGCGGGAAGAAGGCGTTGCCCTCGTCCCACTGCTCGGCGGCCAGATCGGCCAGCGCCTGGGCGGCCAGGTGAATGGGGTTGCGCGCCAGGTGCGGATAGGCCACATGGCCCTGCTTGCCGCGCACGGTCAGGCGACCGTTGAGCGAGCCGCGACGCCCGTTCTTGACCACGTCGCCCAGCAGCCGGGTGCTGGAAGGTTCGCCGACGATGCACCAGTCCAGCCGCTCGCCGCGTTCGCGCAGGCGCTCCACCACGGCGCGGGTGCCATGCAGCGCCGGACCTTCTTCGTCGCTGGTAATAAGGAAGGCGATAGCGCCGCGATGGTCGGGATGGTCGGCGACGAAGCGCTCCACGGCGATGATCATGCTCGCCAGGCTGCCCTTCATGTCGGCAGCGCCACGGCCGCGCAGCATGCCGTCGGCATCCACGTGGGCATTGAAGGGCGCCTGCTGCCAGGCTTCCAGCGGACCGGTGGGCACCACGTCGGTGTGGCCGGCGAAGCACAGCACCGGACCCTCGCCGCCACGGCGCGCCCAGAAGTTGTCCACCTCCTCGATGCGCAGCGGCTCGAGGGCGAAGCCCAGGCGTTCCAGGCGCTGCATCATCAGGGCCTGGCAGCCTTCGTCCAGCGGCGTGACCGAGGCCCGGCCGATCAGGTCGCAGGCGAGTTCCAGGGTGGGGGTGAGGGCGGTGGTCATGGTAGGTCCCGGGGAGGCGGCTAGGTTCAGGGGGAGCGGTATGGTAAAGGAAAACCTATACTGTGGCTTTTGTGGAAAGCCTTCATGACGTTCGATGAACAACGCTTCGGCGGGATCGCCCGGCTTTATGGGCAGGAGGCGGTGGAGCGCTTGGCCGCCAGTCACGTCGCCGTCGTCGGCATCGGCGGGGTGGGCTCCTGGGCCGCCGAGGCCCTGGCCCGCAGCGGGGTCGGCCGCATCAGCCTGTTCGATCTGGACGACATCTGCGTCAGCAACACCAATCGTCAGGTGCATGCCCTGGACGGCCAGGTGGGCCGGCCCAAGGTCACGGTGATGGCCGAACGCATCCAGGCCATCAACCCGGCCTGCGCGGTCAAGGCGGTGGCGGATTTCGTCACCCGCGAAACCATGGCCGACTACATCACCGAAGACCTCGACCTGGTGCTGGACTGCATCGACAGCGTGGCTTCCAAGGCGGCGCTGATCGCCTGGTGCAAGAGACGCAAGATCGCCATTGTCACCACCGGTGGCGCCGGCGGCCAGATCGATCCCACCCAGATCCAGGTGGTGGACCTCAATCGCACCTACAACGACCCCCTGGCCTCGCGGGTACGCTCCCTGTTGCGCCGCGACTACGGCTTTTCGCGTAATCCCAGCCGGCATTACAGCGTGCCCTGCGTCTTCTCCACCGAACAGCTGCGCTATCCCAAGCCGGACGGCAGCGTCTGCCAGCAGAAGAGTTTCGTCGGCGAAGGCGTGCGCCTGGACTGCGCCGGCGGCTTCGGCGCGGTGATGATGGTTACCGCCACCTTCGGCATGGTAGCCGCCGCGCGGGCGGTGGATAAGTTGATCCAGAAGCCGAAGGGCTAGCGCTTTCGTAGGTTGGGTTGAGCGCAGCGAAGCCCAACGGTGCCCCGATCGAGCCTTCCATGTTGGGCTTCGGCGATGAAGCCGTCTCAACCCAACCTACGTCCTGACGCGCGTAGATACCGTCTTTGTTCCTCAGTGTGCAATCGCTAAAGCAGGGTCGAAAGGCTTGCCCGATTTGAGCACGCCATAGGCGATGGTCAGCAGCTTACGCATGGCGGCGCAGACGGTTTGTTTACCTCTTTTGCCCCTGGCTTTCAGACGCTCGGCTTGCGCCTTGATAGCCGGGTTGTAGGTCAGCGCCACGACAGCGGGTAGGTATAGCGCACTTCGTAAGCGGACTGATCCCATGCGCGAGAGGCAGGCATGGCCGCGCGCGAGACCGGATTCCTGTAGGCGTGGGTTCAAGCCAGCAAAGGCGGTAACGGCGCGGGCATTGGCGAAGCGGTCGATATCGCCGAGCTCCGCCAGGATCAAAGCGGCGGTCTTGTCGGCGATGCCGTCGATACTCACCAGCAGGTCGCGCTTACCACGTAAGTCTGGATCGTCGTCGATATGGCGTTTGATCTGTTCAAGCGTCCAGGCGATCTGCTCATCGAGCCGCTGCAAGACTGCCCGGATGGAGTCCTGGACTTTTTCCGGGCTGACCTCGAGCCGATTGAACTCCATCTGTCGTAGCGATTGGAGGTCCTCCAGGCGCCGGGTCAGCGCGCGAAGCGTGCGGATGGACACAGATTCCGGGTGCCAGTCTCGCAGACTATCCTCATGCCGCTGGCCATAGGTGGCGATCAGCTTGGCGTCGAGTTTGTCCGTCTTGCTGCGTTGCAACTGGCTTTGCGCATAGCGGGCGATCTGTGCTGGATTGAGCACTGCGATTCGGTAGCCCAGAGCATGGAAGTGCTCGGCGAGCGCTTCGTGGTAGATGCCCGTGGCCTCCATCACGATCCAAGCGCCTGGCTCGGCATGCTGTTGCAGCCAGTCTGCAAAGACCGCGAAGCCTGACGGGTCGTTGCTCAGCTTGCCCTTGGTCCGGTACTTGCCGTTGGACTGCAGGACCGCCAGATCGAAGCTGCGCTTGGCGATATCAACGCCCACCACTACGGCCATGATGTCTCCTCCTTCAGATGAGTCACGATCACGTCATCCCGTCCAACCTTGTGCAATACGAGCTCTAGAGGCTCTAGATACCGTTCGAACTTGGGGATGAGTGTGGCGGAGGCAGCCTATCTACGTTGCAAGCTCAAAGGCCTAAGGGTGGACACGGCTTGCCATCCTCCCCCGATGATCAGTCGGGGACTATGACCTCCTGAGGAGGCTGTAGTCGAGATACAAGGGTGGACAACGGCGCAGCCTTGTCCACGCGGGTGAACGCCGGGTGCCAGTGGAAAACGCTGGCGCGGTTTTCCACTGTACGAGGGTTCGAGCGAGGCGGCCCTCACCCCAGCCCTCTCCCCGAGGGAGAGGAGGCGGTACTGGCGCATCGGACTAACGACGGCACGCCTCTCTCTACATATCCTGCGGTGTTTCCCGTGCCGGCCGGTCGTCGGCGATCGCCGGGACGTGCAGGCCGCTCTTGGCCAGTTGCTGGCCTTCCATCTGCGGCTGGGTGGTCCAGGTGAGGATGTCGTAGTAACGGCGCACGTTCTGCACGAATTCCACCGTCTCGCCGCCGCGGGCGTAGCCGTAGCGGGTCTTGCTGTACCACTGCTTCTGCGCCAGGCGCGGCAGCATCTTCTTCACGTCCAGCCAGCGATCCGGGTCCAGGCCCTGGGATTCGGCCAGGCGACGGGCGTCGAGGATATGGGCGATGCCGATGTTGTAGGTAGCCAGGGCGAACCAGGTGCGATCCGGCTCATGGATGCTGTCCGGCAATTCGTCGCGGATCTGGTCGAAGTACTTGGCGCCCCCGGTGATGCTCTGCTCGGGGTCGAGGCGATTGGCTACACCCATGGCCTGGGCGGTGTTGTTGGTCAGCATCATCAGGCCGCGTACCCCGGTCTTGGACGTGGCGTCCGCCGTCCACAGCGATTCCTGGTAGCCCATGGCGGCGAGCAGGCGCCAGTCCAGTTGGTGCTTCTGTGCCACCTTACGAAAGTGCTTCTCGTACTTGGGCAGGCGTTCCTGCAGGTGTTGGGCGAAGGTGTAGGCGCCGACGTAGCCGAGGACGTCGACGTGGCCGTAATAGCGCTCCTTGAGCTGCTGCAGGGTGCCGTCGCGGCGCACCTTGTCCAGATAGGCGTTGACCGCGTCGAGCAGGCTGTTGTCCTCACCCGGCTGCAGGGCCCAGGCCTGGCCCTGGGTGTCGCCCAGGTCGAAGGCCACCCGCACGTTGGGGAAGTACACCTGGTTCATGGCCAGCTCGTTGGAATCCACCAGGGTCAGGTCGATCTGGCCTTCGTCGACCATGCGCAGCAGGTCGCTGACCTCCACCTGGTCGGACTCATCGAAGGCGAGACCAGGCACCTGGGCCTGCAGAGCGCGGAGTTGTTCGGCCTGGCTGCTGCCCTTGAGCACCAGGATGCGTTTGCCGACCAGATCCTTGGGTGAGCTGGGGCGGACGTTGCCGTTGCGATAGATGACCTGGGGTACCACGTCCAGATAGCTGCGGGAGAACTTCAGATTCTGCCGGGTGGGATTGGGCGTGAGACCGGCGGCGGCGATGACCGGGCCGTCGGGATTGCCGAGGCGGTTATAGAGGTCGTCGAGGTTGTCGGCGGTGCTGATTTCCAGGCGCACCTTGAGCGATTCGGCGAAACCCTTGACCAGTTCGTACTCGAAGCCGGTCTCGCCGTTACGGTCCTGGAAGTAGGTCGCCGGGCTGTTGCGCGTCACCACGCGCAGCACGCCGGCCTGCTGTACCTTTTCCAGGGCGGTCGGCTTGGGCTGCGCAGGCGCGTCTGCACCTCCACAGCTCATGAGCAAGATGAGGAAGGGCAGGATAAGCCAGGCGAATCGCTTGAAGGCTCTATTCAAATGGGCTAGCTCGGCCATACGGCATCAAAACGGCACTGGCGCCTTGCTGACGCGCCTCATCGTTGGCCCTCCGGGCACTCGTTATTGCCGGGGCGCGTCGCGCCACCGGTACGGCCAAAGGCCCTATCCTGAGCCCAATGGGCAGCCACGTCCAAAGGGCGTGGCAGGCCGTATCGGCGGGCAGTATACGCGAGAAGTGGCAAAGCGCCCATTTTATACATACAGGGTTGCTGGTAAGTCTGTATGAACCCTCGTCGCCGGAAGGTGTCCCGAGCGCGCCTTTAGGCTAGAATGCACGGCCCCAAAGTGACTTGGCCCCGAGGCTGTCCCCGATGCTGATCCTGCGCGGCGCTCCCGCTCTTTCTTCGTTCCGTCACGGCAAACTTCTCGACCAGCTGACTCGCCTGGTTCCCGGTGTCTCCGGGCTCTATGCCGAGTTCGTCCATTTCGCCGAAGTCGCCGGCACCCTGAGCGCGGAGGAAGAGGGCATCCTCGGCCGACTGCTGCAATACGGCCCCAGCGTCCCCCAGCAAGAACCTAAAGGCGCGCTGTTCCTGATCGTGCCCCGCTTGGGCACCATCTCGCCCTGGTCGAGCAAGGCCACCGACATCGCCCACAACTGTGGCCTCGCGCAGATCGAGCGCCTGGAGCGCGGCGTGGCCTACTACGTCGCCGGCGAGCTGGACGCCGCTGCCCACGAACAGCTAGCCGCGGCCCTGCATGACCGCATGACCCAGCGCGTGCTGCCGACCCTGGACGCCGCCGCCGACATCTTCAGCCATGCCACGCCCAAGCCGCTCACCGCGGTAGACGTGCTTGGCGGCGGTCGCATCGCCCTGGAGCGCGCCAACCTGGAGCTAGGCCTGGCCCTGGCCGAGGACGAGATCGACTACCTGGTGAAGAGTTTCACCGCCCTGGGGCGCAATCCCCATGACGTCGAACTCATGATGTTCGCCCAGGCCAACTCCGAGCACTGCCGGCACAAGATCTTCAACGCCAGCTGGGACATCGACGGCGAGAGCCAGGAGAAGTCCCTGTTCGGCATGATCAAGAACACCTACGAGATGAACCGTACCGGCGTGCTGTCCGCCTACAAGGACAACGCCGCGGTCATGGAAGGCTTCACCGCCGGACGCTTCTATCCCGACGCCGAGTCCCGCGAATACGGCGCGCACAGCCAGCCCGTGCACATCCTGATGAAGGTGGAGACCCACAACCACCCGACCGCCATCGCTCCCTTCCCCGGCGCCTCCACCGGCTCCGGCGGCGAGATCCGCGACGAAGGCGCCACCGGTCGTGGCTCCAAGCCCAAGGCCGGCCTGACCGGCTTCACCGTCTCCAACCTGAACATCCCTGGTTTCGAACAGCCTTGGGAGAAGCCTTACGGCAAGCCCGAGCGCATCGTCACCCCGCTGGACATCATGATCGAGGGCCCGCTGGGCGGCGCCGCCTTCAACAACGAATTCGGCCGTCCCGCCCTGGCCGGCTACTTCCGCACCTTCGAGCAGCAGGTCGAGACCCCCCGCGGTCCCGAGGTGCGTGGCTACCACAAGCCGATCATGCTCGCCGGCGGCCTGGGCAACATCCGCGCCGACCACGTGCAGAAGGGCGACATCTCGGTGGGCGGCAAGCTCATCGTGCTGGGCGGCCCGGCCATGCTGATCGGCCTGGGCGGTGGCGCGGCCTCGTCCATGTCCACCGGCGCCAGCTCCGCCGATCTGGATTTCGCCTCGGTGCAGCGCGAGAACCCGGAAATGGAGCGCCGCTGCCAGGAGGTCATCGACCGCTGCTGGCAGCTGGGTGAAAACAACCCCATCACCTTCATCCACGACGTCGGTGCGGGCGGCCTGTCCAACGCCTTCCCCGAGCTGGTCAACGACGCCGGGCGCGGCGGCCGTTTCGAACTGCGCAACGTGCCCAACGACGAGCCGGGCATGAGCCCGCTGGAAATCTGGTGCAACGAGTCCCAGGAGCGCTACGTGCTCTCCGTGGATGCTGAGAATTTCGAGACCTTCAAGGCCATCTGCGAGCGCGAGCGCTGCCCCTTCGCCGTGGTCGGCGAGGCCACCGAGGAGCGCCAGCTGACCGTGGCCGACAGCCACTTCGGCAACAATGCCGTGGACATGCCGCTGGAAGTGCTGCTGGGCAAGCCGCCGCGCATGCACCGCAGCGTGACCCGTGAAGCCGAACTGGGCGACGCCTTCGACGGCGCCGGCCTGGACCTGAGCGAGTCGGTAGAGCGCGTCCTGCGTCACCCGGCCGTGGCCAGCAAGAGCTTCCTGATCACCATCGGCGACCGCACCATCACCGGCCTGGTGGCCCGCGACCAGATGGTCGGCCCCTGGCAGGTGCCGGTGGCCGACTGCGCCGTCACCGCCACCAGCTTCGACGTCTATACCGGCGAAGCCATGGCCATGGGCGAGCGTACCCCGCTGGCCCTGCTCGACGCCCCTGCCTCGGGCCGCATGGCCATCGGCGAGACGGTCACCAACCTGGCCGCTGCGCGCATCGAGAAGCTCGGTGACATCAAGCTCTCCGCCAACTGGATGGCCGCCGCCGGCCACCCGGGCGAAGACGCGCGTCTCTATGAGACCGTCAAGGCGGTCGGCATGGAGCTGTGCCCGCAGCTCGGCATCACCATCCCGGTCGGCAAGGACTCCATGTCCATGAAGACCCGCTGGCAGGACGGGGGCGAAGACAAGAGCGTCACCGCGCCGCTGTCGCTGGTGATCACCGGCTTCGCCCCGGTGCAGGACATCCGCCGCACCCTGACCCCCCAGCTGCGCCTGGACAAGGGTCAGACCGACCTGATCCTCATCGACCTGGGTCGCGGCCAGAATCGCCTGGGCGGCTCCATCCTCGCCCAGACCCACGGCAAGCTTGGCCAGGCGGCCCCCGACGTTGACCAGGCCGAAGATCTCAAGGCTTTCTTTGCCGTGATCCAGGGCCTCAACCAGGACGGTCTGCTGCTGGCCTATCACGACCGTTCCGACGGCGGCCTCATCACCACCCTGGTGGAAATGGCCTTCGCCGGTCACTGCGGCCTGGCCCTGCGCCTGGACGCCTTGGCCGCCGACCGTGACGAGTTGACCCGCGCGCTGTTCGCCGAGGAGCTGGGCGCCGTCATCCAGGTGCCCCAGGACTTCACCCACGAGGTGCTGGCCCAGTTCAGCGCTGCTGGTCTGGAAGACTGCGTGGCGGTGATCGGCGAGCCGGTCAACGGCTACGAGATCAACATCCACTTCAACGACGAGCACCTCTATCGCGCCGAGCGCCGGATGCTGCAGCGCCTGTGGAGCGAGACCAGCTTCCAGATCCAGCGCCTGCGCGACAACGCCGAGTGCGCCCAGCAGGAATTCGACGCCCTGCTGGAAGAGGATCATCCGGGCCTGTCGGCCAAGCTGTCCTACGATCCCAACGAGAACATCAGCGCCCCTTACATCAAGAAGGGCGTGCGGCCGCAGGTGGCCATCCTCCGTGAGCAGGGCGTCAATGGTCAGGTGGAGATGGGCGCGGCCTTCGATCGCGCCGGCTTCTCGGCCATCGACGTGCACATGAGCGACATCCTCTCCGGGCGTATCGACCTGGCGGACTTCAAGGGCGTGGTGGCCTGTGGCGGCTTCTCCTATGGCGACGTCCTCGGCGCCGGCGGTGGCTGGGCCAAGTCCATCCTGTTCAACGCCCGTGCCCGTGACGGCTTCCAGCAGTTCTTCGAGCGCACCGACACCTTCACCCTGGGCGTGTGCAACGGCTGCCAGATGGTCGCCAACCTGCGCGAACTGGTGCCCGGCAGCGAATTCTGGCCGCGCTTCGTGCGCAACCGCTCCGAGCAGTTCGAGGCGCGGGTGGCCATGGTTCAGGTTCAGGATTCGCCCTCGCTGTTCCTCGCCGGCATGGCCGGGTCGCGACTGCCCATCGCCATCGCCCACGGCGAAGGTTTCGCCGAGTACCCGAACCAGGAAGCGCTGGTCGCGGCTGACGTGTCCGGCACCGTGGCGCTGCGCTACGTCGACGGCCACAGCAAGGTCACCGAGACCTACCCGGCCAACCCCAACGGCTCGCCGCTGGGCATCACTGGTCTATCCAGCCAGGACGGTCGCGTGCTGCTGATGATGCCGCACCCCGAGCGCTGCTTCCGCGCCGTGCAGAACTCCTGGATCCCGGCCGACTGGCAGGGCGAGGACGGCGGCTGGATGCGCCTGTTCCGCAATGCGCGGGTGTGGGTGGACTAAGGGTTCGGCGTCTAGCCAACTCTCCTTGCCTGTAGGTGGAGAGAGTTGGCTCGTGGCGGGCCACCCGGCATCCGCCGCAGCGCTCTTAACCGCCTCTCCCTCCGGGAGAGGGCTGGGGTGAGGGCCGCCCAGCCAGAGAACCCCACCATGCTCAAACTCTGCTTCTACGTCCCCGACTCCCACCTCGAAGCTGTCAAGCAGGCGATCTTCGCCGCAGGCGGCGGCCGCATCGGTCTTTACGACAGCTGCTGCTGGCAGGTCCAGGGCCTCGGTCAGTTCCGCCCGCTGCCTGGCAGCCAGCCGCACCTGGGCGAGCAGGGCAGCCTTGAACAGGTCGTTGAGTGGCGGGTGGAGCTGGTGCTGGCCGACGAACAGATCGCCCGCCAGGCCGTCGCGGCGTTAAAGGAGGCGCATCCCTACGAAACGCCCGCCTATGACGTGGTGCAGGTGCTGGATCTCTAGCATTCAGGGATAGCCGAGCACCGTCTTGATCCGCGGCAGCTCGCGCTCGACCCAGCGTGGGTCCACCGCACCCCAGTCACGGATCTCGTAGCCACCGGCATTGTTGCGGGCACCTTCGCCCTGCACGAACTGGCAGTCGATATCCAGATCCGCCAGCGCCAGCAGGGTGTCCTGGGCGGTACGCCGCGGCATGCCGGTAGCGGCCATCAGGGCCGGCACGCTGGTGGCGGTGCCGCTGGCCACCAGCCAGGCCACATAGAGGCGGCGGTAGAAGCTGGTCTTGGTCTTGCTCACGTCCATGTCATGGATCTCGAAGGTCAGTCGCCGTTAGGTCCGGGTCTTTCAAAGGGCTGCTCTCAGGGCGTCGAGCTGCTCCAGAAGCTTTGGCAGATCGTCCTGGATGATGCTCCAGAGGATGTCGTCATCGATACCCAGGTAGCCATGGATCAGCCGATTGCGCGTCGCTATGACCTGGCGCCAGGGAATGTCTGGGTAGCCCTCACGCACTAGCGCTGGAATACGTGTCGCCGCTTCGCCGATGAGCTCGAGATTGCGCAGCGTTGCATCATAGACCAGGGTATTGGTAGCGAAGGCAGCTTTATCCAAGCCCTGGCAATAGGCGATGGCTTTCCCGGCAAAGTCGATCATGTCCTCTATATAAAACGTCCAGAGGCGTTCGTCAGACATGAATGGCGTCTCTCTCCACCAGGGGGCGTAACTCGCTACGCAAGGCTTTTTCGGTCACCAGATCAACGGGATGGCCGAGCTGGTCTTCGAGGTGGAATTGCACGCCGAAGTACCGCTCCGAAGTAGCGGGTCCGTCGAAGTCGACCAGGATGTCGATGTCGCTATCAGCGCTTGCCGTCCCGCGGGAGACCGAACCGAACAGCGCCAGCGAGACCAGCCCGTAGCGCTCGGCAAGATAGGGTTTGCTGAGGCGCAGTTTGGTCAGAATGACGTCGCGTTCCAATGTCCTGTCCTCGAAAGAGGGGTTCGGTTCAGTCTGTCACGGATCAGGATCGCCTTCCAGCTCGCTCCCATGGCGGCTCTAGCAGCAGATATTGCAACCCCACGAACGAAAACGCCGCAGTCGTCTCCGACTGCGGCGTTCGCCTTACAGCGTCGCGATGCGCTGCTGCTGGTCCACCAGCTTGGCCAGGGCCTGTTCGGCTTCGGCCAGTTTGGCGCGCTCCTTCTCCAGCACCTCGGCCGGGGCCTTGGCGACGAAGCCTTCGTTGCCCAGCTTGCCGCCGACGCGCTTGACCTCGCCCTCCAGGCGGCCGATCTCCTTGTCCAGGCGCGCCAGTTCCGCGTCCTTGTCGATCAGGCCGGCCATGGGCACCAGCACTTCCATCTCGCCGACCAGGGTGGTGGCGGACATCGGCGCTTCTTCACCGGCGGCCAGCACACGGACCGATTCCAGCTTGGCCAGCTTGTTCAGCAGCGGCTCGAAGTCGGCCAGGCGGCGCTGGTCCTCGGCACTAGCGTTGGCGACGATGATGTCGATGCGCTTGGCCATGGAGATCTTCATCTCGCCACGGATCTGCCGCACGCCCAGCATCAGCGCCTTGACCCACTCGATGTCGCCTTCAGCAGCGGCGTCGATACGCGCCTCGTTGGCCACCGGCCAGGGTTGCAGCATCAGGGTCTCGCCCTGGACGCCGGCCGGCGCCTTGAGGCGCTGCCAGATTTCCTCGGTGATGAAGGGCATGAAGGGGTGCGCCAGGCGCAGCACCACTTCCAGCACCCGCGCCAGGGTGCGGCGGGTGCCGCGCTGGCGTTCGAGGGAGGCGTTCTCGTCCCACAGCACCGGCTTGACCAGCTCCAGGTACCAGGCACAGTACTCGTCCCAGACGAATTCGTAGAGTGCCTGGGTGGCCAGGTCGAAGCGGAAGGCGTCGAGCTGACGGGTCACCTCGGCCTCGGTGCGCTGCAGCTGGGAGATGATCCAGCGATCCACCGAGGACAGCTCCACGGGTTCGTCGTTGACGCCGGTGTCCTGGCCCTCGACGTTCTCCATGACGAAGTTCGCCGCGTTCCACAGCTTGTTGCAGAAGTTGCGATAGCCCTCGACGCGCCCCATGTCGAATTTGATGTCGCGGCCGGTGGTGGCCAGGGAGCAGAAGGTGAATCTCAGGGCGTCGGTGCCGTAGCTGGCGATGCCGTCCGGGAATTCGGCGCGGGTCTGCTTGGCGATCTTTTCCGCCAACTTGGGCTGCATCAGGCCACTGGTGCGCTTCTGCAGCAGGGTGTCCAGGTCGATGCCATCGACGATGTCCAGCGGGTCGAGCACGTTGCCCTTGGACTTGGACATCTTCTGGCCCTGGCCATCCCGCACCAGGCCGTGGACATAGACGGTCTTGAAGGGGATCTGCCCGGTCAGGTGGGTGGACAGCATGATCATCCGGGCGACCCAGAAGAAGATGATGTCGAAGCCGGTGACCAGCACGTCGGTGGGATGGAAGGTCTTGAGCGCCTCGGTCTGCTCGGGCCAGCCGAGGGTGGAGAAGGTCCACAGACCGGAGCTGAACCAGGTGTCCAGCACGTCGTCGTCCTGGCGCAGGACGATGTCACCCAGGTTGTGCTTGGCGCGCACCTCGGCCTCGTCGCGACCGACGTAGACATTGCCGGCCTGGTCGTACCAGGCAGGAATACGGTGACCCCACCAGAGCTGGCGGCTGATGCACCAGTCCTGGATGTCGCGCATCCAGCTGAAGTACATGTTCTCGTACTGCTTGGGTACGAACTGGATCTCACCGCTTTCCACCACGGCGATGGCTTTATCGGCCAGGGGCTTGGTGGAGACGTACCACTGGTCGGTCAGCCAGGGCTCGATCACGGTGCCGGAACGGTCGCCCTTGGGCACCTTGAGGGCGTGATCCTCGATCTTCTCCAGGCGCCCGGCGGCGTCCAGGTCGGCGACGATGCGCTTGCGCGCCTCGAAGCGATCCAGGCCGGCATAGGCGGCGGGGAGGGTGGCATCGAACATGCCATTGACGCTGCCGTCCAGGTTGAACACCTGGGCCCCGGGCAGGATGGCCGCATCGGCGTCGAAGACGTTGATCAGCGGCAGGTTGTGTCGCTTGCCGACTTCATAGTCGTTGAAGTCGTGAGCCGGGGTGATCTTGACGCAGCCGGTGCCGAATTCGGGGTCGCAGTAGTCGTCGGCGACGATGGGGATGCGGCGGCCCACCAGCGGCAGCTCGACATACTGGCCGATCAGGTCCTTGTAGCGCGGGTCTTCCGGGTGCACCGCCACGGCGGCGTCGCCCAGCAGGGTCTCGGGACGGGTGGTGGCGACCACCAGGTGATCGACGCCCTCGGCGGTACGGGCGCCGTCTGCCAGCGGATAGCGAAGGTGCCAGAGGTGGCCCTTCTCGTCATGGCTTTCCACTTCCAGGTCGGAAATGGCGGTGTGCAGCTTGGTGTCCCAGTTGACCAGGCGCTTGCCGCGGTAGATCAGACCGTGCTCGTGCAGGCGCACGAAGGCTTCCTTGACCGCCTCGGAGAGACCGTCGTCCATGGTGAAGCGCTCGCGCGACCAGTCCACCGAGGAACCCAGGCGGCGGATCTGCCGGCTGATGTTGCCACCGGATTCGTTCTTCCATTCCCATACCTTTTCCAGGAATTTCTCCCGGCCCAGGTCGTGGCGCGACAGGCCCTCGGCGCCGATGCGGCGCTCCACCAGCATCTGGGTGGCGATGCCGGCATGGTCGGTGCCCGGCTGCCAGAGGGTGTTGCGGCCCTGCATGCGGCGGAAGCGGATCAGGGCGTCCATGATGGCGTTGTTGAAGCCATGGCCCATGTGCAGGCTGCCGGTCACGTTCGGCGGCGGGATCATGATGGTGTAGGGCTCGCCCGACCCCTGGGGCGCGAAGTAGCCCTGGCGTTCCCAGGTTTGGTACCAGGAGGTTTCGATGGCGTGCGGCTGGTAGGTCTTGTCCATGGAGGGGGCTTTTGTCGCTGGAAGAGGAAAGCCTTCGAGTATAACGACTCCAGCCCGCCGACGGCAGGGCGCCTTGGCGTCCCGGGTCAGGGACGCTGCAGCAGTTCGTCCAGGCGCTGTTGCAGGCGGCGCTGTAGTTCCGCCTCCAGGCGCGGCAGCTCTTCATCCAGCAATTCCTGGAGGATGGCCGGTGCTTCCTGGCGCAGGCGGACGCGGGCCAGGTCGTCCCGCGGTTGCTGGGGGATCACGTCTTCGATGGCGTCCGGCACGATCTGGTCGAGCAGCGGCGGGATGGCCTTGAGGCGTTCGGCGCTGGGGGCGATGACGTCGGAGAGGATGGGAATGCCATCGCTGCTGCTCGGCTGGACAGCATTACGGCTCTTGTCGAGTACCTGCCGAATGGCTTCGAGGTCTTGCAGGACGTGGGCGGGAGGCTTGGCGCTGGTCATGGGCATCACACACGTGACAACTGATGATCCTGTAGAGCATAGCCAAGCTTGCGGTAGAAACGAAAACTCTCGCGCATTGCCTGGCGTACTTCCGGGGCCTCGACGACCACTTCGGCGACCCGGGCGAAACCCGCATGGCAGGGCGGCGGGGCGAGGGTGAGGTTGATCAGCAGCTCGCCGCGCTGGTCGGCGGGCGTGGTCAACCCCAGCACGACCGGGCTGTCGGTGGTGGCTTCCGCCAGATCGTGGGGAATGAAGCTGTCGGGGCGGAAAGCCCACAGCTGCTCGTCCAGGAGTTGGCGCTGCTCGGCATCGGCGCAGTGCACATAGACCGGCATGCCCTGCTTCCAGGCCTTGTCCACCAGCCGACAGGCGAACGCCAGCCGTGCCGCGGGATCGGTGGAGGGCAGGACATAGAAATCGACACGGGTCATGGGGTTCACGGAGCAAGAGAGGGAAACAGCAAGGCCGCGATGCCAAGGCATCGCGGCCTTGAGCAGGCGCTTAGGCCTCGGCGGTGCGGTCGAGCAGGTACTGCACCAGCAGGGGTACCGGGCGACCGGTGGCGGCCTTGTCCTTGCCACCGCTGATCCAGGCGGTACCGGCCACGTCCAGGTGGGCCCAGGGATAGGCCTTGGCATAGCGGGACAGGAAGCAGCCGGCGGTGATGGTGCCTGCCTTGGGGCCGCCGATGTTTGCCATGTCGGCGAAGGGGCTGTCCAGTTGTTCCTGGTACTCGTCGTGCAGCGGCAGTTGCCAGACGCGGTCGTCGGCGCGGTCGCCGGCCTGCTTGACCTGGTCGATCAAGGCGTCGTCGTTGCCCATCAGGCCGGAGACCAGCGAACCCAGGGCGGTGATGCAGGCACCGGTCAGGGTAGCGATGTCGATAACTGCCTTGGGCTGGAAGCGTTCGGCGTAGGTGAGGGTATCGCACAGCACCAGACGGCCTTCGGCGTCGGTGTTGAGGATCTCGATGGTCTGGCCGCTCATGCTGGTGACGATGTCACCCGGACGGGTGGCGGTACCGCTGGGCATGTTCTCGGCCAGGGCCAAGAGACCCACCACGTTGATCGCCGGCTTGAGCTCGACCAGGGCGCGGAAGGTGCCCAGGACGCTGGCGGCACCGCACATGTCGTACTTCATCTCGTCCATGCCGGCGCTGGGCTTGATGCTGATGCCGCCGGTGTCGAAGGTGATGCCCTTGCCAACCAGGGTGTAGGGCTGGGCGTTCTTGGCGCCGCCCTTGTACTGCAGCACCACCAGGCGCGGCGGCTGGGCGCTGCCCTGAGCCACGGCGAGGAAGGAGCCCATGCCCAGTTCGCGCAGTTTCTTCTCGTCGAGTACCTCGACGGAGAGACCCGCGTCCTTGAACTGCTTGCCCAGGGCCTTGGCCTGGTCGGCGACGTAGACCGGGTTGCAGATGTTCGGCGGCAGGTTGCCGAAGTCCTTGGCGTAGGCGGTGCCATGGGTGATCGCCAGGGCATGGGCCAGGGCGCGCTCGGCGTCCGGCTGGGAGGCCTTGGTGGTGACCAGGGTCAGCTTCTTCAGCGGCCGCGGATCGGCCTTCTTGCTCTTGAAGCGGTCGAAGACGTAGTCGCCATCGGCCAGGGTCTCGGCCAAGAGGCGCAGGCGGGCATAGCCGTCACGGTTCTTGACCGGTACATCGCCCAGAGCGATGGCGGCATCGCTGCCGCCCAGGCTCTTGAGCACGCCCAGGGCGCCGCTGGCCAGCTTGCGGTACTGGCGGTCGGTGAGGCCTTCGGCTGCGCCGCTACCCACCAGCAGCACGCGCTCGGCCTTGATGCCCGGAAGATTGGTGAGCAGCAGGGTCTGACCCGCCTTGCCGGCGATATCGCCGCGCTTGACCGCCGCGCTCAGGGCGCCGGAGGTGGCAGCGTCCACGGCGCCGGCCGCTGCGTCGAGCGTACCGCCTTCACCGACGGCCACGACCAGGGTGGCGGTTTTCAGGGTTTCCGGACGAGCGTTTTTGACGACGAATTCCATTAGGAGAAGCTCCCCAAGACAAACATATGAGTTCGCAGGATATAATGCGGGGCTTTCGCCAGGACCTTTCCCGGCGATCGGCCTTCAACGGGTGGGCCCTGTGACGCAAGCCATGCAGCCGAGCTAGTGTGAGCGTTCGCGCCAGAGCCTGACAACCCTGGAGAATCCTGTTTGATCGTCTTCCGCTATCTGTCTCGAGAAGTTCTCACCACCCTCGGTGCGGTCAGTGCCGTGCTGTTGGTGATCATCATGAGCGGCCGTTTCATCAAGTACCTGGCCCAGGCGGCGCAAGGCCTGCTGGACCCCGGCGTGCTGCTGCTGATCATGGCCTATCGTATTCCCGGCTTCCTCCAACTGATCCTGCCGCTAGGCCTGTTCCTCGGCTTCCTGCTGGCCTATGGCCGGCTGTACCTGGACAGCGAGATGACCGTGCTCACCGCCACCGGCATGAGTCCTGGCCGCTTGCTGGCCTACAGCATGGCCCCGGCCGCGGTGGTCGCCCTGGTGGTCGCCTGGCTCAGCCTGTCGCTGGCGCCGCTGGGCGTGCAGAAGGTCACCAGCATCCTCAACCAGCAGGATGCCATGACCGAATTCGATACCCTCGAGCCGGGGCGTTTCCAGTCCTTGAGAGACAACTCCCGGGTCACCTACACCGAGCGGCTCTCGGCAGATCGCAGCCAACTGGGCGGCGTGTTCATTTCTGAGCGCAATACCTCGACCGCCGGCGGCAAGGACCGGGGCGTGGGTGTCCTGGTGGCCGATACCGGTCGTCAGGAAATCCATCCTGATGGCAGTCGCTACCTGATCCTGCAGAACGGCTTCCGCTACGACGGCGTGCCTGGGCAGGCCGACTACCGGGCCGTGCAGTACGAAACCTACGGGGTGCTGCTGCCCAAGCCTGAGGTGAGCGAGGACATCAGCGAGCGAGATGCCGTCACCACCGGCGAACTCCTGCGCAGCAACGACCTGCAATATCGCGGTGAGCTGCAATGGCGGCTGTCGTTGCCGATCCTGGTATTCATCGTCACCCTCATCGCTGTGCCCCTGGCCAAGGTCAATCCGCGCCAGGGCCGCTTCCTCAAGCTGCTGCCGGCGATCCTGCTGTACATGGCCTATCTATCGCTGCTGATCGCCGCTCGCGGTGCGCTGGACAAGGGCCGCCTGCCGCCGGCCATCGGGCTGTGGGGCGTGCATCTGCTGTTCCTGGCGCTCGGCCTGCTGCTGGCCTTCTGGGAACCGCTCAAGGCGCGTCTGCGTGGTAACAAGCCGGGGGTGGCGGCATGAACAAGCTCGACGGCTACATAGGCCGCACCGTCTTTGTCAGCATCCTCGCGGTGCTCGGGGTGATCGTCGGTCTGGCGCTGCTGTTCGCCTTCATCGATCAGCTTGGCGACTTCGACGACAACTACGGCGTCGCCGAGGCGCTCAAGTTCGTGCTGCTCACCACGCCGCGGCATGCCTACGAGATGCTGCCCATGGCGGCACTCATCGGCTGCCTGGTCGGCCTGGGTACCCTGGCCAGCAGCAGCGAATTGATCGTGATGCGCGCCGCGGGCGTCTCCCTCGGGCGGATCGTCTGGGCGGTGATGAAGCCCATGTTCGTGTTGCTCATCGCCGGCATCCTCATCGGTGAGTACGTCGCGCCCTGGACGGAGAACCTCGCCCAGAGCGGGCGTGCCCTGGCCCAGAGCGCCGGCAAGGCGCAGAGTTCGCGCCATGGCCTCTGGCATCGCCAGGGGCACGAGTACACCCACGTCAACGCCGTGCAGCCCAATGGCCTGCTGCTGGGCGTGACGCGCTACGAATTCGATGACAGGCGTCACCTGCTGCAAGCGAGCTTCGCCCAGCGCGGCGTCTATCGTGGCGATCACTGGGAGCTGGAAAACGTCAGCATCACCGACTTCGGTGATCGGCAGACCAGCGTCCGCCAGGAGCCCAAGGTGATCTGGAACGTCGAGCTCACCCCTCAGGTGCTCGATACCGTGATCATGGAGCCGGATGCGTTGTCGATCTCCGGGCTGTGGTGGTACATCCACTACCTGGCCGACCAGGGCTTGAACAACAAGAGCTACTGGCTGGCCTTCTGGTCAAAGCTCTTCCAGCCGCTGGTGACCGCTGCCCTGGTGCTGATGGCGATCTCCTTCATCTTCGGCCCGCTACGTTCGGTGACCCTGGGGCAGCGGATCTTCACCGGGGTGATCATCGGCTTCGCCCTGCGGATCTTCCAGGATCTGCTGGGTCCCTCCAGCCTGGTATTCGGCTTCTCGCCGCTAGTGGCCGTGCTGGCACCGGCACTGCTCTGCGCGGTGGCCGGGGTACTGTTGCTGCGACGGGCCGGTTAAGCGCGACCAGGCAAATGCAGAGCGGCTCTCGGGTGTGTATCACCTGAGATCCGCTCGCTACCTTTGTCAGTTGCTTCGAGCCCCGCCGGCGTCTTCAGCTAGGCGGCGCCCTGACTCACCGGCTGCAGTTGCAACCAACTGGCGTGTTCCTCGCAGAATCTCAGGATCCGTTGAACGCGCCGGATCTGATCTCTATGGCGACATTCGCCCACCACGGTCCGCACCAGCAGATCGACGTTCTGCATATGGATCAGACGCAGATCCGGGCTCATGTCGGGGAAGTCTTCCATCTCGCCGATGCGCGTCTCGCAACGTGAGAGCAGGCGATCGATGAAGTCCAAGGAGAAGCGGGCGGGAGACTGAGCGGTTTCCAGGTCATTGACTGCAACCTGGGAGCAGGGGGCTAGCGTTTCCATGCGCAAGGTCTCACGTCCGTAGCGAAGCCTTACTATTGCACGCTTTGCCCGCAGGATTCAGCTGCCGATTGTCAGCTGGCCGTGCGGTCGTGGCGCAGGCGTCAGGGGTGATGCCGCTGCTCTTGCGTCGCCGTCTCCAGTAGCGCTGATCGTGCCCTAAGGTAAGACTGCTTGCGCTGCAGGTCGGCCGGATGGTCGATGGTGAGTCCCGCGAGATAATCCCGCCAGGTCGTCATATAGACCTTCTGGGCATTGCGTAGCGCTCGATCCTGGCCGGTGGGCAACTGGCGGGTCGCCTCGCTTGCCACCGTGGTGGCCGTCGTCTGGCAGTCACTCAACTGCTGGCGAAAGACCGGCAATCGCGCCTGCTCGCCGGCTAGCCGGGCGTTGTTGCCATTCAGCACCAGCAATTCGCAGCGATAGAGCGCGCTGTGCAGTCGCGCCTGCAGCGTCCAACTGGGCGAGCGACCCCACTCGCTACCCTGATCGGCCAGATCGACCGGTCGCTGTCCAGCACAGCCTTGCAGTCCAAGCAGCAGGGCGGTCAGCAGTGGTGCGATTCGCCTCATACCCAGTCCTCGAAACGCGGAGCGAGATCGCCAATCTACTGGTAGCGTTCCCATTCGTGATACTTGTCCATCAAATAGTTGCCGACCGGCTGCCGATGCTTGCAGTCCTCAACGCTCAGCGGACTGGGCTCGCAGAGCGGGCCGGCATCGCTGTAGTGGTTGCAGCCAGACAGCAGTAGCGCGAGGCCAAGCAGTATCCATTGCAAAAGGCATCCTTCCTCATGGTGAAAGCGGGGGGATCAAGAGCGTGACTGAACAGTGGGTCCGGCGCATTCCTAGGGTACAAAATCCGTATCGAGCGGCGATTTCTGGAGGCGGCGGTGCTACTTGGCGCCGCATGGACTTCGGTGGCTGGAGACACTCCAGAGCTGCAAGTAACGTGGAAATTCGTCCGATCTGTATCGCTTGACCGTCTTGCTGCCCAGGTAAAATGCCCTTCCTGCCCTGGATCGAGGCCTCCATGCAACTGAGCGACATTCCATTTGGAACCACCGATTGGTCGAACATCGAACCTACGGTCCATCCTGGAGAAACCGGCTCGGCCCTCTGGCGTACCTGCCAGTTCGGTGCAGTACGAGTGCGCATGGTCGAGTACAGCGCGGGTTACCTTGCCGATCACTGGTGTAGCAAGGGACACATTCTACTTTGCCTGGAGGGTCGACTGGATACCGAACTGGCCGATGGTCGCGTCTTCACCTTGGCCGCTGGCATGAGCTACCAGGTGGCCGACAATGCAGAGCCGCACCGGTCCTCGACCGCTACGGGCGCTAAGTTGTTTGTCTTGGATTAAGGCTCGTATCGAAGGTACAGCGAGGAATCGCAGGCACAAAAAACCGCCTCAGTGGGAGGTTTCTCTGTCTTCCAGCGCTTTGAAGGGCTGCTGGATAAATCTACTTGGTGCCCGGAGGACACTAGAACTCAGCCCTGTAGGCGGCTCTAGATGCCGATTTTTTGCTCGAAGCATGCCAGCGCATTATGAGCGCCTAGCCGAACCGGCTGCAGAGCGGAAAGCCGCGGGAGTAGGGGGTGGCCTACTCGTAGGCCTGGGCAGGTGCGGCTGGAATAGGCGGCTGGTTCCAGCGCGTGCTGAATTCGAGATCACGCATCATTTTGAAGACGCTGCAGCACTCGGCTCCTAGCTGCTTACAGACATCAGGCACCTTTCTGTTCTTTCTCTGGGCACTGGGCTTTGGGGTTTCTAAAGACACCACGCATCTTTCTTTTGGCTGACGGAGTGCGTAGGCTATTAGGAATGGGTCTCGTCCGATATATGCTAGCTCTACGTCAGTAAGGTCCGGGGCATAACCTTGGTATGTCACATGGGCAAGCAGCTTAGGGTCAGCATCCTCTTCTAGAATAAGCGTATTTTTGACTGATTCTTCTCTCAGCCAGATAGTAAGCGGGTCCTCATTCCCAGCAATCACTTCTTCATAAATCTCAATCGGGATTTTTATCCGATTATTATGGCTCTGGTGAATTATCCATTCCCAAAGCTCGGGGATCATGCTGCGTGGGTAATAGACCCCTTGGGCAGAGATTAAGGAGTTGGCATCCAGCAGATATACAGTATTTTGATGCGTCATTGTCATACACCAACCATCTTGTATACTGAGCCGGCCTTGACGCCAAGTAGAGTTGCCGCTTTAGTAGCTGTAAGCATTCCTTCGCTCATTGTCCTTTGTACCAAACTAACCGCCGCACTACCTACTTTATGTTTTTTCACGACGTAGTAGTCTGGCCCACTACTACCATCGCGCTCCTCTCTCTGGGTTTGCCTATAACGGAGCCATAGATCGCGATACTGTGTGGCAAGTCGCTCCCAGGTTTCTAAAGAAATGCGTCCTTGGATGTAGAGCCTGTATGCCACATGCGTTGCGCTTAGATTTCTATATTGCGCGTAATTATTGATTTGTGCGGTAAGTCGCTCGAAATTCTCTAGCTGGAAATCTTGAGATTTCAGTTCCTCGCTATCAGGAAATAGGACTGCGCTTGCAATATCGTTGCACCACTTTTCAGTATCATTTGAAAAGTTCGAGCCGCTAACTCCTGTAGCTCCCGCTAATACATGTGCCAGCTCATGTATGATAGTAAAATTTCTCGCTTGAACTGAGTCCTGATCGTTAACGACAATCAGTGGCGCTATTTGATCTGCAATCGCGAAACCTCTGAAAGCTTCCACTGGAATGTTAGTGTGATGGGTTCCGAGATTTCCAATCAGAAAAACAAAGCAGCCTTTGCTCTCTACTAGGTTTCGTAGATAGCTAAATGCGTCTTCAGGGCGCCGGTTGCGGCGATATTTTGCTATCTCGAAATCCAGCAGCTGGCTTATGTACTCTGCTGCTTCTTCTGCAGTTGTTTGGTCCGGATTTATCGATCCAACATAGTCGAGTGGTTTTGCTTCGTCTAGATCTGTCAGTGCTTCTTTAATAAGGCTTTGCCTGGTGAATAGGTCCCGAACGAGGGCATCTAAGTTGCCGCGACTTTCTATTTTTAATTCGTCACGGACGGATCTAAAGTCTACACCTCTGTCCGCTACTACCGGTGGCTGAGGCAGATAAAAGATGAGTAGGGGGCGTCGGTACAAATTAGCCATTTTCAAAAGCAGAGGCCGTGAAATTTCTTTTTCACCGTTCTCATACCGCAAAAGCAATTCCGCACCAGTAGTCTTTTGACTTTTGATGCCAAGCTGCTTCGCCGCGAGGTCCAGCGATAGACCTGCAGTCTCCCTCGCCCATACCAGGACTGCAGGATTAAGATTTGGCATTCAACCGGTCCATTTTGTCAGCTTCCACATAAATTATTGCTCAAGAGGCCCTACGCCGTTTCATCCACAGCTACCACTGGTCGCGAAATACCGTTGTGCGGAGTTCGCCTACAACCCATCCATGCAATTTTTTACGTCCTCATCGATGACGCTACCGGGCTTGATGCATTCCTGCATGGAGCGACGAGGCCCGCGGTTGTCGATGCGTTCCTGGCGTTCCACCTGTGCCAGCGAGCGTTTAGCACCGTCAGCCATAGGTCCTTTGCTAGCGGCCCAGCTCTGCAGGATGGATTTCTGGGTATAGCTCGTCACAGCCTCGACTGCCGGGCGAATTGCGTTAGCGGCCTGGGCGAGGGCGGTGTCTTCGGCGAAGACCGGCGCGGCGAGAAAGAGGGTGGCCGAGCTGGTCAGGAGGTATCGCATACAGGCTTCCTTGCTATGTAATCACCAGGATATCGGCATCCGGCCGGCTGGCTTTACTAGCTCATTTCGTCAGAGCATAGACCAACACCACGACGGCGATGATGCCGCTGATCACGATGATCAGGCCAATGATCCCGCAGATCCCATCCCAGTAAGCGCTTTTGCCTGGGTAGCGACCTCTACTCAGAAGTCGGAGCACGACGCGCCCAAGGCCTTCAAACAGGACATCACACAGCCCGCCGAACAAAGCAGAGAAGAAGTCCATTCCAAATCCTCGGCCTAATATCAGTAGATCGCCTCGCAGGACGCACCGTCATCGTCGATGCGGCTGCTGCAGCTAACTTCGCCTTGGCGCTGCTGCTCATCTACCTGCACGACTTCAGCTTGTCGCAGCTGAAGGAGCCGGTAAAGCAGGTGCCGTCCGATCCGCCAAATGCATGGAATGACGTCGAATGTCTCGGCGTCACTCGCAAAAAGGCTACAGCGAGGGGAGCGAAACGCCAGGCACAAAAAAACCGCCTCGATGGGCGGCTTCTCTGGTTTCCATGGATCCCAAAGGACACATGGAAGATAACGCTTGGTGCCCCGGGGGAGACTCGAACTCCCACTCCTTTCGGAAACGGATTTTGAATCCGCCGCGTCTACCGGTTCCGCCACCGGGGCAATGGCGGCGGAGTATAGGGATGGTCGCAGGCTGGGTCAATCCAAAGTGCGTTGGTGAAAAAGGCCGCTTCCGGTAAGCTGTGCGGCCTTTCGAGATCTACCTGCCATGCACGTCGCCGACTTCCATTTCGACCTTCCCGAATCCCTCATCGCCCGTCATCCGCTGGCCGAGCGCCGCGGCAGTCGATTGCTGGTGCTCGACGGCCCCAGCGGTGAGCTGAGCCATCGCCACTTCGCCGATCTCCTGGGGTATCTGCAGCCCGGCGACCTGATGGTGTTCAACGATACCCGGGTGATCCCGGCGCGGCTGTTCGGCCAGAAGGCCAGTGGCGGCAAGCTGGAGATCCTGGTGGAGCGGGTGCTGGACGAGGAGCGGGTGCTGGCCCACGTGCGTTCGAGCAAGTCGCCCAAGCCGGGCAGTCGTATCCTCATCGACGGTGGCGCCGAGGCCGAGATGGTCGCGCGGCATGATGCCCTGTTCGAACTGAAATTCGCCGAACCCGTGCTGCCGCTGCTGGAGCGGGTCGGGCATATGCCGTTGCCGCCTTACATCGACCGGCCCGACGAGGCCGAGGATCGCGAGCGCTACCAGACCGTCTATGCGCGCAACGCTGGTGCCGTGGCCGCGCCCACCGCCGGGCTGCACTTCGACGAGCCGCTGCTCGAGGCCATCCGCGCCAAGGGCGTGGCGACCGCCTTCGTCACCCTGCATGTCGGCGCCGGTACCTTCCAGCCGGTGCGGGTGGAGCGTATCGAAGACCACCACATGCACCGCGAGTGGTTGCAGGTGGATCAGGGCGTGGTCGATGCCGTGGCCGCCTGCCGGGCGCGCGGTGGTCGGGTGATCGCGGTCGGCACCACCAGCGTGCGCTCGCTGGAAAGCGCTGCGCGCGACGGCGAGCTCAAGGCCTTTGCCGGCGAGACGGACATCTTTCTCTATCCCGGTCGGCCCTTCCACGTGGTCGATGCCCTGGTGACCAATTTCCACCTGCCCGAATCGACCCTGCTGATGCTGGTGTCGGCCTTCGCCGGTTACCGCGAGACCATGGCCGCCTATGCCACGGCCGTGGCCGAGGGCTATCGCTTCTTCAGTTATGGCGACGCCATGTTCATCACCCGCAATCCCGGGGCCCAGGGCCCGGAGAGCTGATATGAGTTTCATGAATTTCGAACTGCTGGCTACCGAGGGCAAGGCCCGGCGCGGTCGCCTGACCTTTCCCCGCGGCGTGGTCGAGACCCCGGCCTTCATGCCGGTTGGCACCTACGGCACGGTCAAGGGCATGCTGCCCGACAGCGTCGCCGACATCGGCGCCCAGATCATCCTCGGCAACACCTTCCACCTCTGGCTGCGGCCGGGGACCGAGGTGATCCAGCGCCACGGCGACCTACACGACTTCATGCAGTGGCAGGGGCCGATCCTCACCGATTCCGGCGGCTTCCAGGTGTTCAGCCTGGGCGCGCTGCGCAAGATCAAGGAGGAGGGCGTCTATTTCGCCTCGCCGGTGGATGGCGCCAAGGTCTTCATGGGCCCCGAGGAATCCATGGCCGTGCAGCGCGCCCTGGGCTCGGACATCGTGATGATCTTTGACGAGTGCACCCCCTATCCGGCGGACTTCGACACCGCGCGCCGCTCCATGGAGCTGTCGCTGCGCTGGGCCAAGCGTTCGCGCGAGGCTCATGGCGACAACCCCTCGGCGCTGTTCGGCATCGTCCAGGGCGGCATGCACGAAGAACTCCGGCTGAGGTCCCTGGACGGCCTGGAGCAGATCGGCTTCGACGGCTACGCCATCGGCGGTCTCTCGGTGGGCGAGCCCAAGGACGAGATGATCCGGGTGCTGGACTTCCTGCCGCCGCACCTGCCGGCGGACAAGCCGCGCTACCTGATGGGCGTCGGCAAGCCGGAAGACCTGGTGGAAGGCGTGCGCCGCGGCGTCGACATGTTCGATTGCGTGATGCCCACCCGCAATGCGCGCAACGGCCACCTGTTCATCGACACCGGCGTGCTGAAGATCCGCAATGCGGTGCATCGGCATGACGAGTCGCCGCTGGATCCGACCTGCGACTGTTACACCTGCAAACATTTCTCCCGGGCCTATCTGCACCATCTGGATAAATGCGGGGAAATGCTGGGGAGTATGCTGAATACGATCCACAACCTGCGGTACTACCAGCGCGTGATGGCCGGTTTGCGCCAGGCTATCCAAGAGGGTAAATTGGCCGACTTTGTGGACGCCTTCTATGCCCGGCGCGGCCTGCCTACACCACCGCTCGGCAGCTGAGAGCCCCTGTTCGATCGTCGAAGCGAGATGGCGTTCATTCGCCGCTTGCCGAGGGAGCGAGCCTGGAGTCCGAGTTCGTCGAGACGGTCGTGAGCGACCGCCGGGCTGTCTTCCTTTCCGTCATCCAACTCTGCAAGGAGTAGTGCAATGAGTTTTCTGATTTCCACGGCCCAGGCCCAGGAAGCTGCCGCGCCGGCCGCCAATGCCGCACCGGGAGGTGAATACATTCAGTTCATCTTCCTGATCGGCTTCGTGGTGATCTTCTATTTCTTGATCTGGCGTCCCCAGGCCAAGCGCACCAAGGATCACAAGAACCTGCTCGGCGGCCTGCAGAAGGGCGACGAAGTGGTGACCACGGGTGGCATCGCCGGCCGTATCAACAAGGTCACCGACGATTTCGTGGTGCTGGAAGTGTCCGACAACGTCGAACTCAAGTTCCAGAAGGGCGCCATCGCCGCGACTCTGCCCAAGGGCACCCTGAAGGCACTCTGAGCCTTCCTAAATCTAGCTAACACCGGGGCGCGCAAGGCGCCCCGCCTTTATCTCGGGCGGTGTCATGCTCAACAAATATCCCCTCTGGAAGTACCTGCTGATCCTGGCCGTACTGGTCGTGGGCGTCATCTACGCGCTACCTAATCTGTACCCCGACGATCCGGCCGTGCAGATCAGCGCTTCCAGCACCGAACGCAAGGTCACCCAGGCCGATCTGGACCGCGCCACCGCGGCGCTGACGGCCGCGAAGCTGGCGGTCAAGGCTGCCACGCTCAACGAGACCGGAACCCGCGGCCTGATTCGCCTGACCCGCGCGGACGATCAATTGCCAGCTCAGGATGTGGTACGCAAGGCGCTTGGCGACGACTTCGTGGTCGCCCTCAATCTGGCACCCACCACGCCGCACTGGCTGCGCAGCATCGGCGCCAGCCCCATGAAGCTGGGCCTGGACCTCTCCGGTGGGGTGCATTTCCTGCTGGCCGTGGACATGGACAAGGCCGTGGATGCACGTCTGAAGGTCTACGACAACGAGGTCAAGACCCTGCTGCGTCGTGAGAAGGTGCGCTATCGCAGCATGCCCGATCAGAACGGTGCCCTGCAGCTCGGCTTCACCGACGCCGCCGACCTGCAGCAGGCCGAGAGTCTGATCCGCAAGAACTACAACGATTTCACCCTGACCACCGATACCCGTGGCGATCTGCAGGTGCTGCGTCTGCAACTGACCGATGCCAAGCTGCGCGAGATCCGCAACTACGCCGTCACCCAGAACCTGACCACGGTACGCAACCGGGTCAACGAACTGGGCGTGGCCGAGCCGCTGGTACAGCGCCAGGGCGCCGACCGCATCGTGGTCGAGCTGCCGGGCGTGCAGGATACCGCCGAAGCCAAGCGTATCCTCGGCAAGACCGCCAACCTGGAATTCCGCCTGGCGGCGACCCCGGATACGCCGCGTGCCTCCACCGAGAGCTTCGAATTCCGCGAGCCGGGTCGTCCGGCGGTGCCGCTGGAGCGTAACGTCATCATCACCGGTGACCAGGTTACCGACGCCTCGGCTAGCTTCGACGAGAACGGCCGGCCCCAGGTCAACATCCGCCTGGACGGTCATGGCGGCGATCTGATCAACCGCGCCACGCGCAACAACGTCGGCCGCAGCATGGCCGTGGTGTTCATTGAGCAGCGTCCGGTCACCCGCTACACCACCCAGACCGTCGATGGCGTGCAGAAGGAAGTGGCGGTACCCGGCTTCGAGGAAGAGCGGCACATCATCAGCCTGGCGACCATTCAGTCGGCCCTGGGCAACAGCTTCCGCATCACTGGCCTGAACGGTTCGGGCGAGGCGTCGGAACTGGCGCTGCTGCTGCGTGCCGGTGGCCTGGCCGCACCCATGTACTTCGCCGAAGAACGCACCCTCGGCCCGAGCCTGGGCGCCGACAACATCAAGAAGGGGGTCGATGCCTCCATCTGGGGCATGGTCTTCGTCTCGCTGTTCCTGATCGCCATCTACCGTTTCTTCGGTTTGCTGGCGACCATCGCCTTGGGCTTCAACATGGTGCTGCTGATGGCCTTGATGTCCATCCTGCATGCCACCCTGACGCTACCGGGTATCGCCGGTATCGTGCTGACCATGGGCCAGGCGGTGGACGCCAACGTGCTAATCTTCTCGCGGATCCGTGAAGAGATCGCCAATGGCATGCCGATCCAGCGCGCCATCCACGAGGGCTTCAGCCGCGCCTTCACGGCGATTCTGGACTCCAACCTGACGACCCTGCTGGTGGGCGCCATCCTGTTCGCCATGGGCACCGGGCCGGTCAAGGGCTTCGCCGTGACCATGTCGCTGGGTATCTTCACCTCCCTGTTCACCGCCATCTTCGTGACCCGTGCCATGGTCAACCTGATTTATGGCGGCCGGAACGTCAAGAAGCTGTGGATTTGAGGACGCGGCGATGAAAAAGACCATCAACTTCATGGGCGTACGCAACATCGCGTTCGCCATCACCGCCCTGTTGACCCTCCTGGCGCTGTTCAGCTGGTTCTACAAGGGACTCAACTTCGGCTTGGATTTCACCGGTGGTACCCTGATCGAGTTGCGCTACGAGCAGCCGGCCGACCTGAGCAAGATCCGTCAGGAACTGCACAGCTCCGGCTTCGAGGAGGCGGTGGTACAGAGCTTCGGCGCCACCACCGACGTGCTGGTACGGTTGCCCGGAGACGATCCGCAACTTGGCCAGAAGGTGACTACCGCACTGGAGAAGGCGAGTCCTGATCGCTTCTCCCTGACCCGTACCGAGTTCGTCGGTCCGCAGGTGGGCGAGGAGCTGCGTGACCAAGGCGGCCTGGGCATGCTGCTGGCTCTCGGCAGCGTGTTGCTCTACGTGACCTTCCGCTTCCAGTGGAAATTCGCCGTCGGCGCCATCCTGTCGCTGATCCACGACGTGGTGGTGACCCTGGGCCTGCTGTCGTTCTTCCAGATCACCTTCGACCTGACGGTACTGGCGGCGGTGCTCGCCATCATCGGCTACTCGCTCAACGACACCATCGTGGTGTTCGACCGGGTACGGGAGAACTTCCGGGTACTGCGCAAGGCCAGCCTGATCGAGAACATCAACGTATCGACCACCCAGACCCTGCTGCGGACCCTGGCGACCTCGATCTCGACCCTGCTCGCCGTGGTGGCCCTGCTGATCTTCGGTGGCGACAACCTGTTCGGTTTCTCCCTGGCACTGTTCATCGGCGTCATGGCCGGTACCTACTCGTCGATCTATATCGCCAACGTGGTACTGATCTGGCTGGACCTGAAGAGCGAGGACCTGATTCCGCCGCAAACCAAGGAACTAGACGATCGCCCCTGATGTCCTAGGCATGGCAAAGGGCCTGGGCCCGCTATGACAGGTAGTCAGGAGGTTGTAGTGAACAAGTCGATGCTCGTAGGAACGGTTCTGGGTGTTGTGGTTGCCACCGCAGGTGGCGCTGTAGCTTACAGTTTCGTCGACCGCGGGCCTCAGTACGCCGAGGTCGTGGCCGTTCAGCCGGTCAAGGAAACCATCAAGACCCCGCGCGAGGTCTGTAAGGACGTAGCGGTGACGCACCGCCGTCCGGTTCAGGACCAGCACCAGATCGCCGGTACCGCCGTAGGCGCGGTCATCGGTGGTCTGCTGGGCAACCAGGTCGGCAACGGCAGCGGCAAGACGCTGGCAACCATCGCCGGCGCCGTTGGCGGTGGTTACGCCGGCAACAAGGGTCAGGAATACCTGCAAGACCACGATACCTATACTACTACCCAGACCCGCTGCAGCACGGTTACCGACAGCAGCGACAAGGTGGTGGGCTACGACGTCAAGTATCTGCTGGACGGCAAGCTCGGTCAGGTTCGCATGGATCACCAGCCGGGCAAGCAACTGGAAGTGAAGAACGGCCAGGTGCTGGCCAGCCAGTGATGCCTCTCCAGGCGTGAGGCCCTAGGCTTCAGCCAATAAAAAGCCCGCTACCAGGTGACTGGTAGCGGGCTTTTTATTGGCGCTCGTTCGGGCTTCGAGGGCTCCGGCCAGGACGTCAAGCATCCTGGCCGGAGGACTGTCACTCAGACGGCCGGACGGGGGGTTTCAGCCTTGGGCCGAAGCCACCGCCGGGCGGAGATCCACGCCGGCGCCTCGAACAAGCCGTTGATGTTGCGGGCTTCCAGCAGCTTGGCCACCGCCACCGGTACCAGGATGCCGAAGGCGCAACCCAGGACGATGTGCAGCAGGCCGTCGTTGATGTGCAGGCCTTTGCTCAGGATGATGCGGGCACCACTGCCGCTCAGCACGTGCATCACGTAGATGGGCATGGAGAGGGCGCCAAGGGTCAGTACCCACTGCAGCGGCCGCTGTGCCAGCACCATGCAGGTACTGGTAACGAAGATGATGCCATTGAGTGCCAGCACCAGGGTCGCCAGACCGCGGTCGGTGTAGACCAGGCCCAGCAGGCCGTGGAACCAGTACTCAAGCACGATGAACAGCAAGCCCGAACCCAGCATCACGCGACCGGCCTGCTCTTCGATGGCCTGCTTGAAGTTGTTGAACCAGACACCGAAGGCGAAGAAGACGAAGTTCTGCGCGGTGAAGGTAAAGAAGAAGTCTTCCGGACCGGCATTCTGGAACAGGTAGACCAGGGCGCCAAAGGCGAATACGGCGAAGAAGGCCAGCGGCTTGGCCCAGCGGTAGGCGAGCATGGCCAGGCAGAACACCAGGAATAGCGCATAGAGGAACCAGAATTGCTGGCGGGGTTCCCAGACCGTCAGGACCTCGCTGAAGCTCACGCCACCATTGGTATAGCGCGACATCAAGGCTTCGACCGAGCCCTGCAGCAGCGACCAGACCAGGAAGGGATAGACGATGGTATCGATCTTGTTCACCAGCAGGCCGCCGGTGCCGCGCTTGATGAAGGAACTATAGAAGAAGAGGCCGGAGAGGAAGAAGAACAGCGGCATGTGGAAGGTGTAGATGACGCTGTCCACCAAGCCGTGGAATTCGGCGTCCTGGAGGATGCCGGCGTTGAGCAGGCCGCGGACGACGTGACCGTAGACGACCAGCACGATGCCGATGGCTTTGGCATAGTCGACCCAGAGATTGCGAGTGTTCATTGAATGATCCTTTTCAAAAGAGAACCTGTGCAGCAAGAGCGAAGCGCTAAGGCAAAGGAGCGCGTGAGCGCTGCAACGCCGAGGCGTGCATCGCGACAGGTTCGATCATGGTAGGACTCCCGAAGGAACGACGTCCGTTGATAGCCGGTTACAGGAAGGGCTCCTTGCCCGCGTTCTGACCATGGCTATCTGCCATTGTTCATGGCCTGTTTCCGGGCGGATGTGACCGGGGCTACAGTTTCGCCGCCAATCGCCGCTTTGTCCGACGAACTGTAGCCAAATGTTTAAAGCGACTGTTTGAGAAGCTGCAGTTGCTTCTCCTTGAGGAGCTGCTCGTAGCGGGGCGAACTGTAGATGAGCAGCACCTGTTTCTTGCGCGCTGCTCGGGCGCTGAACTTATAGAAGACGGTGTCGTGATCGAAGGCCAGATAGGCTTGGGCATCGTCGTCATGGGCCAGGCGTTCGAAGGCTTCGGTAGACGATTGCGAGGAAGGCTTGCCGTATTTCTGGGTCAGGCCTTCGGCGATCAGAAAGGATTGGGCCAGGGGGGTGACGATGGAAAAACGCAGGAAATGGCCATCGATGAAGAAGGCCCCCGCTTCGACCTTTTCGCCCGCGAAGGCCAGATCGTCACAGCCCAGGTAGTCGACACCTGGAATGTCGATCTTGCGTGGTTGGAAGGTGCACAGCTTATGGTCGAGAAAGGTTTTCTGATCGACGCCGAAGGCAATGCCAGCATAGCCATCGACCGCCCGGGCGAGCGGCGCCACGAATACCGACAGCAGCGCCGCCGCGAGCGCGAAAGACCGGGGCGACAGGCGGGACCTGACGGGCATGGTGAGCTGGATTCCCTTCACGAAGGCGCTAAGACTGACTTATCCGGACGATGCTAGAAGCTCCGCCAGCGCTTTGCCATCGTCATCGACGGCTTTTGTCGAGGCGTTCAGGCTTGGCGTCAGGCGACGCCTGGCGGAATCTGGTCTTTGCCGTAATCCTTCAGCTTTTCCAAGTTCTCCGGCTTCTGGTGCTCGGGTACCGCGTCCTGGTCGGCGGGAGTGTCCTGGGGTTTCCGATCTTGGGTGTTTTCACTCATGGCAGCGCTCTCGGCAGGGGATTCCCGACTTTGAGGGGAGCGCCTGCCCGAGGGTTCCGCCAGCTCAGGTGGTGGGGCCTTCGCTCAGCCAGCCTTCGCGCTCGGCCAGGCGCCAGGCCAACGCGGCGGAAATCAGGCCGCGCAGGGCCATGAAGGTGAGAAAGGCGAGCCATAGCCCATGGTTGCCCAGCCCGCGCAGCAACCAGCCGAGCGGCAAGGCCATCAGCAGGGCCAGGAGCATGGCGTTACGCATCTCCCGGGCGCGGGTGGCGCCGATGAAGAGGCCGTCCAGCAGATAGCTGGCCATGGCGATCAATGGCAGCAGGGCGAGGTAGGGCAGGTAGGCATGGGCCTCCTGGCGTACGGCGGCGATATCGCTCTGCAAGGCGACGAAGAGATCGCCGAACAGGGCGAAGGCCAGCGCGAATATCAGGCTGGCCAGCAGCGACCAGCCGCCGGCGATCACCAGTACCCGGCGCAGGATGACGCCTTGGTGCGCACCCAGGGCATGGCCGGAGAGGGCTTCCACGGCGTGGGCGAGGCCGTCCAGGGCGAAGGCGGTGACCAGTAGGCCGTTGAGTAGCAGGGCGTTGGCGGCGACCGTCGTTTCGCCCAACTGGGCACCCTGAGCGGCGAACAGCAGGAATACCGCCTGCAATGCCAGCGAGCGGATGAAGATGTCGCGATTGACCGCCAGCAGCGGTCGCCAACTGGCCAGGCGCCGTAGTGCGGTACGGTCCACCCGACCCGGCCATTGCCGCAGACGGCGGATCGCCAGCCACAGGCCGAGCAGTACGCCGCCCCATTCCGCCAGCACCGAGGCCAGGGCGATACCCTGCACGCCAGTGCCGAGGCCGAGCACGAAGCCGGTCACCAGTACGAGATTCAGGGCGTTGGTGGTGAGCAACAGCACCAGGGGCGTGCGTGCATCCTGGGTGCCGAGCAGCCAGCCGATCACGGCATAGCTGAGCAGGGCGGCCGGCAAGCCGAGCAGGCGCAAGTGCAGGAAATGGCTGGCCAGTTCGGCGAAGGCCGGGTCCAGGCCGAGCCAGGCGAGCAGGGGATCGAGGGCCAGGCTGGCGATCAGCAACAGCAGCAGCGATAGGCCCAAACCCAACAGACCGGCTTGCAAGAGGATCTGACGCAGGGCGGCGCCATCCGTACGGCCACTGGCCTGGGCGGCGAAGCCGGTGGTGCCCATGCGC
Source organism: Pseudomonas oryzihabitans (assembly GCF_006384975.1). NCBI lineage: Bacteria > Pseudomonadati > Pseudomonadota > Gammaproteobacteria > Pseudomonadales > Pseudomonadaceae > Pseudomonas > Pseudomonas oryzihabitans. The sequence goes on from NZ_CP021645.1 coordinate 4,883,710, forward strand.
AGGAAGGCGAGGATGCCGAGCAGGGCGGTATAGAAGGCGCCACCCATGGCCACGGCGGCGAGCTGCCGGGCTTCCGGCAGATGGCCAGCGATGGCGCTGTCGACCAGGGTGACCAGCGGCACGCTGAGGTTGGACAGGATCATGGGCGCGGCCAGGGCCCAGACGCGGCGGTGCAGCTCGGGGTGGCGCCAGTCGGCGAGTAGGGAGGACATGAGGGGAATCGCAGCGGCGGCGGAAGCGTCATTGTAGGGTAGCCGAGGCGGCTGGTGCGCGGGGTGTTCCAAGGTCGCCTCGCGACGAGGATGGTAAAGGGCGGGCGTAACAGTCCGATTCCTCGCCAGGCATGCTTCGCGCCGGTGGAACTGGCCGTCCCCAGGCTGAAGGGCATCGTTTCCTCGCTTTCTTTGCCAGTTGCGTGCGCAGTCGGTCACGGCCGAGGAATCTTGTCCGCTTCGATGAGTCGCACGCTCAGGGCGATGCCGACTTCCCTTTCTGGGCGTCTGGCTTGAAACTTGCGTCATAAGTCACTGTGACGACCGATAAGAAGGAGCTGGAACCGGCGATGAAAACTCCCAAACGCATCGAGCCGCTGATCGAGGACGGCTTGGTCGATGAGGTGATAAGGCCCCTTATGAGTGGCAAGGAGGCGGCGGTCTATGTGGTGCGCTGTGGCCGTCAGGTGCGTTGTGCCAAGGTCTACAAGGAAGCCGACAAGCGCAGCTTCCGCCAGGCCGCCGAGTACCAGGAAGGACGCAAGGTCCGTGGCAGTCGGGAAAATCGCGCCATGGCCAAGGGCTCCAAGTTCGGTCGACGCGAGCGCGAGGACAACTGGCAGAACGCCGAGGTGACGGCGCTCTATCGCCTGGCCGACGCCGGGGTACGGGTCCCCAAGCCCCATGATTTCCTGGATGGCGTGTTGCTGATGGACCTGGTGACCGATGGCAATGGCGAGGCGGCCCCCCGGTTGAACGATGTGACGCTCACCGCCGAGGAAGCGCGCACCTATCACGACCTGATGATCGGCCAGATCGTGCGCATGCTGTGCGCCGGGCTGGTCCATGGTGACCTGTCCGAATTCAACGTGCTGCTGGCCGAGGATGGCCCGGTGATCATCGATCTGCCTCAGGCGGTGGATGCCGCGGGCAACAACCACGCCTTCCGCCTGCTGGCGCGCGATGTGGAGAACATGGCGCTGTACTTCGGCCGCTTCGCCCCGGAGTTGCGCAAGACCCGCTACGCACCGGAAATGTGGGCGCTGTTCGAAAAAGGCGAGTTGTACGCCAACACGAAGTTGACCGGCGAATTCGTCGAGCGCGAAGGGCAGGCCGATGTCCATGCGGTGATGCGCGAGATCGAGGCGGCGCGGCGCGACGAGGAGCGCCGGCAGGCGGCCCGGCGTGAGCAGGACGCCCCCACTGGACGCGAGGAGCCGCCACCGCCCTGGCTAAGCGGATCGTGAAGCAGAACGATTAGCGCTGCGATGAGACGAACGGCCCCAGCGGTCGGGCGATGAACGGTCCTGCCTCGGTCGCAGCGCGCTAAACTGGGCACTGAACAGCACAGGACTCTTTTCATGCAAGGTCATCCAGACGTCATCAACTATCTCAACCAACTGCTGCGCGGTGAACTGGCGGCGCGCGACCAGTATTTCATCCACTCGCGGATGTACGAGGATTGGGGGCTGATGCGACTGTACGAGCGGATCGGCCATGAAATGGAAGAGGAAACCCAGCACGCCGATGCCCTGCTGCGCCGCATCCTGTTCCTCGAAGGCACGCCGGACATGAGGCCCAATGCCATCAACGTCGGCCAGACCGTGCCCGAGATGCTGCGTGCGGATCTGGCGCTGGAGTACGAGGTGCGCGAGGCCCTGGCCCAGGGCGTGGCGCTGTGCAACCAGCACAAGGATTTCGTCACCCGCGAAATCCTGGTCGCCCAGCTGGAGGACACCGAGGAAGACCACGCCTACTGGCTGGAGCAGCAGCTGGGTCTGATCGACAAGATCGGCCTGCAGAACTACCTGCAATCGCAGATGAAAGGCGGCACCACCCCCCACGGCGCCGGCCTGTGAAAGGGCCTGACCGGCGTCCGCAGGACGGCGGTCAGGCGCTGTCGCGGGCGTCTTTCGGCGCTCGCGGCAGATAGAGCGAGATGCAGGTGCCGACGCCCGACGTGGTGTCCACCTGGATCTGGCCGCCGGACTGGTGCACGAAGCCATGCACCATGGACAACCCCAGCCCCGTACCCTGGCCCGGTGGTTTGGTGGTGAAGAAGGGATCGAAGATCCGCTCCCTGATCTCCGGCGCGATACCCGTGCCGGTGTCGCTCACCTGGACCCTCACGTAATCCCCCTCGGGTAGGCCGTCCGGCCGGTCCGAGGCGGTCTCTGGCAGATTCGCCGTCGACAGCACCAACTGGCCGCCTTGAGGCATGGCATCGCGGGCATTGATCGCCAGGTTGAGCAAGGCGCTTTCCAGCTGGACCGCATCGATGACCGTGGGCCAGAGGTCGGCTGCCGGCTGCGCCTGGACGTCGATCGCCGGCCCGACGCTGCGGCGGATCAGCTCTTCCATGGCCAGCATCAACTCGTTCACGTCGGTGGACTTCGGCTCCAGGGTCTGTCGCCGGGAAAAGGCCAGCAGGCGCTGGGTCACGGAGGCGGCGCGCGCGGCGTAGGCCTGGGCGCCGCTCAGCAGGCGGTCGAGTTGATCGGTGCGATTCTGCTGCAGGCGGCGGTCGATCAATTCCAGGCTGCCGATGATCCCGGCCAGCAGGTTGTTGAAGTCGTGGGCGATCCCTCCGGTCAACTGGCCGATGGCTTCCATTTTCTGCGCCTGGTGCAGCGCCTGCTGGGCTTGAGTCAACTCCGCGGTGCGTTCGGCGACGCGCTGCTCCAGGGTTTCGTTGGCGGTGCGTACCGCCTGGAACAGTTGCGCCTGTTCGATGGCGATGGCGGCACGGGCAGCCAGGGCGGTCATCAGGCGTTCATGCCGGACGTTGAAGCGCGCCGGTTGTGGATGGCCAAAGAAGAGACCACCCAGCACCGCGCCACTCCGGGCGACGACGGGAACGGCCAGATAGCTGCGCACGGGTAGGTGCCCGGCAGTCAGGTCCTGGTGTTGGGTCGAGCGGTCATAGCGAGGGTCAGCGGCCACGTCATCGGTGCGAACCACGCTGCCACTGCTCAGGGGCGGCGCGAACAGGGCGGTGGCGCTCGGCCCGTCGAGCTGCTCGAAGGTCGCGCGGTCGGCGCCGGAGAGGGTGAAGAGTTGTAGACAGTCGCCGTGCTCGGCGGGTTGATGATTGAAGTAGGCGCCGAAGCGCGCGCCGGTGAGCTCGACCCCGGCATCGGTCACGGTCTGCACCAGATGCGCTAGATCCAATTGGCTGGCCAGCTCCGTATCGATGCGCTTGAGCGCCTCCAGGGTACGGGTTTCCTCGCGCAGCTCGGCTTCGGCATTCTTGCGGTCGCTGATATCGACGATGAATTCGAAGGCGCTGCCATCGGGCAGGCGTTTGGCTGCCACCAACGCCCAGCCGGTGGAGCCATCGCGGCGGACATAACGGCGTTCGTCCGGTGGCAACTGGTCGCCGGCGCGTCGCAGGATCGGTGCGGGCCAGGCGATGCGTTCCTTCGCCAGGTCTTGATGGTCATATCCGCTCATGCGCAGGAAGGCGTCGTTGGCATCGATCAGGCGGCCATCCGGGGCGAAGCACAGCGCGCCCACCGTCTCGATTTCCAGGGCGGTACGGAAGCGCCGTTCACTGGCTTCCAGCGCGGCCTTGGCCAGATGGGCCTCGGTCACATCTTGCCCCTGGCAGAAGATGCCGATTACCTGGCCGGCTTCGTCGGTCAGGGGTTCGTAGATGAAATCCAGGTAGAGGGTGCGGGCCGGCTCGCCTTCGGCCTCCAGGCGAAAGGGCTGGTGCTCGGCGACGAAACGCTGACCGCTCTGGTAGACCTGGTCGAGCCACTCGAAATAGCCCTGATCCTGCAGTTCGGGAAAGATCTCGCGGACGGTGTGGCCTTCGAAGGAGCGCTCACCGAACAGGCGGCGAAAGGCGACGTTGACGAAGTCGAAGGTGTGCTGCGGGCCGCGGACGATGGTAACGAAGCCGGGCGCCTGCTCGAACATGCGGCGCTGGCGGGCGGCGTCGGCGGCGCGGCGCCGTTCTTCGAGGATGCGCTGGGTCGTCTCGTGGCCCTGGTTGAAGATGCCGGCGATCTCGCCGCCTTCACCGCGGATCGCCGTGAAGCTGTAGTTCCAGTAGGTCTCGCTGACCACGCCCTGGCGCACCATGGGCAGTAGCTGATCGAAGACGGAGAATCCCTGACCACTGCTCAGCACCTGCGCGAATTGCGGCCCGACCACCGGCCAGATGTCCTGCCAGACTTCCTGGGCGGGGCGGCCCAGGGCCCAGGGATGGCGCTCGGCGGGGATCGGTGCCCAGGCGTCGTTGTAGAGCAGCAGTAACTCGGGTCCCCAATAGATGGCGGTGGGGAAGCTCGAATTCAGGCAGATGCTGAGGGCGGATCTCAGGGACTGCGGCCACTGGGAAGGTGGGCCCAAGGGCGAGTCGGACCAGTCGTGGGTGCGCAGCCGCGCGCCCATTTCGCCACCGCCGGAGAGAAAGTCCAGTTCGTTCCAGTCGGCAATCTGCGCTGCCATTAATCGCATCCCCCAAGACATCTCTGCAGTTACAGGCGTTCTGACCACCGGGGAGCCGGAACTGCAGGACCGCGACGATATTTTTTGCGGCCAGCCGTCCCTGGCTTGCCACCCTACGGGCCGTCGGCGGAGCCGACGTCAAAAATCGCTCCAGGCGATTTTTTGGTTCGCCATCCCATCAAGCGCGTGGTGCGTAGCGTTCGATGGCCTCCGGCAAGGCCCAGCCGGCGGCGAAGGTGAAGACCAACAGGATCAATGGCAGCAGCACCATCCAGGTCCGCGTCGGCACCGGTTCGAGGCGATTGCCGCCGGTCTTCTGCAACAGCGCCAGGCTCAGGCCACAGAAGCCGCCGGCGAGCAGGGCGCCGGCCAGGATGTCGGTCGGCCAGTGCACGCCCAGGTAGACGCGGCTGAGGGCGATGAGCACCGCCGGCAGGGCGGCGATCACCAGCCAGGCGAGGCGGCCGCGCGGCCCATAGCGGCGCCCGGCCAGGATGCCCAGGGTCAGGAAGAAGGCGAAGGAGGCCGAGCTGTGGCCGCTGGGCAGGCTGTAGGTGGTCAAGGGCTCGGCGAGGACGTCCGGCCGCGCCCGGGCCAGCAGATTTTTCAATTGGCCATTGGCGAGCGCGGTACCCAGGGTGGTGCCCAGGGCGAACAGCAGCGGCCGCCACTGGCGGAAGGCGGCCAGCACCAGGATCAGCACCGCCGCGACGATCAGCTGGGTACGGAAGTCGCCCATGCGGGTGATGACCACGGCGACGCCATTGAGCCAGGTCTCGCGGTGCTCCTGGATCAGGGTCATCAGGCCTTCGTCGAAGGCACGCAGGTGGTGCCAACCGAACAGCAGCGCCAGCAGACCGGCCAGGCAGAGGGCACCGCTGAGCAGGGTGGTACCGGCGCGTTCCCGCCAGGTGCCATGGCTGATGACCGCCACCAGTACCGCGACGCTTCCCAGGACGATACCGGCCTGCTGCCAGAAGCCCTCCGGAAGCGGCAGGCGGAAGGCGGCGCCGGTCACCCAGCCCGGACCGAGATAGGCGATGGACCAGCCAGCGGCCGCCACCAGGCTGACGCTGATGAATTTCACCAGGGGCATGTCGAGCATGCCGGCGATCAGCGGCAGCAACGGGCGCAGCGGGCCGATGAAGCGGCCGACCAGCAGGCTGGCGACGCCGTAGCGGTGAATGAAGCCTTCGGCCGAACCTATCCATTCCGGATGGTTGCGCAAGCCCGGCAGGCGGCGGATGCCCTCGTGGAAGCGCCGACCGATGAAATAGGAGACCGCATCGCCGAGGATGCCGCCGAGGAAGCCCAGCAACAGGGTGTCGAACAGATCGAGCGCACCGTTGCCGGCGGCGATGGCCACGGCGAAGAGCACCACCGTACCGGGCACCACCAGGCCGGCCAGGGCCAGGCATTCGAGAAAGGAGATGATGAAGATGGCCGTGCCCAACCACTGATGATGCTGGTTGATCCACTGGGTCAGGCCGTCGAGCAGTTCCGTCATCTAGAGGCTTCCTGGGTCCGGGGATGCGTCCTCAGACCCATGGAGAAAGCCTTGGTTGCCTCAAGGACGCGGATCGAGGCGTAAGGCCTCGGGGCCGGGCGATTGTAAATCGCGCTCCGGGATTTCCCAGACCAATAACTGTGGCGGGGTTTGTCGGAAGGCCTTGCTGGCGAAATAGTCGCGTGCCGCACCGGCGAAATGCCCACCGTCCTTGGCGAAGCGACCGACACTGGCCCCTAGCGCCTGCTCCAGGAAGGGCAGGAAGTTGGAGTTGCGCGAGAAGGAGGTGCCGATCAGCGCGAGGTTGGGCAGGTCGCCGTCGCCGAACAGGTCGTCGCTCGTCCCGGCGGCCGCGTGGCTGTCGACCTGGGTGAGCGCCAGTATCTCGGGCGTGGGTTGCTGGCGCAGGGGCAGCCAATCCAGGCCGGCCAGGCGTACCAGATCGCCTGGACGTGCTGCCGGCGGCAGCAACGTGCGGGTGAATTCGCGGGCCGGGGTGGCCTGGAAGGGCAGGCTGCGGATACGGGCGGCCAGGGCACGCGCGGCGGCATCGGCGCCCGCTTCGTTCCAGTGGGTATCGGTCCGCAGGAAGGCGCCACTACCCAGGGGGGTAAGGACCGGGATGAGGTCGACGACCGGCACGCCGGCTGCGCTGAGCAGCCGGGTCCAGTCGCCGGTGCGGTTGGCGAAGGCGGCCGGGCGCCGCAGGCCGCACAGTTGGTCGGCGGCGATGCGGCTCTTGTCCGGCACCACGGCGACCAGCAGGCGGATGTGCCGAGCGGCCAGCTCGCGCTGCAGCTCGATCACGGTCTGGGCTCGCGCCCGGGCATTGGCGGTGGCCTGACGATGGACTTCCAGTTCTTCGGCGAGGAACAGCCAGCCGGGACAACCCTGGCGCACCCGTGGCCCGGTATCGCCGAACAGCAGCCAGCTCAGGCCGCGCTCCAGGCGCGCGGCGGCTTCGGGCAGCGGCGCCTTGGCCAGTTCCTTGGCGACGTGGTGGGTGAGTTCGCCTTCGAGCAGGGCGTGACGGTCCAGCCGCTCCGGCCAGAGCGAGAGGCGGTCGGTCAGCAGGGCCCAGGCGCAAGAGCCGAGGCCGAGCGCCAGGAACAGGGCGAAGACCAGGCCGGCCAGGGGCGCCAGGCGCACCTGGGTGACGCTGGGCGGCTGCGGAGCGGGTGAGGGCGGCAGGGCGGGTGCGCTCATGACGACGACCTCAGAACTGGAAATAGAGGAAGGGCACGGCTTCGCGGCTGGCGATCAACCCGAAGCAGAGCAGGAAGCCGGCCACCGGCCAGGCGGCGCCCAGGCCGCGCAACAGGGCACTGCTGGGCAGCCGCTGCTCGATGCGCGGCTGCCACAGCGGGGCGATGACGCAGGCCACGCCCAGCAGGGCGGCCAGGCCATGGGCGGGTCTCAGGGTGACGGCCAGGGCATCGCCCAGGGCGAAACCGTGCAGGCCGAACTGACCGGCGTACATCGACAGTGCCGTCGAGAAATCCGGCGCGCGGAACAGGGTCCAGGCCAGGGCCACGAACAGCAGGGTCAGGCCGTGGGCCAGGGGGCGCGGCAACGGCCGGCCGCCGAGTTCGTCCCATAGGCGGTCCAGGCACAGCGCCAGGCCGTGCAGCATGCCCCAGAGCAGGTAGTTCCAGCTGTCGCCGCCGTGCCAGAGGCCGGCGATGGCCATGGTCAGGAAGAGGTTGCGATAGGTGCGCCAGCGGCCGCCGCGGTTGCCGCCCAGGGAGATGTAGAGATAGTCGCGTAGCCAGCTGGACAGCGACAGGTGCCAGCGCCGCCAGAAATCCTGGATGCTGCGGGCGAGATAGGGGCGGTTGAAGTTTTCCGGGAAGTGGAAGCCCAGCATCAGGCCCAGGCCGATGGCCATGGCGCTGTAGCCAGCAAAGTCGAAGAACAGCTGCAGCGAATAGGCCAGGCAACCGATCCAGGCGTCGAGGAAGGACGGCTGGTCGAGGTGGAAGGCGACGTCCACCAGGGGGGACAGGGTGTCGGCCACCAGCACCTTCATGCACAGGCCGATCATGAAGCGCCGGGCACCGAGGGCGAAGTTCTCGCGATTGAACCAGCGCTGGTTAAGCTCGCGGCGCACCCAGTCGTAGCGGATGATCGGCCCGGCGATGGAGTGGCCGAACATGGAGATGTAGGTGGCGTAGTTGACGAAGCTGCGCTCCACTGGCACCACGCGACGATGGACGTCCACCAGGTAGGAGATGGCCTGCAGCACGACGAAGGACAGCCCCGCCGGCAGCGCCACCTTCTGCCAGTCCAACGGCAGGGCGCCGGCGGCCACCAGCGCCTGGCTCCAGGTGGCGGCGACGATGTTGGCGTACTTGTACCAGCAGAGCACCGCCAGGTTGATCACGATCAATCCTGCGAGCACCCGCAAGCGGGTCTTCGAGCCTTCGCGCGCGCGGTCCACCAGCAATCCACCGACCCAGGCCAGCAGCCCCATGGCCATGTGCAGCAGCAGGAACAGCGGACTCAGCCAGCCATAGAACAGCCAACTGCCCACCAGCAGCACGCCGTTGCGCCCGCCGGGTCGCGCCAGGGCGTAGACCAGCAGGAACACCGGCAGGAAGAGGGTGAGGAATTCCAGCGAAGCGAAGACCATCGCGAAGCTTTCCTTAGCGGGCGACGCTGTCCTGGGTGGTGAGCAGGCGCGGACCGCTGGCGCCGGGCAGCAGCAGTACGCTGTAGCGCTCGCCGGCCTTGAGTTCGCCCAGGTCCAGCGGCTCGCCCTCGGCCTTGCCGGCGCAGGTCAGCTGCACCTTGAGCGCCACGGCGTTGAGGCTGCGTCTTTGCAGGGTGCCATCGGCCACGTCCTTGAAGATCTCGGCATTGCGCCCGGCGGCTTGCAGGCCCGGGGTCGCACATTTGGGGTCCAGGCTGTAGAAGGCCAGCGAGGCCTTGAGCGCATTGAAGTCGTCCGGCTGCTCGCGCACCACGCGCTGCACCAGCGGCGTACCGGGCAGCACCACCAGGGTGGCGAATTCACCGGCGGCGACGGACAGTTCCAGCGGGGCGCTGGCAGCGCCGCGCTGGAGTTCACCCTTGATGGCCTTGGCGGCCGGTACGGTCAGGTAGCTCGAGACCGGCTTGGCGGCGTCCAGCTGCAGGCGTGCGGCGGAACCGGCCGCTTGCAGTGCCAGCGGCTCGCTGCCGGCGTTGACGAATCTGAGGAAGGCCGAGTCTTCGCTCGGGCCGGTGGGGTACAGCGGGATGTCGGCGGCTTGGGCCAAGGCGGTGGCGCCCAGGCCTGCCAGCAGGAACAGAGCCTTCATCATTTGGCTCCCAGTTCGGCGGGCGGCAGCTTGGCCAAGGCCGTGGCGATGGCGTTGCCCCAGGCCTTGTAGCCGGCCACGGTGAAGTGCTGGCCGTCGGTGGTGATCCACTGGCCGGGCTTGGAGAAGGTCAGGGAGTCGACGTAGGTGCAGGGGGCGACGTTGCTGGCGAGGAACTTGGACATCAGCTCGGTGCGCGGATCGTTCTTGCCGTACTGGCCGCCCGCCTTGCCCCAGGCCGGGCCGACCCAGACGCACTTGGTGCCGGTGGCGGCGATTTCCTTGGTCAGGGCGGTGACGCTCTGCCAGGCCCAGGCCTTGGGAAAGGAGGGCTTGTCGTAGGAGGCCATGGTGTCGCCGATCACCAGCACCACCAGGTTGGGCTTGTCGGCGGCGATCAGTTCCTTGATCGGCGTGGTGGTGGCATCGCGGCCCTTGATCACCAGCTTGCCGTTGTCCCGCTGCTCGGCGCCGCAGTCGACCTTCTTGGTGGTCAGCCAGTCGGCGGCGCTGGCGCCGCAGGCGCCGATGGAATGCACCTTGGCGCCCTGTTGCACCAGGGCGGCGTTGAGCGGCTCGACCAGGTGGTCGGCCAGGCTCATGTGGCTTTCGCCGAGAACGAGAAGGGACAGGCCGGCAAGGGCGGAAGCGGGCATGGGGATGACCTCGGATCAGTTGGAATAAGGTGAGCGATAGGGACTGACCGGCAGTGCCAGTGGTCGGTCCTGGGGCTCGAAGTAGTAGCGCAGGTAGAGACTGCCGTTGACCTGGCGATAGTCGCGGGCGTTGTCCAGGCCCAGTTCGCCGCCCAGGTGGAAGTCCGGGTTCAGGCGATACTCGCCGGCCGCGGCCAGGCTGTAGCCCAGGCCGGTCTTGCTCTGGCCGGCGTAGCGGGCCGCGCTGCCCAGCGCCTGGCTGGCCGCGGCCTGGGCGGCGGCATCGGTGGGGTAGTAGTCGGCGGCGTCCTGCTGGAAGTGCTGTACCCCGAGGGTGCCGCGCAACTGATAGGTCCAGCGGTCGCCGCGCTGGGACCAGGTCAGCGGCACACCCAGGGCGAAGAAGCGTTGCGGGCTGAAATAGCCACCGTGACCGTAGGTGAAGAAGTTCTGGTTGTTGGCATAGCCCAGTGCGGTCAGCGACAGGCCCAGGGTGAGCTGGGCGTCGCTACCGTTGACCAGGTAGCGATAGGTGCCGCCACCGAATTCGGCGCGGTCGTTGTCCTCGACCTTATTGCCCAGCAGGCGGAACCAGGACGCGTAGGCATAGGCGCCCACATTGCCGTCGTCGTAGCTGAGCTGGCCCCGCACGCCATTGGCGGTGACGCCGCCCCATTCCTGGCCGGTACGGGCATCGCGGCTGCCGGCGAAGGCGGTCAGGCTGTCGATCACCGCGCGGCGCGACGCCGACAGGGTATAGTGGGCGTGCTCGCTGTCGCCCAGCGGTCGCTCCAGGCTGACCCCACCCACCATGGTGGCCTCGCGGAAGCCCAGCGGCGTGGTGCCGGCATCCGCCTTGAGGCCGCTGCTGGGCTGGCTGTAGGCCACCGCGATCCCGGTGCCGCTGGCCTTTTGGCTGCCGGGGTCGCCACCCGCGATGCTGGCGACCGGACCACCGCCGAAGCGATCCGCGGCGCCTGGGGCTACCTTGCCGGCGTCGAGGCTCACCGGGGTCACTCGCACGGCCAGGCGGTCGTCGCCTACCGGCACGGCGATCTCCAGGGGCGCTTCGACGGCGGTGAGCTTGCCCAGCCCGGATTCGCTGTTGTTGCTCCGCACCGAGAGGCCCTGGGTGATGGTGGCGCTGCGGCTTTGTTGGATATCGGCCAGGGCACGCTCGGCGGCGCTCATGCCGGTGCGGGAATCAGCCTTCACCCGCGCGGGTACGGCGGCGAAGGGGTTGTCCGTCGGTGCCTGGCTGACTGGCTGCGGCTGGTAAGGCGCAGCACCCGGGGTCGACTTTGTGGTGCTGAAAGGTTCCGGCAGGGTGGTGCCCAGCAGCCTTGCCTGACGGGTGGGTTCACCGACTGGCGGTGGTAAGGGGGCATTCTCAGGGGCCAGGGCGCTGAGCGAGCGACCGTTGGACGCGAGAGGGTTGACCGGTGCGGCGCTGGCGACCAGGGCACGGTCGCGCTGCTCGGCGGCGACCACCTTGGTCAGCAATTCGGTCGCCTTGCCGTCGCGGCCCAGTCGGGAATAGAGCTCGGCGGCGCGGGTCAGTACCCTGGCATCGTCCGGTGCCAGAGTCACCGCTCGGGCGATGGCGCCTTCGGCAAAGACAGGATCCTGGGCCGCTATGGCGGCGTCGGCGGCGTCCAATTGCAGTTGGACGTCATCGGGCCAGAGTTTGATCAGGGGACGATAGAGATCGACGGCCTTGGTGGCGTCGCCATGGGCCAGGTACAGCCGTGCCAGGGCCGCGTTGACTTGCGGATCCTTGGGTCGCTGGGCGAGCGCCGGGGCCAGGACGTCATAGGCCTCCGCCAACCGGCCGCGCTCGCGCAGGGCGTCGGTCTGGCGGATGCGATAGCGGCGGGACAGCTCGTCGTAGCGGTCGCGCTGGGCGGGCGTCAGCCGGGCGGCGCCCAGTTCGTCCAGCAGGGCGTAGGCTTCGCGATCGTCACCCTGTTGCAAGAGGACCCCGGCGTACTGCAGCCGCAGGTCGACATCGGTCGCCGGGGCGGCGGCCACCAGGGGGCGTAGCAGCGCCAGGGCGTGGGTGCTGTCATCCAGTTCTGCATAGCCACCGGCCAGGGTCCGCAGCAACGCGGGTTGGCCGGCCGCCTGGGCTTCCAGGGCCTGGAGCCGGGCGCGGGCGGCTTCGCGCTGACCGCGCTTGGCGAGTGCCAGGGCGGCGGCCAATTGCTCATCCAGGGCCAGGCGCCGGGCCAGGGCCTGAATTTCGGGACTCTGGCGGTCGGTGGGAATACGCGCCAGCAGCGCCTGGGCGCGCGAGGTATCGCCCTGCTCACTGGCGAACAGGGCGCCAACGAAGAGCACGTCGGGTTGGGTCGGGTGGCGTTGCAGCAGGCTGTCCAGCTGGTTCTGGCCTTGCTTGGCCTGGCCTTGGGCGACATCGAGGCGGGCCAGGTCCAGGGTGATCCAGGGATCGTCGGGGGACTCGTGGAGCGCTTCCTGCAGCGCCGCCCGGGCGCCAGCCAGATCGCCTCGCGCACGCAGCACCGTCGCCCGCTCGCGGGCGACGGTGGCGCGCATCTGGCCCAGCCCCGGTAGCTCCGCTTGGGTGCCACGCGGCAGGCTATCTGCCAGACGCAGGGCTTCATCGCTGCGTCCGGTCTGGCCGAGCAGACCGATCAGGCCGCGCCGGGCGCCGAGATCATTGGCATTACGGGCGAGCAACTGGCGATAGCCAGCTTCGGCGGCACTCAGGTTGCCGCTGCGTGCTTGCAGATCGGCCAGAGCCAGTTGTCCGGCCGTTGACTTGGGGTCCAGCCGTAAGGCTTGCTCGATCAGGCGGTGAGCCGTGTTCAGGTCGCCACCGTTCTGGGCGCTGCGTGCTCGAGCCAGCAACTGTTCGTACCGGAGTCTGTCCAGCGCCTGTTGCCAGGAGCGGCCCTTGGGTTGGGCTACCGCCTGGATGAGCAACCGCTCGGCGTCGTCCAGACGGTGCTGCTGCTGCCGGAGCACACCCAGGCCACCCAGGGCATCGGGATCCTTGGGTACCCGCTTCAGCCGTTCCTGGAAGGCCTGCTCGGCGGTGCGCTGGTCCCCCTTGCGCAGGGCTTCGAGACCGCGTCCGACCAGCGGATCGGCTCGCCAAGGATCAGCCGCCTTGCTGCTTTGGGCACGGCCTTTGGTCAGTAGCGCACGAATCTCCGTATCGCCGGGATGAGCCTTGAGAAAGTCTTCGAACAGAGAGACCTTGGCTGGGGTGTCCGGCGCGCCCATCCAGGTCAGGGCCAGCCGCCAGCTCTCGTCGGCGTCACCAGCGATTTCCTCGCGCTGGGTCAGGGCGGCCAGCCGGCGGATACCCTCCGGCCTGGTGTCATCGCGGCGTACCAGCTGCTTGGCATAGAACAGAGCGAGAATGGGATCGTTGGGATATTCGCGCAGCAGTCGCTGGAAGCCGGCCTGAGCTTCCGGCCAGCCGCCGTCGACAAAGGCCAGGGTGTTGTAGTACTCGCGTGCCAGCAGGCCCTGGGGCTGCTGGCCGGCGAACAACTGGCGATAGAGGGCGACCGCCTTGGGGCGGTCGCCACCGTCGGCCTGGCGACGAGCGCCCTCGCGCAGGGCCGGATTGTCGCCGCTGGCCACATGGATGTCCTGAGCGAGCAATGCGGCCTGCAAGGGTGGGGGGCTGAGTGCCTGCAACCGCGCGAGATAGCGTTGCGCCTCTACCGGCCGCTTAGCGACCAACGCCAGGCTACCCAGGCCATAGAGGGCTTCTGGGTTGCGGTCGTCGAGCTCCAGCAGCTTTTGCCATGCCTCGCGGGCGCGTTCGGGTTTGTCGTGCTGCTGCCAGAAACGTCCTTGCTCGATAAGCAGGCGGGCCGTATTGGCGGTGTCGGCGGAGACAGGAGCCTGGATGAGCGCGGCCAGCAGGCTGAGCGTCAGGGGGAGGTGCTTGTGCATGAGGTCTTCCATGAAGGTTGCAGGCGCCCGTCGGCCGCGAAGCGATAATGGCCGGCGCTCCAGCCGAGGCCGAACAGACCGAGCATCTGGTCGTAGTAGCGCAGTGGCTGGTCGCTGGCGAGCGCGGCCTCCATGCGCTGCTGCTGGGCCTCCGCCAGCCAAAGGTCGCCCTGCTGGCGCAAGAAGGGTATCAAGGCCGCGGAGAAGCCCACCGGGCCGGTGCCCTGGGTCAGCCCGCTGCGCATATCGATCCGCTCCGGGGGGACGCCCAGCGTTGCGGTGGCCTGGGTCATCCCGTCCAGCGCGGCCAGCAGCGGCTTGGCGAGGGGGTCGCCCGCGTCGGTGAGGCCGGCCCAGAGGTAGACGCGGATAGCATCGTAGCTGCCTTGCGCCGGCCCCTGCGGATCGTCTACCACCAGACCTCGGTCGGGTGCCGTTCCTCGGTAGCCGGTCCAGTCGGCGGCCAGGTGATGCGGATTATGGCGTTGCAGCAGGGTCAGCACCTGCCCTGGCAACGTCGTCCAGGGGCCCTTGGGCTCTTCAAGGGCGAGGCGCCTTAGTATGAAGGGTGGCAGGTAGCTGAGATTCAGTCGCCAGAGATGCTCAGGCAGCGCGAATCCCTGGGGACCGGGTAGCAAGGTGGGACCAAGGCCGGGCAACTCCACCATCTCGTCGCTGCGGATACGGACGAGCAGGGCTCGAGCATCCTCGGCGTAGGCAGGCATTCGCCAGAGGCGAGCCGCCTCCAGGAGACTATAGGCAAACCAGAGGTCGGCATCGCTCGCTGAGTTGGCATCCTGGATCCCCCAGCGTCCATCGCTGCCCTGGCCCCAGAGCCAGGCCGGCAGATGCTTACCAAGATCACCCTGGGCGAGATTGCTCTTGCTCCATTGCCAAAGGCGCGCGAAGGTCTCCGGCTCATTGGCCACCAAGGCGAAGAAGAGGGCGTAGGCCTGGCCTTCGGAGGTGCTGTGGTTGGCCTTGAGGCTGGATTCCAACACCCGGCCATCGGCCTGAATGGTCGTGGCCGAAAATCTCTGCCACTGCGGCCAAACAGGCCGCTCGCAGGTCGCCGCCACCGTGCTCTGGACCAGCAGCGCCATCATGAGGGCGACCTGGGCGAGGCGTCTACGCATGGGAGGGCCTCAGCCTTGCAGCCGGCGGCGTGCACGGGCACGCAGAGCCAGAAAGACCGGGGTAGCGAGCAGGCCCACGGCCAGGGCGGTGGCCAACAGCATCAGCAGCGGATGACCGGCCAACAGCCAGCGCAAATAGAGTAGCGGGCCCAGGTGGCCGACATAATAGGTCTGGTCGGCGACCAGGGCATCGATCCGCTCGTTCTTGATCACCGCCAGGCTGCCTTGCAGATCCTGGGTGTAAATCGCGCTCTGAGCCAGGTCGGAGGTGACCTTTTCCAGCGGCGCGGCATCGGTGGCGGCGAACAGCACTACGCTGCGACCCTTGCTCAGAGGCGACTCGAAGCCGGCGACATAGGCGCTACTGCCACCGCCGTTAAAGCCCAGTGCGGTGCGCGCCTTGCGGAGGTTGTCGCGTGGGTCGGGGCTCAGCCAGTTGCGCACCCGTAGCGCCAGATCGGAGAATTCGAAACGTCGGCTGCTACCGTCCAGCGCGGCGGGCAAGCTGGATGCCCATTGCTGCAGCAGCGGTGAACTGCCCGTGGTCAGCACCAACAGATCGCGCTGGGCGACGTTATCCAGTTGGGCACCCCGGACGAGGGCGACACCGGGTGCGGGATAGCCGGTGGCGGCGCCGAAGCGACCGAGCAGGGTCAGGTAGGCACCCAGTTCGCCCGTCGACGGCTTTTCGTCCAGCACTACCGCCGTTTCGGACAAATCGGCCATGCGGGTGAAGGGAAAGCCGCTGTCCTTGAACACGCCCAGATTGGGCATGGCGATGAAGTGGTGGTAGCCACTGAGGTCCAGGGTGGACTCCGGCTCTATGGTACCCCTCATATTGTCGATGATGACGTCGCGGCATTCGCCCTGTTTGATGTAGTCGTACATGAAACGGAACTGCAGTGGCGCCTGGGCGGACACGCCGTCCAGTGGTACCCGTATCTGGGTTTCGCGCGGCAGGCCATCGTCGTCGCTCTTCAGGGTGGCCAGCAGGCCGCTGTCCAGATGCTCGCGCGAAGGCAGCGACAGGGACTTGAGGAAGCGATCGTCGATGGACACCAGCAGTGAGGAGTTGGTGGAGACCGGTTGCGGTGTGTAGCGGTACTTGAGATCGAGCGGAGCGCCCTGGTCCTGCCAGAGGAAGAGGTCTGGCGGCAGGCGCAGTGGCACCGTGAGGTTGCCGGGATTGTAGCCCGAGGAGCCGAGGTTCTTGAGTTCGGTCAGCTCGCCCAATTTCACCGGTCGGTCGCTGGGTAGCCAGTTGGGGGCATCGTAGGGACGACGCGGGACCAGCGTGTCCAGACGATCAAGGGTCACTCGGGCACCGGATAGCGCCTGGTTCCCCAGCGTAAGGCCCTGAGCTGCGCGCTTGAGCTCAGCACCATCGCGACCGGCCAATACCAGCAGCTTGCCATTCGGATCGTGCGGGTTGGTGAGGATAGCGAGGGTGGGACCCGTCTTGGCGGTAAGGGTCAGGCCAAGTCGCTCGGCGGCTGCCGGGCTGTCCAGCAGAACCACGGCATTACCCTTGTCCGGCAGGCCATCGGTGACCGTCGGGAAGCGAGCGCCACGGGAGCCGGACAGGGCACCGAACCAGGCCGCAACGTTACCGGCGGCTTCCAAGGCGGTATTGTTCGGGTCGGGAATGACAAAGGGCAGCACCAGCGGGCGGGCGTCGCGGTAGTCGAAGAATGGCCGTGGCAAGGTGGCCAGGTCATTGTCGAGCACGATGCGGGTGACCTGGAGCTGCAGTTCGCTACCAGTGCCGATCTTGGCCCAGAGACTCGAGTGCAGGGGGTCTTCGCACTGCATGGTGTAGTGGCCGATCAGTTGCAAGGTCAGGCGGTTGACGTCGGTGATCAGGCGCGGCGGGATGTCGAGGGTGGTCTGCAGCAGCTTGCCGGCATTTTCTTTGGGAACCGGCAGGCTGGCAGCCACTTCGTCGTTGACCAGCACGTTGATCTGCGAGAGGTCCGGTAATAGCGCGGGTGAATAGCTGTATTCCAGACTCAGGCGCGCGCTGGTCACCACCTCGTCACTACGGATGCCGAAGCGCACGCTGTCGCTACCGTCCACACCACGCAGGCTCATCGGATAGCGCGCGCCCAGCTGCTTGAGCGTGTAGGTGTAAGCCTCGCCCACAGTGGTCGCTGCGGTCATCTCCGGCGCAGCGACGACGGGGTCCGTCGTCTGCGCGGCCTGGGTCGGTAGGGCGGTACAGACGGACAACGCCAGGACCAGCAGTGAAAAGGCCCAGGCCGGACGCGAAGAGGAGGGAAGAGGGTTGTGCACGCTTGGAACATCCATGTCAGGAGGAGGAGGACGTCTGGTCACGGCGGCTTGCCACCGCGCGCCAGGCATTGCGATTGAGTTCGTTGATGCCGTGCAGGCCGATCTGAGCGACCTCGCGTAGCGAGCTCGGCAAAGAGTCCGGTTTACGCTTACCCCAGGCCTCGGCCCAGAGATCGGCACGCGAAAAGGTCATCCGGACGAGTTCACGCTGCTCGGTCACGCTGAGGTCCGCGAAGCGAGTACCCACGGCATTTCCCCGGCTGAAGACCACGGTAGCCGGGAACCGGCGGATTTGATCCTTGCGCTTGAGTTCGATGTGTACCTGCGAGCCTTGGGCTACCTGGCTGCCTTCAGGTAGTTGCAGGCCGATCCCGCTTTGGGAGAAGTCCAGGGTGGTGCAGCTCAAATGGCTACCGTCGGCGAGCACGAGTCCTGCTGGTAGGGTCGCAGCCACTCTCGGTTCGGCCCGTACCTGGCGCGTCTCACTCGCCACCGCCACCGCGGCACTGACGATCACCACGTTGTAGAGCGTCCAGGCCAGGTTGATGGCGACCGTGGTCAGCGTTTCTGGGTCACCTAGAAATAGGCGACCGATGCCGACCGTGAGGCCGACCAGATTGAGTAGCAACAGCAAGATGTAGGGACGGGCCAACTCCCAGTCGAAATAGTCCTCGGCGATGATGCCGCCCTTGTCGGTCACGTTGAACTTGCCTAGGCGCGGGTTGATCAGTGCCAGCAGGGTGGGGCGCAGGATGTACCAAGCCAGCACCGTCTCATACACCTCGTTCCAGAAGGAATGGCGGAACTGGCCCTGGATGCGCGAGTTGGTGAGGTTCGAGTGCAGCACATGGGGCAACACGTAGCAGGTGATCAGCAGCGCCGAGGCGTGGAATATCTGGGCGCTGAACAACAGGTAGGCCAGGGGCGCGGTAAGGAATACCAGGCGCGGCAGGCCGTAGAAGAAATGCAGCATGGCGTTCAGGTAGCAGAGCCGCTGACCGAAGGCGAGCCCCTTTCCTAGAAATGGATTGTCCAGCCGGAAGATCTGCGCCATACCACGCGCCCAGCGGATGCGCTGGGCGATGTGCCGTGAAAGACTCTCGGTAGCGAGCCCAGCGGCCTGGGGAATGTTCAAGTAGGCGGTGTTGTAGCCGAGCCGATTGAGCTTGAGCGCGGTATGCGCGTCCTCGGTCACCGTCTCGGTGGCCACTCCACCGATCTCCAGCAACATCGAGCGACGGATCACCGCACAGGAGCCGCAGAAAAAGGTGGCGTTCCATAGGTCGTTGCCGTCCTGCACCAGGCCGTAGAACAACTCGCCTTCGTTGGGCACGGTGCGGAAGGTATTGAGGTTCTTCTCGAAGGGATCGGGCGAGAAGAAGAAGTGCGGCGTCTGCAGCATGGCCAGCTTGGCATCCTTAAGGAACCAGCCCATGGAGATCTGTAGAAAGGACCGTGTCGGCACGTGGTCGGCATCGAAGATGGCAACGTACTCGCCATCGGTGACCTTGAGCGCGGCATTGAGATTGCCGGCCTTGGCATGCTCGTTGTTCTCCCGCACCAGGTAGGAGACACCTGCCGTTGCGCAGAAGTGGCGGAAGTCCTCCCGGCGACCATCGTCCAGTACATGCACCCGCAGCTTGTCGCGCGGCCAATCGATGGCCTGGGCCGCCAGGATCGACAACTTAACGATGCTCAAGGCTTCGTTGTAGGTGGGAATGAAGACATCCACCGTCGGCCATTCGGCAGGATCTTCCGGTAGGGGAGCCGGCGCACGGCGCAACGGCCAGATCGTCTGCACATAACCGAATATCAGCACCGTCAATGCATATAACTCGGCGGCCACCAGGCCGTAACCGAGGACCATCTCCAAGGGTGTCTCGAAGCCCAGGGTGGCGGTCAGGCGCCAGTACAGGTAGCGCAGAGAGGCCAGCAGCGACAGCGCGATCAGCATGATCACCGGCAGGCGTCCGGGCAGCCGGCGCAGCAGCAGAGCGAACCCGAAACAGACGACTGCGAAGAACGTCTGCTCTTCCAGGCCCATGGGGACGCTTACCAGCAGCGCGGCGAACAGCATCAAGGCAAGGCAGCCGAGCACCTGAATCCAGCGTGGAATCGGGTGCGCCTGCGGGGCGGGGATGGAATCAGGCATCTGTTGCCGCTGACGGATCTGGTCCAAACGATCAAGAAAACTCATGGTAAAGGCCGCTCATGACGGAGCTCGAGCGCGGCGGTGTCCGCCAGTAGTGTCTCGGCTAGTTCGTCAAGAGCGTTCGTCCAGTCATCCTGCAGGCCTAACAGGCCCTGCCCCGCTGCCAGCGCCTGCTCCAGCGCCGTACTCTCCGGCAGTATGCCGAGTAGGCGGTTGCCACAAGAACGGGCCACCAGCGTGGCGATATCTGTGGTCAGCGGGCGTGCTGGATCTACACGATTGAGCAGGTAGGTGCAGTGGGCATGACCAGCGTAACGTTGCAGCTGATGGTCGAGACGCGCGATGCTGGCGTGGCCGGCCGTATCCGCCGTGGTTACGCCCAGCACTTGGGTAGCCATGGCCAGCGCTTGGCGGCCGATAGGCGTCGAGCCTGTCGGACAGTCGAGGATCACCCAGGTATCGGCCGAGACGTCCAAGGTCGCTAGACGTTGCGCCAGCCAGTTTGTATCCACCTGCAGCGAGTGTTCGAGGGCTTGCAGGTCCCTCTCGCTGAGGTTGCCGAAGGGCAGCATTCGTAGCTGTTCCGTTACGGGCAGGCAACTCGCCAGGGGCAGTGGAACGGCCTCCATCGCGGCATTCATCTGCGGCTGCAGCAGGGCGGTCAGCACGTTCTGCGCATCGAGCTCTACCAGCAATACCTTTTGCCCTCGCTCTGCCAGCCTCTGCGCCAACCCGGCGGCGACCACCGTTTTACCGGTGCCGCCTTTGGCCGACGTTACTGCCAGCACGGAGGCCGACAGGGACAACTGCGCCCGACTCAATGCTTGGTTCAAGGCAACAACCGCGTGCTCGGCGACGTACGCGCCTGACTGTTCCAGACTCTGGCCCGAGGAACCGGTGGAAATGGCTGGCGCAGAGGCCCTCCCGACGTCCGGGGCGACAAGAGCTGGCAGCTCCCCGGCCTGATTCGGCGTAGGTGGCGGGAGCGACCCGGGCATGGATTCGGGCAGCTCGAACTCACGGTAGCGATGTGGATCGCCGCCAAAGGCGTGGAACAAGTTGGCGATGTCTAGGGAACGGCCCATGGCAGGATTCCGGTGGGTCGAAAGGATGATGGCAGGGGGTTTGGCGCCAAATTTATGGCTATCTGCCATCATGGCGTCATAATTGTGAATGGTGTCACGACGGATCCGTGACGTACTAATAAAATTTGTTTATTCAAGAACTTGTCCAGCGTGCCGAAGGTGCGGGCCAGAGCCTTTGCTGGATTGGGTGATCGTTAGACGACATGAAGAAATCGTCAACGGCCCGCTTCGGTTCGCATGGACGAAAGGCGTTGACACGGGTAGGGGCGGTCAAGAGAGCGACGAACGCTAGGACGAGCGGTCAGGTCGAGTGGCTGGTAGCCGATAAGACAAGGCCCGCAGATGCGGGCCTTGGTCCTTATTCCTCGTTGCGCGACCGATAGGGTTGCGGGCGCAAGAGTTGCGGGCGTCCTTCCTGCTCTTCGAAGAAGTAGCGCAGATAGACGTTGCCGTTGACGTCGCGCTCGTCCTGGGCGTTGTCCATGCCCAGTTGACCACCCAGGGCGAACTGGCCGTTGAGGCGGTATTCGCCCTTGGCCGAGAGGCCGTAGGCCACGCTGGTCTTGCTCTTGCCGCCGTATTGACCTTCGCCGGCCGCTTCCGCCGCCGCTTGCAGCGCGGCATCCTCGGGATAGCGATCCGCAGCGTCCTGGCGAATGGTCTGCACACCCAGCAGGCCTTGCACCTGATAGGCCCAGAGGTCGCCACGTTGCGACCATACCAGCGGCACGCCGATGGCGAAGTAGCGCTGCGGGCTGAAATAGCCGCCATGGCCATAGGTGAGGTGGTTCTGGTTGTTGTCGTAGCCGATCGCCGTGGCGGAGAGGCCGACGGTGAACAGACTGTCCGGACCGTTGCGCAGGTAGTAGTAGACGCCGGTGCCGATCTCGAAGCGATCGTTGTCCTTGACGTCATGGCCGGTCAGGCGGTGGGCCGCGCCATAGATGTAGGAACCGTAGCGACCGTCGTCATAGCGCAGGCGCGCCAGGCCGCCATTGGCGGTCACGCCGCCCCACTCCTGGCCGGTACGCGGATCGCGGATGCCGCCATAGGAGGCCAGGGAGTCGGTTACCGACCGCCGCGACACGCTCAGGGCATAGAGCAGGTTCTCGCTCAGACTGCTCAGCGGCCGCTCCAGGGTGGCACCACCCACTACCGTGCTGTATCTCAGGCCCACCGGCGAGACGCCGATGTCGCCCTTGAGGCCGCGCCCGGCGTCTTCCACGGCGATGGACGCCGCCACGCCGTTTTCCTTCTGGCTGCCATCGCTGCTGCTGTCGTTGATCCGGGTCGGCGTGACGCGCACGGCCAGGCGCTGGTCGCCCGCCGGGAAGGAGATCTCCAGCGGTGCGCTGACGGTGGTCTGTCGTGAGCTGCCCGTGGGATCGTAGCTGCGCACGTTCAGACCCTGGGTGATGCGAATGCTGCGCTCACGCTGCAACTGGCCGAGGATCTGCTCGGTGGCCAGGCTGCTCGACAGGCTGCTGGTGGGCACCACGGACAGGTCGTTGAACGGGTTGTTGGCGGCCTTCTGCGGTTGCAGCGGATCGCTCCAGGCGTAATCGGCACGACCACCACCGCCGTCCACGGCGGCAGGGACGGTGGCCAGGGCGTCATCGCTGCGGCGCTGCCCAGGCAGGGCGGCGAAGGGGTTGTCGCTGGCACCGGCAGCGCGGGCGGCGGACTCGCGGTCCTGGCGCTCCACCTGGACCACCTGCTCCAGCAGGCTGGTAGCGGTGCCGGCCATGCCGATGTCGCGGTAGAGCAGGGCGGCGCGACGCAGCACCAGTGGATCGCTCTGGCCCAGCTTGACCGCCTGATCCAGGTACTGGCGCGCGGTGACGCTGTCCTGCGACTTGGCGGCGATCTCGGCCGCACCCAGATAGAGTTCGGCATCCCTGGGCTGGTCGCTCAGAACGTCGCGGTAGAGCTGGCGGGCCTTCTGGGTGTCGCCGCTGGCCAGGTACATGCGCGCCAGGGCTGCCTGGGCGGCCTTGTCGTCGGGGCGGGCCTTGAGTGCCGGCGCCAGGGTGTCGTAGGCGGCAGCCAGCTCACCCTTGTCGGTGAGACGGTCGGCCTGGCGGATGCGGTAGCGGGCCAGGAGATCGTCGTACTGCTGCTTCTCGCTGCTGTCGAGCACCACGCCCTGCAAGTCGCGCAGTACGTTGCCGACGGTCTGGTCCTGGTTCATTTGCAGCTGGATGCTGGCGTAATGCAGCTGCATGCCGGGGGTCGGCCGGGTATCGCCGGAGATCAGCGGCTTGAGCAATGCCAGGCCGTGCTCGGGATCGCCAGCGATGGCGAAGGCTTCGGCCAGATCGCCGATCAGGTCGGGATTGCGGCCGGCACGGGCTTCCAGGCGCTTCATCAGGCTGCGCGCTTCTTCGCGACGACCCTGCTTGGCCAGGGCCACGGTTTCGGCCAATTGTTCATTGAAGGTGATGCGCGCGGCCAGGGCATTCATGTCCGGCGAACGCTGTGGCTGGGGAATGCGCATCAGGGTCTGCATGGCACGCTCATATTCACCCAGCTCGTTGGAGAGCAGGGCGCTGGCATAGAGCACCTCGGGACGCTGGGCGCCGTCCTTGACCAGGCTGTCCACCAGATCGCGCGCGGCGCGCGGTCGACCCTGGCGAACTTCCAGGCGCGCCTGGGCGAGGCGCAGCCAGGGATCGTCCGGCGATTCCTTGCGCGCCTGTTCGAGCAGCCGCGAAGCACCCTGCAGATCGCCGCGTGCCTCGGCGGCATCGGCTTCCTGCATGGCTTGGCCGGCGCGCAGGCGATCCAGGCCCTTGATCTTGTTCTGGGCGCTCGGCTGCAGATTCTTGGTGAGTTGCAGGGCTTCATCGGTACGCCCCAGCTCGTTGAGCGCGGCGATGCGGCCGTAGTAGGCATCGACGTTGGCGGGCTCACGCATCAGCACCTGGCGATAGGTGGCTTCCGCCAGATCCCACTGGCGTTTCTGGCTCTGGATACCGGCGAGGAACAGCTGCGCTTCGACCGCTTCCGGCTTGAGGCGAATGGCCTCGACGCTGAAGTCGCGTGCCTTGTCCAGTTCGCGTTGGTTCTCGGCCGCATGGGCGAGTTCGAGCAGGTGGTGGTAGCGCGCCTCGTCCAACGCCGGCTGCCAGGTCTTGCCGCCTTTCTGGACGGCCTGGGTGAGCAGTTGCTCGGCCTCGGCATAGCGCTTCTGCGCCAGGCGTGCACTGCCCAGCTTGCCCAGTACATCCGGGTCTTGGGGCGTCTTCTTCAGCTGGGCTTCCAGCGCCTGCACGGTGGCCGCGGTCGGCGTCACCTCGGCAGCGGCAGCCCAGGTGGCTTCGGCATGGATCAGTAGGGCGAGCAGGCCGAGAGGCAAGGTGAGGTGCTTGGGCATGGTTCTTTCCGTGAAGGCTGTTAGGCGTCGCTGCAGCTCCCGATCGACGCAGGGCTGGAACGGTTCCGGCTACTTGGGAATAGCTGAACGCAAGCTGAACGGCAAATCTAGCGGCGGATGATTCCCGACAGGCCGTGGCGAGTCAACCGAATCGAAATCGCAATACCATATTCCAGGGCCCTCGACGCTGGTCGCCCAGGGCCTGGCGACGCTATACTGCACAGCTTTCCTACCGTCTTTCGCAGGCTGCCGACCATGACCGAGTCCGTCTCCGCCTACATGACCCGTCTTGGCCAGGCAGCGCGTGCCGCGTCGCGGGTTGCCGCGCGGGCCAGCACCGCCCAGAAGAACCATGCCCTGCTGGCCGCCGCCGCCGCTCTGGACGCCCGTCGCGCCGAGTTGAGCGCTGCCAACGAACAGGACCTGAGCGCCGCCCGGGCCAACGGCCTGGAGCCGGCGATGCTCGATCGCCTGGCACTGACGCCCAAGCGCATCGACGACATGATCGAAGGCCTGCGCCAGGTCGCGACGCTGCCCGATCCCATCGGCGAGATCCGCGACATGAGATACGTGCCCTCGGGTATCCAGCTGGGCAAGATGCGTGTGCCGCTGGGTGTGATCGGCATCATCTACGAGTCGCGGCCCAACGTGACCATTGATGCGGCCAGCCTCTGCCTGAAGTCCGGCAACGCCACCATCCTGCGCGGCGGCTCCGAGGCCATCCATTCCAACCAGGCCATCGCTGCCTGCATCCAGGCCGGCCTCGCCGAAGCCGACCTGCCGGCCGAGCTGGTTCAGGTCGTGGAGACCACCGACCGGGCCGCTGTTGGCGCACTCATCACCATGCCGGAATATGTGGACGTCATCGTGCCGCGTGGTGGCAAGAGCCTGATCGAACGCATCAGCCGCGATGCCCGGGTACCGGTGATCAAGCATCTGGACGGCATCTGCCATGTCTACATCGACCGTGCCGCCGACCTTGACAAGGCCATCCGCATCGCCGACAACGCCAAGACCCAGCGCTACGCGCCCTGCAACACCATGGAGACGCTGCTGGTGCATGCCGCCATCGCCGAGCGGGTGCTGCCGCCGCTGGCCGCCATCTACCGCGACAAACAGGTGGAACTGCGCGGTTGCGAACGGACCCGGGCGTTGCTCGACACTGACGTCCTGCTCGCCACCGAAGAGGATTGGCGTACCGAGTACAACGCGCCGATCCTGTCCATTCGGGTGGTCGACGGCCTCGATGCGGCCATTGAGCACATCAATGCCTATGGCTCGCAGCACACCGATGCGATCGTCACCGAGAACTTCAGCGATGCCCGACGCTTCCTCACCGAGGTCGACTCGGCGTCGGTGATGGTCAATGCCTCGACCCGCTTCGCCGACGGTTTCGAATACGGCCTCGGCGCCGAGATCGGCATCTCCACCGACAAGCTGCACGCCCGTGGCCCGGTAGGGCTGGAAGGCCTGACCAGCGAGAAGTACGTGGTCTTCGGCGACGGTCACGTCCGTCGCTGATGAGCAGCCTGCCCACCCGCATCGGTCTGTTCGGCGGTACCTTCGATCCCGTACACATCGGCCACCTGCGCGCTGCGCTGGAGGTGGCCGAGGCCCTGGCGCTCGACGAATTGCGCCTGATCCCCAGCGCCCGGCCGCCACATCGCGAGGCGCCCAGCGTCTGTGCCGAGGATCGCCTGGCGATGGTTCGGCTGGCGGTCGCCGATACCGCTCCGCTGGTGGTCGATGACCGGGAACTGCGTCGGGCGCGTCACTCCTATACCATAGAGACCCTGGAAAGCCTGCGCGCCGAACTTGGCGATGAGGTGCAGCTGCTGCTCATGCTCGGTTGGGACGCCTTCTGCGGTCTGCCGAGCTGGCACCGTTGGCGCGAGTTGCTGGAGCTGTGCCACATCCTGGTGTTGCAACGGCCCGATGCCGACAGCGAGCCCTGCCAGGAATTGCGTGACTTCCTGGCGGCGCGCAGTCAACCCGATCCCCAGGCCCTGAAGGGGCCGGGCGGGCAGATCACCTTTATCTGGCAGAACCCGCTCGCGGTGTCCGCCACCCAGATCCGTGGCCTCTTGGCCACCGGGAAGTCCATCCGCTTCCTGGTGCCCGATGCCGTGCTTGATTACATCCGGACGCACGGACTCTATCCGGCGTCCTCCTGAACCGAGGTAAGAGCTACACCATGCAAAGCGAACAACTCGTCCAGGTGGCCATCGCCGCCCTGGAAGACATGAAGGCCCAGGACATCATCTCCCTGGACGTACGCGAGAAGACCAGCGTGACCGACATCATGGTCATCGCCAGCGGTACCTCCAGCCGTCACGTCAAGTCGCTGGCCGACAACGTGCTGGAAAAGGTCAAGGAGCAGGGCGTGCGTCCGCTGGGCAGCGAAGGCCTGGAAGGCGGCGAGTGGGCCCTGCTGGACCTGGGCGACGTGGTGGTCCATGTGATGCTGCCGACCACCCGCGAGTTCTACGACCTCGAGCGCCTCTGGCGCGGTGCCGAGCAGAGCCGCGCCGCTCAGGGCGAGTAAGGCCGGTGCGCCTGCGTCTCATCGCTGTCGGCTCGCGCATGCCGCGCTGGGTCGAGGAGGGCTGGCACGAGTACGTCAAGCGTTTGCCGCCGGAGTTGCCGCTGGAACTCGTCGAGATCCCGCTACAGACCCGCGGCAAGAATGCCGACGTCGCCCGGCTGATCCGCCAGGAGGGTGAGGCCATGCTGGCCAAGGTGCAGCCGGGCGAGCGCGTGGTGACCTTGGAGGTCACCGGCAAGCCCTGGAGCACCGAGCAACTGGCTGAAACACTCCAGCAGTGGCGCCTGGAAGCCCGTACCGTCAACCTCATGGTCGGTGGCCCCGAGGGCCTCGCTCCCGAGGTGCAGGCACGGAGCGAGCAGCGCTGGTCGCTCTCGCCCCTGACCCTGCCGCATCCGTTGGTGCGCATCCTGGTCGGTGAGCAGCTCTATCGCGCCTGGACCGTGCTGGCCGGCCATCCGTATCACAAGTAGTCCGTATCTGCGATGTCGCAACCCATACGCCTCAAGGATCACGAGAAAGACGCCCAGCTCGTCCGCACCCGCGTGCTGATCGGCGGGGTGCTGTTTCTCGTGCTCGCCTGCGTACTGGTGGCGCGCATGTACTACCTGCAGGTCATCCAGTACCAGTACCACTCGACCCTGTCGGAAAACAACCGGGTGCACGTGCAGCCGATTCCGCCGACCCGTGGCCTCATCTATGACCGCAATGGCCTGATCGTCGCCGACAACCGGCCCAGCTTCAGCCTGACCATCACCCGCGAGCGGGCCGAGAACTGGCGCCAGACGCTGGACACCCTGGTACAGGTCCTGGGCCTGACCGAGGAAGACCGCGAGCTGTTCGAGAAGCGCATGAAGCAGGGCCGGCGTCCCTTCGAGCCGGTGCCGGTGCTGTTCGAGCTGACCGAGGAGCAGATCGCCAAGATCGCCGTCAACCAGTTCCGCCTGCCCGGGGTCGAGGTGACGGCGCAACTGGTGCGGCACTACCCCATGGGCGAGCACTTCGCCCACTCGGTGGGCTATGTCGGCCGGATCAACGAGCAGGAACTCAAGCGACTGGATCCGGTGAACTACAGTGGCACCCACCACATCGGCAAGACCGGCGTGGAGCGTTTCTACGAACCCGAATTGCACGGCGAAGTGGGTTACGAGGAAGTCGAGACCAACGCCCGCGGTCGGGTGTTGCGGGTGCTCAATCACACCGATCCCAAGCCCGGCAAGGACATCGTCCTCACCATCGACTCCCGGCTGCAGGCTGCGGCGGAAGCTGCCCTGGGTGGCCGGCGCGGTGCCATCGTCGCCATCCAGCCCAAGACCGGCGATGTGCTGGCCATGGTCAGCCAGCCCAGCTACGACCCCAATCCCTTCGTCACCGGCATCAGCTTCAAGGAATATTCCGCGCTGCGCGATTCCATCGATCGCCCGCTCTACAACCGGGTGCTGCGCGGTCTCTATCCGCCGGGCTCGACCATCAAGCCGGCGGTGGCCATCGCGGGGCTGGACAGCGGCGCCACCACGCCCCAGGCGCGCATCTTCGATCCGGGTTACTACGAGCTGCCCAACTACGATCACAAGTACCGCAACTGGAACCACGGCGGCGACGGTTACGTTGATCTGGATACCGCGCTCATGAGATCCAACGACACCTATTTCTACGACCTCGCCCACAAGATCGGCATCGATCGACTCTCGGAGTACATGGGCAAGTTCGGGCTCGGGCAGAAGGTGGCCCTGGACATGTTCGAGGAAGCGCCGGGCCTCATGCCCTCGCGCCAGTGGAAGCGCGCCACCCGCCGGCAGGCCTGGTTCCCCGGTGAGACGCTGATCCTCGGCATCGGCCAGGGCTATATGCAGGTGACACCGCTGCAACTGGCCCAGGTTACGGCGCTGATCGCCAACCATGGCAAATGGATCCGGCCGCACCTGGCCAAGACCCTGGATGGCCAGCCGCCGGTGGACACCCATCCCATGCCCGACATCGTGCTCAAGGACGACAGCTACTGGGATCGCGCCATCCATGGCATGGAGATGGTGGTGCAGAATCCGCGCGGTACCGCCCATAAACTCAGCATTGGTGCCCAGTATCACTTCGCCGGCAAGAGTGGTACCGCCCAGGTGGTCGCCATCCGCCAGAACGAAAAGTACAACTCGGCGGCGCTCAAGGAGCGGCACCGCGACCACGCCCTGTTCGTCGCCTTCGCCCCGGTGGAAAATCCGCAGATCGCCGTGGCGGTGATGGTCGAGAACGGCGAATCGGGTGGCGCCGTGGCCGGTCCCGTCGCGCGGCAGGTGCTCGACGCCTGGCTGCTGGATGAGCATGGTCATCTCAAGGCCGAATACGCCAAGCCCGCTACGGCCGGCACCCCAGCCGCCGCGACCAAGGTGCAGCCATGAGTCTCGCTCCCAACTTCGACCGCACCATCCCCGAAGGGGACGTGATGAAGCGGCGCGCGACCCTGTTGCAGCGCCTGCACATCGATGGTCCGCTGTTGATCCTGCTGTTGATGCTGGGGGCGACCGGCCTGTTCGTGCTCTATTCCGCCGGCGGACGCAATCTCGACCTGCTGTTCAAGCAGGCCAGCTCCTTCGGCCTGGGCCTGGTGGCCATGGCCATCGTCGCCCAGTTGGAGCCGCGCTTCATGGCGCGCTGGGTGCCCCTGGGCTATGTGGTCGGCGTGGCTCTGTTGGTGGTGGTGGACGTCATGGGCCACAACGCCATGGGTGCCACCCGCTGGATCAATATCCCCGGCGTGATCCGCTTCCAGCCGTCGGAATTCATGAAGCTCCTGATGCCCATGATGATGGCCTGGTACCTGTCCAAGCGCAGCCTGCCGCCCAACTTCAAGCACAGCCTGATCAGCCTGTCGCTGGTGGTGGTGCCCTTCGTGCTCATCCTCGACCAGCCCGATCTCGGCACCGCCATGCTGGTATTGGCCTCGGGCGGCTTCGTGCTGTTCGTCGGCGGCCTGCAGTGGCGTTGGCTGATCGGCGCGGTGAGCGCAGCCGTGCCCATGGCGGTGGCTATGTGGTTCTTCGTGCTGCACGACTACCAGAAGCGCCGCATCCTGACCTTCCTCGATCCGGAAATGGACCCGCTGGGCGCCGGTTGGAACATCATCCAATCCAAGGCCGCCATCGGCTCGGGCGGCGTGTTCGGCAAGGGCTGGCTGCTGGGGACCCAGTCCCATCTGGATTTTTTGCCGGAAAGTCACACGGACTTTATCATTGCCGTCCTCGGCGAAGAGTTCGGCATGGTGGGCGTCTGCCTGCTGCTGACGCTCTATCTGTTGCTCATCGGTCGTGGCCTCACCATCACGCTGCAGGCCCAGACGTTGTTCGGCAAGTTGCTCGCCGGCGGCGTGACCATGACCTTTTTCGTCTACGTCTTCGTCAACATCGGCATGGTCAGTGGCCTGTTGCCCGTGGTGGGCGTACCGCTGCCATTCATCAGCTATGGCGGCACCTCGGTGGTCACCTTGCTCACCGGGTTCGGAGTTTTGATGTCGATCCACACGCACCGCAAGTGGATCACCCAGGTTTAACAAGCAATGAAGAAGGGCTAGATGTCGATAATGGGATGGATGCGTCGCTGCCTGCAGGGCCTGGGGCTCGCGGGCGCGATGGGCGTGACGACCGGCGTCGTCGCCGGCGACTACGACGCGACACCGCAGGCGCGTGACTTCATCGCCGAGATGAGTCAGAGCTACGGCTTCGCGCCGGAGCAACTGCAGGCACTGTTCGGCGAGGTGCAACGCAAGCAGGCCATTCTCGATGCCATTTCGCGCCCGGCCGAGCGGGTCAAGCCCTGGAGCGAATACCGCCCCATCTTCATCACCGATCGGCGAATCGCCCAGGGCGTCGAGTTCTGGAAGGCCCACGAAGAGGCGCTGGCGCGTGCCGAGCGCGAATATGGCGTGCCGGCCCAGTTCATCGTCGCCATCATCGGCGTGGAAACCTTCTATGGGCGCAACACCGGTAACTACCGGGTGCTGGACGCCCTCTCCACCCTGGCGTTCGACTACCCGCCGCGCGCACCTTTCTTCCGCAGCCAACTGCGTGAATTCCTGTTGCTCGCCCGCGAGCAACAGGTCGATCCGCTCAGTCTCACCGGCTCCTATGCCGGCGCCATGGGCCTGCCGCAATTCATGCCCGGCAGCTTCCGTGCCTACGCGGTGGATTTCGATGGCGACGGCCATATCAATATCTGGTCGGACCCGACCGATGCCATCGGCAGCGTCGCCAACTACTTCAAGATGCACGGCTGGTCCGGTAGCGGGCCAACCGCGATTCGTGCCCAGGTGACCGGTAGTCGGGTGGAGGAGGGCGTGGTGCCAGGCATAGAGCCGGTCAAGACCGTCGCCGAGCTGCGCGCGCTGGGCTGGAATGCTCAGGACCCTGCCCTGCGCGACGATTTGCGTGTAACCTCGTTCCGCCTCGACGGAGACAAGGGACCGGAGTACTGGATGGGCCTGCCCAATTTCTACGCCATTACCCGTTACAACCGCAGCGTCATGTACGCCATGGCGGTGACCGATCTGGCCGCCGCCATCGCCGAGCGTCACGCGGCCGAGGGTGGTAAGCCGTGAAGCGTCTGGCTACCGTGGTGCGGCTGGCCGGCTGCCTGGGTCTCGGCCTGCTGCTGTTGAGCTGCTCCAGTCAGTCGCCCAAACCCACCAGCAAGGGTGTGGCGGGGCCGGGTGGCTACCTGCGCCCGCACCGCGACGGCGCGCCCTGGTGGGACGTCGACGTCAGCAAGATCCCCGATGCCGTGCCCATGCCCTACAACGGGCCGCTGAAGAACAACCCCTATACCGTACTGGGCAAGACCTACTTCCCGCTGACCGACTCGCGTGATTATCACGTGACCGGTACGGCGTCCTGGTATGGCACCAAGTTCCACGGCCAGGCTACCGCCAATGGCGAGACCTACGACCTCTACGGCATGACCGCGGCGCACAAGACCCTGCCGCTGCCCAGTTACGTCAGGGTCACCAACCTCGATAACGGCCGCAGCGTCATCCTGCGCGTCAACGATCGCGGTCCTTTCTATTCCGACCGGGTCATCGACCTGTCCTTCGCCGCGGCCAAGAAGCTCGGTTATGCCGAGATCGGCACCGCCCGGGTCAGGGTGGATGGCATTGATCCGCAACAATATTGGGCCGAGCGCGGCCAGGCGGTGCCCATGGTACTGGCCCAACCGCGCCAGGCTCCGGTAGCCCAGAAGACTACCGAGGTGCAGACCTTCGGTGCGGTGGAGACCTATACGCCGCCGGTCAACCAGCATGCCGAGCCGGTCACCCCGGCGGCCATAGACGCAAAAAAAAACGCTTCTGTCCCAGCCGCTGGGCTCTATCTGCAGGTGGCGGCCTTCGCCAATCCGGACGCTGCGGAATTGCTCAAGGACAAGCTCAGCGACCTGACCGGTGCCCCGGTGTTCATCAGCTCGACGGTGCGCAACCAGCAGACCTTGCATCGCGTGCGACTCGGCCCGGTCCAGCCGGCTGAGGTGCCCCAGCTCCAGAACAGCGTGCGCCTGGCCCGACTCGGCCAGGCCTCCCTCGTGCAACCGGATTGAAGCAAGGATGTTTCTAGGCGCCTGCCCACTGGCAGGCCCGCCCGCTGCTCCAGCCATACCCTAACCATTCAGAGATTCGGATGACTATCGCAACCTTTGCCCGCCGCCTGCTTCTTCTCGTAACGATCGCCTGTGTCCCGGCCGTCTGGGCGGCCGAGACCATGATTCCGGCTCCCCCGCAACTGGCGGCCAAGGCCTGGATTCTCATGGACGCCAACAGCGGCGCCGTGCTGACCGAATCCAACTCGGACGAGCGCCTGCCGCCGGCCAGTCTGACCAAGCTGATGACCGCCTACATCGCCACCCTGGAAATCAACCGGGGCCGGATCAAGGAATCCGACATGGCCACCATCAGCGAGCATGCCTGGCGTACCGGCGGTTCGCGGATGTTCCTCAAGCTCGGTTCCCAGGTGTCGGTGGGTGACCTGCTGCACGGCATCATCATCCAGTCCGGCAACGACGCCAGCGTCGCCCTGGCCGAGCACATCGCCGGCAGCGAAGACGCCTTCGTCGACATGATGAACACCACCGCGCAGAAGCTGGGCATGCAAAACACCCACTTCATGGATGCCACCGGCCTGCCGAATCCGAACCACTATTCCTCGGCCCACGACATGGCGATCCTGGCGCGCGCCATCATCAACGCCGATCCCCAGCACTACGCCATCTATTCCCAGAAGGAATTCTTCTGGAACAACATCAAGCAGCCCAACCGCAACCTGCTCTTGTGGCGCGACAAGACCGTGGACGGCCTGAAGACCGGTCACACCGACGAGGCCGGCTACTGCATGGTGGCCTCCGCCGTACGTGACGGCATGCGCCTGGTGGCCGTGGTGTTCGGCACCAACAGCGAGCAGGCCCGCGCCGCCGAAACCCAGAAGCTGCTGACCTACGGCTTCCGCTTCTTCGAGACCCAGTCCTTCTACAAGAAGGGCACCGAGCTGGCCAAGGCGCCGGTATGGAAGGGCGATGCGCGTGAGGTCCAGGCCGGTCTGGCCGAGGATCTGACCATGACCCTGCCGCGCGGCCAGGCCAAGAAGCTGCATGCCGAGATGGTGCTCAACCCGCAACTGATCGCCCCCATCGCCAAGGGCCAGGTGATCGGCAAGGTCGAGGTCAAGCTCGACGACAAGGTGGTCCACACCGCCGACCTGGTGGCCCTGCAGCCGGTCGAGGAGGGTGGCTTCATCCGCCGCCTGTGGGATAGCATCCGCCTGTTCTTCTACGGATTGTTCAACTGATCCGTCGCCCCGGAAAGGCCCGCGCAAGCGGGCCTTTCACCCCTGCCGACAAGGTTCGGCCTGGAACTTCCGCATGACCGAAGACGTACAACCCCCCAAGATCGAATTTCCCTGCCCGCGTTATCCCATCAAGGTGATCGGCGATGCGGGTGCCGATTTCGCCGAGCTGGTGCTCGATACCGTGCAGCGCCATGCGCCGGATCTCGACCGTGGCACCCTGGTGACCCGTGACAGCCGCAACGGGCGGTTCCTGTCCGTGCAGGTCCTCATCACCGCCACCGGGGTGGACCAGCTGCAGGCCATCCACCAGGATCTGCGCGCCACCGGCCGCGTGCACATGGTGATCTGATGACGACTCCCGCCCCGGTGACCCTGGGCGTGCGCCGCTGGGGCTTGAGGCCCTACGAGGCGACCTGGCAGGCCATGCGCCGTTTCACTGACGAGCGCGGTCCCGCGACGCCTGACGAACTCTGGCTGCTCCAGCACCCGGCGGTCTTCACCCAGGGCCAAGCCGGCAAGCCCGAGCACCTGCTCGCCGCTGGCGACATTCCGGTGGTGCAGGTCGATCGCGGCGGCCAGGTCACGTACCATGGTCCCGGTCAGCTCATCGCCTATGTGCTGCTGGACGTTCGCCGCAAGGGCCTGGGCGTGCGAGAATTGGTCAGCGCCATGGAAGACAGCCTGATCGCCCTGCTCGCCGACTGGGGCGTACGGGCCGAAGCCCGAGCCGATGCACCGGGTGTCTACGTGGAGGGGGCCAAGATCGCCTCCCTGGGCCTGCGCATCCGCAATGGCCGGTCCTTCCATGGACTGGCCTTGAACGTTGACATGGATCTGGCGCCGTTCCGCCGGATCAACCCCTGCGGTTATGCCGGCCTGGCCATGACCCAGCTCCGCGATCTGGTGACCGGGCCACTAGCTTTCGACGAGGTCCGCGAGTCTCTGGTCCGTCACCTGAGTCTGCGCCTGGGCTACCCCGAACCGATCACCCTGGAATCGGATTGACATGACCACAACAGTACAAGACAGCGCCCAGACCCTTACCCCGCCCGCTCGCCCGAACAAGGTGGAGGCCGGCGTCAAGCTGCGTGGGGCCGAGAAGGTCGCGCGCATCCCGGTAAAGATCATTCCCACCGAGGAACTGCCGCGCAAGCCGGACTGGATCCGCGTCCGCATCCCGGTCACCCCCGAGGTCGAGCGCATCAAGCAGCTGCTGCGCAAGCACAAGCTGCACAGTGTCTGCGAAGAGGCCTCCTGCCCGAACCTGGGCGAGTGCTTCTCCGGCGGCACCGCCACCTTCATGATCATGGGTGACATCTGCACCCGTCGCTGCCCCTTCTGCGACGTCGGCCATGGCCGGCCGAAGCCGCTGGACGTGGACGAGCCGAAGAACCTGGCGGTAGCCATCGCCGACCTGGGCCTGAAGTACGTGGTGATCACCTCGGTGGACCGCGACGACCTGCGCGATGGCGGTGCCCAGCACTTCGTCGATTGCCTGCGCGAGATCCGCAAGCTGTCTCCGGGCATCCAGCTCGAGACCCTGGTGCCGGACTACCGTGGCCGCATGGACGTGGCCCTGGCCATCACCGAGCAGGAGCCGCCGGATGTCTTCAACCACAACCTGGAGACCGTCCCGCGCCTGTACAAGGCTGCCCGCCCGGGTTCGGACTTCGAGTGGTCGCTGGACCTGCTGCAGAACTTCAAGAAGCGCGTGCCCCACGTGCCGACCAAGTCCGGCCTGATGCTGGGCCTGGGCGAGACCGACGAGGAAGTCATCGAGGTCATGCAGCGCATGCGCGAGCACGAGATCGACATGCTGACCCTCGGCCAGTACCTGCAGCCCTCGCGCAACCACCTGCCGGTGCAGCGCTTCGTCCACCCGGATACCTTCGCCTGGTATGCCGAGGAAGGCGCCAAGATGGGCTTCAAGAACGTCGCTTCCGGTCCCCTGGTACGTTCGTCCTACCACGCCGACCAGCAGGCGCACGGCAAGAAGATCAACTGATCCTCGCGTCGTAATCGAAAAGGGCAGCCTGATGGCTGCCCTTTTTCATGGTGGCTTCGAAACCCTCAGCCCCTGTTGATCCGCTCTTGGCCCCCTCTCCCGCACGCGGGAGAGGGTTGGGGAGAGGGCAGGCTCCGTGCTATTAACCGCGCAGCACCCCGTCCACCAGCGCCTTGGCCTCTTCCTGAATGCGGCCCAGGTGGGCTTCGCCCTCGAAGCTTTCGGCGTAGATCTTGTAGACATCCTCGGTACCCGAGGGACGGGCAGCGAACCAGCCGTTCTCAGTGACCACCTTGAGGCCGCCGATGGCGGCGCCATTGCCGGGGGCCTCGGTGAGGATGGCGGTGATCGGCTGGCCGGCCAGCTCCTTGGCGGTGACCTGGGCGGCGGAGAGCTTGCCGAGGCGAGCCTTCTGCTCGCGGTCGGCGGCGGCGTCGATGCGCTGGTAGACCGGGGCGCCGAAACGCTCGGTCAGCGCCTGGTAGCGCTCGCCGGGGTCCTTGCCGGTCACGGCGGTGATCTCTGCCGCCAAGAGGCCGAGGATGATGCCGTCCTTGTCGGTGGACCAGGCGCCGCCGGTCTTGCGCAGGAAGGAGGCACCGGCGGATTCTTCGCCGCCGAAGCCCAGGCTGCCGTCCAGCAGGCCGTCGACGAACCACTTGAAGCCCACCGGCACTTCCACCACCTGGCGGCCAATGCCCTGGGCCACGCGGTCGATCATCGAGGACGACACCAGCGTCTTGCCGATGCCGGCCTGCTGGCTCCACTGCGGACGGTGGGTGAAGAGGTACTCGATGGCCACCGCCAGGTAGTGGTTGGGATTGAGCAGGCCCACCGAGCGGGCGACGATGCCATGGCGGTCATGGTCGGTGTCGCAGGCGAAGGAGACGTCGAATCTGTCCTTGTTCTCGATCAGGCCGGCCATGGCGTGGGGCGAACTGCAGTCCATGCGGATCTTGCCGTCCCAGTCCAGGCGCATGAAGCGGAAGGTCTGGTCGACGCGGGTCGAGAGCACCTGCAGCGGCAGGCCATAGCGCTCGGCGATGCGCGGCCAGTAGTGCACCCCGGCGCCGCCCAGGGGATCGACGCCAAAGGTCAGGCCGGAGCCGCGGATAGCCTCGAGATCGATGACCTGGCCCAGACCCCCGACGTAGCTGTCGATGAAGTCGAATGTCTGCGTGGTGGAGGCCTTGAGCGCCTGGCGGTAATCCATCCGCTTGACGCCTTCCAGGCCGGCCACCAGCAGGGCATTGGCGCGATCCTGGATCCATTTGGTGACGTTGGTGTCGGCCGGGCCGCCGTTGGTGGGGTTGTACTTGAAGCCGCCGTCGGCGGGCGGGTTGTGCGACGGGGTGATGACGATGCCGTCGGCCAGGCCCGAACTGCGGCCGGCGTTGTATTCGAGGATGGCGTTGGACAGTGCCGGGGTAGGCGTATAGCCCGGCTCGCCGTGGGTCTCGGCGCAACCGGCGTCGATGCGCACCTCCACGCCATTGGCGGCGAGGACTTCCAGGGCGGAGATGAAGGCCGGCTCGGACAGCGCGTGGGTGTCCATGCCCATGAACAGCGGCCCGTCGACCCCCTGGGCCTTACGGTATTCGCAGATGGCCTGGGTGATGGCGAGGATGTGCCATTCGTTGAAGCTGCCCTTGAGCGAGGAGCCGCGGTGGCCGGAGGTACCGAAGGCCACCTGCTGGCCCGGATCGCTGGGATCGGGGCGATCGCTGTAGTAGCGCGCCACCAGGCGTGGCAGGTGGGTCAGGGTGTTCTCGTCGGGAAGGCGTCCTGCGTTGGCGGCAATACTCATCTCGGGTTCCTTGGTGTGAATAGAGCCCGGGCGGCTTGAGCGCACCGGGCGACGCGACTCGCGTTCGACCTTGGCGGTAGCGGTTTGCTCACCGCGCCTGGAGGGCGATCCTCAGAATGCCGATTCGTGCACGCTGAGGCCGCTCGTCAGGAGGCTATATCAGCCACGCAACCGCTGCAGCAGCTGCTGGCTGGGATAGCCGTCGGCGGGCAATCGCTGGGACTGTTGGTAGGCGCGGATGGCCTTGCGGGTGTTGGCGCCGATGATGCCGTCGGCACTGCCCGGGTCCAGGCCCAGGGCGGCCAGGCGTTGCTGCAGTTCAACTCTTTCGCTGCGGCTCAGCGGCAGATCGTCGGTGGGCCAACTGCCGGCGATCTGGCCGGCGTCGCGGTAGCGCTCCGAGAGCAGGGCCACGCCCAGGGCGTAGGAGGTGGAGTTGTTGTACTTGAGGATGGTGCGGAAATTATTGAACACCAGGAAGGCCGGACCGCGATAGCCGGCGGGCAGCAGCAGCGAGGCGGTATCCCCGGGCTGGGCGGCCGGTTGCGGCAGGCCGAGGCCCTGGATGCCCAGCGCCGTCCATTCGGCCAGGGTCTTGCGCACGCCCATGTCGGCCAGGCTGTAGTCGAAATTGGCCGGCACCCGGACTTCGTAGCCCCAGGGCTTGCCATCCTGCCAGCCGGAGGCCTTGAGGTAGTTGGCGGTGGAGGCCAGGGCATCGGCGGTGGAGCCCCAGATATCGCGGCGACCGTCGCCGTCGAAGTCCACCGCGTACTGGTCGTAGGTGGTGGGAATGAACTGGGTCTGGCCCATGGCGCCGGCCCAGGAGCCAATCATCCGGTCGGGGGTGACGTCGCCGTGCTGGAGGATGCCGAGGGCGGCGATCAACTGGTCCTGGGCGAAATCCGGGCGGCGACCCTCGTAGGCGAGGGTGGCCAGGGAGCGGATGACGCCCTTGTTGCCCATGTTGTTGCCATAGTTGCTCTCCATGCCCCAGAAGGCCACCAGCCGTGCCGGCTCGATGCCATAGCGCGCTTCCAGGGTCGCCAGCAGGCCAGCCTGCTGGATGAGCAGGCTCTTGCCGTTACGCACCCGCAGCGGCGAGACGGCCGTGGCCAGGTATTCCCAGACCGGCTTGGTGAATTCCGGCTGGCTGCGATCGGCGGCGATCACCGCCATATCGGGTTCAACGCCGGCGAAGGCCTGGTCGAAGGTGCTCGCCGAGATACCACGGCCGAGGGCCAAGTCGCGGAAGCGACTGCGCCACTGTTCGAAGCTTTCGGCCGGCTGCGGCATGGCCTCGGCTGTTGGAGCCGGTGCGTTGGTCGCGGGGGCAGGTTTGGGCGAGCTGGGTGAGGAGGGCGCCGCGGTGGGCGTCGTTGGCGTCTGGGCGCAGGCGGCCAGGGCGGCGGTCAGCAGGGTGACCAGGGTCCCGGCGAGGAGGCCGCCGGTCTTGAATCCGCGGGATTTCCCGAATTGCATCTGTCTCCACCGGACGTCTAGGCAGGAACAGTCACCTTAGCACGCCCCGGGTCATGGCGTCTGGTAGCCGTATCCGCCCGTCTTTCAGGCAGCCATAAAGACCGAAGCCTTCTCGTCTTGCAACGAGAAGGCTTCGCGGCGGTAGCTGCCTTTGCCCTTGGCGGGCTGTTCCTTGCGTGAGCGAAACCGGGGATCGCTGACGAGGGCCTTGGCCTTGTTGGGGCCGCGGCTGTATTTCTTGGCCATGGATGCGTGCTCCGAGAGGGATGGATACCCCTTGATGGGGGCACGCCAGTCTATTGCAAGGACCGCTGATTACAAGGGCCGCTATTGCAGGGGCGGCTATTGTAGGAGCTTGCCCAGCGCCAGCCGTTTGCCGGCGAGCACCAGGGCGAGGCTGGTCAGGGTCAGCCAGACATCGCCGGGCGCCTGGCCCTTGATCTGTTCGTCAGCCATCTGGGCATCGCGCAGCAGGGCTTCCAGACGCCGGGCGCCATGGCGCTGCAGGGCGCGGGTCATCAGGGGGCGGCGCTTGTCCCACACCGGCGGCTTGACCTGGGTGAAGGCGCGCTCCAGCGGCGTGCCGCTCTCCTGCAACTGGGCCAGATTGGCCAGCAAGCGTATTTCCCGCGCCAGGGCCCAGAGCACCACGGCGGCTTCCACGCCTTCGCCGCGCAGGCCTTCGAGGATGCGCAGGGCGTGCGCCGCCTCGCCGGCGAGAGCGGCATCCAGCAAGCCGAAGACATCGTAGCGGGCACTATCGGCCACCGTGGCGCGGACGGTTTCGGCATCCACCTGGGAGCCTTCGGTGAGCAGGCGGAGCTTTTCGATCTCCTGGGCGGCAGCCAGCAGGTTGCCCTCCACCCGCTCGGCGATCAGGTCCACGGCCTCGGGGGTAGCGGCCAGGCCCAGGCGCGATAGCCGCTGGTTGATCCATTGCGGCAGCTGCGCCACTTCCACCGGCCAGATCTGCACGAATTGCGCCTGCTCTTGCTCCAGCAGTGCCTTGGCCCACTTGGTCTTCTGGGCCGCGGCATCCAGCCGGGGCAGGCTGATTAGCAGCAGGGTGTCCTCGGCGGGACGCGCCAGGTAGTCGAGCAGGGCGGCGGAGCCCTTGTCCCCCGGCTTGCCGGTGGGCAGGCGCAATTCGAGGATGCGTTTCTGGGCGAACAGCGAGAGGCTGGCGCCGGCTTCGTAGAGGCGGCCCCAGTCGAAACTGGCGTCGACGTCGAAGACTTCGCGTTCGTCGAAGCCTTGCATGCGCGCCGCACTGCGAATGGCGTCGCTGGCTTCCTGGCAGAGCAGCGGCTCATCGCCGCTGACGGCATAGACCGCGGCCAGCGAGCCCTGGAGTTGCTTGCCCAGTTGATTGGCGTTGAGTTTCATGAGGGGCCGTGACGGCAGCCCGGAGCCTTGCGGCTCCGGGTGCGGCGCTTAGCGCGCGGGGGTGGGGATTTCGATCGGCGACTGCTGCGGCGGCGCGGACTCGCGAGCGCGGCGCTCGGCTTCCTGCTGGGCAGCGGCGCGGGCATCGGCGTCGCGCTGCAGTTTTTCCAGACGCTCCGGCGTCAGGGCCTGCAGGCGAGCGGCCAGCTGCTGCACCAGTTCGCGGCGCATTTCGCGACGCAGCTGATCCTTCTGCTGCTCGGAGCCGACGATGTTGTTCTGGTCGGTCACGTAGTAGCGCTGGGTTTCCAGGTAGTCGCTGAGCAACACGGTCTGGTTCTTGCCGACGATGCTGTAGGGCTGGCGGGTGGTCAGCTCGACCTCGGCGCTGCGGGCGCCGCTGGTGTAGCTGGCGGTACGCTCGCTCAGGGCTTCGCCGCCCAGGTCCAGGGTGTAGGGCGCGCCCGAGCTGATCCGCACGTGGGCATCCTCGAGCATGTCGCGCACTTCCTTGACGGTCTGGCCGTAGGCATCGCGCGCCGTCAGGTTCAGCTCGGTGATTTGCAGGCGGGTTTCGCCGGTACCGCGCAGCTGGAAGCCGCAGGCGGTCAGCAGGGTCGCCAGGCCGACTACCGCAAGGCCGGGGAGAATCCGTTTCTTCATCTGTTATCTGCTCCGTTCGCGTGTCTTAGTTGGCGACGATATTGACCAGTTTACCCGGGACCACGACGACCTTGCGGATGGTCAGACCCTCGGTGAAGCGTGCCACGTTTTCATTGGCGCGAGCGGCGGCCTCGATGGCCTCGCGGCTGGCATCGGCCGGGACTTCGATCTGGCCGCGCAGCTTGCCGTTCACCTGGATGACGATCTGCAGGCTGTCCTGCACCAGGGCGCTTTCGTCCACCTGCGGCCAGCGGGCATCGATGACCGCGTCGGCGTGGCCCAGTTGCTGCCAGAGACCATGGGCGATGTGCGGGGTGATGGGCGCCAGCAGCAGGGTGACGGCCTCCAGGCCCTCCTGCAGCAGGCGGCGATCGGTATCGCTATCCTGGGCGGCCTTTTCCAGCACGTTCATCAGGGTCATGACCGCGGCGATGGCGGTGTTGAACTTGTGGTGCTGGCCGATATCCTGGCTGGCCTGGCGGATGGCCAGGTGGATGGCGCGACGCACCTCTTTCTGGGCCGGCGACAACTCGCCAAGCGCGCCGGCAGCCGGCAAGCCCTGGGCGACGTGGGCCTGGGCCAGGCGCCAGACGCGGCGCAGGAAGCGGCTGGCACCTTCGACGCCGGAGTCGGACCACTCCAGGCTCATGTCCGGCGGCGAGGCGAACATCATGAACAGCCGGCAGGTATCTGCGCCGTACTGGTCGATCATCGCCTGGGGGTCGACACCGTTGTTCTTCGACTTGGACATCTTCTCGACGCCGCCGATTTCCACCGGTTGGCCGTCGCTCTTCAGGCGCGCGCCGATCACCTTGGCCTTGGCATCGCGCTCCACCTCGACATCGGCCGGGTTGAACCAGTCCTTGCTACCGTTGGGATTGGTACGGTAGTAGGTCTCGGCCACCACCATGCCCTGGGTGAGCAAGTTCTCGAAGGGCTCGTCGGAGTCGATCAGACCCTGGTCGCGCATCAGCTTGTGGAAGAAGCGCGAGTAGAGCAGGTGCAGGATGGCGTGTTCGATACCGCCGATGTACTGGTCGACGGGCAACCAGTAGTTGGCCTCTTCCTTGTCCAGCATGCCGCCGGTGAAATTCGGCGAGGCATAGCGGGCGAAGTACCAGGAGCTTTCGACGAAGGTGTCCATGGTGTCGGTCTCGCGACGGGCCGGTTGGCCATTGCGCGGATCGACGGTCTCGTAGAATTCCGGCATGCGCGCCAGGGGCGAGCCGGCGCCGTCGGGCACCACGTCCTCGGGCAGCACCACCGGCAGCAGGTCGGCCGGCACCGGGATGTCGACGCCGTCGTCACCATGGATGATCGGAATCGGGCAGCCCCAGTAGCGCTGGCGGCTGATGCCCCAGTCGCGCAGGCGGAACTGGGTACGCGGCTGGCCCAGGCCCTTGGCCTGCAGATCGGCGCCGATGGCGTCGAAGGCGGCGTCGTAGCTCAGGTTGTCGTAGGCGCCGGAATTGATCAGGAAGCCGTCCTTGCTGGCGTACCAGTCCTTCCACTGCACCGGGTCGAACTGGTAGCGCTCGTATTCCTCGGGGCTGTAGTCGTCCGGATTGGCCAGCACCTGGGTGGCTTCGGCGGTATCCACCACCTGGACGATGGGCAACTGGTACTTGTTGGCGAATTCGAAGTCACGCTCGTCGTGACCGGGAACGGCCATGACCGCGCCGTCGCCGTAGTGCATCAGCACGTAGTTGGCGACCCATACCGGCAGGCGGGCGTCGGTCAGCGGATGGCGGACGAACAGGCCGGTGTCCAGGCCTTTCTTCTCCTGGGTGGCGATGTCGGCTTCGGCGACGCCGCCGCGCTTGCATTCGTCGATGAAGGCCTGCAACTCGGCATTGCCCTGGGCGGCCTGGGTGGCCAGCG
The DNA here is from genome assembly GCF_006384975.1 of Pseudomonas oryzihabitans. NCBI lineage: Bacteria > Pseudomonadati > Pseudomonadota > Gammaproteobacteria > Pseudomonadales > Pseudomonadaceae > Pseudomonas > Pseudomonas oryzihabitans. The sequence continues at coordinate 4,926,403 of NZ_CP021645.1, forward strand.
GGTGTTCCGCGGCCACGGCGACATAGGTGGCGCCGAGCAGGGTGTCGGGGCGGGTGGTGAAGACCTTCAGGGTGCCTTCGGCGCCGATGCTGTCCTGGTCATAGGGGAATTGCACCTCCATGCCGCGGGACTTGCCGATCCAGTTGCGCTGCATGGTCTTGACCTGCTCGGGCCAGCCGGGCAGTTGGTCGAGGGAATTCAGCAGCTCTTCCGCATAGTCGGTGATGCGGAAGTAATACATGGGGATCTCGCGCTTCTCGATCAGCGCACCGCTGCGCCAGCCGCGGCCGTCGATGACCTGCTCGTTGGCCAGGACGGTCTGGTCCACCGGGTCCCAGTTCACCGTGCCGTTCTTGCGGTAGATGATGCCCTTCTCGAACAGTTGGGTGAACAGCCACTGCTCCCAGCGATAGTAGTCCGGCTTGCAGGTGGTGACCTCGCGGGACCAGTCGATCGCCAGACCCAGGCTCCGCAGCTGGGACTTCATGTAGGCGATGTTCTCGTAGGTCCACTTGGCCGGGGCCACGCCGTTCTTCATGGCGGCGTTCTCGGCGGGCATGCCGAAGGCGTCCCAGCCCATGGGCTGCAGCACATTCTTGCCCAGCATCCGCTGGTAGCGGGCGATGACGTCGCCGATGGTGTAGTTGCGCACGTGCCCCATGTGCAGCTTGCCGCTGGGGTAGGGGAACATCGACAGGCAGTAGAACTTCTCCTGGCCCGGGCGCATGACGGCCTTGAAGGACAGATTCTGGTCCCAGAAGGACTGGGCGGCGGCTTCTATTTCGCGGGGCTGATAGTGTTCGTGCATGGGCGTGTCGAGGGCTGCAGAGGCGTTTGATCGAGCCGCCAAGCATACATGACCCCCCGAGTGCGGGGAAATGTCCCGCTCCGCCGCTTGTTTCGCACTCCGAGGGAGGCAAGGTCGGAAGGGCCGTACTAGGCTGTTTAAACGCTTGTTCCATCACCGGGAGGATAAGGCCCATCATGGGAAAGTTTCGACGCGAGTCCGAACGCCTGCCAGCCGATGTGCGCCTGCAACGGCGCCTGGCGCTGGCGCTGGATGAGGCCGCGACCCAGGAGCGCCTCTACGATCTGACGGCAGGGGAAATCGAGGTCAGCGGCCTGAGTCCGGCGGAGTACGCCCTGGTGAAGCGCTGGCTGGCGCGGCGCCAGGCGACGGATGCGGCCCTGGCCTGTTGCCTTAGGTGCGGACAGGTACAGCCGGCAGGCGCCTTCTGCAGCCAGTGCCAGCACCAGCAAGCCCTGGTCGAGAGTCCTTCTGCCTGGGCCCAGGCTCCCCTACACTGAGCGTCGCCGCGGCCCTGAGGTCGCCCCGACGGAAGTGACCATGGGCCTGCGCTATTTCTTCAAGCAACTGTTACTGCCGCCCGGCGGCCTGCTGCTGCTCCTGCTCGGCGGCTGGTGGCTGCGGCGGCGCCATCCCCGGCTGGGGCTGCTGTGCTTCTGTTGTGGCCTGCTGGGACTCTGGGCCAGCACCCTGCCGGTGGTGGTGGAGTTCGGCGGTCGCCTGCTCGAGCGCGATATCGCCTTGCCGCCGGCCAGTTGGCCGGGGCTGGCGCAGCGGGCGGATGCCATCGTCGTGCTGGGTGCCGGGCGCGAAGTGGACGATCCGGGTTGGGGCGGCGATGCCGCCAGTCACCTGGCGGTGGAGCGACTACGCTATGCCGCGCGCCTGGCCAAGGCCAGTGGCTTGCCGGTGCTGATCACCGGGGGCTCGCCCTATGATCGGCCGCTCAGCGAGGCGGCCCTGATGACCGAGGTGATGGAGCGCGATCTGGGAGTGCCGGTACGTTGGCAGGAGGGGGCCAGCCGCACCACCTGGGAGAACGCCACGCTCAGCGCGCCTATGCTGCGCGAGGCGGGGGTCAAGCGAGTGGTGCTGGTGACCCAGGCCTATCACATGGCCCGTTCGCGCTGGTGCTTCGAGCGCCAGGGCTTCGAGGTGGTGGCGGCGCCCGTGGGCTTCATCGGTATTCCCAACCAACGGCCCTTCGGCGGTTGGCTACCGGAAGCCAAGGCGGTCGAGCAGACCGCCCAGTTGCTCAACGAGGCCGCCGGCCTGCTAATGTACCCACTGGCCTATCGCTGAGTGACCACCAGCGGCGCCGGTTCGGGTTTGTCCTGCCGGCGCAGCAGCAGGCCCCACAGCAGGACCAGGGCGGAGAAGATCTCCAGCGGCCAGCGGTGGTACCGCAGATAGGGCGTCAGGCCCTCCATGGGTACCACGGTGCCCTGCAGCACGCCGACCTGGTAGGGCGGAATCTGCCGGCTGATACGACCGAAGGGATCGACCAGCGCCGTGATGCCGTCGTTGGTCACCCGGATCAGCCAGCGACCAGTTTCCAGGGCACGCATCTGGGCCATCTGCAGGTGCTGCTGCGGACCGATGGATTTGCCGAACCAGGTGTCGTTACTGATGGTGAGCAGCAATTGGCTCTGGGCGGCCATGTCGGCGACGAATTCCGGATAGACCACTTCGTAGCAGATGAAGGGCGCCACGCGATAGCCCTTCACCAGCAGCGGCTGCTGGTTTTCGGGTCCGCGAACGAAGTCGGACATGGGCAGATCGAAGAAGCCGATCAGGCCACGCAGGTATTCCTGCAGCGGCACGTATTCGCCGAAGGGCACCAGCTTCTGCTTGTAGTAGGTCCCCGAGCCATTGCCAACCGCGGTGATGCTGTTGAAGTAGCGCGACTCGCCATTGGCATCGCGTTCCCGGTCGGGCAGGCCGGTCACCAGGGCGCCGCCGTGGGCCGCGACCTGGGCGCCTTCCGCGGCGAGGAAGTCGGTGACGTATTCGCGCAGCACGGGAATGGCATTTTCCGGCCAGACCACCAGATCGGCGTCGGTCTGCTCGGCGGTGCGGTCGCGATAGAGCGCCAGGGTGGCGCGGGCGTGGTCCGGATTCCACTTGAGTTCCTGGGCGATATTGCCCTGCACCCCGGCGACCTTGAGCGGAGCGCCGGCCGGTTGCGTCCAGACCTGGCCCTTGAAGACGTCGCCAGCGACCCAGGGCAGCGCCAGCAGCACCAGCGCCGTCACCAACGCCGCCGGGCGCCGCAGCAGGCGTGGGAGATTGACCAGCAGCGCCGCCGTGAGGGCGAGCACCGCCGAGATCAGCCAGACACCGCCCAGGGGCGCCAGGCCCTGCAGCGGGCCGCTAAGCTGGCTGTAGCCGAGGAACAGCCAGGGAAAGCCGGTCAGCGCCCAGCTACGGAACAACTCCAGGGCGAACCAGAGGCCGACGAAGGTGAGGGCATCGCCCAGCGGCGCCTGGTTGCGTCTCAGGCACAGCGCCCAGAGCCAGGCGGGCAGGGCGAAGAACAGCGCGATGCCGGCGGCGAAGCCCACGGTGAGAAACAGCGCCAGGGGCGTCGAAGCCGCGCCGTAGGTGTGGATGCTGACGTAGATCCAGCTGGTGCCGGCGAGGAAGGCGCCGAAGCCGTAGCACCAGCCGCGCAAGAAGGCGCGCCAGGCGGTGAGGCCCTTGAGGCCGAGGTAGAAGAGGCCGGCGGACACCAGTGCCAGCGGCCAGATGTTGAAGGGGGCCAATGCCAGGGGCGTGAGGGCTCCCGCGAAGAGCGCCAGAAGGTTGCCCTTCCAGCCGGGTTGGGTGGTCCAGCGCATCGAGAATCCTTGGTCCGATCGAGGCTGCGCAAGCTTACTCGCCAGCGCGGGGGAGCGCCAAAGGTGCGTGCGGGGGAGCGAGCTGGATCGCAGTTGGGGAGGGCGAGGGTAGAGCTTATCGCGGCCATGGGCCGCTCCTACAGGATGTCAAGCTCTTGTAGGAGCGGCCGCATCGGCGGACCGCCATGGCCGCGATTGAATAGATAGAGCGCTTGGCCCTCACCCCAGCCCTCTCCCAGAGGGAGAGGGGGTAAAGGCGCTACCGGTTTACCGGGGTCACTCGCAGCAGGTGGATGCGGCGACCATCGGCGTTGAGCACGCGGAAGCGGAAGTCGTCGATCACCGTTTCCTCGTTGCGCTTGGGCAGGTGGCCCAGGCGATTCATCACCAGGCCGCCTGCCGTGTCGGCCTCGGCGTCGGCGAAGCGGGTTTCCAGGGTCTCGTTGAGGGTTTCGATAGGGGTAAGTGCCTTGACCACGAAGTCGCCATTGGGCAGCGACTTGATGAAGCTCTCTTCCTCCACATCGTGCTCGTCCTCGATATCGCCGACGATCTGCTCCAGGACGTCTTCGATGGTCACCAGGCCGGCGACGCCGCCGTATTCGTCCACCACGATGGCCATGTGGCTGTGGGTGGAGCGGAATTCGCGCAAGAGCACGTTGAGGCGTTTGGACTCGGGGACGAAGGTGGCTGGACGCAGTACCGTCTTGAGGTCGAAAGTGCGCTCGTGATCCAACAGCAAGGGCAGCAGATCCTTGGCCAGCAGCAGGCCGAGCACATCGTCGGGGCCGTCGCCGATCACCGGATAGCGGGAATGGGCGGCCTCGATCACCGCCGGCAGGAATTCCGCCGGGGTCTGGTGGGCGCGGATGCTGATGATCTGGGAGCGCGGCACCATGATGTCGCGCACCTGGAGGTCGGCCACCGAGATGGCCCCCTCGACGATGGACAGCACCTCGCTGTCGAGCACCTTGTTCTCGTGCGCTTCGCGCAGTAGTTCCAGCAGCTCTTGGCGGCTCTTGGGTTCATGGGCAAAGGCCTGGACGATGCGTTCCAGCCAGGAACGATGCCCATTGCCTGATCGATCTTCGTTCATGTGTGTGTCATTCACCGTAGGGATCGGGGTAGCCCAGTTCTGCGAGCAATTGGCGTTCCAGGTCTTCCATCTCCTCGGCTTCGTCATCTTCCAGATGATCGTAGCCGAGCAGGTGCAAACAGCCGTGGATGACCAGGTGCGCCCAGTGCGCCTTGGCGAGCTTGCCTTGCTCGGCGGCCTCGCGGGCCACCACGGGGGCGCAGATCACCAGATCGCCGAGCAGAGGGATATCGAGGAATTCGTCCGGCACGTCGGCCGGGAAGGACAGCACGTTGGTGGCGTAGTCCTTGTGCCGCCAGGTGCGATTCAACTCGCGGCCTTCGGCTTCGTCCACCAGGCGGATGGTGAGTTCCGAGTCGCCCTGACGGGCGCGCAGGGCCAGTTCACACCAGCGGCGTAAGTCCGGTTCCTCGGGGAGGTCGGCCGCCTCACTGGCGACTTGGACGTCCAGCTCAATCGCCATGGCGATCATCCCCGTTGGCGTTGGCGCGCGGCTGGGCCTGCAGCGCCTCGAAACGGTCGTAGGCCTCGACGATGCGCTGCACCAGCGGGTGGCGCACCACATCCTTGGACTCGAAGTGGGTGAAGCCGATGCCGGGGACGTCGCGCAGCACTTCGATGACGTGCTTGAGGCCCGACTTGGTGCCGCGCGGCAGGTCGACCTGGGTGACGTCACCGGTGATCACCGCGGTGGAACCGAAACCGATCCGGGTCAGGAACATCTTCATCTGCTCGAGGGTGGTGTTCTGACTTTCGTCAAGAATGATGAAGCTATTGTTGAGGGTACGACCGCGCATGTAGGCCAGCGGCGCGACCTCGATCACCTGGCGCTCGATGAGCTTGGCCACCTGCTCGAAACCGAGCATCTCATAGAGGGCGTCGTACAGCGGGCGCAGGTAGGGGTCGATCTTCTGCGCCAGGTCGCCGGGCAGGAAGCCGAGTTTCTCGCCGGCTTCCACCGCCGGACGCACCAGCAGGATGCGGCGGATCTGCTCGCGTTCCAGGGCGTCCACGGCGCAGGCCACGGCCAGGTAGGTCTTGCCGGTGCCGGCCGGGCCTATGCCGAAGTTGATGTCGTGGTCGAGGATCGATTTGACGTAGCGCTGCTGGTTGGCACCGCGCGGGCGGATCATGCCCTTCTTGGTGCGCAGGGCCACGCTGGTGTCGCCGCCGCGGTGTTCCTGCTGCAGGGCTTCCAGACCGGATTCCTGCAGATAGAGGTGCACCAGTTCCGGCGCCACCGGCGTGCCGCTGGCGGTCTCGCGATAGAGGCGCTGCAGGAGATTCTGCGCGGCGCGGGTGCGCTCGGGGTCGCCGACCAGTTCGAACTGGTTGCCGCGGTTGCGGATCTCGATGCCGAGACGGCTTTCGATCTGGCGCAGATTTTCATCGAGCTGGCCGCACAGGTTGGCGAAGCGGTCGGCGTCGAAGGGTTCGAGGGTGAAGTGCTGGAGCGTCTGGGGGGTATTCAAGGTGTGCTGGGAAACCTTTTGGCTTGGCTTTACGAAAACTTGACGTAACTGGAGAGTAACCCGCGTCGCGCCCTTGGCAAAGGGCGCGTGCGACCATCCATCAGGCCAGCGCGACGGCGACGGCCGGGCGGGCGCCGTTGGCGACCGGGCTCAGCAGGGTGCCGCGCAGTGAGTGTGGCAGGGCCTCGTCGATCTGTACCTGGACGAACTGGCCGATCAGGCTGGCATCGCTGCACCGGAAGTTGACGATGCGATTGTTCTCGGTACGGCCCTGCAGCATGCCCGGGTCGCGCTTGGAGAAGTCGCTGACCAGGATGGTCTGGACGCTGCCCGCCATGCGCCGGCTGATCTCGAAGCCCTGCTGGTGGATGCGCGTCTGCAGGATCTGCAGGTGCTGCTTCTTGACCTCGTCGGGAGTGTCGTCGACCAGGTCCGCTGCCGGGGTGCCGGGGCGGGCGCTGTAGATGAAGGAGAAGGAGAAGTCGAAGCCGACATCCTCGATCAGCTTCATGGTCTGTTCGAAGTCCTTCTCGGTCTCGCCGGGGAAGCCGACGATGAAGTCCGAGCTGATGCAGATGTCGGGCACCGCCGCCTTGAGCTTGCGGATGCGCGACTTGTATTCCAGCGCCGTGTGGTTGCGCTTCATGGCGGCCAGGATGCGATCCGAGCCGGCCTGCACCGGCAGGTGCACGAACTTCACCAGCTCCGGGATCTCGGCGTGGGCCTGGATCAGGGCGTCGGAGAATTCCAGTGGGTGCGAAGTGGTGTAGCGGATGCGGTCGATACCGTCCACCGCCGCCACCACATAGAGCAACTCGGCGAAGTCGGCGATGCGGCCATCACCGGTGGCGCCGCGATAGCCGTTGACGTTCTGGCCCAGCAGGGTCACCTCGCGCACGCCGTGCTCGGCGAGGTGGATGATCTCGGCGAGGACGTCGTCCAGCGGCCGGCTGACCTCTTCGCCGCGGGTGTAGGGCACCACGCAGAAGGTGCAGTACTTGCTGCAGCCTTCCATGATGGAGACGAAGGCGCTGGGGCCGTCGATGCGCGGCTCGGGCAGGCGGTCGAACTTCTCGATCTCGGGGAAGGAGATGTCCACCTGGGGCGCCCGGGTGGTGCGCGCGGCGTCGATCATTTCCGGCAGGCGGTGCAGGGTCTGGGGGCCGAAGACCACGTCGACGTAGGGCGCGCGGTCACGGATGGCGGCGCCTTCCTGGCTGGCCACGCAGCCGCCGACGCCGATCACCAGGTCGGGATTCTCCAGCTTGAGTTCGCGCCAGCGACCGAGCTGGGAGAACACCTTCTCCTGCGCCTTCTCGCGGATCGAGCAGGTGTTGAGCAGGATGACGTCGGCCTCGGCCGGATTCTGGGTGACTTCCAGGGGCTCACGCTCGCCGAGCAGGTCGACCATGCGCGACGAATCGTATTCGTTCATCTGGCAGCCATGGGTTTCGATATAGAGCTTCTTGGACATGCGCGGCAGGGAGTCGGTGGCGAGTGGACCGCGCATTATAGTGATGGCCTTAAGGACGGGGAAGAGCCGCCCGGAAGCGGCGGTCTGCCTACGGTGGTTGCTCGTGGCAGCGGGATGGCCCTGTTCGAGGCGGGCGAGGCTGCGCTAGCCAAGGCCCTGATTGGCTTGACGTCGTGACGGTGCCACGGGCGTCATTGGGCTTCCCGCAGCCGCCTGGGCGGGCGGCTGTTCTCGGTCGAGGCCCATGCTATGCTCGCCGCCCTTTTTCCCATCGAACCTCGCGCATCGCCATGAGCTCATCCCCCAGCAAGCCGGCCATCTACAAGGTGATCTTCGTCAACCAGGGTCAGGTCTTCGAGATCTACGCCAAGCAGATCTTCCAGAGCGATCTCTGGGGCTTCCTGGAAATCGAGGAATTGGTGTTCGGCGAACGTACCCAGGTGGTGGTGGACCCCAGCGAGGAAAAGCTCAAGGCGCAATTCGAAGGGGTAGTACGCAGCTTCGTGCCGATGCATTCGATCATCCGCATCGACGAGGTGGAGCGTCTGGGGCAGCCCAAGATCAGCGAGGCCAAGGGCGGCACCAATGTCATGCCGTTTCCCATGCCGATGCCCGACAAGAGCTGAGCATTGCTGAGGACATCAGCGCTGGGCGAGCTACGAGGCCAGCGCTGATAGATCAGTTCTGCGGCGGTTGGAAGGGATTCATGTTGCCGGCGGTCTGCATGTCCTGCAGATAGTCGCGGAAGATCTGGCCCAGCACCTGGGTGGCCACCTCCAGCTCGTCACGGCGCATCTGGGCGCTGACTAGGTCGGCGGTGTCCATGGCTTCGTCGTTGCCGTTGATGGCGGCCATCTTCAGCACGATATAGGCCTGGATGTTGTTGGGGGGTACGCCTTCACCGCGAAAGAACATGTTGCCTAGGCGATTCTGCGCATCGGCATTGCCCTTGAGCGAGGCCTGCTCGAACCACTGGCGTGCCTGGTTGAGATCCTTGGGCGTCTGCTTGCCTTCGTAGTAGAAATCACCGAGTTCGTACTGCGCCTGGGCGTCGCCGTCATGGGCGATCTGCTGGCAGCGGGCGATCGCCTGCGCCAAGGCTTCGTTGGCCAGAGTCAGGTTGCAACGGCTGGTGCTGGGGACGAGCAGGGAGTTGCCACCAGCCATGGAGGCCAGGGGCAGCAAAAACAGGGCTGCGCAGAGGATACGACCAGCGCGGTGCATGAAGCGCCTCCACAATCGAGGCAGGTTCTTAGAACCCGGCCGGCGAAACGCGCCGACGTCTCATTATGGGTCAAGCCACCACACGCTTTCAAAACCTTTACGCGTAACGGTGGAACTTTTTTTACCTGTGACGTCGGCCTCTCAACTAGGTGAGAGGCCGGCAGGGTAGAGAGGTTCCGGGAGCGAGACGGACGGTCCTCAATCGGTAAAGGTGGCGAAGGCGCGCTCGGCGGCATCCAGGGTGATGCGCAACTCCTCGTCGCCATGGGCGATGGAGGTGAAACCGGCCTCGAAGGCGCTGGGTGCCAGGTAGACGCCACCGTCCAGCATCAGGTGGAAGAAGCGCTTGAATCTCTCGCTGTCGCTGCCCATGACATCGCTGAAGGTGACGATGTCTTCGGCGCCGCTGAAGTAGAGGCCGAACATGCCGCCCGCCTGGGTGGTGACGAAGGGCACGCCGGCGGCATCGGCACGATCCTGCAGGCCTTGCAGCATACGTGTGGTGTAGTCGGTCAGCTCGGCGTGGAAGCCGGGGCGACGGATCAGTTGCAGGGTGGTCAGGCCGGCGGCCATGGCCAGCGGATTGCCCGACAGGGTACCGGCCTGGTAGACCGGGCCGAGCGGGGCGATCTTTTCCATGATCTCACGCTTGCCGCCGAAGCAGCCCACCGGCATGCCGCCGCCGACGATCTTGCCGAAGGTGGAGAGGTCCGGACGGATGCCGTAGTACTCCTGGGCGCCGCCCAGGGCGACGCGGAAACCGGTCATGACCTCGTCGAAGATCAGCACCACGCCGTAGCGATCGCAGAGGCTGCGCAGGCCTTCGAGGAAGCCGGGGGCGGGCGGTACGCAGTTCATGTTGCCGGCCACCGGCTCGACGATGATGCAGGCGATCTGGTCGCCGGTTTTCGCCAGGGTCTCTTCCACCTCGGCCAGGTCGTTGTAGGCCAGAGTCAGGGTGTGCTGGGCGAAGGCCGCTGGCACGCCGGGCGAGCTGGGCACGCCCAGGGTCAGGGCGCCGGAGCCGGCCTTGACCAGCAGGCTGTCGGAGTGGCCGTGGTAGCAGCCTTCGAACTTGATGATGGTGTCGCGCCCGGTATAGCCGCGTGCCAGGCGGATGGCGCTCATGGTGGCCTCGGTGCCGGAGCTGACCATGCGCACCATGTCCATGGACGGCACCAGCTCGCAGATGAGCTCGGCCATGGTGGTTTCCAGGGCGGTCGGGGCGCCGTAGGAGAGGCCGTGCTCCAGCTGGCGGCGCACGGCATCGAGCACGTCCGGGTGGCTGTGGCCGAGGATCATCGGACCCCAGGAGCCGACGTAGTCGACGTAGCGCTTGTCGTCTTCATCGACGACATAGGCACCCTGGGCATGCTTGAAGAACAGCGGGGTGCCGCCGACGCTCTTGAAGGCGCGCACCGGCGAGTTGACGCCACCGGGGATGTGGCGCTGGGCTTGGTCGAAGAGTTGGGCGGAACGGGACATAGGAGTCTCCTTGAATAGGGTCAGGCCGCGAACAACTGGGCGAAGGCGCGCGCGCGGCGCTCCACCTCGCCTGCCGTGGCGGCGGAGAACAGGGTGTGGACGACGGCGAGCAGGTCGACGCCGCGTTCGAGCAGCAGGGGGGCGTTGTCCAGGGTGACGCCGCCGATGGCGCACAGTGGCAGGGTGAAACGGCTGCGGGCCTGGTCGAGCAGGTCGAGGGGCGCCGGTGGGGCATCGGGTTTGGTACTGGAGGCGAAGAAGCGGCCGAAGGCCAGGTAGCTGGCGCCGGCCTGGGCGGCGACCGCGGCCAGTTCCAGGCTGGCGTGGCAGGTACCGCCGAGGACGGCATTCGCGCCCAGTTCGGCACGGGCGCTGGCCAGGGAACCGTCTTCCTGACCCAGGTGCAGGCCGACGCCCAGGGCGCGGGCCAGGGCTAGGTCGTCATTGATGATCAGGGTAGCGCCGTGCTGCCGGCAGAGGTCGGCCAGGGCTGCGGCTTCGTCGTGGCGGCGATTGGCGTCCTGCGACTTGTCGCGGTACTGCACCAGGCGGGCACCGCCCTGCAGGGCGGCTTCGACGTAGGGCAGCAGGCGACCGTCGGCGAGCAGGGCGCTGTCGGTGATGGCGTAGAGCCCGCGCAGATCGCTCATGAGCAGAAGTCCAGCGGCAGGCGGCGCGGCACGTACTGGCCGCGACCGGGACGTTCGGCGTCCCTCAGGGTGCGCCAGGTGTAGTCCAGGGCGCTGCGCACGGCGCTGGGCAGGGCTTCGCCCAGGGCCAGGCGACCGGCCAGGGTGCTGGCCAGGGTGCAGCCGGAGCCGTGGTAGCTGCCGGGCAGGCGCTGGCAGACATGGGTCTCGCAACGGCCGTCGCGGTCATAGAGGCGGTTATGCACCTCGTGCTCTTCGCCATGGCCACCGGTGATCAGCAGGTGGGCGCAATGGGGCAGCAGGCGTTCGGCGCATTGCTCCGGGGTGCCCTCGGGCAACTCGGCGAGGATGCGCGCCTCGGGCAGATTGGGGGTGGCGATGGTGGCGCGCGGCAAGAGGCGCTCGCGGATGGCGTAGCCGACCTCGTCCTTGCCCAGGGCGCCGCCGCCACCGGCGCGCAGCACCGGATCGCACACCAGCGGCACGCCGGGCAGGGCTTCCATGATTTCCAGCACCGTCTCGACCATCTCCACCGAACCGAGCATGCCCAGCTTGACCGCCGCCACCGGTAGGTCGGCGATGATCGCTCGAGCCTGGGCCAGCACCCACTCGCGATCCAGCACGCGGAAGTCCTGGACGTCGACGGTGTCCTGCACGGTCAGGGCGGTGACCGCGGGGGCGGCATGGCAACCCTGGGCGAGCAGGGCTTCGATGTCGGCCTGCAGGCCGGCGCCGCCACTCGGATCGTGGCCGGACAGACAGAGGACGACGGGGCGTTGGGGTTCGAGGGTCATGGACGTCAGCCTAGCAAAGAGAAGGGGGCGCAGCGGCCGGGCGCGGCAGGGAGTGGCACCCTACAACGACCTCGCGCCCCGCGCCACCCGTTGCCGTTCCGCCCGTAGATATGGGACCCAGATCGGACGATGGAACTCCGTTACCCCGGCGTGAGCCGATATACTGCACCTTTGGTTGCCTAAGGCGGATTTATGGCGTTGTGGCGGTTGTTGCGTGATTTTTTCCTCCGCCAACGGCGTGCCTACGGGACCGCGATCCTCTGCCTGTTGGGCGTCGGCCTGCTCAACCTGACCCTGCCCTGGTGGATCGGCAAGGCCATCGATGCCCTGCGCGCGGGCGAGCTGGATCAGACCGGGCTGCTCTGGCGCGTCGCTCTGATCCTGGTGGTTGGCTTTGGTCTCTATGTACTCAGATATCAGTGGCGGGTGCGGCTGTTCGGTACCTCCTACCAGGTCGGCGTGGAGCTGCGCGATGCCTTCTTCGCCAAGCTGGCGCGCCTCGATCCCGGCTTCTTCCAGTCCAGCCGTACCGGCGACCTGCTGGCCCGCGCCACCCAGGATATCGACGCCGTGGAGACCGCCGCAGGCGAAGGGGTGCTCGCCAGTTTCGACGGCATGCTGACCCTGCTGCTGGTGCTGCTGGCCATGTTCATCGGCATCGACGCACCCCTGGCCGCTCTGGCGCTGCTGCCCTTTCCCTTCATGGCCTGGGGCTTCTATCGCGTGGCGCGGCGGGTGCAGCAGCGCTTCGGCCTGGCCTTGGCGGGCTTTTCCGCGCTCAACGACCGCACCCAGGAAGCCCTGAGCGGCCTGCGCATGCTGCGCCAGCATGCGTTGATCGAAGCCGAGCTGGACGACTTCGACGAACGCGCCCGCAGCGTGGCCAAGGCCGACTACCAGGTACAGCGCACCGAGGCGCGCTACGAGCCGATCATCTTCGTCGCCCTGAGCCTGGCGACCCTGCTGACCCTGGTGATGGGCAGCTGGCGCTATCTCGAAGGCCATATCACCCTCGGCCAACTGACCAGCTTCAGCCTCTATCTGGTGCAATTGATCTGGCCGATGTTCGCCATTGGCTGGTGCTTCAACCTGCTGCAACGCGGCGAGGCGGGGGCGCGCCGACTGGAAGAGGTGTTCGCGGTCACCGAGCGTATTCGCGACGAGGGCACCCAGACACCGCCGGACCAGGCCGATCTGTCGGTCTACATTCCGGCCTTCACCTATCCCCAGGCGCGTCAGCCGGCCTTGCAGGACGTGGTCATCGACCTGCCTGCCGGCGATACCCTGGGCATCGTCGGTGCCACCGGCAGCGGCAAGAGCACCCTGCTGCGCCTGCTCTTGCGCCAGTTTCCGCTGGAGCAGGGCTGCATCCGCCTGGGCGGGGTGCCGCTGGAGGACTATCGACTGGCCGACCTGCGCGCCCAGTTCGCCTATGTGCCCCAGGACCCCTTCCTGTTCGCCCGCACCCTGGGCGAGAACGTCGCCCTCAGCCGGCCCGACGCCACCGCCGGAGAGATCCGCGAAGCCCTGGACGCCGCCGCCTTCGGTACCGATCTGGTAGCGTTGCCGCAAGGGCTGGACACCCCGGTAGGCGAACGTGGCCTGACCCTTTCGGGTGGCCAGCGCCAGCGGGTGGCCCTGGCGCGGGCGCTACTCTCGCCGGCGCCCATCCTGCTACTCGACGACACCCTCTCGGCGGTGGATACCGCCACCGAGGCCCGGCTGCTACGAACCCTGGCGGGACTGCAGGGGCGTACCACCTTGATCGTCAGCCACCGCCTCTCGGCGGTGCAGCAGGCCGACGAGATCATCGTCCTCGACCAGGGCAGCCTGGTGGAGCGCGGTCGCCATGCCGAGTTGCTCGCCGCCGGTGGGCTCTATGCCCGGCTCTGGACCCTGCAGCAGGCCGAGGAGGCTCGCCAATGACCAGGACCCGCGTACTCTCGCTGCTGCTCAAGCCGGTGCTGGCCAAGCCACGCAAGCTGGCCGGCACCCTGGCCATCCTGGTCGTGGCCACCCTGTTCGACGTGCTCGGCCCCTGGCTGACCAAGTACTACCTGGACACCTACCTGGTGCCCCACGACCTGCGCCTCTGGCCGCTGGTGGGCCTGGTGGCGGCCTATGTGGTCTCCCAGGGCCTGGCCGCCTACGGTCGCTACCTGCAATCTCTGAGATTCGCCGAGATCGCCATGGACGTGGTGCTTTTGCAGCGGCGCCGATTGTTCCGCCATGTGCTGAGCCTGCCGCAGAGTTTCCACGACCGCACCGCCACCGGCGAACTGGTGGCGCGGGTGACCAACGATACCGATGCCCTGCGCGAACTCTATGTGGCCTTCCTCGGCAACATGGTCGGCAATATCGTGCTGCTGATCGGCATCCTGGTGGCCATGGCCCTGCTCGACGTGCGGCTGATGGCCATCGCCGTGCTGCTGATCCCGGCAGCCATGCTGATCGTCTGGGCCTACCAGCGATACAGCGGCGCCGCGGCCATGGAGGTGCGCATGCTGCGCGCCGAGCAGAGCGCCCGGTTGGGTGAGGCCATCGGCGGCATGGGCCTGTTGCAGGCCTTCAACCAGACCGAACGCTTCCGCCAGGATTTCCAGCGGCTCAACCAGGCGCAATACGGCGCTCGCATGCGCACCATCCGCGTCTCCGGTCTGCTGCTGCGTTCGGCGCTGGACTTGGTCAGCGTGGCGGTGCTGGCGGTACTGCTGCTGGTCTACGGCCTGGGCCACCTGGAGGGCGGCGCCCAGATCGGCGTGCTCTATGCCTTCGTTACCTACCTGGGGCGGGTGACCGAACCGCTGATGGACATCACCCAGAGATTCAACCTGTTCCAGCAGGCCTCGGTGGCCGGTACCCGCCTGCTGCATCTGCTGGAGGAGAAGCCGGCGCTGAGCGGCGAGGATGACCGCCCCATCGCGACCGCGCACTTCCACCTCGACGGCGTGCGCTTCCGCCATGCCGGCGCCGGGCACGACACCCTGCACGGCATCGACCTGGACATAGCACCGGGTACCTTCCTCGGCATCGTCGGGCCGACAGGCAGCGGCAAGTCGACCCTGCTCGACCTGCTCGCCGGGTTGCAACCGGTCACCGGTGGTCGTCTCTGCCTGGACGGGCGCGAGCTGGGCAGCCTGACCCCGGAAGTGCTGGGTGCGGCCCTGGCCAGCGTGCCCCAGGAGCCCTTCATCCGTTCCAGCAGCCTCAGGGACAACCTCCTGTTGGGCAGCCAGGTGCCGGATGCGCGACTGCGCCAGGCCCTGGCCGCCGCCCACCTGGACGACCTGGTGGCGCGGCTACCCGAGGGGCTGGATACGCTCCTGGGCGAACGCGGCTTCACCCTGTCCACCGGCGAGCGGCAGTTGCTGGCCCTGGCCCGGGCGCTGCTGCGCGAGCCCAAGGTGCTGCTGCTGGACGAGGCCACCGCCAGCATCGACAGCGCCACCGAGGCCCGGCTGCAACAGGCGCTGGACGAGTTGCGCGGCCAAGTCACCCTGATCGTGGTGGCGCATCGGCTCTCCACCATCCGCCATGCCGATCGCATCCTGGTGCTGCGCGATGGGCGCAAGGTGGAAGAGGGTAGCCACGAGGAGCTGCTGCAGCGGCCCGAGGGCCACTATCGCCGGCTATGGGAGCAGCATGCCCAGGGGGAAAAGACTCTTTGATGGCGTAAGTCGTTGTCATGCAGGGGTGTTAGGCTGTTAGCCATAGCCAGTGACATAACAAGGAAACCCGCATGACGTCCGTACTCGAGGATTTCACCGCCGTTGCCACGGCCAGCGAGGCGGTTGATCGTCTCGCCGCGCTGCACGACGAGGCCACCCAGGCCCTGGGTGCCGCCCTCAAGCGCTATCTCAAGGACCGCGTCGAGCCCAGCGCGGCCGAGCGTGAGCTGTTCCGCTATCCCGAGATCCGTATCCGCTATCGCGCCCCCGGCGTGCCGCCGGCCACCACCCGCGCCTATGCCAAGATCCAGTTGCCGGGCACCTACGTGGCCACCGTCACCCATCCGGCGGCCTTCCGCGGCTATCTGCTGGAACAGCTCCAACCCCTGATGCATGACTACGACGTCCAGGTCGAGGTCGGGCGCAGTCGCCAGGACATCCCCTATCCCTATGTGGTGGAGCAGGGCGACGAACTGGCCGGCAGTGGCGTGACCGCCGCCGAGCTGGCGCGGGTCTTCCCCAGTACCGATCTCTCCGCCGCCCACGACGACATCGCCGACGGCCACTACGACTGGGAACGCATCGATCCGCTGCCGCTGGCGCTGTTCGACGCCGCCCGCACCGATTTCTCGCTGAGACGCATCGTCCACTACACCGGCAGCGACTGGCGCCACGTGCAGCCCTGGATCCTGCTGACCAACTACCATCGCTACGTCGACCAGTTCATCCAGCACGGCCTGGAGCAACTGCGCAGCGATCCGCGCTTCGTGCGCCTGGTGCTGCCGGGCAACGTCATCATCGAGCGCGACATGGAGCCGACCGAGGCCCAGGCGGTCATCGCCGCCATCGCCTGGCACCGCTTCCAGATGCCGGCCTATCACCTGATCGCCAGCGATGGCCATGGCGTCACCCTGGTCAACATCGGCGTGGGGCCGTCCAACGCCAAGAACATCACCGACCACCTGGCGGTATTGCGCCCGCACTGCTGGCTGATGATCGGCCACTGCGGCGGCCTGCGGCAGTCGCAGACCATCGGCGACTACGTGCTGGCCCATGCCTACATGAGACGCGACGGTATCCTCGACCGCGTGGTGCCGCCGCACATCCCGATCCCGGCGCTGGCCGAGGTACAGGTGGCGCTGCAGGACGCCGCCGCCAGCGTCACCGGCGAACGCGGCGAGGCGCTCAAGCGCCGTCTGCGCACCGGTACCGTGCTGACCTACGACGACCGCAACTGGGAGCTGCGCTGGGCCCAGGAACGCCCGCTGATTAATCTGGCCCGCGCAGTGGCGGTGGACATGGAGAGCGGCACCATCGCCGCCCAGGGCTATCGCCTGCGCGTGCCCTACGGCACCCTGCTGTGCGTCTCCGACAAGCCGCTGCACAGCGAGATCAAGCTGCCGGGCTCGGCCAACGCCTTCTATGCCCGTGCCGTCAGCCAGCACCTGGCCATCGGCATCGCCGCCCTGGACCAGTTGCGTACCCAGCTCGACTCCCTGCACTCGCGCAAGCTGCGCAGCTTCGACGAGCCGCCGTTCCGGTAAAACGCTTGGGCTGTTGGGCTTCGCTGCGCTCAACCCAACCTACAGCCGAGGCTCCGGTAGGTTGGGTTGAGACGGCTCCACCGTCGAAGCCCAACGGTACTTACCGTCGCGTCGTCACTGTCGATTCGCTATGCAAGACCAGCCAAACCGCCAGCCCTATCACCAGCGCGCCCAGCAGGGCGTTGGGCGCCAGGGTTTCTCCCAGCACCAGATAGCCCCAGAGCACGCCGAACGGCGGGACCAGAAAGGTCACGCTGAGGGTGCGTAGCGGCCCGAGATCGGCCAGCAGGCGGAAATACAGGCTGTAGGCCAGGGCGGTACACAACAGGCCGACCGCCAGGACGCTGAGCCAGGCGCTCATGGGTGGCGCGGCGGGCAGTGGATTCATGGCCAGGGTCGCCAGGCTGAACGGCAAGAGGAACAGCGTCGCGCCCGCCTGGCTGCCGAAGGCGACCAGGGTGGCATCGAGGCCCCCACGGTCGCCGATCCAGCGGCGTGCCAGGTAGCCGGCGGTACCGTAGCAGGCCGTGGCCAAGAGGCAGGCGGCGATGCCGACCAGCATGCCCGTCCCCGCATCCCCCTCGCCGCGCGGAACGATCAGGGCTACTCCGAGCAGGCCAGTGGCCACGCCGAGCCATTTGCGCCGGCTCAGGACCTCGCCAAAGCAGGCGCAGCCGATCAGGGCGCCCATCAAGGGCGTGGTGGCATTGAGCAGCGCCGAATAGCCCGCGGGAAGGGAGCGCGCCGCCAGGCAGTACAGCAGGAACGGCAACCCGGAATTGACGACGCCGAGCAAGGCCGCTGACCAGAACTTGCCGGCGAAACGCCAGGAGCGCCGCATCAGGAGCAACAGAACCGCCAGCCCCAGGGCGCCGAGCGCTACCCGCAGGAAGGCGGTATTCACGGCACCGAAGGCCGGCACCGCGATGCGCATGAAGAGAAAGCTCGCGCCCCAGATCGCCGCCAGCAGTAGCAGCCTCAGTCCATTCGCCTGGCCCATCCCTTCGCTCCCGAGCGGTGGCGTTTTCGCTCGGACGAGTATCCGCTCAGGTGCAAGGAGGGGCTGGCCGTTTCCGGTCAAGGCAATCGAGGAAAGGCTGAGCCTGAACGGTCCTGTCATCGCCTGTTCGGAACATCTCGTCGCCCGCTCCGGTCGGTTACCGGAGAGGGGTGAGTTCGCAGGCGTCACCGTTCGGTAAAGATGATGGATTTAACATTGATCTTCAGGGCGACTGGCCCTAAAGTTCGCGCCCGAACGTCCATGCTGGAAACGATCCATCCGGCTCAAGTACCGACGACGAGACAGCGAGGTCAACGCCAGCACGCGTTGACCTTTTTGCTTTCGGCGATGTGCCTTGGGAAGTAGGCGAACCAAAGTGGGGAAACGGATTAGGCGTTCAGAACACCCCTTCCTTCAATTTGTTCTGCCCATCGGGAGTCCGACGCATGTCCATCAAGGTCGAAGATTACTATTCTCGCGAAACCTTCCAGAAGATGAAGGCCTTCGCCGACCAGCATGAAACCCCCTTCGTGGTCATCGACACCGCCACCATTTCGCGGGCCTACGATGACCTGGTGAACAACTTCCCGTTCGCCAAGATCTACTACGCGGTCAAGGCCAACCCGGCCATCGAGATCACCGAGCTGCTGCGCGACAAGGGCTCGAATTTCGACATCGCCTCCATTTATGAGCTGGACAAGGTGCTGTCGACCGGGGTCGAGCCGGAGCGCATCAGCTACGGTAACACCATCAAGAAGTCCAAGGACATCCGCTACTTCTACGAGAAGGGCGTGCGCATGTTCGCCACCGATTCCGAGGCCGACCTGCGCAACATCGCCAAGGCCGCCCCGGGCTCGCGCATCTATGTGCGGATCCTCACCGAAGGCTCCAACTCCGCCGACTGGCCGCTGTCGCGCAAGTTCGGCTGCCAGCCCGACATGGCCCTGGACCTGCTCATCCTGGCCCGCCAGCTGGGCCTGGAGCCCTATGGCATCTCCTTCCACGTCGGCAGCCAGCAGCGCGACATCGACGTCTGGGACGCCGCCATCGCCAAGGTCAAGGTGATCTTCGAGCGCTTGAAGGAAGAAGACGGCATCACCCTCAAGATGATCAACATGGGCGGTGGCTTCCCGGCCAATTACATCCAGCGCACCAACAGCCTGGAGACCTATGCCGACGAGATCATCCGCTTCCTCAAGGAAGACTTCGGCGACGATCTGCCGGAAATCATCCTGGAGCCGGGTCGCTCGCTGATTTCCAACGCTGGCATCCTGGTCAGCGAAGTGGTGCTGGTGGCGCGCAAGTCGCGGACCGCCGTGGAGCGCTGGGTCTACACCGACGTCGGCAAGTTCTCCGGCCTGATCGAAACCATGGACGAGTCCATCAAGTTCCCGATCTGGACCGAGAAGAAGGGCGAGATGGAAGAGGTGGTGATCGCCGGTCCGACCTGCGACAGCGCCGACATCATGTACGAGCACTACAAGTACGGCCTGCCGCTGAACCTGGCCAGCGGTGACCGCCTGTACTGGCTGTCCACCGGCGCCTACACCACCAGCTACAGCGCGGTGGAATTCAACGGCTTCCCGCCGCTGAAGGCCTTCTACCTGTAAGGTTACCGGCGGTGAACGAGCCCGCGTCTCCTCGGGAGGCGCGGGCTTTTTCATGGCGGTCGAAAAGAGATCTATCAGCTCAGGTCAGTTTTGTTAAGAATAGTTTACATTCACTATGGATTTGATAATCGTTAGCAAATAGAATCGCGCCGCATTCACAAAAGGAGGCGGCTCGCCATCATGTCCAAGGAACTTTCCTCGTTGTCCCAGCGCCGTTTGCTGGTTTCCACTTTCAGCGTTGCCGTCGCGTCTCTGTCCCTGGGTGCCCTGGCCCAGGAAGCGAAGGAGCAGGTGACCAAACTGGAGAGCCTGACCATCGAAGGTCAGACGCAGCAGGAGGGCTTCAAAGCCGAACAATCCGCCTCGCGCAAGTACACCGCGCCCTTGCTGGACACCCCGCAGACCGTCACCGTGGTGCCGGCGCAGGTCATCCAGGATCAGCAGGCCCTGAGCCTGAGATCAGTGCTGTCCAACGTCTCCGGCATCACCTTCAACGCCGGTGAGGGCGGTGGCGGTTCCGGTGACAGCATCAACATCCGCGGCTTCAGCGCCAACTCGAACATCCAGATCGACGGCCTGCGCGACAGCACCCAGACCAACCGTACCGACACCTTCAACCTGGAGTCGGTGGAGGTCATCAAGGGCCCCAATTCGGTGTTCGGCGGCGCGGGCACCACCGGCGGTTCCATCAACCTGATCAGCAAGAAGCCCCAGGAGCGCCAGTTCACCCGCATCGGCGCCGGCCTGGGTACCGACAGCTATCGCCGCCTGACCCTGGACACCAACCAGCCGCTGCAAGGCGTGGGTGAGGGCAGTGCTTTCCGCCTGAACATGATGGCCCATGAGAACGATGTGCCCGGCCGTGACCAGATCGACCGCGAACGCTGGGGCATCGCGCCGTCGCTGGCCCTGGGGCTGTCGGACGACACCCGCCTGACTCTGAGCTATTTCCACCAGACCGACAACAACCAGCCCGACTACGGCGTACCGGCCTTGAACGGCAAGCGCCTGGCCGGTGTGGATCGCGACGCCTACTTCGGCTTCAAGAATATCGACAAGGAAGACATCAACAACAATGTCTTCACCGTGGAGCTGGAGCATCGCTTCAACGACAACCTGAGCCTGCAGAACCTGACCCGTTACAGCCGTATCGAGCGTGACGTGGTGATCTCGGCGTCCCACGTCAACCTGGGTGGCGTGGCGGCGGGGCGCTATCGCCCGGCCGGTCCGCAGGGCTATGGCCGTGACGTGACCTCGGAGATGTGGATCAACCAGACCAATCTGACCGGCAATTTCGACACCTTCGGCCTGGGCCATGCCTTCGTGCTGGGCGCCGAATTCTCCCGCGAGGACTACGACCGCGACACCTACAGCTACGGCCTCACCTTCCCGGCCGCCGGCTATTCCCTGGCCGCACCGCCGGAGCGCTATAACGGTGCGACCAACAAGCAGACCTCGGCCATCGCCAACAACGTGCTGACCGACAAGGCGCTCTATGCCTTCGACACCATCGCCCTGAATCAGTACTGGGATCTCAACCTGGGCCTGCGCTACGACTGGTTCGATGGCGACAGCGAGACCACGGCGGTCAGCAACGGCGTCCGTGGCGCCAAGACCAAGCTGAGTTCCGATGACGCCAAGTTGAGCGGGCGCGCTGGCCTGGTGTTCAAGCCGGCTCCGAACGGCCGGGTCTACGTGGCCTATGGCACCTCCTTCAACCCCTCGGCGGAAAGCCTGACCTCCACCGGCGCCGGGCTGAGCGCGGCCAACCAGGATCTGGGGCCGGAGAAGAACAAGACCTGGGAACTGGGCACCAAGTGGGAATTCCTCGACAAGCGTCTGGAGCTGGACGGCGCCCTGTTCCGCGTCGAGAAGACCAACGCCCGGGAAACCCTGATCGACGGCAGCACCGCCCTGGCCGGCGAACAACGCGTGCAGGGCATCGAGCTGGGCGCCACCGGTCGCATCACCCAACAGTGGAACGTCTACGCCAACTTCACCTTCCTCGACAGCGAGACGCTCAAGGCCGCCGATACCCCAGACGGACGCAATCGCGAAGGCCAGGCCCTGGCCAACACTCCGCCGCGTTCGTTCAACCTCTGGACCACTTATGAACTGCCGGCTGGCTGGCGGGTGGGCTATGGTGCGCGCTACGTCAGCGAGCGTAACGTCACCTCCAGCAACGACGGTGCCAAGCTCGATGCTTACTGGCTGCACAACGCCATGGTCGGCTATCGCGTCAACCGCAACGTCGACCTGCAGCTCAACGTCAACAACGTGTTCGACAAGGACTACGTGGAGCGGGTGCGCTCGCAATTGGGCGTGAGCACGAGGTCGTCGGCCATCGAGTACGGCGATGCGCGTTCGGCGGTCCTGACCGCCACCTACAGCTTCTAAGCATCCTGGCGATACCCCGAAGCCCTGCCGCCGCAGGGCTTTCGGCTTTGAGGAGGAAACCGCCGATGATGATCAGCGTTCCGGGCATCCTGACGCCCGAGCAGGTGAGGGATTGCCGTCAGCGGCTGGAGGCCGTGGCCTGGGCCGATGGCAAGCACACCGCCGGCTTCCAGTCGGCCATGGCCAAGGACAATCTGCAGCTGCCAGCGGATGACCCGGCGGCGCGTGCGGTGGGCGAACTGATCCAGCAGGCCCTGGCGCGGCATCCGCTGTTCGTCGCCGCGGCGTTGCCGGCGCGGGTGTTTCCGCCGTTGTTCAATCTCTACCGTGGTGGCCAGTCCTTCGGACTGCACGTGGACAACGCCCTGCGCCCCCTGCCGGATGGCGGCGGCTACCTGCGCACCGATCTCTCCGCCACCCTGTTCTTCTGCGCGCCGGAAGAATACGACGGTGGCGAGTTGGTGGTCGAAGACACCTACGGTGCCCACAGCGTCAAGCTCGCCGCCGGGGATCTGATCCTCTATCCGGCCAGCAGCCTGCACCGGGTGCTGCCGGTGACCCGCGGCGCGCGGCTGTGCTCCTTCTTCTGGATCCAGAGCCTGGTGCGCGACGCCGGCCAGCGCAGCCAGCTGTTCGAACTCGACCAGGGCATCCAGCGCGCCGCCGCCGAGCTGGGCCAGGGCCACGAGGCCTGTCTGCAACTGACCGGCGTCTATCACAATCTCTTACGGCTGTGGGCGCAGCCCTGATCCGCAGCGGCCTGTTCCAGCTGCACAGCCTGCTCGGGCTGGCGGCCGGCCTGGTGCTGGTGGTGCTGGGGGTGACGGGTGCGCTCTACAGCTTCCAGCTGGAACTGCTGCAACTACTCAATCCGCCACCAGTCGCAGCGCGGGCGGATCAGCGACCGCTGACGCTCCCGGAATTGCGCCAGCGCCTCGCCGCGCCTGGCCAGGAGCTGAGTTTCGTCTCCAGCCTGGTAGGGGAGGGCTACGGCATGGTCGGGCTGGTTCCGGCGGGAGCTCAGGGGCGCGGCGAGGTGCGGCTGTTCGATCGTTACAGTGGTGACGTCCTCGAATCGCCCCGTGGTCAGGGTTTCTTCGATTTCATCCTCAAGCTACACCGTTCCCTGGCGCTGGGTTCGCTGGGGCGAACGCTGACCGGGGCGGCCACCCTGATCCTGCTGGTGCTCTGTCTGTCCGGACTCTATCTGCGCTGGCCGCGCCAGGTGCGACGCTGGCGGACCTGGCTGACGCTGGACTGGGCCCGCCGCGGACGCAGCTTCCACTGGGACCTGCACGCCGTGGTCGGCACCTGGTGCCTGCTGCTCTATCTGCTGGCGGCGCTGACCGGCCTCTACTGGTCCTATGGCTGGTATCGCGAGGCCAGCGACCGACTGTTGGGAGCGGCACCCGAGCCGGAGATCGCCGGGGTGGTGGCCAGGCGGGACGTGGACCTGGACGCCCTCTGGCAGAGTTTCCGCCGGGAAACCGGAGGGCAGGTCGAGGGCTATGGGCTGCTATTGCCCAATCCGGCGCGCCAGGTCAGCCATCCGACCCTCTGGTACCTGCCGGAGGGCGCCGCCCATGTTCGCGCGCTCAATCGCATCGTCTTCGACGGCGCGGGGCGGGTGCTCGATCATCGTCGCTATCGCGAGCAGCCGCTGGGTGCTCGCTTGCTGCTTAGCGTCTACGCCCTGCACTCGGGTGAGTACTTCGGGCTGGCGGGACGGGTGCTCATGCTGCTCGCCAGCCTGGCCATGCCGGTGTTCCTGGTGACCGGGCTATGGCTTTACCTGGACCGCCGCCGCAAGCGTCGCCAGGCACGGGCAGCTCGGGCCGGACTGCCGCCCGCCACCACCGGGAGCGTCGACTGGCTGATCGGCTACGCCAGCCAGAGCGGCCAGGCCGAAGCCCTGGCCTGGCAGACCGCTGCCCAGTTGCAGGCGGCGGGGCTGGTCGCGGAGGTCGTCGCTCTCGCTCGGCTCGACAGCGCGCGCCTACAGCAGGCAACCCAGGCGCTGTTCGTCGTCGCCACCCACGGCGATGGCGAGGCGCCGGATGCCGCGCGCGGCTTCGAACGGCGGATGCTGGCCGCCGATCTCGCCTTGCCGGACCTGGGTTACGGCATGCTGGCTCTCGGTGATCGGCGCTACCAGGGCTACTGCGCCTTCGCTCACCGCTTGGATGCCTGGCTGGGCCGCCAGGGCGCAAGACCTTTGTTCGGCACCGTGGAGGTGGACAATGGCGATCCCCAGGCGCTGACTCTTTGGCAAGGTCGGCTGCAGGCGCTGGGTGCTGCCCTGGTCGAATCGCCGGCCGAGCGTCCCTTGCAGTCCTGGCGGCTGGCGTCGGTGCAACGGCTCAACGCCGGCAGCCCCGGTGGGCCGGCCTTCGAGTTGCGACTGGTGCCGCCACCGGCTAGCGCGTGGGCGCCGGGCGATATCCTGGAGATAGCGCCGCGGCAGAGCGCCGAGACTGTCAGCACCTGGTTGCAGCCGTTGGGGTTGGCCGCCGAGCGTGAGGTGCAGAGCGATGGCATGACGCTGCCTTTGGCCGCAGCCCTGGAAACCCGGTGGCTGCCGGATGACCGGTCGGCCTTGCGCGGATTGGACGCCCAGGCCCTGCTCGACGCCCTGGTACCCCTCGCCGTACGCCAGTACTCCATCGCCTCACTGCCCGGCGAGGGCGCGTTGCGCTTGCTGGTGCGCCAGGAGCGCAAGGCCGATGGTCGCCTGGGGATCGCCTCCGGTTGGTTGACCACGGCGCTGCGTCCGGGCGATCTGCTGCCGGCGCGGCTGCGCGCCCATCCGGGCTTTCGGCCGCCGCTGGACGAGCGCCCGCTGATCCTGATCGCCGCCGGCACCGGCCTGGCCGGGGTACGACCGCTGCTGGCGGCGCGCATCGCCGCCGGACGACAGCGCAACTGGCTGCTGTTCGGCGAACGCACGGCGGCGCACGACAACTTCTATGACGCGGAGCTGCAAAGCTGGTTGGCCCAGGGCGAGCTGGCGCGGCTGGACCGGGTGTTCTCGCGTGACGGCGATGGCTACGTGCAGGCGCGGCTACAGGCGCGACGCGAGGTGCTGCTCGACTGGCTGGCGGCGGATGCCGTCATCATGGTCTGCGGCAGTCTGCAGGGGCTGGGGCGTGGTGTGCATGCCACCCTGCAGGCATTGCTCGGCGAGACGGAAGTCCAGCGGTTGCTGGAGACCGAGCGCTACCGTCGCGATCTGTATTGAACTCAGGCGCGGGCGATGCACCAGACGCCCGCGCCGATCAGCACCACGCCGGCCAGCTTGCCCAGGGTGACCGGGTCCTGGCGAAAGCCGGCCCAGCCGAAATGATCCAGGCTCAAGGACATGGCCAACTGACCGGCGATGACCAGCGCCATGAACAGGGTGGCACCGATGCGCGGTCCGGCGAAGGCGGCCATGGCGATGAAGAAGGCGCCCAGCAGGCCGCCGCACCAGTGCCACCACTGCAATTCGCGCAGCAGGCCCAGGGTGGGCACGCCGCGTTGCCAAAGGGTCAGCCCCAGCAGGGCGAGCAGACCGACCATGAAGGAAATGGACGCCGCGGCGAACAGGCTGCCGAGGTGCCGTGCGAGTTGGCCGTTGATGCCGGCTTGCAGTGGCAGGCAGGCACCGGCGATGAGGGGCAGGACGAGTAGCCACCAGGCGGGCATCGGCGGGACTCCAGATGAAAAAAGGGCGGGCAGTATGCTCCAGGATGGGGCGAAGCGGTCGAACCGGCGACTCCCGGTCGGGCTCCAAGCCCTACCAGCAAGGGAGAATCCGCCATGGCGCCACCGCTGCAAGAAGGCCGTCCGATCCAGGAGGACATGCGGCTGCAACGCTGGATCTGGCGCTGCGAGCGCCTGGGCTGGGCGCTGCTGGGGCTGTTCGTGGTGCTGGCGTTGGGCGGGCTTTTCGCCAGTGGCGGTCCCTGGGTCACGGCGACCCGCGTCAGTGACGATGGCCAACTCAAGGTGCAATACGAGCGCTTCCAACGCCGCGGCGCCCCTACGACCCTGACTCTGGAATTGGCGCCCGGCTTGACCCGCGTTGGCCTCGACGAACGCCTGGTGGCGGACTGGACGGTGGAGGCCCTCTATCCACAACCGGCGCGGATGACCAGCAGCGACGGCGTGCTCTGGCTCGACCTGACCACCGGCAGCGGACCCAGTCGGCTGCACCTGGCACTGCGGCCGGATGCGCTGGGCAACCGGGACTGGCGCATCCTCAGACCTGATAAGGCACCACTCGCCCTCTCGGCCTTCATCTACCCCTAAAAGGAATCGCCATGGAATCCGTGCTGCGCGCTGCGGCCATCTACGTCTTCTTGCTGGTGCTCTTCCGCCTTACCGGGCGCCGGGCTCTATCGGAGATCACCACCTTCGATTTCGTTCTGTTGCTGGTGATCGGCGAGGCGACCCAACAAGCCCTGCTGGGCGACGACTTCTCGGTGATCAACGCCTTCGTGGTGATAGGCACCCTGGTGCTGATCGACATCCTGCTGTCGCTGTTCAAGCAGCGCTCGCCCCAGGTGGGGCGCTTTCTCGATGGCGTGCCCTTGATCGTGGTGGAGTACGGCAAGCCCCTGACGCAGCGGTTGCGCAAGGCGCGGCTCACCGAGGAGGACATTCTCGAAGCGGCGCGGCAGAGCCAGGGTCTGGAGCGGATGGAGCAGATCCGTTTCGCGGTGCTGGAGAAGAACGGGCAGATCTCGGTGATCCCCGAGTCCGGGGGTCGATAGCGAGGGCTCAAACGCAAGAAGGGCAGGATGATCCTGCCCTTCGTTAGCTCTGGGGTAGCGCCAAATCGCTAGCGGCTACCGCCCTTGCGACCGGCCTCGGAGGCCTTCTCGCGATCGTTGGCGAAGTTACCTCCGCTGTTCTCGCCGCCCTTGCGCCCGGCTTCGGCGGCGCGCTCGGGGTCATTGGCGAAGTTGCCACCGCTGTTCTGGCCCCCCTTGCGGCCGGCTTCGGCAGCCCGCTCGGGGTCGTTGGCGAAATTACCGCCACTGTTCTCGCCGCCCTTGCGCCCGGCCTCGGCGGCGCGCTCGGGATCGTTGGCGAAGTTGCCACCGCTGTTGTGGCCGCCTTTGCTACCGGCTTCGGACGCCTTCTCGCGGTCGTTGGCAAAATTACCGGGATTCGAATTGTTGGTGCTCATCTTGGGTTCCTCTTGCTCGTGGTCTCAGAGGAGCCAGGCCTGTCTGGCCCAGCTCCGCACAACGGCAGTGCCCTAGCGGCTGCCGCCCTTGCGACCGGCTTCGGACGCTTTCTCGCGATCATTGGCGAAATTGCCACCACTGTTCTGGCCGCCCTTGCGACCGGCCTCGGCGGCCTTCTCGCGGTCGTTGGCGAAGTTGCCGGGATTGGAGTTCGAATGCTTGGTGGTCATGGTCGCTCTACCTCTTGTGGGAATGTAGTGCAGAACTCATTGCCTGCCCTGGTATTGAGGGGCAGGTGCGGCGAGGTTTCCCAGCGATGGGATGGGTGGTCGCTGGCATTCGGCCACTGCCAGGGCTGTATCTAGCTTTGCCCGAATGGCTGTCCAACCCGGCCGCTGGGTTGGAAGGCGCATGGCTGTTCTGGACGACACGAGGGCTTGGACGCAGCGGTGCCGCTGCGTCCAAGCCCTGTGGCTATTTGGTTGTACGACGGGTGGTTCGTCTAGAAGCCGTCGATGGGAATCTTCAGATAGCGCCGCCCATTGGCCTCGGCTGGTGGCAGGGTGCCGGCGCGGATGTTCACCTGGATCGCCGGCAGGATCAGCGTCGGCATGGCCAGGGTGGCATCACGGCGGGTGCGCAGGGCGACGAAGGCCTCTTCGTCCACCCCATCGCGGACGTGGACGTTGAGCGCACGCTCTTCACCCACGGTGGTCTCGTGGCGCGCTTCGCGACCTGCGGGCGGGTAGTCGTGGCACAGGTAGAGGCGCGTCGCCTCCGGCAAGGCCAGCAGCCGGCGGATCGAGCGATATAGATCGCGGGCGCTGCCGCCGGGGAAATCGCAGCGCGCCGAGCCGACATCGGGCATGAACAGGGTGTCGCCGACGAAGACGTGGTCCTCCTCCACCTGGTAGGCCATGTCGGCCGGGGTATGGCCGGGCACGTGCAGGGCGCGGGCGGTGAGGTTGCCGATGTGGAAGAGCTCATCGGGCTGGAAGAGATGATCGAACTGGGAGCCGTCGAGGCGGAATTCCGGTTCCAGGTTGAAGACGTCCTTGAAGGCGCCCTGGACGCGGCGGATGCCTTCGCCGATGGCGATGCGCCCGCCCAGTTGCCGGCGCAGGTAGGGCGCGGCGGAGAGGTGGTCGGCGTGGGCATGGGTTTCCAGCAGCCAATCCACCGTCAGCCCCTGGTCGCGGACGAAGCGGGCGACGCGATCCGCCGAGAGGGTGGCGGTCCGGCCCGAGTGCGGATCGTAGTCCAGTACCGAGTCGACGATGGCGCAGCGGCTGCCGGGGGCCTCGTAGACCACATAGGTGAAGGTGGAGGTCGTGGTGTCGAAAAAGGGTTCGATGCGCGGAGTCATGGCCGGGCCTCGTAGAAAGCGGGATGGCCCACCTTAACACGGCTGTCGGCTGGTTCGCCGGGTAGGCGATAGCCACCCGGAAAAGGCCGCCGTGAAGCGTTGCGACCGTTCGTCGCCGGATGACGGAATTGCAACGGATGCAACAGGATGTTTCGGCGTCCGCGGGGTAACGTGCGCCGTCCATTGCCGTTGCGCCGAGGTCTAGCGTGTCTTCTTCCGGATCCCTGGCCAAGTCCGCGGCCAGACCCCTGCGATTCGCCTTGGTCGGGGCGGTTGCCACCCTGGTGCACATGGCCGTCGCCGCGCTGCTGCTGGGCCTGTGGGGCTGGCCGGCCTATGGCGCCAACCTGGGCGCCTTTCTGGTCGCCTTCGGGGTCTCCTACCTGGGGCACCGGCACGTCACCTTCGCCCGGGCTGGCTCGCCCTGGCGCTTCCTGCTGGTGGCGCTGGGCGGCTTCGGCCTCAATAACCTCTTGTTGACCGGTCTGCTCGCCTGCGGCGTGCCGGCGCTCGCGGCGCTGCTGGTGGCCACGGCGCTGGTCCCGGTATGCAGTTATCTGCTGTCGTCCTGGTGGGTGTTCAAATGAGCGATGCCGTGAAGCTGTCCCTGGTAGTACCGGTGTTCAACGAAGAGTTGGCCATCATGCTCTTCTATCAGGCGGTCTGTGCGCACGAGGAACTGGCCGGTTACGATCTGGAACTGCTGTTCGTCGACGATGGCAGTCGCGACGGCAGCGCCCGGGTGCTCGAGCGCCTGCGCCAGGAAGATCCGCGGGTGGTGGTGCTGCAACTGTCGCGCAACTTCGGCAAGGAGGCCGCGCTGTTCGCCGGCATCGAGCACGCCTCGGGCGAGGTGGTGGTGCCGCTGGACGTGGATCTGCAGGACCCGCTGGACGTCATCCCGCGGTTGCTCGAGCAGTGGCGGCAGGGCGCCGACGTGGTGCTGGCCAAACGGGTCGACCGTCGCAGCGACAGCCCGCTCAAGCGGCTGACCGCCGAGGGATTCTATCGGCTGCACAACCGCATCGCCCAGACGCCCATCGAAGAGAACGTCGGCGATTTCCGGCTGATGAGTCGCGAGGTGGTGGATGCCATCAAGGAGTTGCCCGAGCGCAATTTGTTCATGAAGGGCATCCTCTCCTGGGTCGGCTTCGATACCCGCGTGGTCGAATACGAACGGGCGCCGCGCAGCGCCGGCAGCAGCAAGTTCAACGGCTGGAAGCTGTGGAACCTGGCGCTGGAAGGCTTCACCTCCTTCAGCACCGTGCCGTTGCGGCTGTGGACCTACCTCGGCGGCGGTGTCGCCCTGGTGTCCCTGGCCTATGCCGGGGTCATGGTGTTCCGCAAGCTGGTGTTCGGCAATCCGGTGCCGGGCTATCCCTCGCTGATGACCGCCATCCTCTTCTTCGGCGGCGTGCAACTGATCGGCATCGGGGTGCTGGGCGAATACATCGGCCGTATCTACATCGAGACCAAGCGCCGGCCGCGCTATGTGCTCAAGCGCTCCGGGAAGCGTGACCCTCAGTAGCGTGCCTGCTGCATCTCCCGCAACCGACTCAGGGTGCGGCGAAAGGGGAAGTCCAGGCAGCCGCGGGTATAGAGCTGCTCCAGCGGCACGGCGGCGTCCAGGTAGAGCGGGCGACGGCGGTCGTAGGCTTCGTCGACCAGGGCGATGAAGCGACGTACCGCGTCGTCCTGGGGCGCCAGGCGCGGTAATTCGCGGTCCCCGGCGACCACCCGTTCCACGCCGTCTTCGGTGCCCCGGGCGATGCGACCGTCGCGCGGGTCGCCGGAGAGGCAAGGCACGCTACCCAGCAGCAGCGCGGGGAAGCGGGTGCAGAGGTCGATGTAGTCCGTGGTCGCCCAGGCGCCCTGGCAGAGGGTAGCGAAGTCCAGCCAGAGGGCGCCGGGTGCACGCTTTATCACCGGCAAGCAGCGACCGCCGAGCAGCAGGGGTTCGCTTGTGACGGATTCACCTGCGGTCAGGCAGGCGAAGGTCGCGGCCAGGGCGCTGGGGTCGTCCACCCAGTAGCGGGGCTCGGGCTCGCCCTGGTGCAGGCGGTGGTCCTGGCCGCCGTCCACTTCGAGTACGTCCAACTGCGCTTGCAGCGCGGCGATGGCCGGCAGCAGGCGCTCTCGGTTGAAGCCATCGGCATAGAGCTGCTCCGGCGGCTGGTTGGAGGTGACCACCAGCACCAGGCCCTGGTCCAGCAGGGCGCGCAGCAGACCGCCCACCAGCATGGCGTCGCCGATGTCGCTGATGAAGAGTTCGTCGAAGCACAGCACCCGCACCTCGGCGGCCAGTTCGCGAGCCAGAACCTGCAGGGGATCGCGGGTGCCGCTGAGCTGGAACTGGCGCTGGTGCACCCAGCGCATGAAGTGATGGAAGTGCTGGCGGCGCGCGGGCACCGGTAGGCTGGCGTGGAACAGGTCCAGCAGCCAGGTCTTGCCGCGCCCGACCGGACCCCAGAGATAGAGGCCGCGTGCCGGGCGACCGGCGAGCAGGGCGGCATGACAGGCTTCCAGCCGCTGTACGGCGGCGTCCTGGGCGGCATCGGGCAGCCGCTCGCCCCGGGCCAGGGCCTGGCGGTAGGCAGCGAGGGGGGAGGGGGCAGTGGACATGGCCGCCACTCTAGCGTCCACCGTGGCGCCAGACCATGCCCCGGTGGAATGACGTGAGTCCTTTATAGCGTTTGAAGGCGGACGGCAGCGGTTCGATAGTGCGAGACGATCCTTGCCGGACAGATCCGGCGCCTTCGTATTCATCGCCTGGAGCCCTGTCATGGCCGCTGCTTCCACCCTGCATACCGCCCACTGCCTCGCGTCCGTGGGTGTCTCCGAGATCCTCAAGATCACCGAGCGCGCCAATGCCTTGCGCCGCCAGGGCGCCGATCTGTTGGTGCTGGGCGCGGGCGAGCCGGATTTCGATACTCCGGAGCACATCAAGGAAGCGGCCATCCAGGCCATTCGCGACGGCCAGACCAAGTACACGGCGCTCGACGGCAGCCCGGCGCTGAAGGAGGCCATCCGCCGCAAGTTCGCGCGGGAGAACGACCTGGTCTTCGCCCAGGACGAGGTGACCGCCTCGGCGGGTGCCAAGCAGGTGATCTTCAACGCCATGATGGCGACCCTCGATCCGGGCGACGAGGTGATCATCCCCGCCCCCTTCTGGGTGACCTACGCCGATATCGTCGCCATCCTCGGCGGCACGCCGGTGGTGCTGCCCTGTCGCGAGGAAGACGGTTTCCGGCTCACGGCCGCCGCGCTGGAGGCGGCCATTACCCCACGCACGCACTGGGTGATGCTCAACTCGCCGTCCAACCCCTCGGGCGCGGCCTATGGCGAAGCGCACTATCGGCCGCTGCTGGACGTCTTGCTGCGCCATCCGCAGGTCTGGCTGATGGTGGACGACATGTACGAGCACATCCTCTACGACGGCTTCCGCTTCGTCACCCCGGCGGCGCTGGAGCCGCGCCTGCGTGAGCGGACCCTGACCATCAACGGGGTTTCCAAGGCCTATGCCATGACCGGCTGGCGGCTGGGCTATGCCGGGGGACCACGTGAGCTGATCCAGGCCATGGCCAGTGTGCAGAGCCAGGTGACGTCCTGCCCCTGTTCGGTGAGCCAGGCGGCGGCCATCGCGGCGCTGGACGGCCCGCAAGACATCGTGCGCGAGCGTTGCGAGCTGTTCCGCGAGCGGCGGGATCTGGTGGTGGACGCGCTGAATGCGGTACCGGGCCTGGCGGCGCGGCGGCCCGAGGGGGCCTTCTACGTCTATGCCAACTGTGCGGGGGTGTTGGGCCGGCGGACGCCGGGCGGGGAATTGATCGACAGCGATACCGCATTCGCCCGTTACCTGATGGACGAGGGTGGCGTGGCGGTGGTGCCAGGCTCGGCGTTCGGCCTGGCGCCGTATTTCCGCGTGTCCTATGCCACCTCCCGCGCGGTGCTGGAGGAGGCCTGCCACCGGATCGCCGAGGCGACCCGGCGGCTGCTGGCCTGATCAGCCGGCCGGCTGCGCGCCCGGAGCGACCGGCTGGACGCCGGGGGGCGGAGGCGGCGGCAGACGACCGGGACCGGGCGGGGGCGGCGGGGTGTCCAGGGTCTGCAGCGAGTTGGCGTCAGCGCCTAGGGCACTGACCCGGAAGGCCCGGCCCTGGGCATTGGCGATCAGCTCGCCACGGGCGGCCACGCTGGCGCCGGGCTTGAGCAGGGCTTGCAGGCGCAGGGCTTCATGGGGCGGCAGGCGCAGGGCGGTGCCGTCCTGCAGCAGGGCGCCATTCACGTCGCCGCGGGGACCGTGCAGCAGCTGGACGATCTGGCCCTGCAGGCTGTCGCCATTGCGCTCGGTGCCCGGTACCGGGGGAGCCGGCGGACGGGGGCCACCGGCGCGGTCGGGGCCTTCGTCGGTGACGGTCTTGCCGCTCTGGACGTTGGTCAGGGAGACCGCCTGGACCAGCGGCAGGCTGGCGGCGCGCAGGCCGGCGACATTGACGGTGTCACCCGGCTTGAAGGTGGCAGCCAGCTGCGTGGACAGGTGCGGCGGGGTGTTGACCTCGGTGCCATCGGCCAGGATCAGGCCATCGATATCGCCACGGGGATTGATCAGGAACTGCTTGAGTTGACCTTGCTGGGTGGGGATCTGGGCGCTGGCAGCGGTAGTGGTCGCCGCGCTGGTGGCCGGCGCGTTCTGTGCCAGGACGAGGCCGCTGACGGACAGCAGGGCGAAGGTCCCGAGCACGAGGGTTTGGGTCTTGGTAGGCATGGATGACTCCTGCGGTGGTTGACGATCAGGATGTTGCAGGGCCTGTGCCAACTTTTTATTTATATAAAAAACAATAACTTAAGATATTTTCAGGCGATCTTGGCCAGCCGTTGCGTCCGGCTCGCGGACACCCCTGTCGGCAAAGCGGACAGCCTAGCTCGGACTGTCGTCTTCACCGACACCCAGGCCGAGGCGGCTCAGCTTGGTGTAGAGCAGCTGACGATGGATGCCGAGCCGGCGCGCCGCCTCGGCGCGGTTGCCGCCACTGCGTTGCAGTGCCCGTTCGATCAACAGCCGCTCCAGGCGCGCGGTGGCTTCGGCCAGGGTTTCCTCGGGCCAGTTGGCGTCGATGACCAGGGCTTCCGGGGCATCGGCCTGCAGGAAGGCCAGGTCGGCGGCGACGATGCGTTCGCCCTGGGCCAGCGTCGCGGCCCGCTGCATGGCGTTGCGCAGCTCGCGCACGTTACCGGGCCAGGGGTGGCGCAAGAGCAGGGCCGCCGCATCGTCGGCCAGCACCCGGCCGCTGGGGGCGAGGAAGTGCTCGGCCAGGGGCAGGATGTCGGCGCGTCTTTCGCGCAGGGCCGGCAGGTGGATGGGCACCACGTGCAGCCGGTAGAAGAGGTCCTCGCGGAAGTCGCCGCTGGCGACGCGCTGGGCCAGGTCACGGTGGGTGGCAGCTACCAGGCGCACGTCCAGCCGTACCGGGGCGCCGCCCACCGGGGTCACCTCGCGCTCCTGCAGGGCGCGCAGGATCTTGGCCTGCATGGGCAGCGGCATGTCGCCGATCTCGTCGAGAAAGAGCGTTCCGCCCTGGGCCTCACGAAAGGCGCCGAGGCGATTGGCGGTTGCCCCGCTGAAGGCGCCGCGCACGTGGCCGAAGAGCTCGCTTTCCAGCAGGTCTGGCGGAATGGCTGCGCAGTTGACCGCGACGAAAGGCGCGCCCTGTCTCTTACCGTGTTCGTGGATGGCGCGGGCCACCAATTCCTTGCCGGTGCCGGTCTCGCCGGTGACCAGCACAGTGGCCTCGCTGTCGACCAGGCGGCCGATGGTCTTCTGCACCTGGCGCAGGGCATCGCTGCCGCCCACCAGGGTGTGGCCGTCCGCCGTTGCCGCCGGGGCATTGGCCGGACCGCGCTGGGCGGTCATGCCGGCCAGCACCCGGATCAATTCCTCGCGGCCGATGGGCTTGGTGAGGTGGTCGAAGGCGCCCAGGCGTATGGCCTCGATGGTGTTGCCGGCGCTGGCGAAGGCGGTGAGTACCGTGACCGGTGGCGGCTCGGGCAGGGCGCGGATACGCGCCAGCACCTCCAGCCCATCGAGCCCCGGCATGCGCAGATCGAGCAGCACGGCGTCGACGGCCTCTTGCTGCAACAGCCGCAGCCCGGCCTCGCCCTGGTCGGCTTGCAGGACTCGGTAACCCTGGTCCGCGGCGGTTTCCGCGAGGGCGTCGCGCAGGCCAGCGTCGTCGTCGATGATCAGCAGGGTAGGCATGGCAGCAGGATCTCGAAGCGGGTAGGGGGAGAGGTCTCGACCAGGCGCGCCTCGCCGCCATGGGCGCGGGCGGTCTCGCGGACCAGGGCCAGGCCCAGGCCAGTGCCCTCGGGGCGGCCGGTGACGAAGGGTTCGAACAACTGGCCGCGCAGCTCGGCGGGCGGGCCTTGGCCGTCGTCCTCCACCGCCAGCACCAGCCAATCGCCACCTTGGCTGACGTCCAGGCGGATCTCGCTGCCCGTCGGCGCGGCCTGGAGGGCATTCAATAGCAGGTTGTCCAGGGCGCGGCCCAAGGCGTCGCGATCAAAGCGTCCCTGCTCCACAGCGATCTGAGCAGTCAAGCGAATGCCGCGCGCCTGGGCCTGCTCTTCATGCCTGGCCAGGACTTCGTGGCAGAAGGCCGGCAGGTCGACGCAGGTCGGTTGCAACTGGGGTGGCTGGGTAAGGTCGAGCAGCCGCCGCAACAGGGCGTCCAGGCGGGTGATCTGCTGGAGGATGGCATCCAGGGCGCGCTGCTGGCGCACGCCATCGCCGGCCAGGGCGTTCTCGGCCTTGAGGCGCATGGCGGCCAGGGGATTGCGGATCTCGTGGGCGACCCCCGCGGCGACCCGGCCAAGCGCGGCCAGGCGTTCGCTGGCATGCACCTGGGTGGTCAGGCGCTGGGCTTCTTCGCGGGCCAGGGCCAGGCGCTGGCCCGCCTGGTTGAGCGCCGCCAGTACCCGGTCCAATTCCCGTTCGCCGGTCAGGGCAAGGGTGGGCAGGTCTTGGCTACCAGTGGCGCCGAGATCCCGTTCGACCCGGGTGACATGGCGCGACCATTGCCAGGTGAGCCGGCCGAGCAGCAGGGTGGTGGCGAGCATGGCCAGCAGCAACAGGCCCAGGCCCAGTTGCAGTTGGCGCTGGCCGCGGCTGTCGGCAAAGGTCAGGCGGGTCAGGGTCCAGGCGGCGAGATCGGGAATGGGGCCGGACAGCGGGCAGGCGGCGACCAGCACGGTGGACCCGTCGACGCTGAAGGACTCGCTCAGGCTGCGCGCCTCGGCCAGGGTCGTGGCGGCGAGGTCGGCCAGGTGCTGGCGCTCGGTGGCGGTCAGGCTGAAGGGGCTGGCATCGGCCAGCAGGCCAGCCTGTTCCTGCCAGAGGCCACCGGCCATGCCGCGATAGCGCAACAGGCCGACGCTGGCCACGCCGGTGAGGCCCTGGCGCAGCGCCGGATCGGCCAGGCCGGCGGTAGGACCGGACCAGCCGTTGCTGTAGAAGCGGTAGCTACCGGCGATGGTCTGGCAGGCCTGTTCGGCTTCCGCGGTGGCCTGGCCGAGCAGGGCGGTTTCCGACTGGCGCAAGAGCAGGATCATCAGCCAGCCGACGCCGATGGCCATGCCGCCGAGCAACAGCAAGACGGCCAGCAAACGACTGCGCAGCGATCCGAACATGGGTTTTCTCTTCCAGGCCTTGGCCTGGATAGAGTGCCACACCCGTGTGGAGTTCGCGGCGCAGAGCGGGTGTCAGCCGCGGCGGCCGAATTCCGCTTCCTGCGCCGTCCAGCCGGGTACCCGCTCGCTCAGGGATAGCCCAAGACCGGGACGGGTCGGCACCATCATCCGCCCGTCACGAGTTTCCAGACGTTCGTTGAACAGCGGCTCCAGCCATTCGAAATGTTCCACCCAGGGCTCGGTGGGATAGGTGGCGGCGAGGTGCACGTGCAGTTCCATGGCGAAATGCGGCGCCAGCATCACGCCGGCCTGCTCGGCCAGGGCGGCCACCTTGAGGAAGGGGGTGATGCCGCCGACCCGCGGCGCGTCGGGCATCAGGAAGTCGGCGCCGCGCAGGCGGATGAATTCCTGGTGCTCGGCGATGCTGGTGAGCATCTCGCCGGTAGCGATAGGAGTGTCGAAGGCCGCGGCCAGGGCGGCGTGACCTTCGGCGTCGTAACAGTCCAGCGGCTCCTCGATCCAGATCAGGTTGAATTCCTCGAAGCGCCGGCACAGGCGCTGGGCGGTGGGTCGGTCCCATTGCTGGTTGGCGTCGACCATCAGTGGGAAGCTGTCGCCCAGGTGGCGGCGTACGGTGGCGACGCGCTCTAGATCAACCGCGCAATCCGGCTGGCCGACCTTGAGCTTGATGCCGCCGATGCCTTTCTCGCGGGAAAGATCGGTGTTCACCAGCAACTGCTCCAGGGGCGTGTGCAGGAAGCCGCCGGAGGTGTTGTAGCAGCGCACCGAATCGCGCTGGGCGCCGAGCAGGCGCGCCAGGGACAGGTTGGCGCGGCGCGCCTTGAGGTCCCACAGGGCTACGTCGAAGGCGCCGATGGCCTGGGTGGCGAGGCCGCTGCGACCCACCGAGGCGCCCGCCCAGCAGAGCTTGGTCCAGAGTTTCTGGATGTCGCTGGGATTCTCGTCGAGCAACACCGGGGCGATCTCCCGGGCGTGGGCGAACTGGCCCGGGCCACCAGCACGCTTGGAATAGCTGAAGCCCAGGCCGCGCTGGCCGTCGCGGGTCTCGATCTCGACGAAGAGGATGGCGATTTCGGTCATCGGCTTCTGCCGGCCGGTGAGCACCTTGGCGTCGCTGATAGGGTTGGCCAGCGGCAGGAACACGGACGCCAGGCGGACCCAGGCGATGCGGTCCTGGTCGGCGCTGTAGGACATATCGTTCATGGCAGTGATCTCCAGGGGTAAGGATCAGGGACGCGTGGAAGCAAGGGCGGCGGAGGCGGGCGGTTCGTCGTTCAGTTCGCCCAGGTCCAGGCGCTTGAGCGGGCCGACGATGACCAGGTAGGAGAAGGCGCCGAGCAGGCCCATGGCGGCGACGTAGGTGAGGGCCACGTCGAAGGAGCCGAGCTGGTTGATCATCAGGCCGATGGCCAGCGGGGTGACGATGCTGGCGATGTTGCCGCAGAAATTGAAGACGGCGCCGCTCACGCCCATGGCGCGCTTGGGCGAGACGTCGCCGACGATGCACCAGCCGAGGTTGCCCACGCCCTTGGCGAAGAAGGCGATGGACATCACCAGGGTGACCAGGGCGATGGATTGGGTGTAGTTGGCCACCACGATGGTGCTGGAGAGCAGCAGGCCGACGATGATCGGCGTCTTGCGCGCGGCGGTGAGGCTGTAGCCGCGGCGCAGCATGCCGTCCGACCAGAGTCCGCCGATGACGCCGCCCAGGCAGCCGGCCACCGGCGGGATGGCGGCGATCAGGCCGACCTTGAGCATGGTCAGCCCCTTGGCCTCGACCAGGTAGGTGGGAAACCAGGTGAGAAAGAACCAGGTGATGGTGGTCAGGCAGAACTGGCCCAGGTAGATGCCGAGCATCATGCGGTTGCCGCTGATCGTCTTGAGGGTACGCCAGCTGAAGGGCGCCTTGGTGTCACCCAGGTCGGGCAGGCCGCCGCCGGCTTCGATGTGGTCCAGTTCGCTCTGGCTGACGCGCTTGTCGTGCCGCGGTTCCTGCACGGTGGCGAACCACAGCAGGCCGATGAGGATGCCGGCGCCACCGGTCCAGAAGAACACGTGCTCCCAACCGAACTGGTTGAGCAGGATCACCATCAACGGGGTGAACACCGCCAGGGCGAAGTACTGCGCCGACTGGAAGACGGCGGTGGCCAGGCCGCGTTCCTGGCGCGGGAACCACATCACCGTGAGGCGGTTATTGGCGGGAAAGGCCGGCGATTCGGCGACGCCCATGAGAAAGCGCAGCGCGAACAGCGCCAGCAGGGCCGAGGAGAAGAAGCCGACGTAGCCCTGCAGGAAGGTCAGTACCGACCAGAGGATGAGGCTGGCGCCCAGCACCAGGCGGGAGCCGAAGCGGTCGAGCACGATGCCGCCGGGGATCTGCATGGCGGTGTAGGCCCAGCCGAAGGCCGAGAAGGCCAGGCCCATGGCCACGGCGTCGAAGCCGAGATCGTGGCGCATGGCCGGCGCGGCGATGGAGAGGGTGGCGCGGTCGACGTAGTTGAATACCGTGACCAGGAAGATCATCGCCAGGACCAGATAGCGGACGTGGGTCCGCCGCGAAGCAGCAGTGGGAGTGCGCATTGTTATTGTCCTTTTCAGCGGGCAAGACCGGCGGCGAGGCCGGCACCTGCAGAGGGACGCTAAGCTGATTACGCAATCATTCAAGCGTCAGCGCGTGCTCTCGCGCATGACCAGTTCGAAGCCGGTATCCCGTTGCCGCGGCGCCTCCGCACCGGCCAGCCGGGCGAGCAGGGCCTCGGCGGCATGGGTGCCCATCTCGGCGCCGCGCACATCGACGGTACTCAGCGCCGGGATCAGATGGGCGGCGCTGGCGAGGTTGCCGAAGCCCATCACCGCCAGCTCTTCTGGTACCCGCAAGCCGCGGGCACGGGCTTCGGCCAGCACCCCGTGGGCGAGGGTGTCGGAGCTACAGACCACCACCTCGGGGCGGGTGCCGGCGTCGAGCAGCCGCGCCAGGCCTTCGCGACCCAGTGCCGGGGTGGCCGGCGGCGGCAGACTGACCGCGGGTGGCGTGGCCAGCCCGTGGCGGACCAGTTCGGCGGTGAAGGCATCACGGCGCAGGCGTCCACGGGGATCGTCCAGGGTCAGGCTGGCGAAGTGGCGATAGCCGCGTGCCAGCAACTGGCGGGCGATGGCCTGGCCCACCGCCTCGTGGGAAAAGCCCACCAGCATGTCCAGCGGTCGCTCGCCCTGGTCCCAGCATTCCACCAGGGGGATGCCGGCCTGGGACAGGCGCTGTCGGCTGGCGGCGGTGTGCAGGGTGCCGGTCAGTACCATGGCGTCGGGACGCCGGCGCAGCAGGGTGTCCAGCAGCCTTTCCTCGCGCTCGGCGGAGTAGTCGGTCAGCCCCAGCAGCGTCTGGTGGCCCGCCTCGGTGAGGGTCTGCATCAACGCCTGCACGGTGTCGGCGAAGATGGAGTTGACGATGGTGGGCACCAGGATGGCGATCAGCCGGCTGTCCTGGGGCGCGCTGCCGGTGGTGAGCATGGCTGGCTGGTAGCCGCTTTCACGCACCGCGCGGAAGACCTTTTCGCGCAGCACCGGGCGGACGATCTCCGGCCGGTTGAGGGTGCGCGACACGGTGATCGGCGAGACCCCGGCCAGGCGCGCCACGTCCTTGAGGGTCGGCGGCTTGCCGTCGGGTCGGCCACGCCAGGTCGAGGGGCTGCGATCGCTGGGCAAAGGAAGGTGTCCATTACGGGCTGGAGTCCTGGATTCTGCCGAGTCGTATGATGACTCTCAAGGTCGGAGCAGCGGATAGCCACGAACGTACAAGCCAGGGGCGGGGGCGCTGGCTAGCCCGGGCACTCCTTTCGACTGCTGGCAGGTGCCCCGTGGAAATCTTTCTCTATGCCTTGAGCGTCATGTACAGCCCTGGCCCGGTCAACGCCCTGGGCCTCGATGCCGGCCTGCGTGGCCAGGCCCGGCGCGCGGCGGGTTTCTATGCCGGGGTGGGCTGCGCCATGCTGCTGATGTTCCTGGCGCTGGGTTATGCCGGGGCGGCCGTCGTCTCGGGGGCGTGGCTACCCTGGTTGGCGCTGCTCGGCGGCGGCTACAGTCTGTACCTGGGCTATCGCATCGCCACCGCCGCAGCGCCGGTTGCCGAGGGGCAGGGCGCGCCGGCGGAGCGCTTGACCTTCACCCGTGGCCTGCTGATCCAGGGCCTCAATCCCAAGGGTTGGCTGGCCGTGCTGCCCATCGCCACGGTGATGTTTCCCGCTGCCCAGATAACTGGGGCGAAGATCGCCCTCTGCACCTTACCCCTGGCGCTGGCGGCAGGCGGCGCGCCTGCCGGTTATGCCCTGCTCGGCGCCGGGTTGGGACGCTACCTGGTGCGTGGGCGCGGGCTGCGCTGGGTGAACCGGCTGTTGGGCTTGAGTCTGGTCGGCTGCGCCCTGCTGCTGTTCCACGATGCCTGGCGCGGTCTGCTAGGCTAAGCGCCCGGAGGAACTGCCATGAGCACCACGATCGAGCTGCCCGGCGCCAGGGATTGGGTGCGCCATGCCCCGGCCTTTGCCGAGCTGGAGTCCATCGAGGCCTTTTTCGGCGGCCATGCCTTCGATCCGCATCGCCACGCCACCTATGCCATCGGCCGTACCCTGGCTGGGGTCCAGAGCTTTTCCTATCGCGGCGCCAAGGCCAGCAGCCTGCCGGGCGAGACCATGGTCTTCCATCCGGACGAGGTCCACGACGGCCGCGCAGGGGCCGCCTGCGGCTTTCGCTATCGCATGCTCTATGTGCCGCCGGCGCTGGTGCAGGACATCCTCGGTGGCCGGCCCTTGCCCTTCCACCGCGAGGGCGTCTCCCTCGATCCGCGTCTGGCGCGAGCCACCGACGCGGTGTTCGCCGCCCTCGACGAGCGTCCCGATGCCCTCGGACGCGACGATGCGCTCTATGGCCTGGTCACCACTCTGGCCGAGGTCTGCCAGGCCTGGCCCAGTCGCGGTCGGGTCGACTTCGGCGCCGCCCTGCGCGCTCGCGAATACCTGGAGGACAATCTCGACCAGGCCGTCACCCTCGACGACCTGGCGCGCTGCGCCGGTCGCGACCGCTGGAGTCTGAGTCGTGATTTCCGTGCCTACTTCGGCACCAGTCCGCATCGCTATCAGACCTTGCGTCGCCTGGAGCGGGTGCGCTGGCAGGTGCGCCAGGGCATGGGCCTGGCCCAGGCGGCGGTGGAAGCGGGCTTCTTCGATCAGAGTCATATGTCCAGACATTTCCGCCAGGCCTTCGGCATAGCGCCCGCGCGCTGGTTCAACGGGCTGGCCGCAGCGCCCGTCACGTCTGGCCTGGGCGGTTCGTCGGCCGGTTAGCGGCAGAGCGACCTGAGCGATCTCGCCGGACCAGGCGCCTGCTGCCAAGTGCGTCGCCAGCGAAACGATCAGAGGCGAGGGTAGTCAACCTGTGCGCACTTCATACACAGGAGCTCATTCCATGAACGGCCAAGGAGAATCCGCCGCTCGTCCCACCTTTAGTCCCCCGGTGTTCTGGACCTCGACCCTGCTGCTGCTGGCGCTGGTGCTCTACGCCAGCCTGTTCCAGGCCAATGCCCAGTGGCTGTTCGCCGCCATCCAGGGCTGGATCATCACCAACCTCAGCTGGTTCTACATCCTCGCCGTGGCCATCATCCTCGGCACCGTGGTGTTCCTCGGCCTCAGTCGCTATGGTGACATCAAGCTCGGCCCCGACCACAGCGAGCCGGACTACGCCAACACCACCTGGTTCGCCATGCTGTTCTCCGCCGGCATGGGCATCGGCCTGATGTTCTTCGGCGTCGCCGAGCCGGTGATGCACTTCCTCAATCCGCCCTATGCCGAAGGCCAGACGGTGGAGGCCGCGCGCCAGGCCATGCGCATCACCTTCTTCCACTGGGGCCTGCACGCCTGGTCGATCTACGCCATTGTCGCCCTGATCCTGGCTTACTTCAGCTACCGCCACGGCCTGCCGCTGACCCTGAGATCGGCGCTCTATCCGCTGATTGGCGAGCGCATCTACGGTCCCATCGGCCATGCCGTGGATATCTTCGCCATCATCGGCACGGTGCTCGGCGTCGCCACCTCCCTGGGTTTCGGCGTCTCCCAGATCAATACCGGGCTCAACGTGCTGTTCGGCGTGCCGGTGTCCACCCCGGTGCAGATCGGTCTGATCGTCATCACCACGGCACTGGCCACCCTCTCGGTGGTCTCGGGGCTGGACAAGGGCGTGCGGCGGCTGTCGGAGCTCAATCTGGGCCTGGCGGTGCTGCTGATGCTCACCGTGGTCATCCTCGGCCCAACGGTGCTGATCC
Source organism: Pseudomonas oryzihabitans (assembly GCF_006384975.1). NCBI lineage: Bacteria > Pseudomonadati > Pseudomonadota > Gammaproteobacteria > Pseudomonadales > Pseudomonadaceae > Pseudomonas > Pseudomonas oryzihabitans. The sequence continues at coordinate 4,969,019 of NZ_CP021645.1, forward strand.
TGCAGACCTTCGTCGAGAACACCGGTGGCTATCTCAGCGAGATCGTCAGCCGCACCCTCAACCTCAACGCCTACCGACCCACCGACTGGATCGGCGGCTGGACACTGTTCTACTGGGGCTGGTGGCTGGCCTGGTCGCCCTTCGTCGGGCTGTTCATCGCGCGGATTTCCCGCGGCCGCACCATCCGCGAATTCGTCTCCGGGGTGCTGCTGGTGCCGGCCGGTTTCACCCTGCTGTGGATGACGGTGTTCGGCAACACGGCCATCCACATGATCCTCACCGAGGGACTCACCGACCTGGCCGCGGCGGTATCCCAGGATAGCTCCCTGGCGTTGTTCGCCTTTCTCGAGCACTTCCCCTTCGCCAGCGTGATCTCGTTGATCGCCATCGTCATGGTGGTGGTGTTCTTCGTCACCTCGGCCGACTCCGGCGCCATGGTGGTGGACATGCTGGCCTCCGGCGGCCAGGACCAGACCCCGGTCTGGCAGCGGGTGTTCTGGGGCGCGAGCATGGGACTTGTGGCCATCGCCCTGCTGCTGGCCGACGGCCTCAAGGCGTTGCAGACCGCCACCATCGCCAGTGCCTTGCCCTTCACCCTGGCGCTGCTCTTGAGCATGCGTGGCCTGCTCAAGGCGCTGAAGCTGGACGCCACCAAGCGTGGCCTGCGCCATCAGGCGCTGAGTCTCACCCCGCCCACCACCCGCACCCCCGGCGGCTGGCAGCGTCGGCTGCGCGGCCTGGCGCTGTTCCCGCGGCGGGCCCATGTGGTGCGCTTCATCGGCGAGGTGGCGAGGCCCGCCTGCCTGGCGGTGGCCGAGGAGTGGCGCAAGCAGGGCTATGTCTGTGGCGTGGAAGAGCGCGCGGACGGCGGGGTACGGCTGCACGTCGGGCCGGCCGAGCAGCCGGAGTTCGTCTACCAGGTACGCCCCCATGCCTACGCCATGCCCAGTTTCGTCATGGGCAGCGAGCCGGGGGAGGAGCGCAAGTACTTCCGGGCGCAGGTGCACCTGCGCGAAGGCGGCCAGGATCACGACGTCATGGGCTGGTCGCGCGAGGACGTCATCGGCGACATCCTCGACCAGTACGAACGCCATATGCACTTCCTGCATCTGGTCGGTTGAGCCGCCTTGGCCGGGCATCGCGCCCGGCCAAGACTGCCGTCACTTCACCCGGAAGCGCCGCACCACGGCGACCAGCTGTTCGTTGGACGACTGAACCGCGGCGGTGCTCTGGATACGACCGACCAGGTCGTGCACCCCTCGGTGCCTCCAGGGTTCAACGGAGCAGGGGGCGTGGCTCACCCTGCCAGGTCGTCCCCTCCAGGCGGGCGATCAGCAGCAGCTCCCCGGCTCCAGGGGCGGCCGCCAGGCATTGGCCATCGGCCAGCCAGAAGGCGCTGCGACCGACGCAGGCGTAACCGCCCGTCGGAGCGCCATGATTGGCCAGCAGTACCGGAAACCCCAGCTCCCGGGCATGGGCCGCCAGATGCGCGCTGTCGGCGGCATAGCCGGTCGCGCCGATCACCGCCGAGACCAGATAGACGTCGGCGCCCTGGGCCCGGGCTGCCGTGGCGTGGGCGCGGTGATTGCTGTCGGCGCAGATGGCCAGGGCGCCGTTCAGCCCCCTGATGTTCAGTAGATCGCCACCGGTGCCGGCCGTGAAGGGGGGCGACTCGCCCGGATGCAGATACTGCTTGGTGTGTACCTGGCAACTGCCGTCGGCGCCCAGGATCAGGGCGCCGATGTGCAGGCCGGCGGGGCCGTGGACCGGAGCGCCGACGATGGCCGTGAGCCGCGCTTCGCGGCAGGCGTCGCGTAGGGACTGCAGACGGAGGTCGGTGGGTTCAAGCGCCAATTCCGCCGCCAGGGTCGGCTCGTAACCGGTCAGCGACAGCTCGGGAAACAGCAGCAGATCCACCCCTGATTCCGCGGCCGCCGCGATGAAGGCCAGGTGGGTGCGCAGGTTGCTGGCGAGATCGCCGGCGACCGAGGCGGACTGGGCGGCGGCAAGGGTGAGGGTGGGCATGGAGTTTTCTCGGGTCAGGCTTCCTACTTCGACCCTCCCTCAGGAAGACAGCGGGCGTCAAGGCATGCCTGGTGCTGTGATGTCTGGTCCGTTGGGCTTCGCTGCGCTCAGCGCTAACCGGCGGCGATCCGGCCTGGGGCCTCGGAGCGACTACCGAGGCCTCCAGGTGCTAGCTAGGGGCATCCCCAACCCTCTCCCAGGGTGTATAGCCCGGAGACATGGTGGACACCTGTTCGAGGACAAGGTGGACAGGTGTCAGGCGACGGAACGTCCCGTCGTCGCCGTCCGGGTGTGTAAGTTCAGGCACGCGATGCGCCAGGTGCGCCAGAGCACGTCGTACCGGCCGTCCACGCCCTCGGGACGGATCAGCACGGGCTCGCCGATGAAGGCCTTGCCCACGTGCCACTGATGACCTCGCCAGTTGATGAGCCCCTGATCGCGTACCGTGCGGACGATACCGCCTTCAGCGTACAGCGGCGCGGGTGGCGTGGGGCAATAGGCGCGGGGGCTGGGCTGATAGCGTGTCTGGGGCACCTGCATGCCCAGCGCCTGATGCGGCCGCTGGGCATTGTAGAGCTGTCGCCAGTGGTCGAAGGCCCGCTGCGCCTTGTCCAGGTCTGCCCACGGCGGGCCCTGCAGGACTTCGGCCTTGAGTGTGCGATGGAAGCGTTCGTCCTTGCCCTGCGTCTGCGGATGATAGGGCCGCGAATGGCTGACCCGGATGCCCTGGGCCATCAGCCAGACGTCCAGCCGAGTGTAGTGCTGGCCATCCGTGCCCCAGGGGCTGCCGTTGTCCATGGTCATTCGCGCCGGCAGGCCATAGCGCTCGAATGCGGCGATCAGGCACTGACGCACGGTGCTTTCCCGCTCGTCGCCGCAGGCCTGCAACACCACTGCGTAGCGCGAATGGTCGTCCAATACGGTCAACGGATGACAGCGTCCCCGCAACAGGGGTACATGACCCTTGAAGTCCATCTGCCACAGATCGTTGGCGTGCGGGTGTTCAAAGCGCTGCCAGGGCTTGGCCGCTTCCGAGGCCGCCGTGCTCACTGCGCCGTGACGGACCAGGATCGCATGCACCGTGCTAATGGCCGGCATCGGCATGCCCTGATCCTCCAGTCGACGCGCCAGCTTACGTGCTCCCCAAGCCGGGTGCTGCGCGCGCAAGGCCATGACCTGCGCCTCCTGTTCCGGTGCACAGCGGCCTGGCGACGTCGCCGGACGGCGCGAGCGATCCGTCAGCGCCTCACCGGCCCTGGCACGCGCCAGCCACTTGTATCCCGTCGTCGGACTAATCCCGAAGCGGCGACACAGCAGGCGTACGTTTGCTCCCGTCTGTTAAGCCAAGCCAACGAACTCTTCGCGTAGCTCCATCGTGGACCTCTCCTGCCACGGCATCGGCCTGCTCACTTCTGCCAAATGCCACAGCGTGAAGTGTCCACCCTGTCTCCGAACAGGTGTTCACCATGTCCCCGGGCCATACACAGGGGGAGAGGGGTAAAGCCACCGTGCCGCGATGCACCCCTTACAACAGCGTGAAGCTCCCCTCGCGCACCCGCTCCGAATCCAGGCCAACCATCACCTTGAATTCGCCGGGTTCCGAGACCAGTTTCAGGTCGTTGTCGTAGAAACGCAGGTCCGCCTCGGTGATGGGGAAGTCCAGCTCGCGGCTCTCGCCCGGTTGCAGCATCACCTTCTGGAAGCCCTTGAGTTCCTTGACCGGGCGGGCGATGGAGGCGGTCACGTCGTGCAGGTAGAGCTGCACCACGGTGGCGCCGGCGCGGGTGCCGGTGTTCTTCACCGTGACCTTGGCCGTGAGGGTGTCGCCCTGCTTCAGGGTGGCACTGGATAGCTGCGGCGCCGAGACGTCGAAGGTGGTGTAGCTCAAGCCGTAGCCGAAGGGGTAGAGCGGGCCGTTGACGATGTCGAAATAGCGCGAGGTGTACTTGTTCGGCTTGGCCGCGTCGAAGGGCCGACCGCTGCTCAGGTGGTTGTAGTAGAGCGGCACCTGGCCCACTTCGCGGGGGAAGGTCATGGTCAGCTTGCCGGAGGGGTTGTAGTCGCCGAACAGCACGTCGGCCACGGCGTTGCCGCCCTCGGTGCCGGGGAACCAGGCTTCCAGCAGGGCATCGGCCTGCTCCTGTTCCCATTCCAGGGCCAGCGGCCGACCATTCATCAGGACCAGCACCAGCGGCTTGCCAGTGGCCTTGAGCGCCTTGATCAGGTCGCGCTGGGTATCCGGTACGCTGATGCGGGCACGGCTGGACGCCTCGTGGGCCATGCCCTGGGATTCGCCGATCACGGCCACCACGACATCGGCCTGGCGCGCGGCGGCCACCGCCTCGGCGATCAGCTCGGCCGGGCGGCGTTCGTCCACGGCGACCGAAGGCTCGTAGGAGTTGAGATAGGCCAGCACATCGCGGTCGGCCAGCAGGTTGGCGCCCTTGGCGTAGAGCACCTTGCCGTTACCGGCCACGGCGTTTTCCAGGCCACGGCGGATGGATACCGCCTGGGCGGCCACGCCAGCGGCGGACCAGTTGCCCATGACGTCGCGCGGGCTGTCGGCCAGGGGACCGACCACCGCCAGGGTGGCGCCTTTGCGCAGCGGCAACACGGCCTTCTCGTTCTTCAGCAGTACCAGGCTCTCGCGGGCCACCTGGCGCGCCTCAATGCGGTGCAGGCGCGACTCGGCGTTGGTGTCCACCGGGTCCGGGCCCTGCAGGCGGCGGTAGGGGTCCTGGAACAGCCCCATGCGGTACTTGGTCAGCAGCACGTCGCGGGTGGCTTGGTCGATTTCGGCCTGGGTCACCTTGCCGGCCGCCAGCAGGGCGGGCAACTGCTTGCCATAGACGTCGTCGTGCATGTTCAGCTCGACGCCGGCCTTGAACGCCTTGAGCGCCGCCTGGCGGGTGTCCTGGGCCACGCCGTGCATGACCAGCTCGTTGATGGCGCCATGGTCGCTGATGACCAGGCCCTGGAAGTGCCAGTCCTTGCGCAGCAGATCCTGCAGCAGCCAGCGGTTGGCCGTGGCCGGCACCCCGTTGACGCTGTTGAGGGCCACCATCACCGAGCCGGCGCCGGCTTCGACGGCGGCGCGATAGGGCGGCAGATAATCCTGTAGCAAGCGTTGCGGACTCATGTCGACGTTGCTGTAGTCGCGCCCGGCTTCCACCGCGCCATAGCCACCGAAGTGCTTGACGCAGGCCATGAGGCTGTCGGGCGCGCTAAGGTCGTTGCCTTGGTAGGCGCGCACCAGGGTGGCGCCGATGCGCGAGGTCAGCCAGGTGTCCTCGCCGAAGGTCTCCGAGGCACGCCCCCAGCGCGGTTCGCGGGTCACGTCGACGGTGGGGGAGAAGGTCAGGTTGAGGCCGTCGGCGGCGGCCTCGATGGCCGAGATGCGTCCGCTGGTGGCGATGGCATCCAGGTTCCAGGTGCTGGCCAGACCCAGGTCGATGGGGAAGATCGTACGCATGCCATGGATGACGTCATAGGCGTAGAACAGCGGGATCTTCAGCCGGCTGTGCACGACCTGGTCCTGCATCTGGCGGATGTCGGGGCGGGTCACGGTGTTGAACATGGCGCCGACCTTGCCGGCGCGGATGTCCGCCATGATGGCTTCCTTGGGGTAGTCCGGCCCCACGCTCACCAGGTTGAGCTGGCCGATCTTCTCTTCCAGGGTCATCTTCGCCAACAGGGCGTCGACGTAGGCGCGCGCCTCCGGCGAGTCGAAGCTCTGGGCGGTGGCGAGGGTGGCGCTGACAGCCAGTCCCAGGCCGAGCATGAGTGCGGTGAGGCGTGGTGCGTTCAACATCTTCCCCGGATTCCCTGTGCGTGTTTTCTCGTTTTTCTTGGGCACTGCCGTGCCGCGCCGATTGTACAGGGGGAGAGGCGAGGAAGCGGAGCCGTCGACGGCCGGCGCGAGGCCGGTCGTCAGGGGTGGTGGTAGGGTGGATGACTCCCGCGGTCAGCGCGTTCGGTTCCTGCTCTGCCGACGTCTTGCGCGGATGGCACCCGTCGCTAGGCCCGCCCTGCGCTCAGGGCAATGGCCAGGCCAGCGAGCGCGAAGACCAGCCCCACCCAGCAGACCCCAGGCCACCCGGCGATCTGCCAGGCCAGGCCTGAAAGAGCGGCCCCAAGGGCGGAACCGAGAAAGAAGAGTCCGGTGAACAGGCCGTTCAAGCGCCCGCGGGCTTCCGGACGGAGCAGGTTGATCGCCCGGCGCCCCAAGGCTTGGTCGGCGATGACCCCGAGGTCGAGCGCGATGGCAGCCAGCAGCAGGAGCGACAGCGATACTGTCCTATTGGCAGCGAAACTTACCCCGCCCCAGTATGCCAGCAGCAGCGCAACCAAAATCGTGGCATGGGCCAGCAGGGTAGCCGGGCGGGTCAAGCCGCGATCACCGGCTCGCCCGGCCAGTGGGGCAACGATAGCGCCGGTCACGCCAACCAGGGCGAACAGCGCTATGCCGTTCGGTCCCAGGGTCAGGGGCGGCTCGGCCAGGCGCAGCGCGATGGAGGTCCAGAATACGCTGAAGGCGCCCATGCCCAGGGCTTGACTGGCGGCGCGAGCACGCAGCACCGGTTCCTCGCGCAGCAGCCTGCCGAGCGAGAGCAGCAGGCGGCCGTAGCTGATCCCGGCCGGTGGATGTAGGGGAGGAAGGCTGCGTGCCAGCAGAGGGATCAGGCCGCCGACCAGCAAGCCGAGCAAGGCATACAGACAGCGCCAGCTCAGCCATTGGGCGAGGAGGCTGGCCAGGGGCCGCGAGAGCAGGACGCCCAGCATCAGGCCGCTCATGATGGTCCCGACCGTTCGCCCGCGGTTCGCGGCTTCGCTCAACCCGGCTACCACGGGCACCAGCATCTGGATGACGCTCATCGACAGTCCGACGGCGAAGGCGGTGACGAGAAAGACCGGAGCGCTGGGCGCCACGGCGAGTAGCAGCAGCGCCAGGGCGTTGGTGGACAGGGTGGTGAGGATGAGCCGGCGATTCTCGAACAGATCGGTCAAGGGGACCAACAGCAGCAAGCCCGTGGCGTAACCCAGTAAGGTCGCGGTCGAGACCAGGCCTGCCAAACTCGGCGGCAAGCCCAGCTCAGGCCCCAGAACGCCGACCAGCGGCTGGGCGGCGTAGAGCGCCAGCACCAGGATACCCGCGGCCAGGGCGAACACCAGGGTCAGGCGCGAGCTGACTCCAGGCGCGCTGACCGATGCGGTTGCAAGAGGGCGGGTGGGCATGGGTAGCTCTCCTTCGTGAACGAGGGAGGCAATGTACTTTCTTCTGGTTTGCTGATAATCAGCAGGATCCTTGAGTCACTATCCAGGAATCCGTGAGAATGGCCACTCTCGAGCACTACCGTGCCTTCGTGGCGACGATCGAGGCCGGCAGCCTGACCGCAGCGGCAGGACGGTTGGGCTGCTCCTTGCAAACCGTCAGCCGGTCCTTGGCTTGCCTCGAGGAGGAGCTGGGCTGCGAATTGATCCGGCGCACGACCCGGCGCTTGCGGCCGACGCCTGCCGGAACCCTGTTCTATGACCGTCTCAAGGTCGCGTTGGGAGCCATCGACGAGGCTCGCAGCGAGGTGCTACGCGGCGCCGCCGAGATTTTCGGACTGTTGCGCGTCGGTGCCTCCAGGCACTTCGCCGCCCGTTTCGTCGTACCGGCCGTCACGGCTTTTCTGGCGGCCTACCCCGAGACGGAGGTCGACCTGGTGCTCGCCGATGAGCGCGCCGACTTGTTGGCAGAGAACCTGGACGTGGTGATCAGGATCGGCGATCCGCTCTCCATGTCCTTGCGCGGGCGGCCGCTCGTACAGCTACGCCGGGTGCTGGTGGCCACCCCCGCCTATCTCAATCGCCATGGGCGTCCCACGGTGCCCGCCGACTTGGCGGCGCATGTCTGCGTGGTCAGGACCACCGGCCCGGAGCGGGATTTGTGGCCGCTGACCTGCCAGGGAATCGGTATCCAGGTTCCCGTCTCCGGCCGGTTGCGTTGCAACGAAGCGGCGGCGGCCAATGCTGCTGTCGTCCAGGGCGCGGGAATTGGCCTGGCGCCGCTCTGGCAGGTCAGGGCGGAACTCGATCAGGGCCTACTGGAGCTCGTACTCGCCGATTACGAGCCGCCACCCTTGCCCGTCCAGGCGTTATGGCGCGAGCATCCGACCCCGACACGTATCCGTGCCTTCGTCGACCTGCTGCAACAGCGGCTGGCCGGCGAACGGCTTTGAACGCCATCGACGGCCGGCGCGGGGCCTTTAGAAACGCGGCTTGCGCGTCTCCCAATCCGGCTGGTACTTGCGCATCTGGCGCACGTCGTCGCGGCTGCGGATGTCGATGGCGAGGAATTGCTGGTGCAGCTTGGCGAGCTGCTCGTGATCCAGCTCCACGCCCAGACCGGGGGCATCGGTGATTGCCACGCAGCCATTGCGGATCGGCAGCTTGCCGCCCTGGATGACTTCCTCGTCTTCCTCCTGCCAGGGGTAGTGGGTGTCGCAGGCGTAGGCGAGGTTGGGCACCGCCGCCGCCACGTGGGTCATGGCCATGAGGCTGATGCCCAGGTGCGAGTTGGAGTGCATGGACACGCCCAGGCCGAAGGTGTCGCACATCCGGGCGAGGATCTGGGTATCGCGCAAACCACCCCAGTAGTGATGGTCGGCCAGGACGATCTGCACGCTGTTCTGCGCCACGCTGCGGCGGAATTCGGCGAAGTCGGTGACCACCATGTTGGTGGCAAGCGGAATGCCGGTGCGGCGGTGCAGCTCGGCCATGCCGTCGAGACCAGGGGTGGGGTCTTCGTAATACTGGAGATCGTCGCCCAGCAGCTCGGCGATGCGCAGGGACGTCTCCAGCGACCAGTTGCCATTGGGATCGATGCGCAGCGGCGCCTCGGGAAAGGCCTGACGCAGGGCCTTGATGCAGGCCGCCTCAAGATCCGGGCCGAGCAGGGTGCCGGCCTTGAGCTTGATGCTCTGGAAGCCGTTCTCCTCGATCATCCGCGCCGCCTGGGCGACCACCTGCTCGGGGTTGATGGCTTCGCCCCAGCGATCGGGCGGGTAGGGGGCGTCGATGTGCTCGGCATACTTGAGGAACAGATAGGCGCTGAAGGGCACCTCACGACGGACCGCGCCGCCGAGCAGTTCGACCAGGGGAATGCCCAGGGAGCGCGCCTGCAGGTCGAGCAAGGCCACCTCGAAAGCGGAGTAGGCATTGGCCACCTGCTTGCTCGGATGGGAACCGGGCGCCAGCTCGGCACCGGCCTCGACCCCGTCGGCGAGACGGGCGACGGTCGCCACCACCCGCGCGCGCAGGCCATTGAGGTCCCAGGCGGAGAGGCCGACCAGGCTGCTTTCCATGGCTTTCAGCACCGCCAGCACCGGGGCGTCGCCGTAGCTTTCGCCCAGGCCGATGTGGCCGTTGTCGCCTTCCACCTCGATGATGGATCTCAGGGCATAGGGTTCATGGATGCCACTGGCGTTGAGCAGCGGGGCATCGCGAAAGGCGATGGGGGTGACGGTGATGCGTTTGATCTTCACGCGCGGACTCCTGGACTTGTAGTTGTTCTGGAATTTGTCAGTCATCCTATGATCAGCGACAGGGTTCTTCAACTGGAAGAAAGACTGCTGCCCCGGGGAGATGACCGCGCATCGCGTCGGGGTTGCCCGCTCCGATCAGGGCTGGATAAATAGCCAGCCGCCTACCTGCTCGCCCGTTTCGCATGAAAGCTCCGCTCGAAGATCCCTTCTACTATCTGCACAACTTCCAGCGGGTACTGGATTGGGTCGCCCTGCGCTATCCCGATCTGCTCGACGACCGCGAGCAGGGCTTCATCGCTGCCTTTGCCGACTTGCCACAATCCTCGCGGGCGCTGCTGGTGCGCCTGGTGATGCGCAAGGGCGAGGTGTTCCGCGCCAGCAAGCTGGTCTATGCCGAGATCGGCTGCCCCCGTGCCGCGGCGGAGCCGCTGGTGACCCTCGGCTGGCTACTGGCCGATCCCGAATTGCACCTGATCGAGCTCTTCGCCCTGCTGCGCAAGGAAGAGCTGCTCGGCTGCTTCGGCAATCGCCTGTCCAAGGCCGGACGCAAGGAAGACTGGTTGGCCCGCCTGGAGGCCGAGCAGGCCACGCCCCTGGCCTTCAGCGGCTGGGCCGGTACGCTGCCCGAGCTGGTGGGGGAGGGCGTCTGGCGGCTGACGCTGATGGATCTCTGCGACCGCCTGCGTCTGTTGTTCTTCGGCAATCTGCACCAGGACTGGACCGACTTCGTCCTCGCCGACCTGGGTATCTTCCAGTACGAGACGGTGGCCTTCAGCGCCGAATCCCGGGCCTTCGGCCAGCGGCACGAGGTGGATGCCTATCTGCACATCCAGCGCTGCCGCCAGGCGCTGCGCGATGGCCTGCCGGCCGCCGAGTTGCTGCCGCTGCTGCCCGCCGAACGCTTCGCCAATACCTGGCTGGAACTGCGTCGGGGCAAGCTACTGCATGAACTAGCGCAGCATCATGAACGCCTGGGTGAGCTGGCCCAGGCGCAAGCCCTCTATGCCGCCTCGGCGCACCCCGAATCGCGCATCCGCGCCCTGCGCATGCTCGAACGCCTGCAGGACTGGCCCGCCGCCCAGGCGTTGGCGGAGGCCATCGCCGCCGCCCCGGCCCATGACGCTGAGCGCCAGCAGGTGGCGCGCATCCTGCCGCGGCTGGTGCGCAAGCAGGGTGGTCCGCCCAACAAGCGCCGCCCGGCCAGTACTGTGGAGCGCCTCGACTTCGAACTGGTCAACGACGGCCTGCGCCGGGTCGAGTGGCTGGTGCGCGAGCACCTGGGCCGTGACGAGGCGCCGGTGCACTACGTGGAAAACACCCTGCTCACCAGCCTGTTCGGCCTGCTGTGCTGGGACGCCATCTTCCTCGCTATCCCCGGTGCCTTCTTCCACCCCTATCAGCGCGAACCGGCCGACCTGCGCCTGCCAGGCTTTCGCGAGCGCCGCGCCGAGGCCTTCGCTGCCTGCCTGGCGCGACTGGACGACGGCTCCTATCCAGCGGTGATCCGCGAGCGCTTCGCCAGCAAGCGCGGCCTGGCCTCGCCCTTCGTCGCCTGGGGCATCCTCGGTGCGGAGCTGCTGGAGCAGGCGCTGGCCTGCCTGCCGGCGCAGCATCTGCGGCTGTGCTTCGAGCGCCTGCTGGAAGACCCGGAGAACAACCGCACCGGGCTGCCCGACCTGATCCAGTTCTGGCCGGCGGAAGGCCGCTACCGAATGATCGAGGTCAAGGGTCCGGGGGACCGGTTGCAGGACAACCAGCGCCGCTGGCTGGACTTCTTCGCCGCCCATGACATTCCGGTGAGCGTCTGCCACGTGCAGTGGCAGGCCGCCGTGACGCCGGCATGAGCTATCGCATCGCGGTTCGCGCCCTCTGCGAATTCACCGCCAAGGCCGGCGACCTGGACCTGAGGTTCACCCCGTCGCCTACCGCCTTGGAGGGCATCGAGGGCCACCAGCGGGTGGCGGCACGGCGCGGCCCCGACTACGAGCGGGAGGTCAGCCTCCAGGGTGACTTCGAGGACCTGCAGGTGCGCGGCCGGGCCGACGGCTTCGATGCCGCGGCCCAGCGCCTGGAAGAGATCAAGACCCACAGGGGCAGCCTGGACCGTCAGCCGGGCAACCATCGCCACCTGCACTGGGCCCAGGCCAAGGTCTATGGGCATCTGCTGTGCCGGACTCGCGGGCTATCGCGCCTGACCCTGGCGCTGGTCTATTTCGACATCGGCAACGGCGCCGAGACCGTCTTCACCGAAGACTGGACGGCGGCGGACCTGGCCGCGCATTTCGAACTGCAATGTTCGCGCTTTCTCGCCTGGGCGCGCCAGGAACTGGCCCATCGCGCCGCAAGGGATACCGCCCTGGCGACTCTGGCCTTTCCCCATGCCGACTTCCGCCACGGCCAGCGGCCCCTGGCGGAGGCTGTCTACAAGGCTGCCAGCGTCGGCTGTTGCCTCCTGGCCCAGGCACCCACCGGCATCGGCAAGACGGTGGGGACGCTGTTCCCCATGCTCAAGGCCATGCCCCGGCAGAACCTTGACCGGCTGTTCTTCCTCGCCGCCAAGACGCCCGGCCGCGCCCTGGCCCTGCATGGCCTGGAGACCCTGGCCGCGCCGGTGCGGGTGCTGGAACTGGTGGCGCGGGACAAGGCCTGCGAACACCCGGAGCTGGCCTGCCATGGCGAGTCCTGCCCGCTGGCGCGCGGCTTCTATGACCGCCTGCCGGCCGCCCGCGCCGCCGCCCTGGCCGAACCCATGCAACTGACACGGGCGCGGGTGCGGGAGACGGCCCTGGCCCACGATGTCTGCCCCTACTACCTGGCCCAGGAACTGGCGCGCTGGAGCGACGTGGTGGTGGGCGACTACAACTACTATTTCGACGGCAGCGCCATGCTCCACGCTCTGGCTCAGACCCAGGAGTGGCGGGTTGGGGTGCTGGTGGACGAGGCCCACAACCTGCTCGACCGCGCCCGCGGCATGTACAGCGCCAGCCTCGATCAGCGCCGCCTGGCGGCCGGCAAGGCGGTGGCGCCGCCGGCCATCGCCAAGGGGCTGCAGGCGCTCAACCGCGAATGGAATCGCCTGCACAAGGAACAGCAGGTCGACTACCAGGTGCAGCCGGAATTGCCCGCGGCCTTCCTCACCGCCCTGCAACGGGTGGTGGGTCTGCTTACCGAGCACTTCGGCGAACCCGGTCAGCCACCGGCGCCGGAATTGCAGACGCTGTTCTTCGACCTGCTGCAGTTCATGCGCCTGGGCGAGACCTTTGGCGATCACTCCTTGTTCGACGTCACCCTGCTCAAGGGGCGCGGCAAGACGCAGTCGCAACTCAACCTGCGCAACCTGGTGCCGGCGCCCTTCGTCGGTCCGCGGCTGGCGGCGGCCCGCAGTTGCACCCTGTTCTCGGCCACCCTGATTCCCCAGCATTTCCACCGCGACTTGCTCGGGGTGCCGGCTGGCAGTGCTTGGGTCGATGTCGCTTCGCCCTTCGCCGCCGAGCAACTGGAAGTACGGCTGATCAGGCTGTCCACCCGCTACGCCGACCGCGCCGCCTCCCGACTCCCCATCGCCACCCTGATCGCCAGCCGCTATCGCCAGCGGCCGGGCAACTACCTGGCCTTCTTCAGCAGCTTCGACTACCTCGACCAGGTGGCCGAAGCCCTGGCCGAGGCGGCTCCCGACGTACCCCAGTGGCGCCAGTCCCGCGGCATGGACGAAGCCGCCCGCCAGGCCTTTCTCGAGCGCTTCCAGGCCGACGGCCGTGGCATCGGCTTCGCCGTGCTCGGCGGCAGCTTCGGCGAGGGCATCGACCTGCCCGGCGACCGCCTGATCGGCGCCTTCGTCGCCACCCTGGGGTTGCCCCAACTCAATCCGGTCAACGAGCAGCTGCGCCAGCGCCTGCAACGGCGCTTCGGCGACGGCTATCGTTACGCCTATCTTTATCCGGGCCTGCAAAAGGTCATCCAGGCTGCCGGGCGGGTGATCCGTACCGTGCAGGACCGCGGCTGCCTCTATCTTATCGACGATCGTTTCACCCAGCCTGAGGTCAGGGCACTGCTGCCGAGCTGGTGGCAGGTGGAGGAGGGGGCAGTGCCGCTGCCCGAGTCCCTGCCGGCCTGAGACCGTTGGGCTTCGCTGTGCTCAACCCAACCTACGAAGGAGACGGTGAACTTGTGCGGTTGCCTTTCCCTCACCCCAGCCCTCTCCCCGAGGGAGAGGGGGCAGAGCGGCAGGGGGCGTGACGCCGGCGTAGGGTGGAAAACCGCGCAGCGTTTTCCACCTGAGGTCCATGCCCAGGCAGCCGAGGCGACCCGAAGTCCTCGTAGGTTGGGTTGCGACGGCTCCACCGTCGAAGCCCAACGAAGCGGGTCCGCGCCGTGCTAACCCGCCGCCTCTTCCTCACAGAACCTCAGTCGATTACCAAAGGGATCGGCGATCTCCATCACCAGGCCCCAGGGCAGTTCCTGGATGCCCGGGCGGGCGAAGCCGTAGTGCTGGGCCAGCAGCTCCGCCTGGAAGGCGCGGATGCCGGCCATCCGTACGAAGACCGTCGAGCCCGGGCAGGCGTCGCCGTGGTGCCCGGACAGGTGCAGGCGCAGGCCGGCGCGTTCGACTTCGGCGTAGAGCGGCAACCCCGGCTCGAAGCGGTGTTCCCAGACCAGGCGGAAACCCAGGAAGTGGCAGTAGAATTCACGCGCCTTTTCGTCATCGAAGATGCGCAGGATGGGACTGGGTTGCCCGAAGGCGATGGCTGTGTCGGACATGGACGATGCTCCAGGGCGCAAGCGGTATGGACCGGGAAGGGCTCAAGTTGCGCCTTCCACAACGATGGGTAACCCGAACTGTGAACCGGAAAGCTTTGGTAACCCTCCTAGCAAGCCAGAGCGTGAGCTGGGCTGCAGTTCACCGGTGCGATGGCGAAGCTATCCGGGTATCGTGCATTCTTTTTTTCCTTCTGGCGGTTCGGCTGGGCCGAATCTTTCATCCTTAGTGAACCAAGGTTGATCCATGCAGCGTAGACACCTGCTCAAAGCGTCTCTGGCCCTGGCGGCCTACACCGGCATTCCCTCCACCGGGCTGTTCGCCCTCCAGGCCTTCGCCAATCCGGCCGATGGCGAAGGCCAGACCTTCGATTTCGACTGGCTCAAGCAGCAGGCCAAGGAACTGTCCGGCCAGCCCTACCAGCCCACCGCGCAAAAGCTGCCGGACACCTTGGCGAACATGACGCCCCAGCAGTTCAACGCCATCGGCTACGACAGCCAGCATTCGCTCTGGCACGACCTCAAGGGCCAACTGGACATCCAGTTCTTCCACGTCGGCATGGGCTTCAAGACGCCGGTACGCATGTACTCGGTCGATCCCAAGACCCACCAGGCCAAGGAAGTGCACTTCCGCCCAGAGCTCTTCAGCTACAACGACAGCGGTGTCGACCAGAGCCAACTCAAGGGCGACCTGGGCTTCGCCGGCTTCAAGCTGTTCAAGGCGCCGCACCTGTCCCAGTACGACATCGTCTCCTTCCTCGGCGCCAGCTACTTCCGCGCGGTGGACAAGACCCGCCAGTACGGTCTCTCCGCCCGGGGCCTGGCCATCGACACCTATGCCGGTCGTCCCGAAGAATTCCCCGACTTCACCAAGTTCTGGTTCGTCACCCCGCCGAAGAACAGCACCCGCTTCGTGGTCTATGCGCTGCTCGATTCACCCAGTGCCACCGGGGCCTATCGCTTCGACATCGACTGCCTGAACGACCGCGTGGTGATGGAGGTCGACGCCAACGTCAACGCTCGTCGCGACATCAAGCAACTGGGTATCTCGCCCATGACCAGCATGTTCGACTGCGGCACCTACGAGCGCCAGACCTGCGCCACCTATCATCCGCAGGTCCACGACTCCGATCGCCTGTCCATGTGGAAGGGCAATGGCGAGTGGATCTGCCGCCCGTTGAACAACCCGCCCAAGCTGCAATTCAACGCCTTCGAAGACGAAAGTCCGAAAGGCTTCGGCCTGGTCCAGACCGATCATGAGTTCGCCAGCTATCAGGACCTCATGGTGCGCTACGACCGTCGCCCAAGCCTGTGGGTCGAGCCCACCACCGCCTGGGGCAAGGGCGCCATCCAGCTGCTGGAGATCCCCACCTCCGGCGAGACCCTGGACAACATCGTGGCCTTCTGGGCCCCCGCGGAGCCCATCACCGCCGGCAAGTCGCTGCACTTCGGCTACAAGCTGTACTGGAGTGCCCTGCCGCCGGTGAGTACTCCGCTGGCGCGGGTCTATGCTACCCGTACCGGTATCGGCGGCTTCCCCGAAGGCTGGGCGCCGGGCGAGCATTGGCCCAAGGTCTGGGCGCGGCGCTTCGCCCTGGATTTCAACGGCGGCGGCCTGTCGCTCTTGCCCGAGGGCACCGGCATCGAGCCGGTGGTGACCGTCTCCAGCGGCAAGGTGCAGGATTTCCATGTGCTCAAGATCGACGAGATCGGCGGTTACCGGGTGCTGTTCGACTGGTATCCCACCAGCGACAGCACCGAGCCGGTCGCCATGCGCGCCTTCATCCGTACCCAGGACCGTCCGCTGAGCGAAACCTGGCTGTATCAGTACTTCCCGCCGGCACCCGATCAGCGCCGCTATCCGGACTGGAAGAAGTCCTGACGGCGAAACTCAGGGCCGCTGCGTCTTCCGGCGCAGCGGCCCTTTTTCTTGGGCGGCGCAAAGGCCCGGGCATAGCAGGCCCGCCAGTACGAGGGGGAGTGGCTAAGGTGAAGGCGGCCCGAACGTCTCAGTCGGCCAGTACGATCTGGTTGCGACCGCCGCGCTTGGCCTGATAGAGCGCGGCGTCGGCCGCGCCATAGGCGAGTGCGAAGTCGGTGCCCGGCGGGTTGAGGCTGAGGCCGAAGCTGGCGGTCACCGGGGCCGGCCCCGTCGCGTCCAGGGCGATGCGCTGGCGCAGGCGTTCGGTGATGGCCAGGGCCGCGGCCGAATCGCGTGTCGGCAGCAAGACGGTGAACTCCTCGCCGCCCACTCGACCGATGATGGCCGGCGCCTTGACGATCTCCTGCAGGCAGCGGGCGATGGCCTGGATGACAGTGTCGCCGGCCGGATGACCGAACTCATCGTTGATGCGTTTGAAGTGATCTATATCCAGCACGATCATGGCGCCGCCGTTCTGCTGCAGGGCCTTGCCGGCGTAGTCGATGACCGCCCCACGATTGAGTACCCCGGTGAGGGCATCGTGGGTGGCGCGGTATTCCAGTTGCTGGGTGAGCGCCTGCAACTGCTGGTTGAGGGCATTCATCTCGCGTTCGGCGCGGTCGCTGCGGGTGATCAGCCGCCGCGTCTCGCGCATCAGTCGCTCGAAGTGCAGGGTCAGTTCGCCAAGCGCTGCCCGGTAGGCTGCGGCCTCGGCATTCCCCGCGACATACAGCGAGCGGGCCGCTTGCAACGCCAGGGCTTCCTGCTCGAACAGATCCGGGCCAGGGGCGTTGGTGCCGTAGCAGCGGGCGCTGGCGGTCATGCCGGTAGCTCGGGGTGCTCGAAGAACTTCAACGCCTGGAAGTCCAGGCGCAGCTCTTCGCCGAATTCCTGGATGGTTTCGTCTTCCGCATCGAAATACCAGTGCAGCTCGACGACGTTGCCGGCTTGGGCCGCCTGGTCGAGGGCAGCGAACAGGGTGAACAGCATCTTGGTGCTGGAGCTGTTGAAGTAGGCCAGCGCCACATTGACCACGATGGTGGCGCCATGGCGTTGCGCGAGATAGGCGCGCAGCTGTTCGATCACCGGCAAGTAGAAGGCGGCGGCGTTTTCGGGAAAGGACTCTCCCTTGAGCCAGAGCACATCGTCGGCAAAGCGGAAGTCCACTTCGGGAGATGTGGGTGTGGGAGCGATGAACACGGTGTCCATACGAGTATAGGGCCCTGGTCAGATGGTGGCTTTCAGGCAGAACAGCGTCGTGCCCGGATGCCGCGTGGAAGGATGGAAGGCGAATTCCAGCGGAGCGCTGGCATCCCGGGCCATGGTCAGGAAGCCCAGCCCGGCGCCCTTGCTGTCGACGGGCGTCTCGGCGCGCAACGATTCGCGATAGGCCTGCTTGATCTGGTCGAGCGACATGCTGCACAGCGGTTCGAGGCGCTGGCGCAGGGCGTCCACCTTCTGGCTGGCAATGGGATTGGCGCAGAGCATCTGGTAGCTGCCGTCCTGGCGAGTGATACAGACCGAACCCTGGCCCAGCTTGGTGTCCTCGGGCGGATCCGTGGGCAGGGCATCCGCGGAATAATGCAGCACGTTCTGTGACAATTCGATGAAGGAGGAGAACAGCTTGCGCCGGGTGGCCCCGCTGACCCCCGCGAATTCCAGTTGCAGCTTCACCACCTCGGCCATGGCGGCGACGATGCCATGGGAGAAATAACCGTGGTGATAGAAGATGACGTGTTGCTGCTGGGCGATTTCGAGGAAGGCCCCGTCCTCCATGGAAAGATTCAGCATGTCAGCGAGGCCACTTTGATACAGAAGAAGGTGAGGTCGTCACGGCGCAGTTCATCCCCTTGCCAGGTGGCGAGGTCGTCGCTCAGCTGCCGGCAGAATTCGGCGGTGGGCAGGTGCCGTGACTCGGCCAGGCGGGTCAGGGCACGGCGCTTGCCGAAGGAGGTCCGGCGCGGGCCGCCGATCTGATCGATCAGGCCATCGGTGGTGGCGAACAGCAGGCTGCCCGGTTGCAGGGTCAGGGTGGTGGCCGGCCAGTGCTGGTCGACGGGGCTGTCGGCATAGCCCAGGCCGATGCGCAGTGGCGTCAGGGTCACGGCCGTGGTCTCGTCCGGGGGCAGCACCTGGAGCGCCAGGCGGGCGCCGGCATAGGTGAGGGTATGTTCGCGGCGATCCACCCAGAAGCAGGCGATGTCCAGGCCGTCGTTGGATTCGGAGAGATCGCCGGACTGCCCGAGCATGGCCTTGACGCTGGCATTGACCGCCGCCAGCAGGGCGGAGGGATCGCGTGGCCCCCGCTGTTGCAGTGCCTGGGTCAGGGAGGAGGAGGCGATCATGGTCATGAAGGCGCCGGGCACGCCATGGCCGGTGCAGTCGGCGAGGGCACCGAACCAACCGTCTTCGTATTGGGCGAAGTGATAGAAGTCGCCGCCGACCACGTCACGCGGCTGCCAGACCAGGGTGGCGTCCTGTTCCATTACTGCCAGGGCCTCGCGGGAGCTGCGCAGCATGGCGCGCTGGATGACGCTGGCGTACTCGATGCTGTGCATGATCTGGCGATTCTTCTCGGCTTGCAGGTCCGCGACGATGCGCATCAGCTGCACGCCCAGGCCGAGTCCGGCGAAGCGTCCTTCACGGGTGACGATGAAGCCGTCGGCCAGGGCCTTCTCGCCCACCTCGACGGTCCGCCGGGTCAGCTCTTCGATGGACAACCCGGCATCCACTACCAGGGGTTCCTTGTCCATGAAGGCGATGCAGCTTTTGCGGTCGTAGACTTCCCGGTGATACGGCTTGCTCATCTGCGAGAGGAAGATATCCCGGTTGATGAGGCCGATCGGCCGCTCGTTGTCGATCACCGCGAGACTGGTGATCTCGCGCCGCTCGTTGAACAGGTCCATGACCATGGCATTGGTATGCTCGGCCTCGACCGCCGGCCAGGAGGTACAGAGATCGAGGGCGCAGCGTTGTCCGAGATGGACGGCGGCGCGGGAGGCGTGCAGGGGAGCGGACGACATCTGTACGAATCCGTTCGGGAGATCGGGCCAGTCTAGGGGGGCTGTGTTGAGCTTTCATGACAGGCGCTGGCACGACGCCAGCACGCGGCGGCCCGTGCTGGCGTCAGCAGCGGATACGGTGGCTCAGCCGGTCAATACTCCCAGCGTGCCCCGGGTGAAGGGCGCCGTCGGGACGCCATTGAGCACCGCGCCCTGCAGGACCAGTCCACTATGGGCGAACTGGCGCTGGGTGGCCTCGATTTCCTTGGCGGTATTGCAGCCGTGGCGCGATACCAGCAGGCAGGTTCCGGCCTGGGCGGCGAGCAGCACCGCATCGGTCACCGCCAGTACCGGTGGGGTATCGAGGATGATCAATTCGTAGTCATGCTGCAGCTGGCGCAGCAGCTCGGTGCAGCGTGGACTCATCAACAGCTCGGCCGGATTGGGCGGCCGGGTACCGCCCACTAGGCAGTCGAGGCCGGGCACGGCGGTAGCCTGGATAGCCTGGTCCGGCGTCGCCAGGCCCGCCAGCACATCGGCCAGTCCTGGCCGCCGGGCCACCTGCAGGCGCCGATGCAACCGGCCGCGGCGCAGGTCGGCGTCCACCAGCAGCACCCGCGTTCCGCCTTCCGCCATGACCCGGGCCAACTGCACCGCCACCGACGACTTGCCCGCGGCCGGACTGGCGCTGGTGATCAGCAGCAGGTCGTTGCGCGCCGCGGTACGGGTGAAGGCCAGGCTGGTCCTGAGGATCCGCAGGGCCTCCTGGTAGGCGGGATCGGCGGGCGCCTGCAGCGGGCCGCTGATCGCACGGCGCGGGGCGAGCGGCAGTTGCGCCAGCAGCGGCAGGCCCAGCCGTTCGAAGGCGTCGCCATCCTCGATGCCATGCTCCAGGCTGGCGCGCAGATAAACCCAGGCGCCACCGGCCAGGCAGCCGAAGAGCAGGGCGCTGAGTACCAGCAGGGGTTTCTTGGGATAGACCGGGGCGATCTGGGCGTAGGCCGTATCGATGATGCGCACGTCGCTCACCGTGCCCGCGCGGACCACCGCGAGTTCCTGGATGCGCTTGCTGATCAACGCATAGACCTTATCCGCCGCTTCCACCTCGCGCTGCAGGCGCAGCACCTCTTGCTGGGTCTCGGGCAGCGCACCGAGGCGCCGTTGCAGGGCCTGCCGCTCCTGGGTCAGCACCTGACGGCGCGCCAGCAGGGCCTGGTAGAGCGGGTGGGTAGTGGTGAAGCGCAGCGCCAGGGCCAGGCGTTCCATCTCCAGGGCCGAGAGCTGGCCGTCGAGGTCCACCGCCTGGCGCAGCAGGCTGCGCGCCTCTTCGCCAATGGCCACGGAGCCCTGGCGCCGCTGATAGGCGTCGAGCGCCTGGCGGCCCGCGGCCAGGCGCTGACTCACCCGGGGCAGTTCCTGGCGCAGGAAGGCCAGTTGCTGGGTGGCTTCGTCGGCATTGCGGACCACGTCCTGGCGTACGTAGGCCTCGGTGATGCCCTGCAGGATGCGCTGTGCCCGTAGCGGATCCGGGTCCTGCAACTGGATCGACAGGATGCCCGAGCGCTTGCCGCGCTCACTGACGTTGAGCTGCTCCTGCAAGGCCTGGATGGCCACCTCGCGGCGTTGCTTGACCAGGATGAACTCGGTACCCGGATAGGCACGCAGCTGGGCGATGTCCAGGCTCAGGGCGCCCGCACTGGCTGGCTGGCCCAGGCGCCCGTCCAGCAACCGCGTGCCCCGGGCATCGAACAGCACGAAGCGATCCGGCGCCTCGGCCTTGAGCGTGAGCGGCTGACCGTAGAGGGCATCGGGCACCGTCAGCGTGGTGATCGCCAGGCGCTCGCCGCCCCAGCCGTACTGGTTGAGGCCGAAGCGTGCGGGCGCGATGTCGCCATGGCTCCCTTCATGGCGCCGCGCCAGCCAGTCGCCCAGCACTGGCAGGCGGCGCGGCGTGATGGTCAGGTCGAGGCCCTGGGCATCCACCACTTCGCCCACCACCCGCCGCGAGGTCAGCAGCTGCATCTCGGTGATGGCTTCCGGTGGCGGCAGGGGGCGGCCGTTGTCGGCCTCGTCCAGCCGTACGATGCCGCGCTGGTATTCGATCTGGATGGTCGCCACCGCCTGGTAGCGCGGCGCGGCGAACTGGGCGTAGGCCACTCCCAGCAGCGTACAGAACGCCACGCAGGCGAGCAGGCTGCGGCGGTGGCGCCAGAGGGCGGCGCAATAGCGGGCTAAGCCGATATCCACCGCCGGCTGGGCAGCGGGTAGAGCCTGATGCGACATGTCCATGCAGAGTAGGGGCCTTGGGCAGATACGGTGAGGACAGCCGTCGCGGGAAACGCTCGCCCGGCGAGCGTCAACGGTCGGCGAACCGGTTCACACCACACTAGAACCCCAGGCGCTGGATCGGGGATCTGCGCCTCGTCAGCTGGGTGCTACTTCGACTCTAGGCGAAAGCAAAAGCTAAAAATGTGACTTTATGTGCAGAACGCGGCGGCTGCCGGCTTGGCAGTCTCAAGGTGCTAGGGCAGTCTGCTTCGCGACCTCTCGTGTCTTCCTGTGCCTGGCACCGGGAGCGGGTCCGTTCGTTGGCGACCCGTTGCGGTCGTTCTGTTTCAGGCGCCGTTGCCTCCTGGTAGCGGTGTGCTCTTGGCGGCTTCTTGAATGTAGTCAGCGGTTGAAGCCCGGTTACCCGCCAGCAGGCCTGAGTGCCCGCCGTGCGGCTTCGCACCGGTTGTACCAGGCCCGCGGTTGGCGGAGCCCTGGTTCTTCACTGCCCTGGACGGCGTTCTCGACTGCATGGCTGTCAGGAGACAAGCGAACATGAGCGTGCTATCCAGCGTTACCCCTGCCGGGGTCCAGATCAGACGGCGGCCGTTCTGGCTGGGCGGTCTGGCGGTGGCCCTGCTGTTACTGATCGCGCTGCTCTGGCGCCTGCCGGATTTTCGCGACGGCATCGGCGCCCAGAGTCTCGAAGCCAGCTATCACGTGCTGCTCAGCCTCAATGCCCTGGACGAATCCGGCGTGGCCCGGCATTGGTGGCTGCCCACCATCACCCTTGGCGGCAGCCATGACCAGCAGGTGTCCTGGGGGGCTACCATCCCCACCCACAGTGGCGCCTATGTCTACACCAGCTTCACCAGCTACGGCTTTCTCGCCCCCTATCTGGGGCTCAAGGCGGCTGGCCTAGCTCCCTCGCTGCACAGCCTGGCGCTGTTCAATGCGGCCCTCGGTGCCCTGACAGCCCTGCTGCTGTTCCGCCTGCTGTATCTGGTGCTGCGTAGCAACGGTGCCCGCCGCGGCCTGGCGGCCACCACCGCGACCCTGGCCTGCCTGATCGCGGTGTTCAGCCGGGAAGCGCTGCTCTCGCAAGGCGTGCTCTATTGGGTACAGAGCTTCTACCAGGTGCTGCTGCTGGGCTGCCTGCTGACCTTCTTCCACTATCTGGAAACGCCCGACGCCCGCCAGCGCACCCGGCTCGGCTGGCTGCTGGCCGGTCTGGTCTGCTTTGGCGCCCTGACCGAATGGACCGGCTACGTCTTTGGCGGCGGCTTGGCCGCGTTGTTCTGGCTGCAGCGTCAGCAACTGCCGGAAGGCCGGCGGATGGCCTGGCGCCTGGCCTTCGCCTCGGCCTTGGCCGGGCTGCTGGTGCTGTTGCACTACAGCCTGGCGGCAGGCCTGTTGCCGACGCTCAAGGCCTTCGCCCGGCGCTTTCTCGCCCGCAGTCCGAACAACGCCCATCTGAGCGACTTCTTCGCCGGCTATGGCCTGTCGTTCGGGCTGTTCCTCGCTGCCGTAGCGGTCGCGGGTGCTGTGCTGCTCTGGCGGCGCCGCGCCCTGAACTGGCCGCGTAGCACCGCTCTGCTGCTGGTGGTCGCCAGTGTGCCGCTGCTGGAAAACCTCCTGCTGCTGCAACACGCCACCCAGTTTTCCTTCGACCGCCTCAAGTTCATCTTTCCTGCCGCGCTGCTGCTCGGCCTGGCCTTCATCACTCTGAAGACGACCGGTCGCGCCATCCTCGCCGTGCTGCTGGTGTTGGCCGCGCTGCAGAATGCCCACACCTATCGCAGCGATCTCGCCGGCTATGCCGGTTGGACCGCCATCGACCGGCAGAACCAGGCGCTGGCCGGCCTGGTGCGCAATCAGGTCGATCTGGGCTGCACCCTCATCTCCACCGACATGACGGTGCGCGGCTACGCCAATCTGCTGTTCCACCGCAGCATCCACGAGTTGCAGCGCCAGCCGCTGGACTATCGCAGCGAGCCGGGTGCCTGCGGCGGGCTCTATCTGGAAGGCCGGGATTTCCGCGTCGACCTGCCCGAATACACCCGCGCCCGCCTGACCCTGGCGGACGGCCGCCAGCTGACCTACGCCAAGGTGGATGGCGACTGGCGCCGGCAATGAACCTTCTATCCATGACCAGGCCACGAGGAGACCGGGACCAATGCCGGGTACGCTGATCAATCGACTGAGTTTTCTGGCCCTGGGTGGCCTGATGGTCCTGCAATTCGGCGTGTTCGAACAGAGCCCGACCAATCCGGTGGGCATCCGCTACGTGGGCGAGCTGTACCTGGCGATTTGCTTGGGGTTCTTCGCGCTGTTCACCCTGAGCACCTGGCATCGGCCGCAGCGGGACTATCGCCTGCTGATGGCCTTCTGCCTGTTCTCGTCGGCGGTGTTCGTCGGCTTGCCGGCGCTGTTCGCCCAGCTGTTCTGGGGCCAGCCGCTGATCTACGGCATCATCGAGGAGCGGCGGGTGCTCTACTGCTTCAGTGCCTTCCTGGTGCTCTACCTGGCCAAGCGCCTGAGCGCCGCCCAGTTCGAGAATCTGATCATCCTGGTCGGCCTGCTCTCGGCGCTGCTGTGCTGGCTGTCCTACTTCAAGATGCTGCCCGACCTGCGCGAAGAGGTGAAGGATCTCAGCCGTCCCGGCCGGGCCTCCACCGGGGCGGTCGCCATCTTCTTCGGCTACTTCATCTGCATCTACTTCGCCGGCCGCGGTCGCTCCTTCATCGATGGCCAACTGCGACCCAAGCTACGCCATGGCGTGCTGGCGCTGTTCTTCCTCGCCACCATCGTGGTGGTGCTGCAGACTCGCCAGCTGATCGTCGTCTGCATGGTGTTCACCATCCTCGCCTTGCGCGCCCGGCTGATCGGACCGGCGTTGTTCGGCGCCATCGCCATCTCCCCGCTGATCCTCTATCCGCATCTCCTGGAAACCCTTGGCTTCAACCTGGATTTCTATGCGCGCTCGGTCCAGGAAGGGCCCACCGACAACGTGCGGGAAAACACCATCTCCCAGATCATCAACCACCTGCAGCTGTACAACGGCATGCCCAGCGGCAGCCTCAGCCTGATGTGGAACGATGGCTTCAAGCCGATCTTCGGCGACTATTTCTTCCTTTCCGACGTGGGCATCTTCGGCACCGTGTTCCGGTTCGGCTACCTGTCCATCCTGGTGATTCCCATCGGGCTCGCCGTCCACTACCTGGTGGCCCGCAAGCTGTGCCGGGACCTGGAATTCACCCTGGCGGTGTTCCTTTCCTTCATGGTCATCTGGCCGCTGCAGGGCCTGTTCGAATACCAGGGCACCGCCGCCTTGCTCTTCGTCATGCAGGCGCTCAAGACCTACCACGGTGCGCCCCAGTACGGCGTGGTGACCATGCAGGAGCGACCGGGGGCTGTAGCACCCGGTCGACAGTCGTTGCCAGCGGTCTAGCGCGTCGCGGCCGATGAGGGGCATGGGGTGCGCTGACCTGAACAGGCAGGGCCGGGCGCGCCACATCCCGTTTTATCAGGCCGGCTGATCCGCCGTCAGACGAGGTCCTCCCGCAGGGTGCGCGCGGCCGCCACCATATTGACCAGGGCGGCTTCCGTTTCCGGCCAGGCGCGGGTCTTCAAGCCGCAGTCGGGATTGACCCAGAGCCGTTCGGCGGGGATGCGCTGGGTGGCTTTGCGCAGCAGTTTGACCATCTCGGCCTGGCTCGGCACCCGCGGCGAGTGGATGTCGTACACCCCCGGACCGATCTCGTTGGGATACTCGAACTTCTCGAAGGCATCGAGCAGCTCCATGTCCGAGCGCGAGGTCTCGATGGTGATGACATCGGCGTCCAGGGCAGCGATGGATTCGATGACGTCGTTGAACTCGCTGTAGCACATGTGGGTGTGGATCTGGGTGCCATCGTCGACGCCGGACGCGCAGAGACGGAAGGCCTCGGTCGCCCAGGCCAGATAGTGACTCCAGGCGTTCTTGCGTAGCGGCAGCCCTTCGCGGAAGGCCGCTTCGTCGATCTGCACGATCCGTATTCCGGCGGCCTCCAGGTCGACCACTTCGTCACGCAGGGCGAGGGCCAACTGCCGTGCCTGCACCTCACGTGGGATGTCCTCCCGTGGGAAGGACCACATCAGCATGGTCACCGGTCCGGTCAGCATGCCCTTCATGATCTTGTCGGTCAGCCGTTGGGCGTAGGAGATCCACTTGACCGTCATCGGTCGGGGGCGACTGAGGTCGCCGTAGATCACCGCGGGCTTCACGCAGCGCGAGCCATAGCTCTGTACCCAGCCGAAGCGGGTGAAAGCATAGCCATCCAACTGCTCGGCGAAGTACTCGACCATGTCGTTACGCTCGGCCTCGCCGTGCACCAGGACATCCAGCCCCAGGCGTTCCTGGAACTCGACCACCGCGGCGATCGAGGCCTGCATGACCTGCTCGTACGCCAGTTCCGAGAGGCGGCCGCTACGCCAGGCCTGGCGGGCATGCCGGATCTCGGCGGTCTGCGGGAAGGAGCCGATGGTGGTGGTGGGAAAGGGCGGCAGCTGCAGATCGGTCCGCTGCCGGGTGATGCGTTCGGCGAACGGCGAGTGCCGCCGATCGTCACCAGGGCGAATGGCGGCGACGCGCGCCTGCACCTCGGGCTTGTGAATCCGTGCCGAGCTGGCGCGGTCAAGCTGCACCGCACGGCTCTGGGCCAGCGCGGCGGTGACGTCGGCGGCGTGAGGCGCGGTGGCGCTGCGCGCTAGCACGGCGACTTCGGCGCATTTCTGCACGGCGAAAGCCAGCCAGCTCTTCAGTTCGGGGTCGAGCTGGTCTTCGCGCTCCAGGTCGACGGGGCAGTGCAACAACGAGCAGGATGGCGCGATCCACAGGCGCTCGCCCAGTCGCGCCTGGGCGTGGCGCACGAGGCCCGCGGCTTGCTCCAGATCGCAGCGCCAGACATTGCGCCCGTTCACCAGGCCCAGTGACACGACCTTGTCGGCGGGCAGACGATCGAGCAGCTCGGGAAGTTGCTCCGGGGCCCGGACCAGATCGACGTGCAGCCCTTCCACTGGCAGGCCGGCGGCCAGGCCCAGGTTGTCCTCCAGCCCCCCGAAATAGGTCGCCACCAGCTTCTTCAGCGGCGCGCGTTGCAGCTGCTGGTAGGTCCGTTCGAAGGCGTTTTGCCAAGCCCGGGGCAAGTCCAGCACCAGGATCGGCTCGTCGATCTGGACCCACTCCACACCTTGGGCGGTCAGGCGCTGGAAAATCTCGGTATAGAGCGGCAGCAGGCGTTCCAGCAAGGCGAGCTTGTCGAACGGCGTGCCCTTGGTCTTGCCCAACCAGAGATAGGTGAGGGGGCCGAGTATGACAGGTTTCACCGCATGGCCCAGGGCGCGGGCCTCCGCGACCTCCTCGAAGAGCTGCTCCCAGCTCAGGGCGAACGCCTGGTCTTCCGTGAACTCGGGGACCAGGTAGTGGTAGTTGGTATCGAACCACTTGGTCATTTCCTGGGCATGCGCGCCGGCGCCGCAACTGTCGCTCACGCCACGCGCCATGGCGAACAGTGTCTGCAGCGTGGGGGCGCCGGCGTCGCCGCGGAAGCGTTCCGGGATGGCGCCGACCATCAACGAGTGGGTCAGGACCTGGTCGTACCAGGCGAAGTCACCCACCGGCAGCAGTTCGATGCCGGCTTCGCGCTGCACCTGCCAGTGCCGGGCGCGCAGTTCGCACCCCACGGCGCGTAGCCCCGCTTCGTCCAGTTCACCCTTCCAGAAGGCTTCCTGGGCCTTCTTCAATTCGCGCTCGTGACCTATGCGTGGAAATCCCAGGTTATGTGCCAATGCCATCGTCATGACTCCATCAAGAAAAGTTGATGGACCTATTGTTCGATCCCAGAGGTGTATGAGACAAACTCAATAAATTTGTCTGTAACGAGAGTTTTTCTCATGATCGAATTTCGCCACCTGCAGACGATCAGTGCCCTACGCGAGGCCGATAGCCTGATCCAGGCCGCAGAGCGGCTGCATCTCACCCAGTCCGCGCTGTCTCACCAGTTCCGCGAACTGGAGGATCAACTGGGCACTCCGCTGTTCCTGCGCAAGACCCGGCCCGTGCGTTTCACCAGCGCGGGATTGCGCCTGCTGCAGCTTGCCGACCAGGCGCTACCCCTTTTGCGCGAGGCGCAGCGCGACCTCGGCCGGCTGGCGGGTGGCCTGGCTGGACGCCTGCATCTGGCCATCGAGTGCCACAGTTGCTATCAGTGGTTGCTGCCGACCCTGGATTCCTTCCGCGCTGCTTGGCCAGGGGTGGAACTCGATCTGGCCGCGGGGTTCGCCTTCGCGCCGCTGCCCGCGCTGACCCGTGGCGATCTCGACCTGGTGGTGACCTCGGACCCCGTTCCGCTACCCGGCATCTCCTACGTTCCGCTATTCGCGTACGAGGCGTTGCTGGCCGTCGACAATCGCCATCCGCTGTGCGCCAAGCCCTATGTCGAGCCCGCGGACCTGAGCGACCAGACCCTCATCACCTATCCCATCGAGCGCCAGCGGCTGGATATCTTCACGTGCTTTCTCGATCCCGCCGACGTGGAGCCGGCGCACCTACGCACGGCGGAACTCACGCTCATGATGATGCAGTGGGTAGCCTCCGGACGCGGCGTTTGCTGCCTGCCCAATTGGGCGTTGCACGAGTACAGTGCGCGCGGTTACGTCACGGCGTGCCGCCTGGGTCGTGATGGACTCCAGGCAACCCTGCATGCCGCCGTGCGTAGCGACATGCTGGAACTTCCCTACGTCAGGGACTTCCTGCTGACCGCCAAGGACATCTCCTTCTCGACCCTGGAGGGCGTTCAGACCGTCGTTTAGCGTTGCGCGCAGCATGATGTCGAGGTTCATCATGCTGGTGATGTCGAACCCAAACGGCTCGGCCAAGGTAAGGATGTCCGACCATTTTGTAGGACTTGCTTTCGCTGTCCATCCAGCAAGCGCCTTGGGTTTGACAGGCGAAGGCGGTCGTTTGGCTCGCGGCGTGGTCAAAGCGGCCAATGCATCGGTTCGGAGTCGCCGTGTCGTCCACCCTCGTAACCTTTCCTTCCCGGTCTTCGTCCTTGCCGCGGTTGCGGGCCTGGGCTGGCGTGCTCGGTGGCCTACTGCTGGTTGGCTGTAGCCTGACGCCCACGGCACCCGGCCCGAGCCGTTCACCCGCCGAGGTCCGCACCGAATTGCTGCGCCTACTGCCGACCAGCGTGGCGGATCGCCAGGGCTGGGCGAGCGACATCCAGACCGCCTTCAGTGTCCAGCAGCTCGACCCCTCCACGGAGAATCTCTGCGCCGTACTGGCGGTGGCGGAGCAGGAGTCCACCTACCGGGTCGATCCGCCGGTGCCGGGCCTGGGGCGCATCGCTCGCGAGGAGATCGACCGCCGCGCGGCTCGCGCCTATGTGCCTCAGCTGCTGGTACGCACGGCGCTGAATCTCAGGTCGCCCACCGGCAAGACCTATGCCGAACGCCTGGACAGTGCGCGAACGGAGCGCGAGCTGAGTCTGATCTTCGAGGACTTCATCGCCATGGTACCCCTCGGTGGCCAGTTGTTCGGTCGCTTCAACCCGGTACGCACCGGCGGTCCCATGCAGGTGAGCATCGATTTCGCCGAGGAACACGCACGCGGCTATCCCTACGAACGCAGCGGTTCCATCCGCCACGAGGTGTTCAGTCGACGTGGCGGTCTGTATTTCGGGACCCTGCACCTGCTCGGCTATCCCGTGGACTATCCCTCGCCGTTGTATCGCTTCGCCGATTTCAACGCCGGCTGGTACGCCAGCCGCAACGCCGCCTTCCAGAGCGCGGTGAGCCGGGCGTCCGGCGTCAAGCTGGCGCTGGACGGCGATCTGGTGGTGCCGGGCTCGCGGGCCTTGGGCGAGACCGAGCGCGCGGTGAATCGCCTGGCGCCGGAACTGGGCATGAGCGACATCGCCATCCGCCATGATCTGGAAGCGGGCGATACCGCGGAATTCGCCGAGACCGATCTCTATTCCAAGGTCTATGCCCTGGCCGAGCGCAAGGCCGGACGCACGCTGCCCCGCGCCGTATTGCCGGGCATCACCCTGGAGAGTCCGAAGATCACCCGGAAGCTGACCACCGCCTGGTTCGCCCAGCGGGTCGAAGAGCGTTGGCAGCGTTGCCTGGGGCGCGCCCGCCGCTGAGCGGGCCGGCAAGGGCTGAACGGTGTCGCCGGGGGGATGAAGGTCGGTGGCAGGTATGGCAATTGGCCAGACTATTCGCCTACCATGCATGGATGCAGCGGCCTCACGCCGTGCGGTTCTGGTGTAGTCCCCTAGAGGTCCAGATGACCGATACCCCGCCTGGCTCCCGGTTGACGCTGATCGTCGACCAGGCCACCCCTGTAGCAAGCAACCGCATTCCACCCCGTGAGCAGGCCAAGGCGCTACGGCTGCTGCGTACCCTCGGTCTCGAAGCCGATACGCCGCCCGAGCTGGTGCTGGCCTGGCTGGAACGGCGCCAGGGCGGTTGCTCGCTGCCCGAGGCAGCGCGGCAGATCGGTTTGGGCAACTGGCTGGGGGTCACCACCAGCCTGGCTGACCTGAGCCAAAATCTGGCGCGTTTCGAGGCAGTCTATGCCTTGGACAGCGTGCTCGCTTCCCTGGCTACCCTGACCCAGCAATCGCCCCCTGAATCCCGCTGACCCTGGCTGGCGCCGGCGCCAAGGCCGACCGCGCCTAGCCCGCGTCGAGATTCACGCAGGTACGGCCACGGCCCTGCTGCTTGGCCTGATAGAGCCGCTGATCGGCCTCGTGGAGAAAGCCCTCCAGGTCGCTGGCGATCCCGGCGAAGACGCCTGCACTGAACGACAGTGGCGGCGCGCCGGGCGCATAGTGCTGCGATTGGCAATAGCGTCGGAGCAGATCCAGGGCCTGCTGCAACTGCGTCAAGGGCATTCGGCTGACCACCGCGAACTCCTCGCCGCCCAGGCGACCGGTCAGGTCCTGGGGCAGGGTGCGTGCCAGCGCCTGGGCGAATAGCGACAGGGCACTGTCACCGCTGGCATGGCCGTGCTCGTCGTTGATGCGTTTGAAGTGATCCAGGTCGAGCATGGCCACGCTCAGTGATCGCCCCTCGCGCTCGGCCAGCCGGAACCACTCCAGGGCCTGCTCCTGGAAGGAACGGCGATTGCGCAGGCCGGTCAGGGCGTCGTACTGGGCGGCATGGGTCAGGGCGCGCAGGAGATCGCGGCGCTCCAGCGTGGACACCACCCGGCAGTTGAGTTCTTCCGGGCAGAAGGGCTTGCGCAGAAAGTCGTCGGCGCCCTGCTTGATGAACTTGGCGCTCAAGGAGCCCTTTTCATCGGCGGACAGGCCGATGATGCTGAGATCGTGGCGCCCCAGCTTCTGGCGCAGCATCTGCACCAGTTCGAAGCCGCTCAGACCCGGCATGCTGTGGTCCACCACCAGCAGATCGATATCCGGCTGCTCCTGCAGCAGGCGCAAGGCCTCATGACCATCGTGGGCATCCAGCAACTGGTAGCGGTGCGGCCGCAGGACGTAGCGGATGTAGTTGCGGGTAGCGTCCGAATCCTCAGCGATGAGGATTTTCACCTTCGCATTGTTCTCCAGGCGGCGCAGCAGCCGGAAGGCGAATTCGTAGGAGTATTGGCTCTCCTTGAGCACGTAGTCGACCACGCCCTTGGTCAGCAGTTCGTCACGCCGGCGTTCGTCGTAGGAACCACTGAGGACGATGCAGGGCAGGCGATAGCGCAGCACCAGATCGACGCTCTCGCCATTGGGCCCATCGGGCAGGTTGAGATCCACCAGGGCGGCGAAGAACAACTCGGCCGAGGTTTCCAGCATCACCTCGGCATCGGCCAGGGTGGCGCAGAACACCGGTTCGAAATCGCGCTGCTGACGAAAAAGATGCTCCAGGATCTTGAGGACCATGGGGCTATCTTCGATGACCAGAATTGAACGCACCGGTTGCTCCTGCTGAAACGATGATCGGCCGACAGAGGGTCCGGCGTTGACTGGAACCACGGACTTCGTATGGTTATCGACCGACTGGTCAGCAACACGCGACATCGCTGACAACGCTCGGCTCAATCAACGTCAAGGCTCTTCGAGCTGCTGGTAGAGCGGCAGCTGCAGTGCCTCGACGCGGGGCAACGGGCAGGAGAGTAGGTTGCCCTGTACCTTGTCGACATTCAAGGTCTTGAGCGCCCGCAACTCGGCAAAGGTCTCCACGCCCTCCGCGATGACTTCCTTGCGGGTCTCCTGGGCGAAAGCGATGATCGCCGAGGCCAGGGCGCGGCGCTCTGGGTCGTGGTCGATGTCGCGGACCAGGCTCATGTCCAGTTTGATCATGTCCGGTCTTAGCTTGAGGATATGCCGCAGGCTCGAATAGCCGGCACCGGCGTCGTCGATGGCCAGCCGGACGCCCTGAGCCCTCAGGGGTTGTAGCTGGGCATGCAGGGCGTCGTAGTCCTCCACCTCGGCGTGCTCGGTGATCTCCAGCACCAGCCGTCCCGGGGCACTGCCCGCCAACAGCTCCGGCAAGCGGCCGCCGAGAATGGTCTGCGGCGAACAGTTCATGGTGAGGTAGGTGGCGTTCGGCAGGCTTTGCAGCCCCTGCAAGGCATAGCGCATGGCGCTTTCTTCGAGTTCGTCGCCCAGGCCGACGGCGCTGGCTTCGGAAAACCACAGGTCGGGGCTGCGTTGCGGCGGGCAATGGAAGCGCGACAGCGATTCCCAGCCGGCGATGCGCAAATCCGCGAGATGATAGATCGGCTGATAGACGATACTGGGCTGGTGGGCGGCCACCGCGCCGCGGATGCGTTGGCGCATCTCCACTTGGCCACGGCGACTGGACAGGTCCAGGCTGAGCCGGTCGGCCACCAGTTCGGCGAAGGTGCGCACCAATTCCAGATCGCGTGGACTCAAGGTCGGATCGGGCTGGTACCTGAAGCAGCAGAACGTCCCATACAACTCGCCGTCACTGAGTCTCACCGGCACGCTCAGGTGCGCTCCAATGGGCACGCTGCGGGTCTCCGGAATCAGGCGCGTGGCACCCACGGCACGGGTATCGGGAATCAACTCGGGCAGGTGTCCGGTCACTACCTGCTGACAATAGCCTTGGCTGAGCGGGATGACGTCGCCGGCCTTGAGAGGCGCCTTGGGCTCGGCGTCCACGTGGCGAAAGACGCGATCCTGCTGGCGAAATTCGGCGAGAAAGGCCACGTCCATGTCCAGGTGGGTGCGCAGGGCATGCAGCACCTTGTCGATATAACCCTGGCTGCCCAGGTCACCGGTGCCCAGGCTGACCACATCCAACAACTCGGTACTCGATTCCCTCATATCCTCACTCCAGGGAAACTGCGACCTGAGTCAGTGTAGAGGCTGAAGTAAATTTGTCAGTCAAATGACGTCAAGTGAGTTGCTCAGCGCTGAGCGTCGTGCCACGCCTCGAAGGCCGCCAGGGCCATGGGCCGAGCCAGCAGATAGCCCTGCACCTCTTCGCAACCGGCCTCCTGCAGGAAGGCCAGCACCTCTTCGGTCTCGATGCCCTCGGCAACGCTGCGATAGCCCAGTTTACCGACCAGGGCGAGCAACGCCCTGACCACCTCTTGCTTGCGCGGGTCGGTGGGCAGGTCATGGATCAGCGAACGGTCCAGTTTCACACTGGTGACGGGCAGTTCGTACAGATAGGCGAAATTGCTGTAGCCGCTGCCGAAGTCGTCGATGGCGATTTCCACCCCCAAGGCGCGCAGGGCGTGCAACTGGGCGATGGCTGCCGGGTTGCGACGCAGCCATTCGCCTTCGGTGATTTCCACCTCCAGGCGCTGCGGGTCCACGGCGTGATGCGCGCAGGTCGTTTGCAGCAGATGGACCAGATCGCCTTCGTCGAAATCCCGTGGCGAGAGATTGAGCGACAACCGCCCTTGATAGCGTTCACCCCAGTGGGCGAGCTGGGTGATGGCGGTGCGGATCACCCAGCTCGTCACGGTATGGATCAGCGCCGTCTTCTCGATCGCCGGAATGAAGTCACCCGGAGCGATCGGGCCCAATTGCGGATGGGTCCAGCGCAGCAGGGCTTCGGCGCTGCGCAGGGTACGCCCGGGCAGCTCAAGGCGGGGCTGGAATGCCAGGCTGAAGTCGCCGCGTTCGAGCGCTTCGGGGATTTGCCGCACCAATTGGAAGATCCGCTGGAACGCCTCGTCCTGGGGCCGCTCGTAAAAGCCCCAGCGTTGGGCGTTGGCAGTGGCCTGGTCGACCGCCACCATGCCCTTGCGCAGCAGATCGCGTACCTCGCCGGGATTCAGCGTGAAGGGCACTACGCCGGCTTTCACCGGCGGATCGATGGGCACGCGATCGGCCTGCACCGGAGTGCGCAGTTGGGCGATCAAGGCATCGAGCAACGGCGGGTAGTCGTGATCGCCCGGCAGCAGAAAGGCGAATCTCTTGGTGTCGACGTGGTAGACCTTGACCTGTTCACCCAGCGCATCGCACAGGCGCAGGGCCAGCGAACGCAGGAAGGTCTCGAAGGGCCACATGCCCTGGGCCAGGATCAGTTGCTCCGCCCAGACGGCCTCCAGCGGATCCACCAGTACCAGCAGGCGCCGTTCGCCTGGGTGTAGCCCGGCCAGTTGGGCGACATCGGCCTGGAACTGCTGCCGGTTGGGCAGGCCGCTGATCGGGTCGCGGCGACGCACGTGCTGGCGCAGGGCGACGAGCCGCATCACCTGGGCGGCGAAGTCATCCAGCCGCTTGCGCTCCACCGCGTTCAATTCGCGCGGCCGGTGGTCGAGGATGCACAGACTACCGATGGCGTAGCCACCTTCGGTGACCAGGGCCGCCCCGGCATAGAAGCGGACGTAGGGTGCACTCACTACCAGCGGATTATGGCTGAAGCGGGCATCACAGATGGCGTCCCGGATCTCCATCCGGCCATCGGCTTCCCGGATGGTATGGGCGCAGAAGGCATCTTCCACCGGCATCTGCGCAAGGTCGAAGCCGACCCGCGCCTTGAACCACTGGCGATTGCGATCTACCAGGCTGATCAGTGCGGTGGGGACATCGAAGCTGCTGGCCACCAGTTCGCAGAGGCGATCGAATTCCTCCGCGGGCGCGGAGTCGAGCAACTCGAGCGCATGCAAGGCATTGAGGCGGTCGTCTTGTTGCAGCAGGGAATCGGCCATTGGACTATCTCGCGGGGGGCGATGAGCCCAGGAACAACACGTACATCTGAAAGCGCCCTGGCTAGTGAACCGCGCATGGCTGCGCGAGAGGCAGGTTGACCCAGGATATCGGTTAATGATGTCACTACTTTAGTAGCGTTTCCTCGGCTACCTTGCCCGCTCTACGGTACTGGACGAGGGCGGGAGTGCACCTCTGTCAACTGCTCGGGTCGAACGTTCTCCTTGCCCAGAGCCTCTCGCATGACCATCACTTGTTTGTTCGACATCAACGAAACCGTACTCGATCTGTCCGCCCTGGATGGCCTGTTCGCCGAACTTTTCGGCGATCCGCACAGCCGCGTGCTGTGGTTCGCCCAGACCTTGCAGAACGCCATGACCGCCGAACTCTGCGGCCGCCACGCGCCCTTCGCGACCCAGGGCCAGGCGGCCCTGGACATGCTTGGCGAGCGACTTGGGCGACCGCTCGGGGCCGCAGACAAACAGCGGGTGGCAGACGCGCTCAAATGTTTGCCGGCCCATCCCGACGTACGCCCCGCGCTCGCTTTCGCCCATGAGCACGGCGTACGCTGCATCGCTTTTTCCAACAACGCCCGGAGCGCTACCCAGGTGCAACTCGCGGCCGCCGGGCTGGCCGACGGCTTCGCCGCCATCCTGTCCGCCGAAGACGCCGCGGCACTCAAGCCGGCCACCGCCACCTACCGCCAGGCGGCCGCCACTCTCGGTCAGCCCGCCGACACCCTGTGGCTGATCGCCGTCCATGCCTGGGACATCGCCGGGGCTCAGGCGGCGGGGCTCAAGGGCGCCCTGGTGCAGCGCACCGCCGAACAGGTGGCCAACCCCTTGGCGCCGCCCCTGGTTATCGGTCGCGACCTGCAAGAGGCAATGGCGCTCATTCTGGCGCATGAAGACCGCCACCCGTAGCCAGCCGTGCTAACGTCCGCGCCAACACCGGGTTGGTCCCGGTTTTCCAAGACAGTGAGAGTCGTCCCCCATGACGGATACCCTAGCCCGGCTGCGCGCCGGTGAACTGGCCGGGGCCACGCGCCTGACCCTGCGCGCCGACCTGACCGAGTTTCCCGAAGAGATCTACGCCCTGGCCGACAGCCTCGAGATCCTCGATCTTTCCGGCAACCAGCTGACCCGCCTGCCCGCCGACCTGGGTCGGTTGCACCGGCTGCGTATCCTGTTCTGCTCGGGCAATCCCTTCGACGAATTGCCCGAGGTGCTAGGGACGCTGCCCAACCTCGAAATGATCGGCTTCAAGGCCTGTGGGCTGGAGCAGGTGAGCGCTGCGGCGCTACCCCCCAAGTTGCGCTGGCTGATCCTCACCGACAACCGCATCGCGGCCTTGCCGGAAGCCCTCGGCGAACGGCCGGCGCTGCAGAAGCTGATGCTGGCCGGCAATCGGCTCGCGGCCTTGCCTGCCGCCATGGCCAACCTGCACCAGTTGGAACTGCTGCGGCTGTCGGCGAATCGCTTCACGGCGCTGCCGTCGGCCATTCTCGACCTGCCGCGGCTGACCTGGCTGGCCTATGGCGACAATCCGCTGGGCGCCGCCCGCGAGCAGGAGGTCCGTACCCAGGCGGCGCGTCAGCAGCGCATTGCCTGGCGCGACCTGGAGCTTGGCGAACGGCTGGGGGAGGGGGCTTCCGGCATCATCCACCAGGCACTTTGGCAATCGCCCAGCGGCCCACGTGAGGTTGCCGTCAAGTTGTTCAAGGGCAGCATGACCAGCGACGGCACTCCGGAAAGCGAAAGCGCCGCCAGTCTCAGCGCCGGTACCCACCCCTGGCTGATCGGTGCCCTCGGCGATCTGGCCGAGCATCCCGAGCAGCGCAGCGGCCTGGTGCTGGAACTGGTGGAGCCGGCCTTCGGCAACCTAGCCGGCCCGCCCAGCTTCACCACCTGCAGCCGCGACGTCTATCCGGCAGACACCCGCTTCACTGCCGCTGCCGTGCGGGACATGGCCGGCGGCATGGCCAGCGCCCTGGCGCACCTGCACGCCCGTGGACTGGTGCATGGCGACTTCTATGCCCACAACATCCTCTGGGATGGCGGCGCACGCTGCCTGCTCGGCGACTTCGGTGGCGCCTCGCTATTACCCGAGGATGCCCGCCAGGCCGCACGGTTGCAGCGCTTCGAGAGTCGCGCCTTTGGCATCCTGCTGGAGGAATGGCTGGCGCGTTGCAGCGAGCCGGTCGATCCGGCGCTGAGTGCCCTGGCCGAAGAATGCCAGCAGAGCGCCCTGGATGAGCGACCGTTGCTCGCTGAGGTGGAGCGGCGCCTGAAGGACTAAGCCAGGGCCCAATCCACGGCGGCCAGGGCATGCAGGTGGGTGGTGTCGAACAGCGGCACCGCGCTGTCGCTTTGGTCCACCAGCAGCATGATCTCGGTGCAGCCGAGCACTATGCCCTCGGCGCCCCGGGCGACCAGCTCGGCGATGATCGCGCGATAGGCCTCGCGTGAGGTCGGGCAGATCTCGCCGCGCACCAACTCCTCGTAGATCACCCGATGCACGCTTTGGCGCTGCGCCGGTTCGGGCACCAGCACCTGCAGATCGAAGCGCTGTGCCAGCCGCTCGCGATAGAACGCCTGCTCCATGGTGAAGGCCGTCCCCAGCAGACTGATGGTCTTGAGGCCCCGGGCACGGATCGCCGCACCCGTGGGATCGGCGATGTGCAGCAAGGGCAGCGAGGTGGCTGCCTCTATCTCCGTCGCCAGGCAGTGCATGGTGTTGGTACAGAGCACCACTGCCTCGGCGCCTCCGGCGGCCAGCTGTTGCGCATGGCGTTGCAGGCGCTGTCCCAGCGTTGCCCAGTCACCGGCATGCTGCAGGGCGGCGATTTCGGCGAAATCCACCGACAGCAGCAGGCAGGCCGCCGAATGACTGCCTCCCAACCGACGGCGGACCTCTTCGTTGAGGATGCGATAGTAGTGAGCCGAACTCTCCCAGCTCATGCCGCCCAACAGGCCCAGGGTACGCATCGGTCTTCTCGCTCGGATCAAAAAAGCATCTTGCCAGGCGTGAAGGGTGATCAGTAAGGGGCAGTGACCGCCGGATCGGGCGGTACAGTCGCGTTAGCGATAGGTCCGTGCGGCCAGGTGGCAGTCGCCCTGACCTCCGCTATGCTTGCAAAAGGCCACTCCCGGCCTTGGAGGTGATCGTTATGCTGAAAGCGCTGTTCACCGTGGTAGCCCTGACCGTCTTCGCGTCTGCCAGTGTCCAGGCGGCGCCCTGTCGGGATGCCCAGGGCAAGTTCGTCAAATGCGCGGCGACCAAGACCAAGGCCGTGCAATGCAAGGACGCCAAGGGTAAGTTCGCCAAGTGCGGCACGCCCGGCGCCACGCCGGTCAACTAGAGGAAGCGTCCACTGCCCGAAGGTCACGCGCAGGGCGTGACCTTCGGGCGTTCCGGGGCGTGTCTCAGGCCACCTTGAAGCGGCTGACCATCTGATTCATCCGCACGGCCAGCTGCGACAGCTCACTACTGGCCGTGGCGGTCTGGCTGGCACCTGCGGCGCTCTGCACCGACAGATCGCGGATGGTCACCAGCGCTCGGTCGACTTCCCGGGCGACGTGCGCCTGTTCTTCGGCCGCGGTGGCGATCAGGGTAGTGCGCTCGGAGATGCCGGTCACCGCAGTGGTGATGATGGTCAATGACTGCTCCGAATCCCGCGCCAGGGTCAGGGTGCGCTGAGCGAGGCCAGCGGTGGCGTTCATGGTATTGACTGCCTCGCTGCTCCCACGCTGGACCTGGCTGATGACGGACTCGATCTCCTGCGTCGACTGCTGGGTCCGTTGGGCGAGGGCGCGCACCTCATCGGCGACTACGGCGAAACCACGGCCCGCATCGCCCGCTCGAGCGGCCTCGATGGCGGCGTTGAGGGCCAGCAGGTTGGTTTGCTCGGCCACCCCGCGGATCACCTCCAGCACCGTGGTGATGTTGCCGACGTCATGGGCTAGTTGCTGGATGCGGTTACTACTGTCGTTGACGTTGCCATTGAGCGCTGCGATGGCCTGGACGGTCTGTTCGACGCTGGCCCGACCCTGGCGCGAGGCGGTATCGGAATTGCGTGCTTCGCTCGAGGTGCTCTCCGCATTGCGGGCGACCTCTTCCACTGCGGCGGTCATCTGGTTGACGGCGGTAGCAGCCTGCTCGATTTCCTGGTTCTGCTGGTTCAGGCCACGATTGGCATCTTCCGTCACGGCGTGCATCTCGTTGGCGGCCGACGCCAGTTGGATGGCCGAATCGCTGATCTGTTGCAGCGTCTGCCCGAGATTGCTGCGCATCCGCTCGAAACTCAGACTGAGCTGATGGATCTCGTCGCGGCCCTGGTCCTGCCATACCTGTGTCAGGTCGCCATTGGCGATGCTTTCGGCCATCGCCATGCTGCGGCGGACCGGCACGACCAGACTCTGGGTGAAGCGCCAGGCGATCAGCAGGGTCATCGCCAGGGCCAGAGCTATGCTGGTGATGACATAGGTGAGGCTTTGTTCGTAGATTCTGGTGGCCTCCTGACCGACCTGGATGGCTTGACCGCGGTTGGCCTTGATCAGCTCCTGTACCTTGGCCAGCATCGGCTCGTTGAGCGGCCGGAAGCGCTCGTTACCCGTGGTCTGTGCAGTCTTCATACCCTCGCTCTCGGCCTGGCGCAGGACTTCATCCAAAGCGGCGCTCCAGGGGCCGATGAGTTGGTGCAGTTCCTGATAGGTCTGGCGTTCTTGTTCACCACTGACCAGCGACTGGTAATCCTCTATGCCCTTGGAAAAGGCAAGGCGATCCTGCTTGAGCAGCGCCATCTGGGTGCTAGTCTGCTCGGCGTCGCTTGCTTTGAGGAATTTCGTGAGATCGAGGCGGACGCGCAAGATGGTGGAGTCCAGGTAAGCGGCTTGCACTACGCTGGGGAGGACGTCTTTCTCGAGCACCTGCTCACTGTCGCGCAGCTTGCCTATTTGCCACAGGCTGAAACCTCCGAGAACGACCAGTAGCATGGCGAAGCAGGTAAAACAAAGTAATGCCCGTGTCCCGATTTTTAGACTGCGTAGCAACATCTTTCGCTCCTTGATAAAGACAGCAGTGCTGAAAAACAATGTTTCAAAAAAGACGTAGTCTGAAACGCCTGTTCCGATGAGAGCGCATAAATAAGTCGCCAGCCGGTAAAGTTATCAATCAACGGGTATGGCCTGGTTTCGGACTGGCATTTAAGTGGCGTTGTTTTTTTGTCGAATCGGGGCGGGAGGAGCTAGTGAAGCCTTGATCGCCTAGCGAAGGATCGCCGCTGGTCCACCCTTTGGTAGGGGGCGGCCGGGTCTGGTAGCGCGGTGAGTCGAACTTCCTGGCGCAGTGGCGCGGCCAAGGAAAGTGGGTGATATTTCACTGCGGGCGCAATGACAGGCTCGACAGCGTTGAAGAATTTATGGGCAGTTTATAAAAGAAAATTAGGCTGTCTTTTGGGTTCCAAATTTTCCTATGCCTAAAATTGTTATGTACGGCAGGCTTTGGCAGATTTTTCTCTATTTCGTCATGTTATTTACGGCTCGGCTATTTCTGGGAGAGCGGCGAGAGCGTTCTCGGGCCAGGGCGTAAACTAAGTAAGCCTCACGCCCTGGCTATGGATGAGGCTGTTTCAGGTGTCGCGTTGTGCCGAGCCCGGCTCCGACCATTGGCGATGTCGCTCGGCCTTTTCCGCTTCGCTCTCCACACGATTGAGCACCTCGCCTTCGTGCTGTACTTCGGGCCCGCCGCCGTAGACGTGGTCGAGTCCCTGCATCAGGGCCGCGTACCCCTGGGCCGCTACCTGTGCCGGATCGTTCTTCGGTCCGGCGCCGACGTTGGTGTCGTCTTCACCGGCACGATGGAAGAAATTGGTGTCGGTTTGGCCGGGCATCAGCACCGTCAGGGTGACGCCACTGTCCTTGAGTTCGTTGCGCACGGCAAAGGCGAAGGAGTTGATGAAGGCCTTGGAGGCGCCGTAGACGGCCTCGAAGGGAATGGGCGCCGTCGCCGAGATGGAAGAGGTGAAGAGCACCCGCCCGCGACCGGCGGCTACCATTTCCGGCAGCACCAGCTTGGCCAGGTGGACGGTCGACATCACGTTGAGCTGAATCAGCGCCAGCTCGTCTTCCAGGCGCGTCTGGCCGACGAAGGCGCCGCCCAGGCCGACCCCGGCGTTGAGCACCAGCACGTCCAGCGGGCGTCCCTGGCGGCGCAGGAACCGATAGGTTTCTTCCACACCTACGGCGGTGCGCAGGTCCGCCGCCTGGCTCCAGACCTTGACCCCCAGGGCGCGTAGTTCGCGTTCGGCGGCGTCGAGACCATCGCCGCGCGATACCAGCAGCAGATCGTGGCCATGGCGAGCCAACTGCTTGGCCAATTCAAAGCCGATGCCGCTGGAGGCGCCGGTGACGGCGGCTAGCGGCCGGGTAGGGTTATTCATACCGAAATCCTCTGCAGACCTGTGATGGTTGGGATCACCCCGGTTGCCGTGCGCTCCCTCCGGCCGACGGGTAACCCGCTGCGGCATGGCATAATCGCCACGCTGTACCAAGGAGACAAGCGATGCAACCTGCGGATCTGGAAGCCCTGGTGACCTGGACCATGCCCTACGGCAAGTACGCCGGCCGCCTGCTGGCCGACCTGCCAGGTCACTACCTCAACTGGTTCGCCCGCAGCGGCTTTCCGAAGGGCGAGCTGGGGCGGCTGCTGGCGCTGATGCAGGAGATCGACCACAACGGCCTCAAGCCGCTGCTCGACCCCTTGCGGCGGCGTTAGGCGAGTGAGCGGCGCATATCGATATGGGGAATCCCGTCCTCGTCGTACACCTCTGAACAGGGCGTGAAGCCATAGCGCCCATAGTAGGCCTGCAGATGGGCCTGGGCGGAGAGGAATAGCGGTCGTCCTGGCCAGCGCTCGGCGCTGGCGCGCAGGGCTTCGTCCATCAGTTGGTGGCCGAGGCCGCTGCCACGGCCTTCCGGTGCCACGATCACCCGGCCGATCACCACCTCATCTCGTACGGCGCCTAGCAGTCGCAGATAGGCGTGCAGCTCGCCGGCCCGCCAGCCGAACAGGTGCCAGACGTCTGCCGCCAGGTCCAGGCCGTCGGGATCGGGATAGACGCAGTGCTGCTCCACCACGAAGACCCGCGCGCGCAGTACCAGCGCCGCGTAGAGTTCGGCGGGGGTCAGGGTTTGGGCGGCGCGGCACGACCAGTCGATGGCCATGCTCAGTCCTTGCGCCGGCCGAACATGAAGCGGAAGCGATTGCGGTTGAGCAATACGTAGCCGGTCAGTTGCAAGCCCACGGCGAAGAACAGGCTGCGCATCATGCCGGGCTCGGCGGGACGCGGCCCCTGGTAGAGGCCGTAAAGGGCGAAGGCCACGCCCAGCAGGCCGAGGATGAAGAAGACCAGACCTATCTTGGTCAGGCGACTTAGCTTTTTATCCAACACGGAGAGGAAGACTCCAGTAGTGGCCGTTCAGGCTTAGAAAGGCTCTATATCAAAGGTTTAAGATGTTTTTTGTGCATCGATGTAGGTCTCATTTCACCGTGAAATCTCGATTCGCACCACTTTGGCACCCAAGACGCCTTGCGGATCCTACACATTCAGGCTGAGCGGATTCAAACAGGAGACAGGCGGTTTCGATTGATGGCCTTTTGATTGCACTGCATCTCGCGATGATGTCCCACTCGAGGAGGTGTCTGTATGCATAGCTCCACGCAATATTCCAAACCCATGGCGCTGACATCCGAGGAGCGCGCCTGGTTGCCCTGGCTGGGTACCAATAGCAAGCTTGTGCGCAGGTGGGCCGCTTGCTTGAACCGGGATCGCCAATCTGAATTGGAGGCCACATTCGTCAGCTTCGCCAACACTCGTCGCGATCTACTGCAGACCTGGGCGGAAAGCATCTGGGAACATTTACGGACCTTGAAGGCGGCCATTACAGACCTGTCTGTGGAAGAGGTACCCGCCCTGCTGGCGGCCAAGCAACAGGTTATCCGGGACGCGAGCGAGATAGCGTTCATCGATGCCCAAGGCAAGGTGATAATTTCCACCAAGACCAGCCGCATCGGTAGTTGCGATCTGCACAAGGATGCGGTGCGCAACGGACTGACCCAGCGGTTCCTCCATGGCCCTTATGTGGATCCGGTGACGGAGGCGTTGGGGCGGACGTCCTCGAAGTTTCACGATGCGGTCACCCTAATGTTCTACGAGCCGGCCCGCTGTGGAGATCAGCAGGGTGCATTGATCGTGCGTATTCCCAATGATGTGCTCGGTGACCTGATCCAGCGCGAAGCGGGGCATATCTATCAGGATTCAGGCGACAACTATCTCTTCATGGTCGAATCGCGGTTCGATCCTAACCTGAAGCCGGGTATCGCCTTGTCGCGTTCGCGGTTCGAGGATTCGACCTTTTCCAAGGGGGAAAATCTGAAGAGTGGGGTCCATACTGCCTTCGGTGACGTCAGGATCCGCAACCATACCGAATTCGAGATCGTCTTCAACGATCCCGCCACGGGTCAGCTCCATCCCGGCATTCGCGAGACCATCCGCCACGGTGAAAACCTCTTCGTCGACTATCCGGGGTATGCCGATTACCGTCATGTGCCCGTGGTCGGACGAGGCATCACCTTTTCACTGCCAGGATCGCCTGATCGTTGGGGCATGATGTGCGAAGCGGATCTGGAGGAGGTCTTTCGCTATCGCAGCCTGAGATACCGCCTCAACCTGCACTTCTTGGTGACGTCGCTCTGCTGCAGTCTGCTACCGCTGCTGGCTTGTTCCAAACTGAACTTGGGGCTGGTCGCGCAGTGTGCAGCCGTAGTCACGAGCGCGATGACGGGTACGGTCCTGTTCAGTGCGCGTGTCAGCAGACCGCTGATAAACAGACTCAGGAAGACCAGTCAAATGCTGCGAACCATCGCCGAAGGCGGCGGCGATCTCACCGAGCGGTTGCCCGCCCAAAACGAGCGGCCCGACGAAATCTCGTTGGTGGCCCAGTGGATCAACAGCCTGATCGACAGCCTTGGCCAAAT
Source organism: Pseudomonas oryzihabitans (assembly GCF_006384975.1). Classification (NCBI taxonomy): domain Bacteria; kingdom Pseudomonadati; phylum Pseudomonadota; class Gammaproteobacteria; order Pseudomonadales; family Pseudomonadaceae; genus Pseudomonas; species Pseudomonas oryzihabitans. Next base: position 5,012,742 of record NZ_CP021645.1, read on the forward strand.
GGTGGGGCAGGTGGTCATGACCAGTAGTGACATCGAACAGGCCAACAGCCAGCTGCAGGGAACCAGCCAGCGTTCATTGAATGAGTCTCAGCGGCTGCGCTCGTCACTCGAGTTGGGCATGCAGACGCTCGGCAGTCAGGTGAAGGAATTGGAAGAGGCGGGGACGGAGGTGGAGGTCATGCGCGCCCAGGTACGAACCGCTGCACAGGAGGCGCGTAAGCAGTTTCAGGAGGTCCAGAGCAGCAGCAGCGATATCCAGCGTTCGGTACAGGAGGCCACCGTCACCATCAAGCAGGTGAAAGACAGCGCCAGTGAAGTCGGCCGGGTCGTGACGGTAATCAACGCCATTGCCAATCAGACCAACCTGCTTGCCCTCAACGCCGCCATCGAGGCGGCGCGCGCGGGTGAAAGTGGCCGGGGCTTCGCCGTGGTTGCCGATGAAGTCCGGCAGTTGGCCGATCGCACCTCACGTTCCACGGGAGAGATCGCCGACATGATCAGCAACATGCAGCGTCGAACCGAGGACGCCGTGGCCATCATGGACAGTAGCATTGAACAGCTGAAATCGGGCCTGCAATTGGCCTTGGCCGCTGCAGAAGACAGGCAGGAGGTACAACAGGTGTTGCAACAACTGTTCATCACCATCGACAAGCTCACCGCTGGAACTCTGGAGAACGGGCAGCGATTCAAGGTCATGGGCAGCCTGGCGGCCAGTGTTCATCAGTCCAGTACCGCGGCGCATCAGAGTGCGCAGTTGACCGGTGGGGCAGTGTGCACACTGGAGCGACTCGCCAACAGGTTCAAGGTGAGCGCTTGATCGCCGTAGCTTGACGGACTTGCAGAGCGGTATGGTGTTGGCGGATGGGAAGTCAACGGATACCGCTCATGTTCAGTCACATCCAGCTGGGTGCACGCGACCTGGAACGCTTGGTCGATTTTTACGATGCCGTTCTGCGTGAATTCGGTTTCGTGCGGATGCCCGTCGAGGACGACGGCGGTCCTCCTGGCTGCGGCTGGCAGCGGCAGGATCGCCCCTGGCCGCAATTCTATGTGCAGATTCCCTTCAACGGCCTGCCCGCGTCCTGGGGCAATGGCGTGCAGGTGAGCTTCGCCGCGCCGTCGCGCCAGGCCGTGGAGGCCGCCTGGCACCGGGCATTGCAATTGGGCGGTACCGACGAAGGCGCACCCGGGGTGCGCCCTGGCTATGGTGCGGACTTCTACGCCGCCTATTGCCGCGATCCGGAAGGCAACAAGCTGTGCTTCGTGCACGCCGAAGGACTGGTCGAGGCCAGCGCCTGAGGCGCTGGCCGGTCTAGCCTTGGACGGCCAGGGCGACGGCATCGGTACGCGCCGCCATGATGAAGTCATTGCGGTGCAGGCCGCCGATGTTGTGGGTCCACCAGCTCACCGTCACGCCGCCCCACTCGGTGAGCAGGGCCGGGTGATGGTCTTCGTCCTGGGCTTCGCGACCGACTCGGTTGGTGAAGTCCAGCGCCTCCAGGAAGTTGTTGAAAGGGTAGCGACGCTCCAGGCGGGCGATGCCGTCGCGGCTGACCAGGGTCCAGCCGGGCACCGCCTTGAGCAGTTCGGCGCTGGCCTGATCGCTCAGGGGCGGTTCGTTGGAGCGGCAGGGAACGCAATGGGATTGGGCGAGATCGACCATGGTCACTCCAGAAAGGTGGGGAAGGGCGCAGGGTGCAGCCTGACAGCCTTGGCGGTCCAGTCATCCCGTCCGACCATGGTCGAATGGCTCAAAGCAGGTGCGCGCCGTACAACGGACAACAACAAGAACAACAGTTTCCCGCCGAGGAGATCATCCCATGAGTGCCGCCTTTTACCCGGTCCGCGCGGAAGCCGCTTCCCGGACCTTGACCGACGAGGTCGCCTATCGTCGCCTGTACCAGCAGTCCATCCTCAACCCCGATGGCTTCTGGCGCGAGCAGGCCCAGCGCCTGGACTGGATCAAGCCCTTCACCCGCGTCAAGCAGACCTCCTTCGACGACCATCGCGTCGATATCCAGTGGTTCGCCGACGGCACTCTGAATGCCTCCTATAACTGCCTGGACCGTCACCTGGAAACCCGCGGCGACCAGACCGCCATCATCTGGGAAGGCGACAATCCGGCCGACAGCCGCCACATCACCTATCGCGAACTGCATCGCGAAGTCTGCCAGTTGGCCAACGCCCTGCGCGGCCAGGACATCCACCGCGGCGACGTGGTGACCATCTACATGCCGATGATCCCCGAGGCCGTGGTGGCCATGCTGGCCTGTGCCCGCATCGGCGCGGTGCATTCGGTGGTATTCGGCGGCTTCTCCCCCGAATCCCTGGCCGGCCGGATCAGCGACTGCCAGTCCAAGCTGGTGATCACCGCCGACGAAGGCGTACGCGGTGGCCGCAAGATCCCGCTCAAGGCCAACGTCGACGAGGCCCTGACCAATCCGGCCACCCATTCGGTGCACAAGGTCATCGTCTGCAAGCGCACCGGCGCCGACATCGCTTGGCATCGCCATCGCGATGTCTGGTACGAGGACATCACCTCGGTGGCCCCGGAGCATTGCGAGCCCAAGGAGATGTCGGCCGAGGCGCCGCTGTTCATCCTCTATACCTCCGGTTCCACCGGCAAGCCCAAGGGCATCCTGCACACCACCGGTGGCTACCTGACCTATGCCGCCCTGACCCACGAGCGAGTCTTCGACTATCGTCCCGGCGAGGTCTACTGGTGCACCGCCGACGTCGGCTGGATCACTGGTCACAGCTATATCGTCTACGGCCCGCTGGCCAATGGCGCCACCACCCTGCTGTTCGAAGGCGTGCCCAATTACCCGGACGTGACTCGCATGGGCCAGGTGATCGACAAGCACCAGGTCAACATCCTCTACACCGCGCCCACCGCCATCCGCGCCATGATGGCCCAGGGTGACGCCGCCATGCGCGGCATCGACGGCAGCAGCCTGCGCCTGCTCGGTTCGGTGGGCGAACCCATCAACCCCGAGGCCTGGCACTGGTACTACAAGACCGTGGGTCAGGAGCGCTGCCCCATCGTCGATACCTGGTGGCAGACCGAGACCGGCGGCATCCTCATCAGCCCGTTGCCCGGCGCCATCGGCCAGAAGCCCGGCTCGGCCACCCGGCCGTTCTTCGGCGTCCAGCCGGCGTTGGTGGATAACGAGGGCAACCTGCTCGACGGCGCCGTGGAAGGCAACCTGGTGATCCTCGACTCCTGGCCGGGCCAGTCGCGCTCCATCTATGGCGACCACGACCGCTTCGTCGATACCTACTTCAAGACCTTCAAAGGCATGTACTTCACCGGTGACGGCGCTCGACGCGACGAGGATGGCTACTACTGGATCACCGGTCGGGTCGACGACGTGCTGAACGTTTCCGGCCACCGCATGGGCACCGCCGAGATCGAGAGTGCTTTGGTGGCCCATCCCAAGGTCGCCGAGGCCGCGGTGGTGGGCATGCCCCATGACCTCAAGGGCCAAGGTATCTATGTCTACGTCACCCTCAACCAGGGCGAGGAGGGCAGCGAAGCCTTGCGCCAGGAACTCAAGCAGTGGGTGCGCAAGGAAATCGGCCCCATCGCGACCCCGGATGTCATCCAATGGGCGCCGGGCCTACCCAAGACCCGCTCCGGCAAGATCATGAGACGCATCCTGCGCAAGATCGCCGTCGGTGAATACGATGCCCTGGGTGACATCTCCACCCTGGCCGATCCGGGGGTAGTCCAGCACCTGGTCGGTACCCACCAGCAGATGAGCCAGGCCGTCGCCTGATTCCCCTGCGTCCCCAACCGCCCGCTATCGATCCGGTAGCGGGCGGTTTCTTTTGGGGGTCGTGAGCCTCATGTAAGGAGTTGTCGCCAGGGTAAAAGCCGTGGCCTCTCGCTGGCGCTAGAATCGCGCCAGCCGGCGGGTTGGACGGCGCTCTGGTCTGCCTCTGGCCCAAAGGCCGGGACAGCGTCGCCGCTGCGGCGTACCATGCGTGCCACCCCACAAGGGTTTCATGGCGCGCGGTCCCGGATCGGTCCGCACCCCGTTCTCGACAGGAAGCCAGACGTTAGATGACCACCCGCATCGCCTTTCTGCTTTGGCCCGACGTTCGTCCGCTGACCGTGGGCCTGGTCGAGGAAGCGTTGGAACTCGCCGCCCGGCAATCGAGCGACTCGCCCTACGAGGTGCGCTTCCTGCAAGCCTCCAGCGACTTGCAGCCACGCCTGCCGGGCGGACACTGGGAAGGACAACTGGAGCGGCTGGACCGTCTCTTCGTGCTGGCCGACGAGCCGCCGCGCTCGCTGCCACCGCCGTTGGCCGCTGCCCTGCGCCAGAGCGCCCGCGCCGGCGTGGTCTTGGGCGGCTTCTCCGCCGGCGTCCAGGTGCTGGCCCAGTTGGGCCTGCTCGATGGTCACCGCGCCGCGGTGCACTGGCGCTGGCTCGAGGAATTCAGCGAGCAGCATCCCAAGGTCATCGCCACCCATCATCTCTACGAATGGGATCGCGATCGCCTGACCGCCTGTGGTGGCCTGGCCATCCTCGATTTGCTGCTGGCCATGATCGGCCGTGATCGGGACGCGGAGCAGGCGGGCGCCATCGCCGAGGAGCTGATCGTCGAGCGCCTGCGCGAAGGCAGCGAGCGGCAGCGGATTCCGCTGAAGAATCGCCTCGGTTCGAGCCATCCCAAGCTGACCCAGGCGGTGATGCTGATGGAGGCCAACATCGAGGAGCCCCTCACCACCGACGAAATCGCCCAACACGTCTGCGTTTCGCGCCGGCAATTGGAGCGGATCTTCAAGCAATACCTGGCCCGGGTGCCCAGCCAGTACTACCTGGAGCTGCGGCTGAACCGGGCGCGCAAGATGCTGACCCAGACCAGCAAGTCCATCATCCAGATCGGGCTGTCCTGCGGTTTCTCTTCGGGGCCGCACTTCTCCAGCGCCTATCGCAACTTCTTCGGCGTCACCCCGCGCGATGATCGCAACCAGCGGCGTGGGGCGGCAGGCGAGGGCAGCATGGTAGCCGAGCGCTAGACCGCTGCGCGCTTCAGCTCAGCGCTTCAGGCGTCGCCTCATCCAGCCAGACGCTCAGGCGGTTGGCCGGTAAGGGCGAGCCGCAATAGAAGCCCTGGATCTCGTCCGCCGACAACTGCCGCAGCAGGCGCAGGTGCTCGGCGTCTTCCACCCCTTTCAGGGTGACCTTCAGCCCCAGCGAGCGGCCGAGGTCGATCAGGGCGCGTACCACGGCGCAGTCCGCGGGACCACGGTCGCGCCTCGCGGTGAGGCTGCGATCGAGGCGGATGCCGTCCAGCGGATAGCTGCGCAGATGGGCCAGTGAACAGATTCCGGAGCCGAAGTCATCCAGACACAGGCGCACGCCCAGACCTTTGAGCGCGGCCAGGGTGTTGGCGATGTCCGCTGCCGGATCAAGCAGGGTGCGCTCGGTGAGTTCCAGTTCCAGGCGCTGTGCGGCCAGGCCGCTGCGATACAGGGCCTCGGCCACGCTGTGCACCGGATCCTCGTTGGCATGGAATTGCTGGGGCGACAGGTTCACGGATACCGAGAGGTGTTCCGGCCAGCCTTGGGCATCGTGACAGGCGGTTTCCAGCACCCAGCGACCGAGTCGCTGGGCCAGGCCCGCATCCTCGGCCAGGGTGAGGAAGTCCAAGGGCTCCAACAGGCCTTGGCGGGGATGTTCCCAGCGTACCAGGGCCTCGAAACCACTGAGGCTGCCGTCGTCCAGGCGCCGCCGGGGCTGGTAGTAGAGGCTGAGCTGGTCATCGCGTAGCGCCTGGCGCAGATCCTGCTCCAGTTGGCGCCGCATCAGGACCTGTTCGTTCATGGCGGGCTCGTGGAAACGCCAGGTGCTGCGTCCAGCGGCCTTGGCCTGGTAGAGGGCGATATCGGCCAGGCGCAGCAGTTCGGCAGGGATACCGGTATCGCGCGGCGCCAGGGCTACGCCGATGCTGCTACCGATGAATACCCGTTGCTCGCCGAGGCGGAAGGGCTGGCGCAACTGTTCCACCAGCCGCCGACAGAGATCGGCGATGGCGCCCGGCTCACGCTCGCCACTGAGCACCACGCAGAATTCGTCGCCGCCCAGGCGCGCCACCAGATCGGTCGCGGTCACGTTCTGCCGCAGCCGCTGCGCCGCCTCCTGCAGGACCTGATCGCCCGCCGCATGGCCCAAGGCATCGTTGACCGTCTTGAAGCGATCCAGGTCCAGGCTGAGCAGGGCCAGCGGCTGGGGCTCCGGTCCTTCCAGGTGGGTTGCCAGGAACTGATGCAGGCGATGCCGGTTGGGCAGGCCGGTCAGGGGATCGTGCCAGGAGAGGTGCTGGACCTGGGCCAGGGCTTCGATCTCGTCGGTCAGGTCGGTGACGGTACCGCGGTAGCCGCCTTCGGGAATGGCGCGGGCCGCTACCCGGCAGGTGCGCTCACGCCCGGTGCCGTCCAGGTAGTGGCAGGTCAGCGGCGGGCGCGGCTTGCGCTCGTGATGGTGACCGGCGAGCCAATGGACGAGGGTATCGGCATGGGGGGTCAACAATTCGTTGAGAGGGCGTCCCAGCCAGCGCTCGGCGGATTCGCCGGTGACCTCGGCGAAGCGCTCCGACACGTAGACCAGCCGCAAGTCGGCGTCGACTTCCCAGAGCCAGTCCGAGGTAGCCTCGGCGATGTCGCGAAAACGGCGTTCGCCATTGGCCAGTTCGGCGCGGCTGGCCAGCAGGTCGTCGTACTGGGCGTCCAGTTGCCGCGCCGAGACCAGGGCTTGGCGCAGCAGCCAGACCAGCCCCAGCATGAGGATCAAGACCCCCCCACCGAACAGCGGCAGGGTCTGTTGCATCAGCCACAGACCCGGGCGTGGCGGTCGCCAGGTCAGGCTGTAGCGGGAGTTCGGCAATTGCCAGCTGGCGCGACCCGCGTTCGGGTCGGTGGTGGCAGTAAGGGGCGGCAGGCCATTGGCCTCGCTGAGTTCGGCCAGCTTGGTCGGACTCAGGACATCGACGAAGACCAGCACCGATAGTGGCGGATCGTTCTCGCGAGCCCCGGCATGGCCGCCGGGGGTAATGGCGGCGGCCGCCACCAGCGCGGGCATGCCGGCTACGGAAAGCACGCCGGAAACGCTGCCGTCGCGGGCATCGGGACTGCGTGCCGCCTTCAGCAGGCCGGTGACATTGCCTTCCAGCCAGTTAGCGGTCGCCGGGTCGGCGATTTGGCCGTTGAGCAAGCGGTAACGCGGCCGGTCCTGGCCATCGAACACCAAGACCCCTTCGTAACCATAGACCTTGAACAGCGCCGTGCCGAGGTTGTCCTGCTCGAAGGCCCAGTCCAGGTCGAGGGTCTGGTGCAGGCGGCGATAGCCTTCCTCCCACTTGCTGTAGTCGATGATGTTACGGGCGACTTCTTCGTCGAGGCGGGTGAAGGTCCGCCCCACGGTTTGCTCCGTGCGCTGGGCGACCGCTGCGTCCTGCCGCATGGCGTTGTTCACCAGCAGGTAGCAACCCAGGCCGATCAGACCGAGGAGCAGAACACACAGGGCTGGAAACAGCCGCAGGATTAAGGTGTGGCCTCGGCGACGCGGTGCGGCGCCCTGGGCGACTGAGGATGGTTGCATGCCTGAACCCTGGCTGAGTGAGCGTTCCTGTGCCTTTGCTACGACCACCGAGACCGGTGGATGCTCAAGCGAAGCGAATAAAAGCTTGGCGCTGCCAGACTAGCCGCTGCTGGTGCGCGCCGCTGAACGTAAAGAAAGAGATGCCAAGGGCATCGCGATAATGGCGCTTGGAAAGCGGCGACCTAGGTAGGGTTCCCTGCGCCACCGTAGAAGGCGCAGCCCTGCCAGGCCTCGCCGTTGATACGCAATTCGGCCTGAAGCGATTGCACGGTGCCGGTGCGACCGTCCACGCAGCGCCGCGGACTGATCCACAATTCGACCTTCTCGCCGTTGGCCTCGGTGGACAGCGCGCGCATGCCGCCGGGAAGTTCTTCCTGCAGATAGGGAAGGGCGCGGCGTTGCTGGCCGCTGGTACTGATCAGCATGCCCTGGTTGCTGACCTGGACGCTCCAGTCCGGACCGTGGCCGCCAGCGCTCATCGCGGTGCGCTTGAAGTTCGGATCGCTGCAGCCGGGGCCGGTGTATTGCACACGATAGACCTCGGTGACGGCGAAGACGCCCTGGGCACCGTCGTGGCCGCCGGACTTCACCTTGCCGCGCAGATCGGCGAACAGCGAAGCGGCACCGCTGTCGGCGGCCAATTCGTGGGCGTCACGCAGGATGGCGGTGTTGTTGGCGTCGGTGACGTCGAAGAAACGCTGCTCCTGGCAGGGACGGAACAGCAGCTGCTCGCCGCTCCAGCGTAGATCGCCCTGCAGGCGCTCGCCACCGGGCGCCTGGGGCGTGTCGTCGCTCTGGAACAGGCTGCAGCCGCCGAGTAGGCCGAGCAGGGCAAAGGGAAAGATGGAACGCGGCGCTGGCATCGCGGGACTCCGACTGAGGTGGGCACACGTTACTCAGACAGCGCCGCGAGCTCAAGGACTTACCAGACGCGATACGTCTTGCCGGTTTCCGCGCCTTCGACACTGCGTTCGTAGGCGCGGGCGGCTTCGGCGACGGGAATGGCCTTGAAGCCCAGGAAGAAGTCGCCGTAGTGCGCCAGGGATTCCTCCACCACGGTGGGGCTGACCACGTTCAGACGCTGGCCGCGTGGCAGTTCGATGGCGGCACCCCGGACGAAACCTTCCAGCCCCGCGTTGACCATGGCCGCCGCGCTGCCCTGGCGGATGGGATGTTCGCTCACGATGCCGCTGGTGAGGGTGAAGGAGGCACCGTCGGCCGCCTGGGCCTGGCCCAGCAGCACCAGGTTGACCTGGCCCATGAGCTTGCTGCTCAGCCCGACCTGGAAGTCGGCCTGGGTCAATTCGGTCACGGGCGCGAAGGCCAGGGAGCCGGTGGCACTGACCAGGGCATCGAATCGACCGACCTTGGCGAACATCGCGCGGATGGATGCTTGCTCGGTGATGTCCGCCTGGAGATCGCCGGAGTGCCGCCCGACCCGGATCAGGTCGTGACGACGACCGAGGCGTTCGGCAATGGCGCTGCCCAGGGTACCGCTGGCACCGACGAGGATGACTTTCATGGCGTGGCTCCGTGATGACTACTGAAGAGCTTCCAGCCTAGGCTTGCACACTTCAGCGATAAATCGCCTAATCGGCAATCCAGTGTTTCCAAGGGGAAACGATGCAAGACGATTTCGCCGATCTCGCGGCCTTCGCCATCCTCTGTGAAAGCGGCAGTTTCACCCGCGCGGCCGAGCGCTTGGGATGCAGCAAAGGGCAGCTATCGAAGCGCATCAGGGCCTTGGAGCTAAGACTGCAAACCACGCTTTTGCATCGGACCACTCGGCGTCTCGACCCCACGACGGCTGGCCGCGCCTTGCTGCCCGAGGCCCAGGCGTTGTTGCAGCAACGCGAGCGGGCGCTGCAAAGCGTGGCGCGGCTGCGCGAGGAAGCGGCAGGCCAGGTCCGTCTAACGGTGCCGGTTTCCCTCGGCTATACCTTCTTCGAGGTGCTGCTGTCGTGTCGCGTCGCCCATCCGGACATCCAGCTGGAGCTGGTGCTGGACAACGGCTATCGCGACCTGGTGGCCGAGGGCTTCGACCTGGCCATCCGCGCTCGGGTGGAGCCGGACGAGCGTCTGGTGGCACGTCCGCTGTTCGCCATGCAGGAGGTGACCTGCGCAGCACCAGCCTATCTGGCGGAGCGTCCATTACCGACCCGCCCCGAGGACCTGCTCGCGCAGCGCTGTGTGGTGAACAATCACTATGCCGAGGGGGATGTCTGGCTGTACCACCACGAGCACCAGCTCAGCCGCGTACAGGTGGCGCCCAGTCTGTCCTGCAATCATTACAGCCTGCTCAAGCAGGCGGCCCTGGCCGGACACGGCATCGCCCGCCTGCCGTCCTTCATGGTGCACGAGGAATTGGCTGCGGGGACGCTGGTGTGGCTGCTCAAGGAGTGGCGCACGCCCAGCCTGCCGCTGTTCCTCGTCCATCCCTACCAGAGTGGCTTACCGAAGCGGACGCGGGTGGTGGCCGAGGCCTTGAGCGACTGGTTCGAGCGCAGTCGGCAGCGGTTGGAGGCTTTGGGGTAGGGCAACCTGTCGCCATTGTAGGTTGGGTTGAGCGCAGCGAAGCCCAACAGATCGGTGGTTTGGACCTACACCGTTGGGCTTCGACGATGGAACCGTCTCAACCCAACCTACGGTCATCGCGGTGTTAGGATCTTCTGACTCAACCGCCCAGATAGGCCTTGCGCACGTCCGGGTTGGCCAGCAGCTCGGCGCCGCTGTCCTGCATGACGATGCGGCCGTTCTCCAGCACGTAGCCACGGTCGGCCAGCTTGAGCGCCTGGTTGGCGTTCTGCTCGACGAGGAACACCGTTACCCCATCCCGGCGCAGCTGTTCGATGATCTCGAAGATCTGCTGGATGATGATGGGCGCCAGGCCCAGCGAAGGCTCGTCGAGCAGCAGCAGGCGCGGCTCGCTCATCATCGCCCGGCCGATGGCGAGCATCTGCTGCTCGCCGCCGGACATGGTGCCGGCGCGTTGCGCATAGCGTTCCTTGAGGCGCGGGAAGAGGCCGAGGACCTTGTCCAGCTGGCGCTCGTAGGCGGCCTTCTCGGTGAAGAAGCCGCCCATGGCCAGGTTCTCTTCCACCGTCAGGCGGGCGAACACCCGGCGGCCTTCCGGCACCACGGCGATGCCCTTGCGCATGATCTGCGCGGTGTCCTGGCCGACCAGCTCCTCGCCTTCGTAGCGGATGCTGCCGCTGTGGGCGCGCGGGGTGCCGCAGAGGGTCATCAGCAGGGTGGACTTGCCGGCACCGTTGGCGCCGATCAGGGTGACGATCTCGCCCCGGTTCACCTGAACGCTGACGCCGTGCAGGGCCTGGATCTTGCCGTAGAAGGTGGAGACGTTGTCGAACTGCAGCATGGAGGTCTCCATCAGGATTCGCCCAGGTAGGCCTTGATCACGTCGGGATTGTTGCGGATCTGCTCCGGCGTCCCGTCGGCCAGGGGGGTGCCCTGGTTGATCACCACGATGTGGTCGGAAATGCTCATCACCAGATGCATATCGTGCTCGATCAGGAGCACGGTCACGCCGTGCTCGGCACGCAGCAGGGCGATGAGCGCCTTGAGGTCCTCGGTCTCGCGCGGGTTGAGGCCGGCGGCCGGCTCGTCGAGCATGAGGATCTGCGGCCGGGTCATCATGCAGCGGGCGATTTCCAGGCGGCGCTGCTGGCCATAGGCGAGGTTGCCGGCGTTGCGGTTGGCGAACTCGGTGAGGTTGACCTGTTCCAGCCAGAAGCGGGCGTAGTCCATGGCCTCGGCTTCGCTCTTGCGGAAGGCCGGGGTCTTGAACAGGCCGGCCAGGAAGCCGGTGTTGAGATGGCGGTGCTGGGCGACCAGCAGGTTCTCCACCGCGGTCATTTCCTTGAACAGGCGGACGTTCTGGAAGGTGCGCACCACCCCCTTGCGGGCGATCTTGTGCCCGGGCAGGCCCTGGATGGCCTCGCCGCGCAGCAGGATCTCACCACCGGTGGGGCGGTAGAAGCCGGTCAGGCAGTTGAATACCGTGGTCTTGCCGGCGCCGTTGGGGCCGATCAGGGAGACCACCTGGCCTTGCTCCACGCGGATGTTGACGCCGTTGACGGCCAGCAGGCCGCCGAACCTCATGGACAGGCCGGTGACATCGAGAAGGGCTTGGCTCATTTGCGCAACTCCAGGTGCGGGCGTTGCATCGGGAGCAGGCCTTGCGGACGCCAGATCATCATCACGACCATCAGCAGGCCGAACATCAACATGCGGTATTCGCTGAACTCGCGCAGCAGCTCCGGCACCAGGATCATCACGATGGCCGCGAGGATCACGCCGAGCTGGGAGCCCATGCCGCCCAGCACCACGATGGCCAGGATGATGGCCGACTCGATGAAGGTGAAGGATTCCGGCGATACCAGGCCCTGGCGGGCGGCGAAGAAGCTGCCGGCGAAACCGGCGAAGCAGGCGCCCAGGGTGAAGGCCGAGAGCTTGATCAACGTGGGGTTCAGGCCCAGGGCGCGACAGGCGATCTCATCTTCGCGCAGGGCTTCCCAGGCGCGGCCGATGGGCATGCGCAGCAGGCGGTTGATCACGAACAGGGTCAGCAGCACCAGCAACAGGGCGATCAGGTAGAGGAAGATCACCTTGTATTCCGAGTTGTAGGGGATGTTGAAGTATTCGTGGAAAGGCGTCATGCCCTCGGGGGCGCGGCGTTCGAAGGTCAGGCCGAACAGGGTCGGCTTGTCGATGCCGCTGATGCCGTTGGGTCCGCCGGTCCAGTCGGTGAGGTTGCGCAGGAGGATGCGGATGATCTCGCCGAAGCCCAGGGTGACGATGGCCAGGTAGTCTCCACGCAGGCGCAGCACCGGGAAACCGAGCAGGAAGCCGAACAGCGCGGCTATGGCGCCGGCGATGGGCAAGCAGGTCCAGAAGCCCAGGCCGTAGTAGTGCGAGAGCATGGCGTAGGTATAGGCGCCCACCGCGTAGAAGCCCACGTAGCCCAGGTCCAGCAGGCCGGCCAGGCCGACCACGATGTTCAGGCCAAGGCCGAGCATCACGTAGATCAGTACCAGGGTGGCGAGGTCCACCGCGCCGCGCGAGCCGTAGAAGGGCCAGGCCAGGGCGAGCAGGATCAGGCCGAGGATCACCCAGCGCTGGGTCTTGGGCTCGGTGAGCTTGGTGCCCAGGCCGGTCTGCGGCAGCTGCAGACCGCCGCTGCGGCGCCAGCCGGCGGTGACCGGGTCACGCACCAGTTGCCAGACGAACATCAGCACCGCGGCGATCGCGATGGTCCAGAGGATGCGGGGCGAGGCGCCATGCACCTCCAGGTTGACGCCCACCGTCTCCAGCTTGAGGCCGAGGACGGGATAGGCGACGGCCAGCACCAGCAGGGCGCTGAAGAAAGCGGTTCGCAGACGGGCACTCATACTTTTTCCACCTCGGGACGGCCGAGGATGCCGGTGGGACGGAACAGCAACACCAGCACCAGCAGGCTGAAGGCCACCACGTCCTTGTATTGGTCACCGAAGACGTCGGCGCCGAAGGCCTCGGCCACGCCCAGCACCAGGCCGCCGAGCATGGCGCCGGGGATGCTGCCGATGCCGCCGAGCACCGCGGCGGTGAAGGCCTTGATCCCGGCGAGGAAACCCAGGCTCGGGTTGATCACGCCGTACTGGATGCCGAGCAGCACCGCCGCCACCGCCGCCAGGGCGGCACCGATGACGAAGGTGAGAGCGATGATGCCGTTGGTGTTGATACCCAGCAGGTTGGCCATCTTGATGTCCTCGGCACAGGCGCGGCAGGCGCGACCCAGGCGGGAGCGAGAGATGAACCAGGTCAGGCCGAGCATGGTGAGCAGGGTGACGATGAAGATCAGCACCTGCACATAGGAGATCACCACGCCATTCATGGCATCGGTGCCGATGATGAAGTTGCCCGGCAGGAGGTTGGGGATGGCCTTGTCCTTGGAGTCCTGGGCCAGCAGCACCCAGTTCTGCAGGAAGATCGACATGCCGATCGCCGAGATCAGCGGGATCAGCCGGTTACCGCCGCGCAGGGGGCGATAGGCGATGCGTTCGATGCTGTAGCCGTAGGCACTGGTGACCACGATGCTGGCGGCGAAGGCGGCGAGCATGACGATGGGCAGGCTGTGGATGCCCAGCATGGCGAGGCCGGCGATGGCGATGAAGGCGACATAGGAGCCGATCATGTACACCTCGCCGTGGGCGAAGTTGATCATGCCGATGATGCCGTAGACCATGGTGTAGCCGATGGCGATCAGGGCATAGGTGCTGCCGACCGTGAGGCCGTTCACCAGCTGTTGCAGGTAGTGGTAGAAATCGGGCATTGCTGTCTCCAAGGGATTCCCGGATGCGCGGCGGCGCTGGCGTCAAGTCACGGCGTTGCGGAGAACGCCAGCCCGTCCTGGGCGGCCCCGTTGGCGTGGTTCACGCGGGCTGGGGAGGTTGCCGGGCGAACTCTGCGCACGGCCCTGGCGCGCCGTTGGGCGTCTTCCAGGCAAATCCCGTGCCTCTAGGCGAGGCGGATAAACGAAGCCCACTGCCGGGGCAGTGGGCTTCGGCTGGTACGGGCGGGTCTTACTTGACTTCGGTCTTGGTGCCGTCGGCGTGCCATTGGTAGACGACGAACTCGAAGTTCTTCAGGTCGCCCTTGGCGTCGAACGAGAGGTCGCCGGTGGGGGTGCTGAAGGTGTTGCTGCGCAGGGCCTTGGCCACGTCTTCGGGCTTCTCGCTGTGGGCTTTCTGGACACCATCGGCGATCAGTTGGACGGCGGCGTAGGAGGGGAACACGAAGGGACCGCTCGGGTCCTGCTTCTTGTCCTTGAACGCCTGGACCAGGGCCTGGTTCTTCGGATCCTGGTCGAAGGAGCGCGGCAGGGTGACCAGCAGGCCTTCGGACGCCTGGCCGGCGATGGCGGAGATGGCGCTGTTGCCGACGCCTTCCGGCCCCATGAACTTGGCCTTCAGGCCTTTTTCCGCTGCCTGGCGCATCAGCAGGCCCAGCTCGGGGTGGTAGCCGCCGTAGTAGACGAAGTCGACGTTATCCTGCTTGAGCTTGGCGATCAGCGAGGAGAAGTCCTTGTCGCCGGCATTGATGCCTTCGAACAGGGCGACCTTGACGCCGGCCTTGTCCAGGGTCTGCTTGACCGCGGTGGCGATGCCTTCGCCGTACTGCTGCTTGTCGTGGATGATGGCGACGACCTTGGGCTTGGCATGCTCGATGATGTACTTGGCCGCGGTCGGGCCCTGCATGTTGTCCAGGCCGATGGTGCGGAAGACCAGCTTGTAGCCACGGTTGGTGATGTCCGGGCTGGTGGAGGCCGGGGTCACCATCAGGATGCCTTCGTCCTCGTAGATGTCCGAGGCGGGCTGAGTGGAGCTGGAGCACAGGTGACCGACGACGAAGTGGATACCTTCGTTGACGATCTTGTTGGCCACCGCGACGGCCTGCTTGGGATCGCAGGCATCGTCGAAGACCACGCCTTCCAGTTGCTTGCCGTCGACGCCGCCGGCCTTGTTGATCTGGTCGATGGCCATCTGCGCACCGATGAATTCCATCTCACCGTATTGCGCGACCGGACCGGTCTTGGGACCGGCCAGGGCGATCTTCAAGGTGTCGGCGGCGAAGCTGTGGCTAGCCAGACCGGCCAGCGCCAGGGCGGCGAACAGACGGGAGAAACGCAGGGATGCCTTGTTCATGAGTGCTCCACTCGGAATGCTTTATTAATGAGGCAGTTGGAAGCGAGATCGTGCCAATTTGGTTGTTATGACGCGCTGCGCAGTTTAATCACCGTCCGTTCGTCTTGGAAAGCTGGCGGCGACAACTTGTCGGCTCTGTCTGCCGCACGTCTGGATGCTCGGCAAGCGGGGAGGGCACCGGTAGAATCCGCCCTTTTCGCGAGGCCAGCACCATGACCGATCACGCAACGCTCTATGCCACCCTGCTCGGGCAGACCGCCGCCATCGGCTGGGAGGAATTGCAACCGCATTTTGCGCGGGGGGTGTTGCTCGAGGTGGCGCCGGAGCTGGACCTGATCGACGCGGCCATCGCCGTGACCCAGGACGATGCCGCCCGGGTGGGGCAATGGTTGCAGCAAGGGCAACTGGCCAAGGTCGACGAAGCGCGGGCTCGGCGCCGGCTGGACGCACCGGAAGTGGCGCTGTGGGCGGTGGTGGTGGCGCCCTGGGTGCTGATGCAGGAGCGTCCGGCCGAGCGCGGGGAGGGCTGAGACGCCAGCGGCCCGCGCAAGGCGAGCCGCTGGATGCTGGCTGGGATCAGCGTTCGCTGTCGAGGTCGCGTAGCTGGTGTTCACCGTAGCGATCGCCGGCCACGGCGCCTGGCGGCAGCAGGCGTTCCAGTTCGGCGCGATCCGCATCGCTCAGGGTGATGTCCAGCGCGCCGAGGGACTCGTCCAACTGATCGCGGCGCCGGGCGCCGATCAGCGGCACTATGTCTTCGCCTTGGGCGGCGACCCAGGCCACCGCCAGTCGCGCCGGTGTGGTGCCCCGGCGTTCGGCGAATTGCCGCAGTCCTTCCACCAGCGCCAGGTTGCGCTCCACGTTGCTCGGCTGGAAGCGTGGGCTGTGGGCCCGGAAGTCGCCATTGCCCTTGGGCTGGCGCCAGTGGCCGCTGAGCAGGCCACGGGAGAGCACGCCGTAGGCGGTGATGCCGATACCCAGTTCCCGGCAGGTCGGCAGGATGTCCGCCTCGATGCCGCGGGAGACCAGCGAATACTCGATCTGCAGATCGCTGATCGGATGCACCGCGGCTGCCCGTTTCAGGGTCGCGGCCCCCACTTCCGACAGACCGATGTGGCGCACGTAGCCGGCCTGCACCAGCTCGGCGAGGGCGCCCATGGTGTCCTCGATGGGTACCTGGCGATCCAGGCGTGCCGGACGATAGATATCGATATGGTCCACGCCCAGGCGCTTAAGGCTGTAGGCGACGAAATTCTTGATCGCCGCGGGCCGGGTGTCGTAGCCCAGCCATTCTCCGCCCGGACCGCGCAGGGCGCCGAACTTGACGCTGATCAGGGCACTATCGCGGCGGCCGCGCAAGGCCTCGCCCAGCAGCAGCTCGTTGTGGCCCATGCCATAGAAGTCGCCGGTGTCGAAGAGCGTAATGCCGCGCTCCAGGGCGGCATGGACAGTGGCGATGGCCTCGCCGCGGTCGGCGGCGCCATAGAGGTCGGACATGCCCATGCAGCCCAGACCGAGGAGCGATACCTGCGGGCCCTGCCGGCCCAAGCGACGCTGTTGCATCAGGGATACCTCGTGAGGGAATGAGTCTTCACTCTAGCCATGACAACGCTGTGCGATAATCCGGTCTCTACACAACGACCTGTTCGGCTTACCGTACAGTGGAGGCGCGATGAACCTGGATGACCTGGCGGCCTTCGCCGCCGTGGCCGAGGCGCGCAGCTTTCGTGGGGCGGCCTATCGGCGTGGGGTGGCGGCTTCATCCTTGAGCGATGCGGTACGCCGCCTGGAGCGAGAGCTGGAGGTGCGGCTGCTGCATCGCACTACCCGCAGCGTGACCCCCACCGATGCCGGCCAACGCCTGCTGGAGCGGCTGACGCCGGCCCTGCGCGAGGTGCATGAGGCGCTGGATGCCATCAACACCGAGGGCGCGAGCCCAGTGGGCAGTCTCAGGCTCAACGTGCCCACCATCGTCGCCCGGGTGTTGTTGCCGCCACTGCTGGGGCCCTTCCTGGCGGCCTATCCCGGTATCCGCCTTGAGGTGGTGGCGGACGATAGCCTGATCGATGTGCTGGCCGCCGGCTATGACGCCGGGGTGCGCTACGACGAGCATTTGGAAGGCGACATGATCACCGTGCCCCTGGGGCCGGCCAGCCAGAGATTCGCCGTGGCCGCAGCGCCCGCCTACCTGGCACGCCACGGCGTGCCGCAGCATCCCGCCGAACTCCAGGGCCACTCTTGCATCGGCCATCGCTTCGCCAGCGGCCTGGTGGCGCCCTGGAGCTTCGAGCGTGGCAGCGAGAGGGTGCAGATCCAGCCGGGACAGCGCCTGCTGGCCTCCACCCTCGACCTGGAGCTGCAAGGTGCTCTGCAGGGCATCGGTCTGATCTGCTCCTTTGCCGACTACCTGGCCGAGCCCCTGGAGGACGGTCGCCTGGTGGAGGTGCTGGCGGACTGGTCAACCCCCTTTCCCGGTCCGCGCCTCTATTACGCGGATCGCCGCCATTTGCCCGCGCCCTTGCGGGCTTTCGTCGCTTTTTTGCGCGAGCGTCACGGCTAGGCGAGGTCGCCGGGCGCCGCTACTCTGGACGTCTGATCGCTGTTCGGAGCCCTCCTGATGTCAATGTTTCCCCGCCTGGTGCCACCCTCATGATCATCGGCACCGCCGGCCACATCGACCATGGCAAGACCGCGCTGATCCAGGCCCTGACCGGTATTGCCGGTGATCGGCGCCGTGAAGAGCAGGCGCGCGGCATCACCATCGACCTGGGCTACGTCTACGCCGACCTGGGCGACGGCCAACTGACCGGTTTCATCGACGTGCCCGGACACGAGCGCTTCGTGCACAACATGCTGGCCGGGGCCAGCGGCCTGGACCTGGCCTTGCTGGTGGTGGCGGCCGACGATGGCGTGATGCCGCAGACCCGCGAGCACCTGGCGATCCTCGAATTGCTCGGCATTTCGCGGGCGCTGGTGGCCCTGACCAAGGCCGACCGGGTAGGCACGCAGCGCCTCGCCGAGGTGCGCCAGGAGGTGACGACGCTGCTCGGCGGCGGTCCCTTCGCTGGAGCGTCCTTGTATCCGGTGGCCAGCCCCAGCGGTCAGGGTATTCCTGAACTACGCGCAGCGCTGCTCGCGGCGCTGGGGGAGGGGCGCGCGCGCCATGCCCGGGGTGGTTTCCGCCTGGCGGTGGATCGGGTATTCAGCGTCGCCGGGGCCGGGGTGGTGGTCACCGGAACCGCCTTTGCCGGCCAGGTGGCGGTGGGCGACGAACTCATCCTCACCCCGCGTGGCCAGCGGCTGCGGGTGCGTGGCTTGCATGCGCAGAATCGTGCCGCCGAGACGGCCCATGCCGGCCAGCGTGTCTCCCTTAACCTTGCCGGCGAGCGCCTGAGCACCGACAGCATCGCCCGCGGCGACTGGCTAGTGGCCGAGGCGCTGCATGCGCCCACCACCCGCATCGATGTCGAACTACGCCTCCTGCCGGGCGAGTCGCGCCACCTGGCCCACTGGGCACCGGTGCATGTCCATCTCGGCGCCCAGGATCTCACCGGTCGGGTCGCCCTGTTGGAGGGCGACAGCCTGGCGCCGGGCGCCACGACCCTGGCGCAGCTGGTGCTCAATGCGCCACTGCACGGGGTGCATGGCGATCGCCTGGTGCTGCGCGACCAGTCCGCCCAGCGCACCCTGGGTGGCGCCTGGCTGCTCGATCCCTTCGCCCCGGCGCGCCATCGGCGGACGCCGCAGCGCCTGGCGCAACTCCAGGCGCTACGCCAGGGCGGTTTGGAGGCAGCCTTGCCCGAGTTGCTGGCCCAGGCCGACGGCGGCCTCGATCCACGGCTGCTGGCTCGTCAGTTCAATCGGCCCGAGGGCGATTGGCAGCTACCGGCCGATACCCTGAGGGTAGAGACGCGGGTCGGCCCCCGACTGTTCGCCGCGCCGCTGTGGCAGAGCGCCCTCGATCGCCTGGGCGCGGCGCTCGCCACCTTCCACCAGGAGCAACCCGACGAGCTGGGCCCGGATCGTGATCGCCTGCGCCGCATCGCCGCGCCGGAGCTGGAGCGTCCGGTTTACCTGGCGCTGCTGGAGGCGGCCCTGGCCGAAGGGCGGCTGCAGAGCAGCGGTCCCTGGCTGCATTTGCCCGATCACCGGGTGCGGCTCACCGCGGCGGAGGAAGGGCTCAAGGCCCGGCTCTGGCCGCTGCTGGAAGCCCAGCGCTTCGATCCGCCCTGGACCCGGGATCTGGCCAAGAGCCTCGGCCAACCCGAAGCGGACGTGCGGCTGCTGTTGCGCAAATTGGCCCGGCTGGGGGAACTGACCCAGGTGGTCAAGGATCTGTTCTATCCTCAGGCGAGCCTGGAGGCCGCGGCCGGCGAGGCCTTGCGCCTGGAGCGCGAAGCCGGGATCATCCGCGCCGCGGCCTTCCGCGATGCCCTGGGCATCGGCCGCAAGCGTAGCATCCAGATCCTCGAATGCCTGGATCGCATCGGCTTCACCCGTCGCTTCGGCGACGAACGCCGGGTCCGCCCGGACAGCGCCTGGGCCCGCGCCGCCGAGAGCTAGCGCAACAGAGGAAGGCAATCACGCCCGGTGGCGTGGCCGGGCTTCAAACCCGGTTGGGGACGGCAGCCGTTCCCGGGTGGGTTCGACTCCCACTGCCTTCCGCCATTTTTCCTGGGCAAGGTCTAGGGACGCAGTACCGGCGCGGGGACGAAGCCTTCGTCGGTCAGGGCTGCCATTACACCGCGCACCAGATAGTTGTTTCTGAAGCCCAGGGTGTACTGTCTGGCGTTCGCGCTGATGGGCAAAAGCATGCCATTGCTCACCAGTTTCTTGATCTGATAGGTCCGCTGGGCTGCGGTGAGACCTTTGGGAAGGGCTGGGCTCAGGTCTGCGGATTTGACCTGCCCGTGTTTGATCGCCAGCTTCAAAACCGCTTCCTCCACGGAAGTGATCCAACTGCGCTCGCGGGCGAGCGCCACGGCCGGATTGAGAATGCGCTCCTGCAGGTAGCGGTAGTTGGTTAGTCGATCGACCTTTTCGATTTCTTCCCGGATGCCTTGCAGGACGTAGGTACACCAGGCTTCGCGACCTTCCAAGGTACCCCTGTCTGCACCGGACAGCATCGCGTAGTAACGTTCACGATCATTGCAAAAGACGGCGGTAGGGTTCAGCAGCCGATTGGCTGTACCCACGTTGAAGCCATACTTGACCAGCAGCGCATAGGTGAGCAGCCGGACGACTCGCCCGTTACCGTTGCCAAACGGATGAATCCAGCCGAAGCGATGATGGGCCAGGGCGACCTTCATTAGATCGTACTTCGGTGGATCGGCTCGATTGACGAAGTCAACCAGTTCGCGCATGTACTCCGGGACGAGCAAGGCGTCTGGTGGGCGATGATCGGATTGCGCAATCAGGACCGGTTGGGTTCTGTAGGTCCCGGGCGTTCTGTCGCCCTCGCGCCGCAAGTCCACTACCGTGAGGGCATGCAGCTCGCGGATGAAATGCTCCGTCAGCGGTGTCCCTGGCGAGGTGACCTCTTCGACGTAATCCATGGCCGCTTCGATATTGGCGACCTCCCGTAACTGGTCGCTGGCCTTCTGTCTCCCCTCAACCTTGCTGTCGACATAGTCAGCTAGCGTCGTGTGGTTGCCTTCGATCCGTGCCGAACCCAGGCTTTCCAGGATATGGAAGATCGACTTGAGCTGGAAAAAGACCTGAGGTGGCGTGCTCCCTGCCAGATTCAGTCGACGCAAGTATTCCAGTTCGGCTAGCACGTCGACCAAAGGAGAGTCGAAAGACGGATTGAGCAGTTCGAGGTCGTGGTGCAGGAACGTAGGCATGCCGAGATTATCTCAAGTAGCTTGAAGCGATATCTTCAAATATACCTCTGTAAGCCTTTTGAATTGGGCAATGCAGAAAGCATCAAGGAAAAATTATCTCTAATGGCTCAACAGCATAAATAGATACCGTTGAGCACGACGAGGAAGGCAATCTGGCCTGGTTGGGACGACTGCTACTCCTTCTGCGGGCATTCCCACGCTCGCTCTGCCCTTGCAAATCTGCAAGGGGCGTTTCGCGATTGCTGCTCAGGTCGGCTGGCCCTTGGCCTTATGCTGGGGACGTTGTCCTGTCCTAGAGCGTTCGCAAACGCCGTCGTGGTCTGGTCGCTCGCGGCCCTTGCCTTCTGCCGTCCTTCGTCGTTTGGAGTACGGATTATGTCCACCCCTTCCACCCTTCCCTGGGAACTCATCAGCCGTGATGCGGAGTTCGTCGCCACCACGCGCGCCAAGGCGCGGCTGGTCACGGTGCTCATGGTGATCGCGGCGATTTATTACTTCGCCTTGCCCCTGGGCGCTTCGCTGCTCAAGCCACTGTTCCAGCAGGCCCTGGTGGGCCAGTTGAATGTCGGTCTGGTCTTCGCGCTGTCACAGTATCCCGTGGGCGGCCTGCTGGCCGTGGCCTATCTGCGCGGTACCCGCACCCTCGATGCCCGGTTGCAGGCGGTACGCCTGCGTTACCTGCAGGAGGTGACGCCATGAGTCGTCAGCTCTGCGGTTCCGGGCTGGCGCTGTTGGCGCTCTGGGCCTTGGCGCCTTCGGCTTCGGCCGCCGAGGCGGTGGTGACCGCCGACTATCGCACCCTGACCTTCAGCGTCTTCGGCGCCATCCTGCTGCTGACGTTGCTGGTCACCGCCTGGGCGGCGCGCCAGAATCGTTCGGCGAGCGCCTTCTATACGGCGGGCGGCGGGATCAGTGGCCGGCAGAACGGCCTGGCCATCGCCGGGGATTATCTGTCCGCGGCGGCCTTTCTCGGCGTCTCGGGCTTGATCGCCCTCTATGGCTTCGACGGTATCCTCTATGTGGTGGGCTTCTTCGTCGGCTTCGTCCCCGTGCTGTTGCTGGTGGCCGAGCCCTGCCGCAATCTGGGGCGCTACACCCTGGGTGATGTCCTGGCCTTTCGCAATGGTTTCCGGGCAGCCAAGAGCGCGGGCGCCGTATCCAGTGTCGTGGTGGCCATCTGTTACCTGATCCCCCAGGTGGTGGGTGGCGCGGTGATCATCAAGGCGTTGATCGGCGTGCCCTTCGAGCTGTCGGTGATGCTGGTCGGGACGCTGATGCTGATCTATGTGTTCTTCGGCGGCATGCTGGCGACCACCTGGGTGCAGCTGATCAAGGCGGTCCTGCTGATCTCTACCTGTTTCCTGCTGGTGGCCCTGGCCTGGGCACCGTTCGGCTTTCGTATCCCGACCTTTCTCGGCACCCTAGCCGCCGAGCCGACGCTACGCAGCTATCTGGCAATCCTGGCGCTGGGGCAGGAGGGGACAAGGGCCTTCTTCGAGCCGGGCCTCTATCTGAAGAGTCCGGTAGAGCAATTCTCGCTGGGGCTGGCCCTGGTGCTGGGCACCGCGGCCATGCCTCATGTGCTGATGAGATTCTTCACCGTGAGCGATGCCGAGCGGGCGCGCAGCTCGGTGCTCTGGGCGATGCTGGCCATCGGCGTCTGCCATCTGTTCATCATCGGCATTGGCTTTGCCGCTGCCTATTACGTTGGCTCGGCGACCATCGCCGGCTTCGACAAGGGTGGCAACCTGGCGGCGCCCTTGCTGGCGCAATTCCTCGGCGGTGGCGCCGACAGCCTGATGGGCAACTTCCTGCTGGCCTTCGTCGCCGCCGTGGCCTTCGCCACCATCGTCGCGGTGGTGGCCGGGCTGGCTCTGGCCGCCGCCTCGGCGCTGGCGCATGACATCTATGTGGGAGCTATTCGCGGCGGTCAGGTCAGCGAGCGCGAGCAACTGCTGGCGGCCCGCCTGGCCACCGTGGCGGTGGGCTTGATCGCCATCGGGCTGAGCATCCTGGCCAAGGGGCAGAACGTCGCCCACTTGGTGGGGCTGGCCTATGCGGTGGCGGCCTCGGCGAATCTGCCGGCGCTGCTGCTGACCCTCTACTGGCGGCGCTGCACCACCGCCGGGGTACTGGCCGGCGTGATCGGCGGCACCCTCGCGGCGGTGGTCCTGGTGTTGGTTTCGCCGAACATGACCTATCCCCAGGCCGTACGGGCGGCTGCGGAGCAGCGGGTGGTTCAGCTGCAACAACGCCTGGATACCTTGCCGGCCGGAGCCGAGCGCATCGCCCTGGAAGCCAGCCAGGCCCAGGCGCGGCAAACGGTGGCCGCTATCGACCCGGATGCGACCAGTCTGGTGGGCCTGGCCCAGCCATTGATCAGCTTGCGCAATCCGGGGTTGATCTCCATTCCGCTGGGCTTCCTGCTGGTGATCCTGGTGTCGCTCCTGCGCCGCGATCCGCTCAGCGAAGGCCGCTGGGCCGAGATGCTGGTGCGCCAGCACACCGGTTTGGGCATCGACAGCCCGGTCGCCCATTGACGCTGCCGGGCGACGCGTGTCGCCCGGTCCTTTCCTCCCTAGAAGGGCTCTGCCATGACCTCTCTTGCCTCGCTCAAGGCTGCGGCGTGCCACGTCGCGCCCGTATTCCTGGACAAAACCGCCACTACCGCCAAGGCCATCGACCTGATCCGCGAGGCCGCCGCCAACGGCGCCGAGCTGGTGGTCTTTCCCGAATCCTACATCCCGGCCTTTCCCATCTGGGCGGCGCTGTGGTCGCCGCTGCTCAACCATGACCTGTTCGAAGCCATGGTGCAGAACAGTCTCTATCCCGCCGGCCCTGAGTTGGCGGCGATCCGGGCTGAGGCCAAGCGTCGCGGGGTGTTCGTCTCCCTCGGCTTCAGCGAGCGCAGCGAGGTGAGCGCGGGCTGTATCTGGAACAGCAATCTGTTGATCGGCGACGAGGGTGACGTGCTGGTGCATCACCGCAAGTTGGTGCCGACCTTCTACGAGAAGCTGGTGTGGGCCTCCGGCGACGGCGAGGGCCTACGGGTGGCCGATACCCGCATCGGCCGGATCGGCGCCCTGATCTGCGGGGAGAACACCAACCCCCTGGCGCGCTATGCCCTGATGGCCCAGGGCGAGCAACTGCATATCTCCTGCTGGCCGGCCCTGTGGCCGACGCGTCCGCCGGCGGCGGGTGGCAATTTCGATAACGTAGCCGCCAACCGCATCCGTGCGGGGGCCCATTCGTTCGAGGCCAAGGCCTTCGGCATCCTCTGCGCCGGCTACATGGATGCGGCCATGCGTGATTTCCTCCTGGCCCGCGATCCGGCGGTGGCGCCGATCCTCGATGACACGCCGCGCGGCGCCACCCTGTTCCTCGACCCCACCGGCAGCCAGATCGGTGGGATGCTGCAGCAGGAGGAGGGCATCCTCTACGCCGACCTCGATCTCAATCGCTGCATCGAGCCCAAGCAATTCCACGACGTGGTCGGCTACTACAACCGCTTCGATATCTTCGACCTGAAGGTGGAACGCCGTCGCCACCAACCGGTGCGCTGGCAGGACGAGAGCGGTGCTCCCAATCACTGGCCTTCAATAGGCGTAGAGCGGATCGCTGGCGAATAGCTGCTGGAGGAAGCCCACCACGGCCTTGATGCGCGGCGCATAGCGCAGGTCGTGGTGCACGCTCAGCCAGAGGTCGCGACGGACCTCCACCTCCTGGGCGAGGACGCGCTGTAGACCGAAGCGCTGGGCGCCGGCGAATTCGGGCAACAGCACCAGGCCGCTACCGGCGGCGGCGGCGAACATCTGCGCCAGCATGCTGCTGGACTGGAACACCGTCTGGGCGTCGGGGACGGCTTCTTCCAACCAGCGGACCGCCTCGATCTGCACCAGGTCGTCGATGTAGCCGACGAATTCGTGGGCGCTCAGCTCAGCCGCCGTGCGCGGCTCGCCCAGGCGTGCCAGGTAGGGAGCCGAGGCGTACAGGTGCAGGGCGAAGCGCCCCAGATGCTCCACGTCCAGGCCGCTGCCGCTGGGCTGGAAGAAGCTCAGGAAGATATCGGCTTCGCGGCGCGTGACGTGCAGTTGCTGGGTGGAGGTGACCAGCTCCAGGGTGATGCGTGGATGGCTGAGGGTGAAGCGCGGCAGGTGCTGGGTGAGATAGAGCGAGGCGATGCCTTCCATGGTACCGATGCGGACCGGCCCGGCGACCTCCCGGGCCTGGCCACCGAGGCTTGTCAGCGCGGCGGCGTAGGCACTGTCCATGGGGTCGGTGGCGGCCAGGACCTGGTGACCCAGGGTGTTGAGCTGCAAGCCCTTGGGCGTGCGCTCGAACAGGCTGGCGCCCAGGGCCTGTTCCAGGTGCGCTAGGCGCCGGCTGACGGTGGATTGGTCGATCTTCAGCCGCTTGGCGGCCCGGGCCAGGCTGCCGGCGCGGGCCAATTCGAGGAAGATGCGCAGGTCGTCCCAGTTCAGGTGTTTGGCGAGCATGGTTTAGGATCGGCGGTGGAGGTCGCGTCCAGCTTGGCAGCGTCGCGCTCGTCGGCCAAGTATCCTGTGCCGCTTGGGTGCGCCAAAGTGGCGCTTGGCTACCTTCCGCCATTTCCCGCCATGTCGAAGAGGATCGCTAGATGCGCCGGCCCGGGGTTTCCTATCGTCTTCACCACCTGGGTATCCCCACCCAGGAGCCCTTGCCGGGCGAGCGCTACGCGGCTGGGGTCGGGATGTATACCAGCGATGACCTCAGTGGCCCGGTGCCTATTCAGTGGCACAGGTTCACGCCTGATTCCCCCCTGCATCCGCTGATCAAGACCCAGCCCCATGTGGCCTACCAGGTCAGCGACCTGGCGGCGGCGCTGGTCGGCCAGGAGGTCATCCTCGGGCCCTATGAGCCCATCGAGGGTTTCCGGGTCGCCATGATCGACCACGGCGGCCTGCCCATCGAATTCATCGAGACTGAACTGAGCGACGAGGTCGTCTGGAGTCGCGCGCGCAGTGGCCGCCAGGCACCGCTGTATCAGGCCTCAGCCGAGGGAGAGGGCGCGCAGGCCCAGGCCGACGGAGGCCAGGCCAATCAGGCAAAGGGCGGCGCTAGGCAGGTGCTGGGTGAGTCGACTCAGGCGGGTCAGCCGATGCATATGGCCGGCTAGATAGCCATAGGCGACCAGCACCAGCAGGTCGATGGCGGCCCAGATCGCCAGTAGCACCGGGGCCTGTTGCCCGAGCGGTGCCTGCAGGGAAATGAACGCCGGCAGGAAGGCCACCAGGAAGAGGATGTCCTTGGGGTTGGACAGGCCCACCAGGAGGGCGCGCCGAAAGCTGCCGCGTCGAGCGCTCGACAGGTCGTCGGCCTCGGCCTTGAGCAGGCGAATACCCAGCCAGAGCAGATAGAGACCACCGAGGATCTGGCCGGCCAGCAGCAGCTTCGGGTCGATGCCGATGGCCAGGTGGATCAGGCCCAGCGCCAGTAGCAACAGGACCTGGGCGGACAGCACGCCGCCGAGGATCGTCCACCAGGGAAAGCCATGGCGACCGTCGGCGACCACCAGGGCGACGATGGGGCCTGGCGAGGAGATCAGCAGGAAGACGGTGATGGCGAAGCTGAGATATTCACTCATGGCGCATAGGGCCTCAAGCCGATGATCCGCGACGGATCGCCCGTCTCGCCGATCAACTGGCGCTGGTGGGAGATGGCGAAGGTGCGCTGGATCCAGCGGTCGCTACCGTCAAACCGGGCCTGGAAGGCGCTGCGCGCATGGGCCGCGCGGCGATTGTCGATGATCAGCAGGTCGCCCGCCGCGAGGCGCACCGGCTGGGCGACACTCCAGGCGATCTCCTTGATTTCCTCGATCAGCCGTTGCATCCGGGCCGAGCGGGCGAGCATGAAGTGCGGATCGAATCTGAGGTAGGGCTTGCCGCGCTGGCCATAGAGCATTGGCCGGTGCCGGCCCAGGTCGATCCGGCAATTCTTTTCGCTCAGGCAGTAGTCGGAGAGAAAGTTGAAGGGCTCCGCGAACAGCAGCTCGGTGGTTTCGGCGTCGACCTCCTCGAGCATCTTGTCTACCGAGGCGATGTAGGTGATGGCATCGTCGTTCGGTGCGGCCCTCAGGCAGAGCAGCGCCAGGAAGTCCGGCGGTACCTCGTGGAAGGCGTTCTCGGTATGCAGGTCGAGTTCGGTGTCGAAGCTGTCCGAGGACAGCTGGCGGGCGTTGGCGGCATGGGGAAAGAAGTTGTTGATCAGGCTGCCGTCGGATTCCTGGGGATAGCCGATGGGATCGCCGAGCAGCGCCGTGGCCTGGAGCAGCAGCAATTCGCTGCGGTAGTCCGGCTTGGCCAGGCTCTGGCGGTCAGCGGGTGTGGCCGGGACGCTGCCAATGTCCTGATTCGGCAGCAGCAGGAAGCCCTGGGGATTGCCGAAGACGCGGAAATGGAGGATGTCGCTGATGGCGGCGGCCGAGAGCTCACCTTGACGGAGGGCGCTGTCCAGCAGGGCGTCGAAGGAGACTGATCCCAAATACATACTGTGTCTCGAAGAACCAGGCAGTCATGACGCGCCAAGGCGTCAAGGACGGCCATCATCCGGTGCTGGACGCAGGGGTAAAAACGGATAAAACTGGGTGGAAGGATGATTCAAACTCATTATCGAGGACCAAGGATGTCCCGCCTCCCGCCGCTCTATGCGTTGCGTGCCTTCGAAAGTGCGTCCCGGCAACTGTCCT
This sequence comes from Pseudomonas oryzihabitans, assembly GCF_006384975.1. Lineage (NCBI taxonomy): Bacteria > Pseudomonadati > Pseudomonadota > Gammaproteobacteria > Pseudomonadales > Pseudomonadaceae > Pseudomonas > Pseudomonas oryzihabitans. The sequence continues at coordinate 5,040,619 of NZ_CP021645.1, forward strand.
TCACCCGTGCGGCGCAGGAACTGAACATCACCCAGAGCGCGGTCAGCCGTCATATCAAGACGCTGGAGCAGGACTTGGGCTGTCTGCTGTTCGAGCGCCGGGGCCCCAGCCTGAAGCTGACCCCTACCGGGCTGATCCTGGCGAAGGACCTGAGCTCGGCCTTCGCCGACATGCAGGGCGTCTGCGATCTGGTGCGCAGCGGCCGTGGCTGTCTGAGGCTCAAGGCGCCTTCCACCCTGACCATGCGCTGGTTGATGGCCGCCATCGAGGCGTATCGGGTGGCGACGGGGGAAAATCGGGTCCAGTTGACCAGCGTCTGGATGGACGTCGACTTCGTCGACTTTCGCTCCGAGCCCTATGACTGCGCGGTGATCCTGGCCGACGGTGAATTCCCCAGCGATTGCGCTAGCGTACGGCTGTTCGATGAGTGGCTGGTGCCGGTCTGCGCGCCGCGTTATCAGCGTGCCTGCGGTGGCGAGGATCCGATCTTCGGTGGGGACGGGCTGCTGCACGCCTCCCACGATTGCCGCGACTGGCGCCTCTGGCTGGACCGGATCGGTCGTCTGGCCGAGGTGAACTGGCATGCCGGCAAAAGATTCGAAACCCTGGACGCGGGCATCTCGGCCGCGGTCCAGGGCTTCGGGGTGGCGATCGGTGACCTCTCCCTGGTCCAGGATCAGATCGCCTCCGGGCAACTGGTGTTCGCCAATCGCGCCGTGGTTCGCTCAGGGCTGAGCTACTACCTGGTCTGGCCCAGACGCAGTGAGGCCCATGACGTCCTCGCCGGGTTGCGGGACCACCTGGGCGCGGTGGCGCCGGTCTTGCCCAGGCTGGAAGGGCTGATCTTCCTGGATTGACGCGTCGCACTCCTTTGCGCGCGGGCTCGCCGACGCTGAATAGCTAGCAAAGCGGCTAGTGAAATTCACTAGAGGATGCTCGTTTTCACTAGGAAAACAGGCGTTTTCATTATTCAAGGCATGCGAATTAACCGAAATAATAGTTTGGCTAATTTGCCTGCAAGGATAGTGGAATATGCTCGCGATACACTTGGAAGATGCTCTTTTGGAGAGCGCGCTTAACCTTGTGAAAGGTCATCCTCTTCTCGGGCAGCCGGACAGTTTCCTGGTGGACGGCCCTTATCAGCGGCCGGTCAGACCGCAAGATATTACTCTCGCTCAATTGAAGACTTGCCTACGCCAGGATAGTTTCGGCAAGCCCAGTTACCTCGCCGCGCAACGGCTATTGCTCAATCGCTATGAACAGGATCTCGTCTTTCTACCGACGGGACGTTCCCTCGCGCTGGATCAATTCAACAGTTTCTATAGCGGCGAGTTGCGCATGGCCCTGGAGTTGCTGCGGCCGACGCTGGAACGGCATGCCTTCGGCTGGCTGAACGACGAGATCACCCTGTCCGGCGACTGGGACCTGGACAGTTTCGTGGCCTATACCGACGAGGTGCTGCAGCGGATCCGCCAGGCGCCGTCGGGCCTGGTCAAGGCCATCCGCAATGCCAAAAATCCCCGGGAGGCAGCCAGGTACTACCTGGTGCAGTGCTCGGGCGATTTCCTCAGCGAAGCCTCGGCGATGGGGCGCAATGTCCTGGGTAACTTCGGGCCCTATACCAGCGAACTGTTTAAGATCTATATCGATGAATACGGCTACGGTGTCCACGAGAAGAAGCACAGCACCATCTTCGAACGACTGATGGTGGCCGCCGATCTCGATCCCCATCTGCATACCTACTGGCAGTTCTATACGGCGTCTTCGCTGTCGCTGATCAATTACTTCCATTATGTCTCGCTGGATCACAGCAAGTTCTTCCGTTATCTGGGCGCCATGTATTTCACCGAGGCCAGTCTGGCCATCGTGACCCGTAATCAGGCCGAAGCGGTCAAGGCCGGATTCGGCGCTGACTTCGATACGCTGTATTTCGATGAGCACAATCATATCGATCAGCATCATGGGCGCATGGCGCTGGAAAAGTTGATCGTGCCCTTGGTGCAACAGCATGGCGTGCAGATCCTGCCGGAGATCCTGCGCGGTTTCGAAGAGTTTCGCCTATTGCAGGACGTGGCGGACGAGGATCTGTTCCGCAACCTCGAATGGCAGGACAACCTGCCCAAGTACCGGGACCTGGCCCGGGAACATTTTCCCAAAGGCCACGAGGATCGCCACAGCGCCGTCTTCGTCGAGCCGCAGCACGAGTTGTCGGTACTGCACACCCATCCCATGGCGGAGTTGTTCAGCGTGCGCTCCGGCCTGATCGAACTGGTCGCGGCGCCGAACCAATCCATCCTGCTCAAGGAGGGCGAAAGCATCGTCATCCCCAAGGGCGTCCTCCATGGGACCCGGGTGTTGTCCGAGAACTGCTGCTATCTGGTGACGGGGCTGGAGTAGAAGATGAAGATCTTTACCGTTGGTAGGCACAGCTTCAATCGGGTACGCGCCGGGCAGGTCGACTATTTCGCCTTCGACCGTAATGGCAGCTATGCCCTGTTGCCCAGTCAATGCCCGCATCGCGGCGGCCCTCTGCACCTGGGCGCGGCCTCGGCGTGCAAGGCCAAGGTGGTCTGCCCCTGGCACGACAACGCCTATGCCGTGGCACGTCTGGAGCCCAAGGGGTTGCCGGTGATCCGTACCGGCGACACGGTCAGCTTCGTCACCCGCGAGGACGAGGCCCTGTTGTGGAACGAGTTCCTGCCGGGCGTCTCGAGCGGGGCGGCGTCGCGGGAGACTTCGTCATGAAGCCCGCCGTCATTCGTTTCTATGGTGTGGTGGCGCTGTCCGCCCTGGCGGACATGGCGCTGCTGATCGGCCTGATCTGGGCGGCACTGCGGGTCACCGGTTCGCCGCTGCTGCTGGGTACGCTACTCGGGGTCAGCGCCCTGATTCCCTTCTCGATCCGGCGCAGTTTCCCGGCGCTGGACAGCACCCGGCTGTCGGTGCGCCGCGTGGTCCTGCTGCGTGGCGGCGTGTATGGCGGCCTGCTGCTGATCGCGCTGGCGGGCCTGCTGCAGACGCTGGCCGGGTTCGTGGTAGCGGCGGTGCTGGTGGGCGTGCTCAATTACATGACCACCAGCGCCTACGAGGCCGCCAATACCAAGCAGGTGCTGGCGGGCCTGCTGGACAGCCAGCGCTCGGCGCGCTGGATGCAGACCGCCTTTCAACTGGGCGCCTTTTCCGGGGCCTTCCTGGGCGGCCTGGTGCTCGACCGGGCGTCGCTCGATGTGCTGGTCTATGCCGTGGCCGGCCTGGCGTTGCTGACGGCTGGCGTGGCTGCCGTGCTGCCCGCCGACCGGCAGCCACCGGCGCCCGTGGTGCGGCGTGACGCCAGTGCGGCCCCTGACGGGCTGGGCGACGTGGGTGGGCGCGGCGTCACGCTGCTGTGTCTGGCCTTGGGCATGATCGGCTTCCATATTGGCGCCTTCAACACCCTGATTCCGCTGGTTTACCAGCGCCTGCACGGCTGGAGTTCGGCGGACTTCGGCCTGGCCAGCGGCATCGCCGGGGTGGGCGCCTTCCTGGCCGCCATCCTGCCCTGGCCACGTGGCCGGGTACTGCTCTGGGCCGGGCTGCTGGTGGTGGGCGACTATCTGCTCGCCTTCAGTCCGCTGCCCTGGGTCTCCATGGGGATCTGCCTGCTGATCGGCTTCGGCATCAATACGCTGCGCATCGATCTACGCCAGCAGATGATCGAGGCCGCGACCACCACGGAGCAGGCCAATCGGCTGGCGGCCACCAGCTCCGTCTATTTCATCTTCCTACAGTCGGCAGCGCCCCTCGGCGTCGGCCTGCTGTGCAGCGAGTATGCCTTCGGCCCAGGCGCCGCTCCCCACGTCTTCGTCGGGGTGGGTGGCCTGCTGCTCGGCGCCGTATTGCTGACCCGCATGCATCGTCCGCGTGCCGCACTCGCTCAATGAGATCAAGAACATGAATCCGGCTAGAGACATCGTCATCATCGTAGATCCCTTCTCCACGGGGGCGCTGTACGCCCCCCTGTTCCGCGCCAGGGGATATCGCTGCTATGCGGTCCTGTCGTCATCCTCGGTCCCGGCGCGCTTCGTCGACGGCTTTTCCGGGCACGCGTTCGAGGGCCGCGAGTTGCTGAGCCTGGCGGAGTGCCTGAAGGTCATTCCGGCGGCCCGTGTGCGGGCCGTGGTGGCGGGCAGCGAACTCGGCGTCGAGGCCGCGGAGCGGCTCGCCTTGCATTTCGGCGTCGCTGGCAACGACCCGGCCACCCTGGCGTGGCGGCGCGACAAGTTCGAGATGCAGCAGCGACTCGCGGCCGCGGGACTGCGCAGCATACCCACGGTCAAGTTGAGCGAGGCGGGCGACACACGGCGGGCCCTGGCGCAACTGGGGCAGGGGGAGCGCTTCGTGATCAAGCCGAACAACTCCTTCATGACCGATGGCGTCGAGTTCATCGAGGGCCGCCAGGCGCTCGAACAGGCGCTGCGCTGGTTGGAATGGGGGCGGATCAATGCGCTGGGGGTACGCAACAGCGGCTATCTCGTGCAGGCCTTCGTCTCCGGCCCGGAATATGTGGTCGATCTGGTGGCTTCCGCGGCGGGTACCCTGGTCGTCGGTCTGAGTCGCTATCGCAAGGCCGAGCACAATGGTTCCCGCTTCGTCTACGAGGGTCTCGAGGTGCTCGACCCGCGCGACGAACGCTTCGCGGACCTGATCGCCTATGCCCGGGCCTGCAGTAAGGCCCTGGATATCGGCTTCGGGCCGGTGCACATGGAGTTGCTCGACAGCGCCGACGGTCCGGTGATGATCGAGGTAGGTGCCCGCTTGCACGGGGGCGTGGCGCCCAGTCTGTTCCAGGAGTGCTACGCCCCGGATCTGCTGTCGGTCGCGGTCGAGGCCTATCTGGGCTTCGAGCCCGCGTCGGCGGCGAGCCGGCTGATCCGCCCGGGACGCATCGTCTTCCTGATCAACCGCCGCCTGGGCGCGCGCCTGGCGACGGACGAGCAGCGTTTCGCGGCGTTGCAGGCCATCCCGAGTTTTCGCGGCTTCAAGCCATTCGCCGAGCCCGACGAAGCCTTGCCGCTGACGCGTGACCTGGCCAGCTGTCCGGGTATCGTCTGGCTGGCAGCTGCCGGGGAAGAGGAACTCGACCGGGACGAGCGCCAGGTGCGGCAACTGTTCGAGGGGTGTCTCGGTGAGTGACGTCCAGGCCATGCTGGCCCGATTGCAGCCCCGCGCCCTGTATCTCGAAGGCGTGCGGGTCTTCGAGACCGAGGTCTATCGGCCGTCGATGCTCAGGCAACTCGACTATCTGCGGGAGAACTACGCGGCCTTCGTCGGCAGTCCCCACGTCAGGGGCTACGGGACGCAACTGAGTCTGCTCGGCTTTCCCGAGACCAAACCGGCCAATCTCAAGCTGATCGATCGCTGCCTTGAACAGGGACCGCTGTCCATCAACAACGTCGTGGATGCCTACAACGTGGCGGCGCTGACCTATGGCGCAAGCCTGGGCGGCCATGCCCTGGAGCAACGGCCTGCGGCGCTGGAGCTGCGCCTGGCGCGCCCTGGCGAGCGGATCCTGCCGCTGTTCCAGAGCCGGACGCTGCCCATAGCCGCCGGTAGCCTGGTGTATGGTATTGGCGCGGAGGTGTTGGCCTGCATCGGCAGCCGCGACGTGGACGCCGATGGCTTTCGCATCACGGAGGCGACCCAGGGGCTACTGCTGGTCTCTCTCGGCCATGCCGACACCAGCGCGGAGTTCAACGCCCAGGTACTGGACCTGGCGCTGGAGCTGGTGAAGATAACCTGCCCCGACGTTCAGGCCTGGCCGGTACCCGTCACTATTGGTGTTGCCAGTGTCGCAGCACCGGCATGATGACGACGCTGCGCACCAGGCCGGTCGCCAGGACGGTTTCCTTGAAGTCGACCACGTTGCCGATGGTGACGTGGTCGTAGCGCACCAGCATGTCGACGTTGCCGAACAGCGAATAGGCTTCGAGCACGCCCGGGTGATCCTTGATGCTGTCCCAGACCTGGGAGCAGACGTCGGTGCCGTTGTTGACGAACTGCATGAACGAGGTGTGGCCCGGGCCACAGTGGCTGTCCGCGGCGCAACGCACGGTATAGCCGAGGATGGTCCCCTGGGCTTCCATCCGCTCGATGCGGGATTCGACGGCGGTACGGGATTTGTGAACGCGCCGGGCGATCTCGGAAATACTGGTGCGGGCGTCGGCCGTCAGGATCTGGAGAATCTTCTGGTCAATGCTATCAAGGCCGGACATTGGTGAACTCGCTCGTAGTGCATCCCGGACGCGTCCCGGGGATTCCTCCATGAAGAAACACACAGGCAGGGCCTGGCGTGCGCGCCGGCAGTCTAAGGCATAGCACCGGGCACGAGAACCGCACCCCGACGCAATGCCCTCCGGCGCGGCGTGCCGTTTCGTGGGGTACGGCGGGAAGGCGCGTGCCTCTGCGAGCCTTGGAGCTGCGGCGCTATCCCGCGAGGAGCGTCGCCGCGGGCTCAGTACACATCCTTCAGATAGCGCTTCTGCTCGCTCATCCCGCGCACATAGTCGGCAGCGGCCTCTTCGCTGAGCTGGCCGTGGCGGGCCACCACCTGGCGCAGGGCCTGGTCGACGTCCTTGGCCATGCGGCTGGCGTCGCCGCAGACATAGACGCGGGCGCCGTCCTGCAGCCAACGCCAGACCTCGGCGCCGCGTTCCCTCAGGCGATCCTGCACATAGATCTTCTCGGCCTGGTCGCGGGAGAAGGCCAGGCTGAGTTCGCTCAGGGTGCCATCGTGCTGAAAGGCTGCCAGTTCGTCGCGATAGTAGAAGTCGTGGGCGGCGTGCTGTTCGCCGAAGAACAGCCAGTTGCGGCCCTTATCGCCACGGGCACGGCGTTCGTGGAGGAAGCCACGGAAGGGCGCGATGCCGGTGCCGGGGCCGATCATGATCAGGGGCACGTCGCCTTGCTCGGGCAGGCGGAAATGGCGCGACGGCTGGATGTGGACCTCGGTGGTGGCGTCTTGCAGGCGATCGGCGAGGAAGGTCGAGGCCACGCCCTTGCGGGTGCCGTAGCGCACCGCCGAGACGGTGAGGTGCACCTGGCCGGCGTGGGCCAGGGGGCTGGAGGCAATGGAATAGAGTCGCGGTTGCAGGCGCTTGAGGCTGGCGAGCAGTTCCTCGGCGGCGAGACGCGCGGGGAAGCTGGCCAGGACGTCGGCCAGTTGCCGGCCCCAGAGCCAGCTTTTCAATTCGTCGCGGGCCGCCAGCAGGGCGCGGCAGTCGGCATGGCCGCTGCGTTCGGCCACCAGGGCCAGGGTTTCGTTGCTGGGACGGGCGATTTCGTAGTGCTCGGCCAGCGCCTGGCGCAGAGACAGCTCGCCGACCTTGGGCACCGTGACCGGCTGTTCACCGTCGAGCCCGGTCAGGGTCAGGATCTCGTCCACCAGCTCGGGGCAGTTGCGCGCCCTTACGCTGAGGGCGTCACCGGCCTGATAGGCGAGGGGCTGCTCGGCCTCGAAGCCGAACAGCCGGACCTCCTTGTTGGAGCCGGCGCCGTTGAGTCTTTGATTGATGACCAGCCGCGCCGGCACCGGGGCTGGGCGATTCGCCGGGGCGGTGCTGGCGGCGATGCTGCTCGCGGCAGGCGATAGCAGCTTTTGCAGCCCGGCCAGCCAGGCGTCGGCGCGGTCGTGACCGTCGGCATCGCAGTCGAGTCGCGCGCAGAGGCGGCGGGCGCCGAGTTCGGCCAGGCGGGTATCGAGGCGTTGGCCGTGGCCGCAGAACTGGTCGTAGGTGGAGTCGCCCAGGGCCAGCACCGCGTAGTCCAGCTCGGCGAGCGAGGTGTCGAGGCGGCTGAGCCCTTGCCAGAAGGCCTGGCCGTTGTCCGGGGCCTCGCCGTCGCCAAAGGTGCTGCTGACCAGCAGGGCGCGCCGGGCACCGCTCAGGCGCTCCACCGCATAGGCAGCCATGTCGTGCAGCTCCACCGCCAGCCCCGCTTCCCGCAGTTGGGTGGCGCAGCGCTCGGCCAGGGCTTCGGCGCTGCCGGTCTGGGAGGCCCAGAGCACCACCAGGTCGGCCGGAGCCGTGGGGGCCGGGGCCAGACTGGCGCTCTGGCTTTCGGGCAGGCGGCTGAACAGCCCGGCGAGCAGGCCGTCGAGCCAGAGGCGGGTGTCGGCGGCCAACGGCGCCTGGACCGGCAGGCAGGGTACGCCCTGGAGGCCACCGTCGCGCAGGCCGTCCAGGAAACCGGCCAGGTAGGTGCGTTCGGCGGCGCTGAGTTGAGGGCGTACCGCGGTCGCCACGCCAGTAAGTTCGGCCAGGCGCTCCAGGGCGGTCTGGCGGGTGCTCTCGGTGACGGCTTGGTCGATGGGGAGCTGGTGGTGAGGGATGGTGGCGACGCGGGTCAGGCGTACGGCGCAGACCTTGAGTTCCGGCTGTTGGGATAGGGGGTCGATGGCATCGCTGGTGACGGCGTTGATGGCCAGGTCCGCGCCGTGTACGTCGGCCCAGTGGAAGGGGGCGAAGCAGTTGCCGGGCTGGACCCGGTCGCTGATCGTCACCGGCAAGACGGCGCGCCCACGGCGGGAGGTGATTTCCAGGCGGTCGCCGTCCTTGAGTTCCAGCGCCTGGGCATCCTGGGGATGCACCTCGACGAAGGGTGCCGGGTTGAGGCGGTTGAGGGCGGCGATCTTGCCGGTCTTGGTCAGGGTGTGCCACTGGTGCTGCAAGCGGCCGGTGTTGAGCACGAAGGGGTAGTCGTCATCGGGCAATTCCGCCGGATCCAGGTGCGGGCGGGCGAAGAATTGCGCCTTGCCGCTGGGGGTGGCGAAGTTGAGCGCGGTCGGTTCGCCCGACTCGTCCAGGCGCAGGGTCTGGCTGCGGCCGTCGTTGAGATAGCGGATCGGCTGGCGCGGAGCGCTCTCCGTGCTGGAGCAGGGCCATTGCAGCGGGGTTTCGCGCAGGCGCGCATGGCTGGCGCCACGGAGGTCGTAGCCGGTCTGGGGATTGTGGAAGTGCGTGATCTCCTCGAACACCTCGGCGGCCGAGGCGTAGGCGAAGTGCTCGCCATAGCCCATCGCGCAGGCCACGTCGGCGATGATCCGCCAATCGGCCCGGGCCTCGCCGGGCGGGCTGACTGCCTGTTGCGCCAGGGTCAGGTTGCGCTCGGAATTGATCTGCACCCCATCGGCCTCGGCCCAGAGGGCGCCGGGCAGGAGGATGTCGGCGTAGCTGTTGGTCTCGGTGTCGAGGAAGGCGTCCTGGGTGATCACCAGCTCGGCGGCCTGGAGGCCCTTGATGACGGTGGCGCGATTGGCCACGCTGGCGACCGGGTTGGTGCAGATGATCCAGCAGGCCTTGACGGTGCCGGCGGCCATGTCCTCGAACAGGGCGACGGTGCCCTTGCCCAGGCGGGTATGCAGGGTGCCCTCCGGTACGCCCCAGGCCTGCTCGACGAAGCTGCGGTCGGCGGCGGACAGCAGGCTGCGCTGGCCGGGCAGGCCGGGGCCCATGTAGCCCATCTCGCGCCCGCCCATGGCGTTGGGCTGGCCGGTGAGGGAGAAGGGGCCGCTGCCCGGCCGGCAGATTTTACCGGTGGCCAGGTGCAGGTTGCACAGGGCGTTGGTGCTCCAGGTGCCGTGGGTGCTCTGGTTCAGGCCCATGGTCCAGAGGCTGGTCCATTCGCCGGCCTCGCCGATCCAGCGGGCGGCGGTACGGATGTCCGCCTCGGCCAGCCCCGTTTCCGCCGCGACGCGCGCCGGGGTGTAGTCGGCGAGAAAGGCCGGCATGGCGTCCCAGCCTTCGGTATGGGCGGCGATGAAGGCTTCGTCGAGATAGCCCTCGGCGTGCAGCAGGTGCAGCAGGCCATTGAGCAGCAGCAGGTCGGTGCCCGCCCGCAGTTGCAGGAACAGATCGGCCTTTTCGGCGGTGGCGGTGCGCCGCGGATCGATGACGATCAGCTTGGCGCCGCTCTTTACCCGGTCCAGCAGGCGCAGGAAGAGGATGGGATGGCAGTCGGCCATGTTGGCGCCGCTGACCAGGAAGAGGTCGGCGCGGTCGAGGTCGTCGTAGGAGCCGGGCGGGGCGTCGGAACCCAGGGACAGCTTGTAGCCGGTGCCGGCGCTGGCCATGCACAGCCGCGAGTTGGATTCGAGCTGGTTGGTACCGATGAAGCCGCGCGCCAGCTTGCTCGCCAAGTACTGGGCTTCCAGCGACATCTGGCCGGAGATATAGAAGGCGATGGCGTCCGGCCCGTCGCGGTCGAGGATGGCGCGGAGCCGCTCGGCGGTGGCGGCGATGGCCTGGTCCATACCGGTCTGTACCGGTTCGTGGGAGCGGTCGCCTCTGATATAGGCCTGCTCCATGCGCCCGCTGTCCACCAGCGCCTGGTGGCTGGTGCTGCCCTTGGTGCAGAGGCGGCCACGATTGGCTGGATGGTCGCGATCACCGCTGACCTTGGTCACGCGGCCGTCTTCCACCTGCATGACGATCCCGCAGCCGACGCCGCAGTAGGGGCAGACGCTCTTGAGGTGGGTAGTGGCCATGGCGAGGATCCTTCGAAAGCTGGAAAGCAAAAAGGCGCCGGTCGCTGTCCCCGAGGGGAAGCGAACACGGCGCCTTTGTCGTGAAAGGGAGCGATCGGCGTTGACCGTTCCATGAACGGGATTTAGCAAGGCCCGCGCCAGTTCGCCTCGCGTGGCGGTGCGAGGCGCATAGGTACTGGCCTCGCGGGGTCAGGATGACGAACGCGAAGGTGTCACCCGGCACGGGCTCGGTGCGCCGCGACGGGGCAAACGGGCGAGGTCTTGCACCGTTCTGGTTCCAGTTGGCTGCCCGGCGTTTTCCGCTTCAACCTGGTCTGCGGACTCTACAGGCCGCGCCAACTGGGGATTTCCAGGCGCCGGCGCAAAACTGGCACAGCCGATGCAGGAGCCTTGGCAGACCCGCCAATTCGGGTCGCCCGGTCGATCAACGGCGATCGACTGCCACTGCAGGCGACGGGCACGGAGCAGAGCCAAGGGCTCCTCCTTACAGAGAACAGGCAAAGGCGCCTGAGACCGCAAGGTTTCAGGCGCCTTTTTATTTGCCGCGAATCAACCTGATTGGCCTCGGCCGGGGGATAGCCTCCATGAACAGCATCGTGACCCGCAAAGAACGCCTGATCGTCGTCGGCAACGGCATGGTCGGTCACCACCTCGTCGAGCAACTGCTGGCCGCCGGCGCCCTGGATCACTACGAGATCCATGTCTTCGGCGAAGAGCGCCAGCGCGCCTACGACCGGGTGCACCTCTCCGAATACTTCGCCGGCCGCGATGCCGAATCCCTGGCCATGAGCGAAGCCGGCCTCTATGCCGTACCCGGCCTGGTGCTGCACCTGGGCTGCGCGGTGACCGCCATCGACCGCGAGCAGCGCCAGGTGCTGACCGCCGAGGGCGCCTTCGGTTACGACCGCCTGGTGCTAGCCACCGGCTCCTATCCCTTCGTGCCGCCCATCGAAGGCGCCGAGGGCGATTCGCGCCTGGTGTACCGCACCCTGGATGACCTGGACACCATCCGCCTGGCCGCCGCCAAGGCCCGCCGTGGCGTGGTGGTGGGCGGTGGCCTGCTGGGCCTGGAAGCGGCCAACGCCCTGAAATCCCTGGGTCTGGAAGCCCATGTGGTGGAATTCGCCCCGCGCCTGATGCCGGTGCAGCTGGATGACCTGGGTGGCGCCGCGCTCAAGCAGCGCATCGAAGACCTCGGCGTCGGCGTGCACCTGTCCAAGGCCACCCAGAACATCACCGCCGGCAGCGAATACCGCTACCGCATGAACTTCGCCGGCGAGGATTTCCTCGAGACCGACCTGGTGCTGTTCTCTGCCGGTATCCGCCCCCAGGATGCCTTGGCCCGTGGCTGCGGCCTGGAAATCGGCCCGCGCGGCGGGGTGGCGGTGGACAATCTCTGCCTGACCAGCGATCCCGCCATCTACGCCATCGGTGAATGTGCCGCCTGGAACGGCAGCATCTTCGGCCTGGTCGCCCCCGGCTACCAGATGGCGCGCCTGGTCTCCGCCGAACTCTGCCACGGCCAGAGCACCCCCTTCACCGGCGCCGACATGTCCACCAAGCTCAAGCTGCTCGGCGTGGACGTGGGCTCCATCGGCGATGCCCATGGCGCCACCCCGGGCGCGCGCAGCTATCGCTACATCGACGAGGCCAGCGCCAGCTATCGCCGCCTGGTGGTCTCCGCTGACGGCAAGCAGGTGCTCGGCGCCGTGCTGGTGGGCGACAACAGCTACTACGACACCCTGCTGCAATACGCCCAGAACGGCATCCCGCTGCCCCAGGATCCGGCCAGCCTGATCATGCCGGTGGGCGAGGGCGCCCCGACCCTGGGCGCTGATGCCCTGCCGGCCACCGCCACCCTCTGCTCCTGCCACAACGTCACCAAGGGCGCCGTCTGCGCCGCCATCGACGCCGGCTGCACCGACCTGGCCGGCATCAAGAGCTGCACCAAGGCCGGCACCGGCTGCGGCGGTTGCGCGGCGCTGGTCAAGCAGGTGTTCGAGCACGAGCTGCTGGCGCGCGGCGTGGAAGTCGACAAGAGCCTCTGCGAGCACTTCGCCCATACCCGCCAGGAGCTCTACCACCTGGTCCGCGTGGAAGGCATCCAGAGCTTCGACGACCTGCTGGCCCGCCATGGCCGCGGTCATCACGGCTGCGACATCTGCAAGCCCGCGGTGGCCAACATCCTGGCCTCCTGCTGGAACGCGCCCATCACCGATCCGCACCTGGTGCCCTTGCAGGACACCAACGACACCTTCATGGCCAACATGCAGAAGAACGGCACCTATTCAGTGGTGCCGCGCATCCCGGGTGGCGAGATCACCCCGGAAGGCCTGATCGCCATCGGCCAGGTGGCGAAGAAATACGACCTCTACACCAAGATCACCGGCGGCCAGCGCATCGACCTGTTCGGCGCCCAGTTGCACGAATTGCCGGACATCTGGGGCGAACTGATCGCCGCCGGCTTCGAGACCGGCCATGCCTACGGCAAGTCCACCCGCACGGTGAAGAGCTGCGTGGGTAGCACCTGGTGCCGCTACGGGGTGCAGGACAGCGTCAAGATGGCGCTGGACATCGAGCACCGCTACAAGGGCCTGCGCGCCCCGCACAAGCTCAAGTTCGCCGTCAGCGGCTGCACCCGCGAATGCGCCGAGGCGCAGAGCAAGGACATCGGCGTGATCGCTACCGAGAACGGCTGGAACCTCTATGTCTGCGGCAACGGCGGCATGCGGCCGCGCCACGCCGAGCTGTTCGCCACCGACCTCGACGACGAGACGCTGATCCGCTACATCGACCGCCTGCTGATGTTCTACATCCGCACCGCCGACCGCCTGCAGCGCACCTCGGTGTGGCGCGAATCCCTGGAGGGCGGCCTGGACTACCTCAAGCAGGTGATCATCGAGGACAGCCTGGGCCTGGCCGCCGAGCTGGAAGCCCAGATGCAACTGGTGGTGGATCGCTACGAGTGCGAATGGGCCAACGCCCTGAGCGATCCCGACAAGCTCAAGCGCTTCCGCACCTTCGTCAACGAGCGCGGCAGCGATCCGGACATCCACTTCGTCAAGGAGCGCGGCCAGCGCCGGCCGGCGCGCCACCATGAACTTCAGCTGATCGCCGTCACCGAGGAGGTTTGACCATGACCCAGACCAACACCGCACGCGCCCTGCAATCCGCCTGGCAACCCCTGTGCAGCCTGGCCGATCTGGTGCCTCAATCCGGCGTGGTCGCCCTGCACCAGGGTGAGCAGGTGGCGTTGTTCTACCTGCCCGATACCGAGCAGAAGGTCTTCGCCGTGGGCAACCGCGATCCCAAGTCCGGCGCCAACGTCATCGGCCGCGGCATCGTCGGCCACCTCGGCGGTGAGTTGGTGATCGCTTCGCCGCTGTACAAGCAGCATTTCCGCCTGAGCGATGGCGGCTGTTTGGAATACCCCGAGCAGACCTTGCCCACCTGGGCGGTGCGGTTGAACGGGGAGCAGGTGGAGATCGCCTGAGGCGGCTTGCCCTCACGCCAACCCTCTCCCGGAGTGTATGGCCCGGAGACATGGTGGACACCTGTTCGAGGACAAGGTGGACAGGTGTCAGGCGACGGAGCGTCCCGTCGTCGCCGTCCGGGGGTGTAGATTCAGGCACGCGATGCGACAGGTGCGCCAGAGCACGTGGTACTGGCCATCCATCCCTTCGGAATGGATCAGCACGGGCTTGCCGAGGAAGGCCTTGCCCACCCGCCACTCCTGGCCTCGGCAGTGGATGAGTCCCTGGTCGCGCACCGAACGGATGATACTGCCTTCAGCATACTGCGGCGCAGGTGGCGTGGGGCAATAGGCGCGGGGGCTGGGCCGATAGTGCGTCTGGGGCACCTGTATACCCGGCGCCTGATGCGGCCGCTAGGCATCGTAGCGCTGTCGCCAGTGGTCGAGTGCCCACTGCGCCTTGTCCAGGACTGCCCACGGCGGGCCTTGCAGGACTTCGGCCTTGAGCGTGCGGTGGAAGCCTGTTTCGGTGCACAGCGGCCTGGCGACGTCGCCGGACGGCGCGAGCGATCCGTCAGTGCTTCGCCGGCCCTGGCACGCGCCAGCCATTTACATGCCGTCGTCGGGTTAATGCCGAAACGGCGACACAGCAAGCGTACGTTCGCTCCGGCCTGTTGTGCCAAGTCAACAAATTCTTCGCGTAACGCCATCGTGGACCTCTCCTGCCACGGCATCGGCCTGCTCACTTCTAGCCAGATGCCGCAGCTTGATGTGTCCACCCTGTCTCAGGCTATACATCTGCCAGAGGGAGAGGGGTTTATCGAGGTCATGGACGCTACGAGGTTGGGTTGAGCGCAGCCAAGCCCAACGGGCCCTCAGGCGTAGACGTAGGGCCCGCCCTGCTGCAGCGCCCGCTGGTAGGCCGGGCGGGCGTGGATGCGCTGGAGGAAGTCCACGAGCTTGGGCCGCTTGCCGTTGTCCAGGCCGGCGCGGGCGTTGGCGGCCTCCAGGGGGAAGCTGAGCTGGATATCGGCCGCGCTGAAGCTATCACCGACGAACCAGCCGCTGGCGCCCAACTGGCTTTCCAGGTAATCCAGGTGCAGGTCCAACTGCGGTTGGATGAAGCTGGCCGTGGCTTTGGCTGCTATGCCCTTGGCGATGGGCTTGGCGAAGAAGGGCATCGGCGAGGTGGCGATGCGGTCGAACACCAGCTTGAGCAGCAGCGGCGTCATGGCCGAGCCCTCGGCGTAGTGCAGCCAGTAGGTATAGCGGACGAACTCGGGGCTGTCCTGGGCCGGCAGCAACTGGGGACCGTAGCGCCGCGCCAGGTAGTCGATTATGGCGCCGGATTCGGCCAGGGTCAGGTCGCCATCGACGATCACCGGCGACTTGCCCAGCGGATGCACCTCGCGTAGTTCCGGCGGGGCGAACAGGCCGCCGGCGGCGCGCTCGTAGCGCTGCACCCGATAATCGAGGCCCAGTTCTTCGAGCAGCCAGAGCACCCGCTGGGAGCGGGAGTTGTTCAGGTGGTGGACGATGATCATGGTCTTTCCTTGAGCCTGGGCCGGGGATCAGGGCGCCGGGGTGCCCGGCTCGCCCAGTGAAGTCATGGCGTCCCGCGCGTCGAGCCGTCCGCGGAAGTCGCGTCCGCTCGGGTGCTGGAACACATGGAGGCCGAACTCCGGGAGGATGGCCAGCAGGTGGTCGAAGATGTCCCCCTGGATACCTTCATATTGCGCCCACACCGTGGTGTTGGTGAAGCAATAGACCTCGATGGGCAGGCCCTCGGCGGAGAGTGGCATCTGCCGCACCAGGAGAGTCATGTCCTGGCGTACGCCGGGATGGGCGCGCAGGTAGCGTTCCACATAGGCACGGAAGGTCCCCAGGTTGGTCACCCGCCGGGTGTTGACCGGTTCCTGGCCGCGCTTTTCCAGCTTGAGATTCCAGTCGGCGAGTTCCTCTTCCTTGGCGGTGAGGTAGTCGTCCAGCAGGTTGAAGCGGTGCAGGTGCTCGCGCTCGGCATCGCTGAGGAAGTGCACGCTGTTCTGGTCGATGTTCAGCGAGCGTTTGATGCGCCGGCCGCCGGCTTCCTGCATGCCGCGGTAGTTGCGGAAGGAGTCGGTGATGAATCTCTTGGTGGGAATGGTGGTGATGGTCTTGTCGAAATTTTGCACCTTCACCGTGTGGAGGGCGATGTCGATGACGTCGCCGTCGGCGTTGAGCTGGGGCATCTCGATCCAGTCACCGACGCGAATGATGTCGTTGCTGGAGATCTGCACGCTGGCCACCAGGGAGAGCAGGGTGTCCTGGAAGATCAACAGCAGCACCGCGGCCATGGCACCCAGGCCGGAGAGCAGGATCAGCGGCGAGCGATCGATCAGGGTGGCGATCATCAGGATGACCGCGATGGCATAGATGACGATCTTGCTGACCTGGACATAGCCCTTGATCGGCTTGAGTCGCGCCGAGGGCCGCCGCGAGTAGAGCACGTTGATCACGTTGAGAGCGCTGCCCAGGGCCAGGGCGATGGTCAGCACGATGAAGGCGCTGCAGACGTTCTGCACCACGGTGACCAGCGCCTTGGGCAAACCGGAGATCAGCCCCACGCCGCCGGCCAGCACCAGCGCCGGGACGATGTTGGCCAACCGGCCGATGACCCTGTGGTGATTGAGTTCCTGGTCCTGGCCGAAGGAGGTGCTGCGCAGCAGGCGATAGAAGCCGCGCACCAGGATACGCTTGACGACCCAGTTGAGGATCCAGGCGGCCAGCAGGAGGCCGAGGCAGGCGAGTAGGGTGGTGAGTTGCGGGTGTTTTTCCAGATCGTCGATCAGTTGGGTAAGGGCCGTGGGCATAGGGGGTCTCTTGACGGGATACTACGGGCGCCACGTTAGCAAAGCTGCGCCGCGGTTGCCGTATTCGTCGCCGGTGGCCGGTCCAAGGTTCAGTCTGTTCAGGAAAATTCCCATGCGTGTTCGCTCTACTGCGCTGCTCCTGGCCGCTGCCGTGCTGCTCGCCGGCTGTGCGGCGCGTCCCTTCGGCCCGCCGACCCTGGACGATCGGCTGGCCGAGTTGGGTTATCGCCAGGGCGCGCCGGTGGACACCATCCTCGGCTTCGATCTGTCCGGTTGGAACTACCTGGATAGCCGCCACCTGGCGTTGGGAACCGGCCTGGGCCGGGCCTATCTGGTGGACTTCGCCGCGCCCTGCGGTAACCTCGCCGCAGGCAATCGCCTGGGCTATCGCTCACGCGCCGCCGGCTTGCGACCGGGCGATTTCCTGGTCTCCACCGATGCCCGGGGCAGCCGGATGGACTGCCCCATCGGCGGCCTGTACCGCCTCGATCCGCTGCGTTGAGCCGCCATGATCCTGACCCTCGGGCATTCCAATCACCCCCTGGCGCGCTATGTCGAGCTGCTCCAGGCCCAGGGCGTGACGGCCGTGGCCGATGTGCGTTCCCAGCCCTATAGCCGCCATGTGCCGCAGTTTTGCCGGGAGGCCCTGCGCGAGGGCCTGGCGACCGCAGGGATCGCCTATGTCTTCCTCGGGGCGGAGCTGGGGGCGCGCAGCCCTGACCCGGCGCATTACCAGGACGGTCGGCTTCGCTACGACCGCTTGGCCGCCAGTGAGCTATTCCAGCAGGGACTGCTGCGGCTGGAGCAGGGCCAGACGCGTTGGCGCATCGCCCTGCTGTGCGCCGAGCGCGATCCCCTGACCTGCCATCGCGGTTTGCTGGTAGCGCCCTGTCTGGTGCAGCGGGGCTTGGCGGTGATGCACATCCACCCGGACGGGCGCCTGGAAAGCCAGGCCGAACTGGAAGACCGACTCCTGGCCGCGAGCGGCCTGGCGGATGGCGATCTGTTCAGTTCGCGGGAGGAGCGGTTGGGGCGGGCCTATGCCCGCCACGGCTGGAGCTAGCGCTCGACCGGCTCGCGCTTCTTCCACCAGCCGGCGAACAGGCCAACGGGATAGACCGTCACCAGGACGGCATAGACCACCCAGGTACGCCAGGACCAGGCCGACAGCACGAAGCCCTGGGAAAAGCCGACCAGCAGATAGCAGGCTGCGGCGACCAAGAGGATGCTGCCGAGGGCGCTGCCGAAGCGGGGTTTTGGCGTCATGGCGGGTCATTCCGGGGCTTGGGCGGATGGGGGCGTCCCTTTTAAGCCGAAGCCGGATGCCTGGCAATGCCTGCCACTGCAACCAATTGTTTAGGCATCCTGCCAGGCCGTCGCCGTCTTGAGGAGAGGTCACTGAATCGCTCATTGGCCCAGGGCGGCCTCATGGCCAGCGCTCAGGCGCGGGCCATGGCCGTAGCGATCCGTCACGGCGTGGGACAGCGGTCGGCCTCAGCGAGCGTCTTCCACCAGGTTGCTGGCGTCGATCTGATCGATACGGGTCACGCCTGTCAGGGTCATGGCCACGCGCATCTCCTGGGCAAAGATGTCCAGCAGGTTTTCCACCCCGCCCTGGCCGGCGGCGGCCAAGGCGTAGACGGCGGCGCGGCCGAGCAGGACGCCGCGGGCACCCAGTGCCAGCATACGCACCACGTCGAGCCCCGAGCGGATGCCCGAGTCGACCAGCACGGTCAGGTCGCTGCCTACCTGTTGGGCGATGCGTGGCAGCGCCCTGGCGGTGGAGAGGACGCCATCCAACTGCCGACCGCCATGGTTGGAGACCACGATGCCGTTGGCGCCGAAGCGCACCGCGTCCTTGGCATCATCGGGGTCCAGAATGCCCTTGATGATCATCGGCCCCTGCCAGAACTCCCGGATCCATTCCAGATCCTGCCAACTGATCGAGGGATCGAAGTTCTTCGCCAGCCAGCCCACATAGTCTTCGAGCGAGGTGGCCTTGCCCAGGTACCTGGAGACGTTACCGAGGTCATGAGGCCGGCCCCGCAGCCCGACATCGAAAGCCCATTGCGGTTTGCCCATGGCTTGCAGGATGCGCCGGGGCGAGGCGTAGGGGCCGGACATGCCGGAGTGCGCATCGCGATAGCGGGCCCCGGGGGTGGGCATGTCGACGGTGAACACCAGGGTGGTGACGCCGGCTGCCTGGGCCCGCTCCAGTACGTTGCGCATGAAGCCACGGTCCTTGAGCACATAGAGTTGGAACCACAGCGGTCCTGGCGTCTGGGCGGCGACCTCTTCGAGCGGACAGACCGAGACGGTGGACAGACAGAACGGGATCCCCTTGTTGGCCGCCGCCTTGGCGGCCTGGACTTCGCCACGCCGGGCATACATGCCGGTGAGACCGACTGGGCTCAGCACCACCGGGAGCGCCTGGGACTGCCCGAAGAGGGTGGTTTCCAGGCTCAGGTCGTCCACCTTGCGCAGAATGCGTTGGCGCAGGCTGATGCTGGAGAGGTCCGCGGTGTTGGCGCCCAGGGTGTGTTCGGCATAGGCGCCGCCGTCGATGTAGTCGAAGAGAAAGCGCGGCAGCTTGTGTTTGGCGGCGGCACGGTAGTCGCTGGCGGAAGAGATGATCATGGGTAAGTCTCCCTGTCTGGGGCCGAGGTGGCTGAAGCCAGGCTAAGGAAAAGATCGTTATGATAGAAACGACTTTTTTCCATGGCTTCGAGTCGTAAAGGGAATACCCATGAATCTGCGTATGCTGCGAACCTTCGTCGAGGTCGTTCGCCAGGGCGGCTTTTCGCAAGCGGCCCCGGTGGTCTGCCTGACGCAGTCCACGGTGAGCAAGGCGGTCAAGACGCTGGAGGACGACCTGGGGCTGCCGCTGCTGAACAGGCTGGGGCAGGGCATCGAGCTGACCACGGCGGGTGAAATCCTCTATCGAAGAGCCCTGGTACTCCTCGCCGAACAAAGTGATTTACTGGCCGAGCTCGAGGCGCTGCGTGGCTTGAAGCAGGGACGCTTGCGCATCGGTCTGCCGCCCGTGGGCAGTGGCGCCCTGTTCGCCGCCCTGTTCGCGACCTTTCGGCAGCGCTATCCCGAACTGGATGTCGAGCTGGTCGAGCAGGGCGGCCAGCGACTGGCCGAAAGCCTGGCGGCGGGCGAGGTGGACCTGGCCGCCATCCTGATGCCGGTTCCCGAGGAGTTCGACTATCAGGAGGTGCGCAGCGAGCCGCTGATGGTGGTGCTGCCCGCGCGGCACCCGCTCGCTGGCCGCCAGCGCCTGGACATTCGGACGTTGGCGACGGAGCCCTTCATCCTGTTCGAGGCCGGCTTCGCGCTGAATGTCAAGATCCTGGCCGCTTGCGCCCTGGCCGGTGTGGTACCGCGGGTAGTGGCGCGCAGTGCCCAGATCGACTTCATCGCCGACCTGGTCGAGGCCGGGCTGGGCCTGGCCTTCCTGCCGAGGGTGGTGGCGAGGCAGCATCTCCGCCAAGGGTTGGTGATGGTGCCCCTGGACGCGCCCAATACCGAATGGCGGCTGGCACTGGCCTGGCGCCGGAACGCGCACCTGTCCCCGGCCGCCCTGGCCTGGCTGGACCTGGCGAAGGAGCGGTTCGCGTCATCCTAGTGTTGAGGGGTTGGCTTGCGCGCCCTGGTCCTTGCCCGGCTGGTCCAGGCCTCAGGGCGTGAAGGCGCCGATGAAGATGCTCGGGTCGACCCGCACGTCGTTGAGGCTGACGTTCCAGTGCAGGTGCGGCCCTGTGGCACGCCCGGTGCTGCCGACCTGGCCGATCACGCCGCCGCGGGGCACCTGCTGGCCGACCTGGACGTCGATCCGCGAGAGGTGGCAGAACATGCTGATGAAACCCTGGCCGTGGTCGACGAACACCGTCTTGCCGTTGAAGAAGTAGTCGCCCACCAGCACCACCTTGCCGGCGGCGGGCGCCTTGACTGGGGTGCCGGCCGGCACGGCGAAGTCCAGGCCGGAATGGGGATTGCGCTCCTGGCCGTTGAAGAAGCGGCGCAGGCCGAAGGGGCTGGAAAGCGGGCCATTCACCGGTTTGTCCAACAGCAGGTTGCTCGGCTGGTTCGGCGAGAACAGCCGGTAGGCGGCC
This sequence comes from Pseudomonas oryzihabitans, assembly GCF_006384975.1. Lineage (NCBI taxonomy): Bacteria > Pseudomonadati > Pseudomonadota > Gammaproteobacteria > Pseudomonadales > Pseudomonadaceae > Pseudomonas > Pseudomonas oryzihabitans. Next base: position 5,061,580 of record NZ_CP021645.1, read on the forward strand.
TGCTGCTCGGCCAGCTCGTGCTCGAACCTCTTGAGGTCCTCGGGATTGGGGGTGACCTGGCGCTGGTTCTTCAGGGTGATGCGCTGTTCGGCGTAATGCCGGCTGCCAACGGTGAACGCCAAGGGCGCAGCGCCGGCGACTTGCAGTTGCTGGCGGCCAGTTGCCGTACCCAGGGGGATGCCGACGATGGCCACCCAGCCGTTGCCGTCCTTGACCACCAGCACCGGTTTGCCCTGGTAGCTCACCCGCGGCGCCTGCTCGCCAGGGACCGGCACCACGGCCACGCCACCGGGCACGGGCTTGTCCAGCAGGCGCTGCAGATAGGTACCGGCGTGGGCGGGAAGGGTCAGCAGCAGGCAGCAGAGCAGGGCGAACAGGCGGGACATGGGCGCTTCCGGTGGCGAAAACGCCCATGCTGGGGCAGGCAGAGGCCGCAAGGCAAGGCGCTGGCGGCCCGCTTCGTCAGTTGGGCACGATCTTGTAGAGCACGGTTTCCAGGGCGGGCTCCTGCTTGGGATCGAAGAAACTCATCTCGGGGATGCGCGAATCCGTGACATAGACGGTGCCGTCCGGACCGCGGCCGAAGGTGTCGGGCCAGCTCAGTTTCTTGTCCTGGACCAGGGTGGTGAGCTGGCCGTTCTCCCGGACCTTGACCGCATGCTCTTCCACCGAACTGACATAGAGTCGGCCCTGGGGATCCATCAGCAGGCCGTCGGCCGGGCCGTTCTCGCCGACCTTTTCCACCTTGGCCGGCAGGCTGGCGAGATCGTCGCTCTGCAGGGCGGCGGTGGGAATGCGATAGAGGGTGTTGCCCTTGACCGCCTGCCAGTAGAGGTAGTCGCCGGTCGGGGAGAGGGCGATGCCGTCGGCGGCGAATTCCACGCCACGGCCATCGGGGCGCATCAGCGGCTTGCCATCGGCCTTGACCTTGACGCCCTTCTCGGCCTGGGTGCTGGGGTCGCCATCCAGGGCACGGCGGGCCTTGCCGCTCTCTAGATCCAGTACCACCAGGGCGCCTCGGGCGCCGGAGTCGGTGATGTAGGCATGGCGACCGTCCGGGCTGAATCTCACGTCGTTGAGGTAGCTACCCTGGGGCGCCACGCTCTCGTCCAGCGCATAGACCTTGCTGACCTGATTGCTGGCCAGGTCGATCTTCACCAGCTTGGGCGCGCCGGGCACCACCAGCGCTTGAGCGGGGGCACCCGGGTCGATCACCCAGAGGCTGCCCCGGCCGTCGGCTACCACGGATTGCACGCACACCCAGCGGTCGCCCGGCGTCAGCTCGTCGCGCTTGGCATTGCGCCAGCCGTTCCAGGCGGCGTCGGGATAGGGCACCAAGCTGCCATCGGGCTTGAGTTCGGCGACCGAGACCTCGCTGTCTTCGGTCCAGCGCGGGAAGTTGACGAAGATCCGTCCAGTCTCGCTGACGGTGACGCCAGTCACTTGGTGATCGAAGCTGGCGACCTTTTCCAGCTTGGCGCTGGGGTCGGCGGCGAAGGCGGCAGGGGCGAGTGGCAGCGTGGCCAGCAGGGTGGCCAGGGCGAGGCGATTGAGGGCGAGGCTGGGCATGGCGGTGTCCTTGTAGGCGGTGACCGGAAGCTCCGGTGCTACAGGTACGACTGCGCCTAGCGCGGCGAAGATCGCCAGGGCCGACGACCGGCCGGGCGTGCCTTGGCGGGGGAACGCGACGGGGAATCCGGCAGTCCTCCTTGAAACCCCAGAGGAGAAGACCATGCCCCGTTTCGTTACCAGCAGCCTGGCCCTGCTTACCCTGAGCGCCCTGCTCGCCGGCTGCGACAAGCCGCCGGAAACACCGCCACCCCAGCGCAGCGAGGTGGTGCAGAAGAGCGCCCCGGGCAGCGATCCCGCTACCCAATCCCCCGGGCGGACGGTGGAGCAGACCAACAAGGACCTGCTGGCACCACGGGCGCCGGACACCGCCAATCCTTCCCAGGCGACGCCGCAAGGGACGGAGCGGGCGCAGTAATCCTCAGGCTCTTAGCTCGCGGGAACGCCCTTCTGCCAGACGTTCCAGTGCTCGACGATCTCCTGCACCAGCGGATTGCCGGTGCGATAGAGATTCTCCAGCGCCGGGGCGAAGCCGCCCTGCTTGGCGTAGTCGAGCAGGTTGTCCACCTCGGAGGCGCCCTTGGCCGGGCGGTCGAAGTCCGAACCGGCGCGGACCACCGCCAGGCGTTGCAGGTCGACCTTGCCCAGGCGGCTGGCGCGCAGTAGCGCCTCGTAGGTGGCGTTGTCTTCCTGTTGGGTGGTGCAGTAACGACCTTGGCCATCGGTGAGCAGGCGGGTCCATTCCTCGGCCCGCTCGGAGAGGCGGGTACCGGAATACCAGGTATCGCCGGCCAGGGTGTCGCAGCGGGTCACCACCGGCGGCTGGTTGGCCGGGGCGTAGTCGTAGCGTTGGCGCCAGGCCTTGGATTCCGCGCTCTCGGTCAGTTGGGCTTGGCGGGACAGGGCGTAGGCCTTGTCTCTCAGGCGCACATTGAGTTCGAACACCTCGGTCTTGTAGTCCAGCGGCGGCTTCTCGCTGGGGCTACGGGTATTAATGCCCAGGTAGCCGGTCGGCCAGTCCTTGGGTACGTCCCGCGAATCGATTTCCCATTGGATACCGAAGTCCACCAGGTAGCGGGCCCAGGCGGTGGTGCCCAGGGTGCCTTCCTTGGGGCTGATCCCGGCGATGCCGGCGACCAGGAAGTAGGTCTTGCGCAGGTCGAACTTGGGCGACAGGGTCAACGCCAGGGTCGAGGCGGCAGCGTTGGCATGCCCCATTCCGGTGGTCATCAGGCACACCCGTGCCTCATTGCAGAGCACATTGGGGTAGTCGGCGGAAAGACCATCGACGGCGACCTTGCGGGTGAGCTTGAGGCGATCGATCCAGGTCTGGGCCTCGGGACCGAACATGGCCACGATCATGACCTTGGGTTGCAGCGGCGCGGCGGGCGGGGTCTCGGCCTGGGCCGTGCCGGCCAGCAGGGCGGTGGTGAGGGGCAACAGGGAAGAGCGTAGAAGGGCGTGCATGGAGAGCCTCGGTGGGGAAAATTCCTGACCGAGGGTTCAAGATGCGTGCCATCATCGGTCCGGGTTGGACTGTTTAGTCCAACAGAGACAGAGTGGTTGGTTCTTGGTGATTGTCCAGTACCCGTACCGCCAGTTCGCCCTGGGCGAGCCGGGCGGTGAGTTTCTGTCCATTGGCGACCTCAGCGGCTGAACGCACGGCGTGACCGCGCTCGTCGAGCAGGATGCTGTAGCCGCGGCCCAGGGTGGCCAGGGGGCTGACGATCTGCAGGGTCTGCACCGCGCCGGCCAGACGCTGCTGGCGCTCCTTCAACTGCCGCTGCATGACGCGCGGCAGTTGCTCGGCCAGGAGCTCCAGGCGTTGGCGCAACTGGGCCAGCTGGCGCCCGGGATGCTGACCGGCCAGGCGGGTGTCCAGGTGGGCCAGGCGATCGCGGCGACGATTCTGGGCGATGACATAGGCACGTCGCAGACGCAGGTCCAGGTCATCCAGGCGCTGGGCCTGCTGGCGTAGCCGCTCGCCGGGATGACGCAGGCGACGGCTGCAGGCTTCCAGGCGCAGGCGCTCGCGGGCCAGGCGCTCGCGCATGCGCAGCAGCAACTGGTGCTGCAGGCCGTCCAGCCGCTGGCGTAGATCGGCGCTGTGGGGCGCCAGCAATTCCGCCGCTGCCGACGGGGTCGGCGCGCGGACGTCGGCGACGAAGTCGGCGATGGAGACGTCGGTCTCATGGCCGACAGCGCTCACCACCGGGGTCTGGCAGGCGGCCAGGGCGCGGGCCACGGGTTCTTCGTTGAAGCACCAGAGGTCTTCCAGGGAGCCGCCGCCCCGGGCCAGGATCAGCGCATCGAAACCCTGGCGATCGGCCAGCTGCAGGGCGCGGACGATCTGGGCGGTGGCCTCGCGACCCTGCACGGCGGTGGGGACCAGGGTCAATTCCACCTGGGGCGCGCGTCTCTTGAACACACTGATGATGTCGCGGATCACCGCGCCGGTCGGCGAGGAGACGATGCCGATGCGTTGGGGATGGGCGGGCAGCGGTCGCTTGCGCTCGGCGGCGAACAGGCCCTCGGCGGCCAGGCGTTCCTTGAGCGCCTCGAAGGCCAGGCGCAGGGCGCCATCGCCGGCCGGTTCGACGCTGTCGAGGATCAGCTGGTAGTCGCCACGGCCTTCGAACAGCGAGACCTTGCCGCGCACCTTGACCGCCAGGCCGTCACGCAGCGCCTGGCGCACCCGGCTGGCGTGCTGGCGGAACAGGGCGCAACGCACCTGGGCCTGGCCATCCTTGAGGGTGAAATAGAGGTGGCCCGAGGCGGGCTTGGCCAGGTTGGAGATCTCGCCCTCGACCCAGACCTGGGCGAAGACGTCCTCCAGTAGCACCCGGGCGCGGCTGTTGAGCTGGCTGACGCTGAGCACCTCGCGGTCGAGACCGAGGCGGGCGAAGGGGTCCTTGAACATGGGGCACTTTCTGTGGCTTTCGTCGGCGTCACCTTAGCAGCTAAGGGCGCGGGGCGAGCAGCGGATTAAGAGCGACCAACAAAACTACTGCGCGTCCGCCAGACGGGCGCGTGCAGTGCTCGGAATCCTCATGTACCACTCGTACACTCGTGCGCGAGCCCGGTCCGGTTCCTGCGCGCCGCGCACGCCCGCCTGACAACCGCTCGCTACGTTTTGTTCGCCGCTCTAAACTGCGCGCCCCTGCCTTCGAGACCTAGGTTCCATGACCCTGCGCCAGACCATCCTCGCTCCCCGTATCTCCAGCCATCCGCGGGTGGAGCGTACAGCGGTGGAAATCCTCGGCTGGCTCGCCGCCTCTGGCGTGGTCGCAGCCGAGGCCTCGCCCTGCCTGCCCAGCCGCGGCCGACGCGGCCATGCGCCGGGGCCGCGGCTGACCGAGGTGCTGCGCCTGGCGCCAGGCATGGACGATCCGCGCGACTATGCCGACGGCGGTCTGGAAATCGTCACCGAACGCTGCATCTTCACCCCGCTGGACGGCTTCGCCGGCCGAGCGCGCTGCCCCGCCTGCCGCCGCGAGATCGGCGAGGCGCTGTTCGAGCACCTGGAAGTCTGGATGCCGGCGGAAAGCGACAACTTCGCCTGTCCGGAATGCGATCACGAAGACGACATCAACGGCTTCGACTTCCCCCAGCCCTGCGCCTTTTCCGACCTGGGCTTCATCTTCAACCACTGGCCGGCCCGGGCCTTCGCGCCGGCCTTCCTGGAGGAATTCCGCCGGCGGCTGGGGCAGCCGTTGGCGGTGGTGGAGGTGTAGGGTTTTTAGGACGTTTTATCGCGGCCATGGGCCGCTCCTACGGGGTAAACCGAGTGCTGTAGGAGCGGTCGCTACGGCGCACCGGCATGGCCGCGATAGAGCGATAGATCCGTAGCGTGGAAAACCGCGTAGCGTTTTCCACCGGGCACGGTGCTTGATGGTAGGTTGGGTTGAGACGGCTCTTTCGTCGAAGCCCAACAGGCACGCGCGGTGGGGTGTTGGGCTTCGCTGCGCTCAACCCAACCTACGTCTCTTATGCCTGCAACTTGCGCAACCACTCCAGCCCCGCCGAGGTATCGCCGCGGGGGCGATACTCGCAGCCGATCCAACCGTCGTAGCCGAGGGCGTCGAAGCGCTCGAACAGGTAGGGATAGTACAGCTCGCCCAGGTCCGGTTCGTGGCGGTCGGGCACCCCGGCGATCTGCACGTGGCCGATGCCGGCGAGGTCGCGCTCGAAGGTCTTGCTGACGTCACCCTCGACGATCTGGCAGTGGTAGCAGTCGAACTGCACCTTGAGATTGTCAGCGCCTATGGCCTGGCGGATGGCCTGGGCGTCGTCCTGGCGGTTGAGGAAGTAGCCCGGCATGTCACGCGGGTTGATCGGCTCGATGAGGATCGTCACCCCGGCCGTGGCCGCCTGTTCGGCGGCATGGGCCAGGTTGCCCAGGTAGGTGTCGCGGGCGCGGGCCCGGTCGACCCCGGCCGGTAGCAAGCCGGCCATGACGTGGACCAGGCGATTGCCCAGCACGGCGGCGTAGTCCAGGGCGCGGTCGATGCCGGCGCGGCACTCGGCCTCGCGGCCGGGCAGGGCGGCCAGGCCGCGTTCGCCGGCCGCCCAGTCACCGGGCGGCGCGTTGAACAGCACCTGGGTCAGGCCGGCACCGTCCAGGCGGGCCTTGATCTCGGCGGCGGAGTGCTCGTAGGGAAAGAGGTATTCCACGGCCTGGAAGCCGTCCGCCGCGGCAGCGGCGAAGCGGTCGAGGAAGGCCTGCTCGGGATAGAGCATGCTGAGGTTGGCGGCGAAACGGGGCATGGCGATTTCCTAAGTCAGACGAAGGGCCAGAGCAGCAGGGTGATGGCGAAGCCCAGGACACCCAGCAGCGTGGTCAAGACGGTCCAGGTGCGCAAGCCATCGGCGACGCTCAGGCCGACCAGCTTGGTGAAGATCCAGTAGCCGGCGTCGTTGATGTGCGACACGGCCAGGCCGCCGGCACCCATGGCCAGGCACAGCAGGGCCATGTGGTTGGCCGAGAGACCCAGGGTGGCGATCAGCGGGCCGAGGATGCCGGCGGTGGTGACCAGGGCCACGGTGGTGGAGCCCTGGACCGCCCGCAGCAGCAGGGTTAGCACGAAGCCCAGCGCCAGCACCGGCAGGCCGGTGGCGCGCAGCAGTTCCGAGACCACCGCGCCGATGCCGGTGTCCACCAGCACCTTGCCGAACACCCCGCCGGCACCGGCGATGAGGATGACCATGGCGACGCCGGGCAGCGCCGAGCCGATGACCTCCGACACCTGCTCGCGCGACCAGCCGCGCCGGAAGCCCAGCACATAGGCGCACAGCAGGGTGTCGATAAGCAGGGCCACCAGGGGCGCGCCGACCACGGTGAGGATGTCGCGCAGCAGATTGCCGGCCGGCAGCCAACTGGTGGCCAGGGTGCCTAGCAGGATCAGCACGATGGGCAGCAGGATCAGGGTCACCACCAGGCCGAAGCCGGGGGCCGGGGCGGGCGGCAGACCGGCGGCGACGCCGGCCGGGGTCTCGTCCATCTTGACCGCGGCGGCACCGAGGCTGGGCAGCCCCGGGTCCATGTCCTGGCCGCGGCCCCATTGCTGCAGATGGGTGTCGGTGACTTGGGCGCCATAGACGTCGGTGCGGATGTCGTCGGTCATGGGATAGTGGCGGCGGGTCATGCGCCCGGCGATCCACCAGCCGACCAGCGCCAGCACCGCGGTGATCGGCAGGCCGAACAGCAGTACCCGGCCCAGGTCCGCGCCCAGTTGGCCGGCGGCGGCCACGGCGCCCGGATGGGGCGGCAGCATGGCGTGCACCGTGAGCATGGTGGCGCACATGGGCAGGGCGAAGACGATCAGCGGTTTGCGCGCGGTACGGGCGATGCCATAGGCCAGCGGCATCAAGACGATCACCCCGACCTCGAAGAACACCGGGATACCGACCAGGAAGCCGGCCAGGGTCAGGGCCAGCGGCGTGCGTCTGTTGCCGAAGCGCTCGATCAGGGTCTTGGCCAGGGCCTCGGCGCCGCCGGACAGCTCGATGATGCGGCCGATCATGGCGCCCAGGGCGATGATGATGGCGATGTGGCCGAGGATCTTGCCCATGCCGCCTTCGATGGTGGCGACCAGCTTGGACGGTTCCACCCCGGCGGCCAGGGCCACCAGGATACTCACCAGCATCAGCGCCACGAAGGGCTGGAACTTGTACTTCAAGACCAGGAACAGCAGCAGGGCGATCCCGGCCGCGGCGATGAGGACCAGCAGCAACGGACTCATGAGCGACGCTCCGAGCGGATGGGGCTGACGACGTAGGGCATGGCATTTTCCTCGCTATTGTTGTTGTTCAGGGCAAGCCGCTCCCGCGACGGCCAACAGCGGCCATCGTGGGCGGGTATTCCAGTGGTGCGGGTCTTCAGGTCACCAGACGGCGCCGAAGGTCTTCGCCAGTTCGGCCAAGGCGGCAGCATCGAGCGGCGCCGGGCGCGGCTCGGTCAGCAGCCACAGCCGCGCGGTTTCTTCCAGCTCCTCCAGGGCGAAGCTGGCCTTGCTCACGCTGCTCTCCCAGACCACCGGGCCGAGGCGTTCGAGCATCACCCCACGTACCCGGTTGGCCAATTGCGCCACCTGCTCGGCGACACTGGCGGCACCCGGGCGCGCATAGGGGATCAGCGGGATATGGCCGACCTTCATCACCTGATAGGGCGTGATGGGCGGCAGGATGTCGTCCGGGCGCCAGACGCCGGCCAGGGTCAGGGCCACCAGGTGGGTGGAGTGGGTGTGTACCACCCCGCCGACACCGGGATTGCGGTCATAGACCTGGCGATGCAAGGCCAGGGTCTTGGACGGCTTGTCCCCGGAGACCCAGTCGCCGTTCAGGCCGACCTTGGCGATGGCCGCCGGATCGAGGCGACCCAGGCAGGCATCGGTGGGGGTGATCAGCCAGCCGTCTTCCAGGCGGGCGCTGATGTTGCCGGCGCTGCCTACGGTGTAGCCGCGGGCATAGAGGCTGGCGCCGACGGTGCAGATCTCCTCGCGCAGCCGGGCTTCGTTGCTCATGCTTTTTCTCCTGCCAGCTGGCGCAGGGCCTTGGCGAAGAAGTCGCGGCTGCCGAAGTTGCCGGACTTGAGCGCCAGGGCCAGGGGTTCGCCCTGCACCTGTCCCAGGGTGGCGGGCACCCCCGGATCGATCTGGGCGCCGATGCGCAGGGTCCGCACGCCCAGGGCCTGGACCACGGCGCCGGAGGTCTCGCCACCAGCCACCACCAGGCGGCGCACGCCGCTGTCGAACAGGCCACGGGCGATCAGGCCGAGGGCGCGTTCCACCAGTTCGCCGGCACGCGCCACGCCCAGCTCGCGCTGGATGGCCTTGACCTCGTCGGCGGGGCTGGTGGCATAGATCAGCACGGCCTGGCCCTGCTCGCGCGCCCAGGTGAGAGCGGCGTCGATGGACTCGTCACCCTGGGCCAGCGCCAGCGGATCCAGGCGCAGGGCCGGGCGGTCGGCTTCCAGCCAGGCCGCGACCTGGCCGTTGGTGGCCTGGGACGCGCTGCCGGCCAGTACCGCCTCGCCACCGACGGGCAGGTCGAGGGCGGCGGCGTCGTGCTTGTCCAGCAGACCGGCGCGGCGAAAATTCTCCGGCAGGCCCTGGGCGATGCCTGACCCACCAGTCACCAGGGGCAGCTCGGCACAGGCCGCGCCCAGGGTGTGCAGGTCGGTGTCGGACAGGGCATCGGCGATGGCCAGGCGGTGACCCGACTCGCGTAGCTCGGCGATGGCCTGGCGCACGGCTGCGGGGCCCTGGGCGATTTGGTCATAGCGCAGCAGGCCGACCTTGGCGCGACTCTGGGCTTGCAGCACCCGCACCAGGTTGGCGTCGCCCATGGGCGTCAGCGGGTGGTGCTGCATGCCGGATTCGCTGAGCAGTTGGTCCTGCACGAACAAATGGCCGCGGAACAGGGTGCGACCGGTCTCCGGGAAGGCCGGGCAGGCCAGGGTGAAGTCGCAGTCCAGCGCCGCTTGCAGGGCCTCGGCCACCGGGCCGATGTTGCCTTCCGCGGTGGAATCGAAGGTGGAGCAGTACTTGAAGAAGAACTGCCGGCAGCCGCGCTGGCGCAGCCAGGCGAGGGCGGCCAGGGATTCGCTCACCGCCTCGGCAGCCGGCGTGGTGCGGGATTTCAGCGCCACTACCACGGCGTCGGCGGCCTCCAGTTCGACGTCCGCCGCGGGTACGCCGATCACCTGCACGGTGCGCATGCCGCCGCGCACCAGCATGTTGGCGAGATCGGTGGCGCCGGTGAAGTCGTCGGCGATACAGCCCAGCAGCGGGCGGGTCTCGGTCGGGCTCATCGGGCTCACTCCGCGGCCTTGGGCAGCTCGATGCCCGGGAAGATCTTGATCACGGCCGAGTCGTCTTCACGACCGAAGCCCGCGGTGGAGGCCTGCATGAACATCTGGTGGGCGGTGGCCGACAGCGGCAGCGGGAATTTCGAGGTGCGCGCGGTATCCAGCACCAGGCCGAGGTCCTTGACGAAGATGTCCACCGCGGACAGCGGCGTGTAGTCGGCCTTGAGGATGTGCGGCACGCGATTCTCGAACATCCAGGAATTGCCGGCGCTGTGGGTGATGACCTCGTACAGCGCGTCCGGGTCGACGCCTTCGCGCAGGCCCAGGGCCATGGCCTCAGCGGAGGCGGCGATGTGCACCCCGGCCAGGAGCTGGTTGATGATCTTGACCTTGGAACCCTGGCCGGGGGCATCGCCCAGGCGATAGACCTTGCCGGCCATGGCGGCGAGTACCGCCTCGCCCTTGGCATAGGCTTCCGAGCTACCGGAGGTCATCATAGTCATCTCGCCGCTGGCGGCCTTGGCCGCGCCGCCGGACAGCGGGGCGTCCAGCAGCAGGATGCCCCGCTCGGCCAGGCGCTCGCCCAGCTCCACGGCGTAGGCCGGAGCCACGGTGGCGCAGGCGATCACCAGGCTGCCCGGACGCAGGGCGGCAACCGCGCCCTGCTCGCCGAACAGCACGGCTTCGGTCTGCTCGGCATTGACCACCACGGTGATGAGGATGTCGCAGCTATCGGCCAGGGCGGCGGGCGAGGTGCAGGCCACTCCGCCTTCGCTGGCGAAGGCTTCCAGCACGCTGGCGCGCACGTCGCAGGCATGCACGGCGAAGCCCGCGCGCAGCAGCGACCGGGCGACGCCCAGACCCATGGCCCCGAGGCCGATGACACCGACATTGTCTTGCATCTTGTTGTTCTCCGAAAAGGTCAGGCGAAGCCGGCCTGCCGCAGGCGGCGGGCGGCGTTGTAGATGTGCTGGCGGGCCGCGTTGGCGGCGGCCAGGGGATCGCCGAGGCGGATGGCGGCAACGATGGCTTGGTGTTCTTCATGCACCTGGCGGGAAAAGTCCTCGCGCCGCGCCTCGTTGGTGCGGGTGATGCGCGTGGCCGTCTCCAGGTACTGGCTGACGAACTCCAGGGTCTTGATGAAGTAGGGGTTGCCGGTGGCCTGGGCGATGGTGCGGTGGAAGGCCACGTCGGCACGGACACCGTCACGGCCGTCGGCCACGTCTTCGTCGATGGCGGCGAGGGCTTCGTCGATGGCGACCAGATCGGTCTCGCTGCGGTTGATAGCGGCTTCGGAGGCGATCTCCGCTTCGATGGCGCGGCGCAGGGCCAACAGGTGGAAGACGCTGCCGGGCAGGCTGGCTTCGTCGGCGTCGATGCGCAGCGGGCGGATGCTGGCATGAGCGGTGACGAAGATGCCGCGGCCTTGCTGGGGCTGCAGCACGCCTTCGTTCTTCAGTCGCGAGATGGCCTCGCGCACCACGGTGCGGCTGACGCCGAAGGCTTCGGAGAGCAGGGCTTCGCTGGGGATCTTGGTACCGGGTGCGAAAACACCGGCTTCGATCTTGTCCAGCAGCTGCTGAGCGACGTTGTCGCTCAGGACATTGGCGGGGACCTTGGCGAACATGGAGACCTGCTTATGTGGTTATAAGGTTGTCATACAGGTTGTGACGTTACTTTCGCACAGGCTTTTGGCTTTGTGTAGTGGTTTTGACTGAGGCACTACGGAATTTTTGTAACGGCCGCTGCGGGGGACAGGGGCAGGCTAGAGCAGGTGGAAAGTGTTATAATGTAACATTTACTGATGGAGAGCCCTCTCATGACCCCTGAAGAACTCCTGGCCCAACCCGCTGCGGACTACATGAACGAGGCCCAGCGCGGTTTCTTCCGCGAATTGCTGCTGGCCCAGCGCGGTGATCTGCAGAGGCTGATCGATGAGCAGGTGGAAGACCTGCGCGGCATGGATGCCCACGGCGATCCGGCCGACGTCGGCAATGCCGAGCAGCAGCGTCAATGGCAATTGCGCCAGCTGGAGCGGGAGAAGAAGCTGCTGGACAAGATCGATGAAGCTTTGGAGCGCCTGGCTCGCGATGAATACGGCTGGTGCGCGGAGACCGGCGAACCCATAGGCCTGGCGCGCCTGCTGTTGCGGCCTACCGCGACCCTGAGCGTGGAGGCCAAGGAGCGCCAGGAGCAGCGCGAGCGGCATATGCAGTCGTCGTGAGGCGTCGGCGGCTGGGCTTTCCCTCACCCCAGCCCTCTCCCTGAGGGAGAGGGGGCGGTACGGTGCGACAGGTGGCTCTGAAGCAGGCGTAGGGTGGAAAACCGCGTAGCGTTTTCCACCTGAAAGATGCTGATTCGTAGGTTGGGTTGAGACGGCTCCATCGTCGAAGCCCAACAGGGCGGGGCACCGTTGGGCTTCGCTAACGCTCAACCCAACCTACGCAAGCCGCTGGGCCTCGAACAGCTCACCCGGCCGCACGATCTGCTCGCGCGCGGCGATCAGCGGTAGGTCGCGGCTGCCGGGTCCCGTGCGGGCGACCAAGGCGTAGAGGGCGCTGACCGCATGGGAAGCCGCCGCAGGGGTGGACTGGCCATTGAGCAACTGGCCGAGCAGCACGGCGGAGAAGACGTCGCCCATGCCGTTGGGTAGCGGCTGCAGGTCCAAGTAGGGCGTCTGCACCAGCCAGGCGTCGTTCGCCTCCACCACCAGGGTGCTGAGGACGTCGGCGGGCAGGTCCGGGGTGCGCAGGCTGGTGATGACGATGGTTGCCGGACCCGGCTGGCCGGGGCGACCGAGCAACAGGCGGGCGGCGGCCACGGCGTCGGCGGTGTCGGTCAGCGGCTGGCCGTGCAGCAGCTCGAATTCGTACTGGTTGGGGGTGATCAGGCTGGCCTGCTCGATGGCGCGGCGGCGCAGGAAGTCGGGGATGCCGGGACGGACGAAGATGCCGCGGCCGACGTCGCCCATCACCGGGTCGCAGAGATAATGCAGGTCGCTGCGTTGGCGGCGGATCTCCTGCACCACGCCGAGGATCACCTCGCCGATGGCGGCATCACCCAGGTAGCCGGAAAGTACCGCCACGCAGCGTTCCAGCACGCCACGGGCGCGCAGGCCGTCGAGCACGTCGTGGATGTGTTCGGGCGGAAAGACCTGGCCCTTGAATTCGCCGTAACCGGTGTGGTTGGAGAACTGCACCGTGTTGACCACCACCGGCTGCAGGCCGAGCAGTTGCAGCGGCAGGGTGGCGGCGGCGTTGCCGACATGGCCATAGGCGACATGGGACTGGATGGACAGCACCAGTGGCGGCTGGGCGGGTGGGATGGCGGGCATGGCGGTCACCTGGGCAGCGGGCTCGCGGTGCGGAGCCGGAAGGGCGGATGCCTGCAGCTTAACCCAGGCCTCCGGGCGAACCCTACCCCGGCTGTGGCGGTCTGCATCGGCAGTGCGGATCGCTACCTGCGCCCGACCCTCGGGCTGGCTACACTGGAGCGGCTGTCATCCACCCACGACCCCAAGGAGAAACGGGGAATGTCCGAGCTTCGCTTCGCACGTCTGGTGTTGGGTCTGCAGGCCCTGGTCTGGTTTGGACTCGCCCTGGCGCACTGGTTCTATCCCTACGAGATGGCCAACGCCCGCGGCATGGTGCTGATGGATTCGGCGTCGGTCGCCGAGGCGCGGGTCTGGTACGGCGGCATGCAATTCGCCCTGGCACTGTTCGCCGTACTGGCCTTCCGCCGCGCGGAATGGCTGTCGGCCGGGCTGCTGCTGGTGGCCTTCGTGCAACTGACGCTGTTCGTGGTGCGGCTGATCAGCGGCATGCTGGGTGAGTCGGCCACCGCCGAGCTGGATCTCTACTCCCAGGGCTATCGCCTGCTCATCGGCGTCCTGGCGCTGCTGGCCCTGCGTGCCCATCGCCGCCATGAGCAGCGGGAACTGGAGAATCGGCGGCTCTACGAAGGCCAGTGATCAACGCGAAGGACCGGGCCGTGCGGTGTCGATCTGATCGCTGCGGGCGAGGCCCAGGGTCAACTGCCGGCAGAGGTCGAGGAATTCCACCATGGCCCCGGTCTGGTATTTTTGCTTGTGCCAGATGAAGCAGAATTGCCGGCGCAGATCCAGGGTCGGGGTCGCGATGGGCACCAGGGTGCCGCGGGCGAAGGCGTCTCTCAGCGCCAGGCGTGACAGGCAGCCGATGCCCAGCCCCGATTCCACCGCCCGCAGGATGGCCTCGGTGTGTTCCAGCTCCAGGCGCACGTCCAGCGGCGCGGCGTGGTGGCGCATGGCCTGGTCGAAGGTCAGGCGGGTGCCCGAGCCCTGTTCGCGCAGGATCCAGGCCTGGGCTTCCAGCTCGGCCTGATCTGCCGTGCCATTGGCCAGGGGATGCGCGGGAGCGCAGAACACCACCAGTTCGTCCTCGATCCAGGGCTGCACCTCCAGATCCGGATTCTGGCAGTCGCCTTCGATCAGGCCGAGATCGATGTCATGGTTGGCGACCCGCTGCACCACGCTGGCGGTGTTGTGCACGTGCAGCCGTACCCGGCAGTCGGGATGGCGCTGCATGAAGTCACCCAGCAGCAGGGTGGCCAGGTAGTTGCCGATGGTGAGGGTGGCGCCGAGCTCCAGGGAGCCGAAGCCGGTCTTGCCGCGCAGCAGGTTTTCCACCTCGGCACTGCGGTCGAGCAGGGCCACCGCCTTGGGCAGCAGTTGACGTCCCAGGGCATTGAGCGTCAAACGCTTCCCCGCGCGGTCGAATACCCGGCAGTCGAATTGCCGCTCCAGTTCGCCCAGGGCGGTACTGGTGGCCGACTGCGACAGATTGAGCGCCTCGGCCGCCCGGGAAACGCTTTCCTGGCGGGCCACGGCGACGAACACCTCGAGTTGACGTAACGTGAATCTCATATCTGCCTTTTGGATAATCGATATTCGAATTATTCATTTCACGGATATTTTCCCCCTCTATAAACTGTCGCGCAATTTCTATCCAGCCCCGGGCTGTACCGATTTTTCCTGGAGTCATCGATGAGCAACCTGTACACCGAGCGCGTCCTGAGCGTTCATCACTGGAACGACACCCTGTTCAGCTTCAAGACCACCCGTAATCCGGGCCTGCGTTTCGAAAACGGTCAGTTCGTGATGATCGGCCTGGAGACCGAAGGCGGTCGCCCGCTGATGCGTGCCTACAGCATCGCCAGCCCGAACTACGAAGAGCACCTGGAGTTCTTCAGCATCAAGGTGCCGGACGGCCCCCTGACCTCGCGCCTGCAGCACCTCAAGGAAGGCGACAACCTGATGGTCAGCCGCAAGCCCACCGGCACCCTGATCCTCAGCGACCTGAAGCCCGCCAAGCACCTCTATCTGCTTAGCACCGGCACCGGCATGGCGCCCTTCCTGAGCACCATCCAGGACCCGGAGACCTACGAGCGCTTCGAGAAGGTGATCCTGGTCCACGGCGTGCGCTACGTGAACGAGCTGGCCTATGCCGACTTCATCACCAAGACCCTGCCGGAGCACGAATTCATCGGCGATCTGGTGCGCGAGAAGCTGATCTACTACCCCCTGGTCACCCGCGAGGAATTCCGCAACCAGGGCCGCCAGACCGACCTGATGCGCAGCGGCAAGCTGTTCGCGGACATCGGCCTGCCGCCGATCAACCCGCAGGACGACCGCGCCATGATCTGCGGCAGCCCGAGCATGCTGGACGAGACCAGCGCCGTGCTGAACGAATTCGGCCTGACCATCTCGCCGCGCATGGGCGACCCGGGTGACTACCTGATCGAGCGCGCCTTCGTCGAGAAGTGATGCCGCCAGGCTCTGCGAAAACCCGCCCTCCGGCGGGTTTTTCGTTTCCGCAGGCCGCTTCCGCTGAACTCCATCGGCGCCGGACCGGTCGGTTCCTGCAAGACGTGTCATGGCGACACGCCACTGCCGGGAGCCCCCATGAAGCCCTATGTGATCTGCCATATGATGTCGTCGGTCGACGGCCATGCCCTCACCGATGGCTGGGATCGTGCCGTCAAGAAGCAGGCCGATGCCACCTACGAGCGCCTGGCCGAGCGCTTCGAGTTCGATGCCTGGGCCTGCGGCCGGGTGACCATGGAAGAAATCGCCCATGGCGAGGGCTATCCCACGGGCGTGGCCCAGGCGCCCATCCCTCGTGCTCATCACTTCGCCCAGCGCGACGCCGCCAAGTACGCCATCGCCATCGATCCCCAGGGCAAGGTGGCCTGGAAGAAGAACGAGGCGCTGGATTCCCATGTGGTGGCGGTGCTCACCGAAGGGGTGAGCGACGACTACCTGGCCCACCTGCAGAACATCGGCGCGTCCTACGTCTTCGGTGGCCAACAGGAGCTGGATCTGGCCGCGGTGCTGGAGCTGCTGAATACCGAGCTGGGCATCGAGCGATTGGTGGTGGAGGGCGGCCCTCACGTCAGCGGCTCCTTCGTGGCCGCCGGGCTGGTGGATGAGGTCAGTGTGTTGCTCATCCCGCTGGTGGACGGTCGCGGCGCCCACCCGGCGTCCTTCGAGATCGCCGAAGAGGCCTGGCAGCAGCCGCTCTATCTCAAGCTGGATTCGGCTGAAGCCCAGGACGATGGCAGTGTCTGGCTGCGCTATCGCCAGCGCTAGCCGAGCGCCTTCGCCAGGGCCAGGGCGTTGGCCTCGGCCTGTAGCGGACAGATGCCACTGGCGTAGCGTCTGACGACCTCGGCGACCTGCGCCAAGGGTACCGGCCGGCTGATGTGATAGCCCTGGATGAAATCGCAACCCAGGGCGCACAGCAACCGCAGCTGTTCCAATTGCTCGACCCCCTCGGCGGTGACCCTGAGCTTGAGCGGCCGGGCCATGCCGACGATGGCCTGGACGATCTGGTGATCGGCATTGCCCTCGGCCAGCCCGGTGACGAAGGAGCGGTCGATCTTCAGGGTGTCGATGGGCAGGCGCTTGAGATAGGCCAGCGATGAATAGCCGGTACCGAAGTCATCGATGGACACCGTCACGCCCAGGTCGCGAATGCGCTGCAGCACCTCGACGGTGGGCTGCACGTTCTTGACCAGGGCGTTCTCGGTCACCTCCAGTTCCAGCCGCCGGGGTGACAGGCGATGGTCGTCCAGGCACCAGGCGATCTGTGCCGGCAAGGCCTCGTTGCTCAGGCTCAGCGCCGAGCAGTTGATGGCTAAGCGCAGGTCCGTGAGGCCTGCGGCAGTCATTTCGGCGAGGTCGCGGCAGGCGCGCTTGAGGACCCAGGCATCCAGCTCTTCGATGAAACCATTCGCCTCGGCGACGCCGATGAAGAAGTTGGGTGCGAGCAGCCCCAGCCGCGGATGGTCCCAGCGGATCAGTGCTTCGGCCTTGTCCAACTGGCCGCTGGCCACGTCCAGGATCGGCTGGTAGTAGAGTTGCAGGCCACATCCCTCGGCCAGCGCCTCGCGCAGTTCGGCCTCCAGCTCCAGCTGGAGCGAAATCTTCTCGCGCAGGGTCTCGTCGAAGAAACTGAAGGTGTTGCGGCCGTTGCCCTTCGACAGATAGAGCGCCAGGTCGGCGCTCTTGAGCAGTTCCTCGCAACAGCCGCCATCGCGGGGATAGAGGCTGATGCCGATGCTGGTGGTCATCACCAGGGTGCGGTTGCCGACGGCGATCGGGTTGCGCAGCCGTTCCATGATGCGCTGGGCGAGAAGGCGTGCCTCGTCCGGCCCGGCCAGACTGGCCAGGATGCAGAATTCGTCACCGCCGAAGCGCGCCACCAGATCGCCTTCGCGTACCGCCTCGCGAATGGTCTTGGCCATGGCCACCAGCAACTGGTCGCCGGCATCGTGGCCAAGGCTGTCGTTGATGCGCTTGAAGTGATCGATGTCGAGGAACATCACCGCCAGGTTGAGTCCCTGGCGAGCATGCCGGGCCAGGATATCGGCGAAGGCCTGGTTGAAGGCGCGGCGGTTGTGCAGATTGGTGAGGGGATCGTAATGCGCCGCCTGCTGCAGGGAGGCTCGCGCCTCGTCGAGCTGGCCGACCAGGGAGTTGACCCGCTCCAGATCGTTCTCCTTGCGCTGTAACTGGCGATCCGCCCAGGCCGCGCCCAGGCCGCCCACCACCATCAGCAGGGCAATGATGGCGATGCCTACGCCGAGTTGCCAGGCGTTGCTGTCGCCCTGCAGTGTCGGGGTGGATTGTGCCGGCGCGATCAGCACCATGGACCACATGCCGGTGAAGTGCATGGCGGCGATGGCCAGCCCCATCATCAGGGCGGTGACCATGCGTAGCCAACGAAAGACGCCGGTGTAATGACGGCGGAAGATCTGGATCAGTTGCAGGGCGGCGAAGCTGGCCACTACCGCGATGGCGATGGACAGCAGGAAGGGGGCCGGGCGATAGAGCACCACGGCGTCGGTGTGCACGGCGGCCATGCCGGTGTAGTGCATGAGCACTATGCCTGCACTGAGCACCAGGCCAGCCTTGAGGCGTTGCCCCAGGGTGAGGTCGGGCTGGCTCAGGGCGGGCATGGCCATGAGGCCGGCCAGCACCACGATCAGCAGTGAGGCCAAGGTGATGAAGAGATCGTAATGCACTCGCGTGGGCACGCTGAAGGCCAGCATGGCGATGAAATGCATGCCCCAGACGCCGAAGCCGAAGCTCAGGGCACCCATCAGACTCCAGGCCCGCCGCCGCGCCAGGGTACGGGTCTGGCCGATGCGCTCGGCGAAGACCAGGGTGACGTAGCAGGCACTGACCGCGACGAGGTAAGCGAGCGCCACCAGCCAGGCGTCGTGCTGGCCATGCAGGTGTACTTGGTCGTGGGAAGCGGAGTCGATCAGAAAGTCGAGTCCCAGCCAGTTGTTCATTCCGTGGCCTCGGCAGGAAGTCCGGCGCGGCTGGTGCAGACGGCCCAGTGGGGCTCCTGCCCGGGCGACTTACACGACTGCAGCCTGCGCTCTAAGTTTAGCTTGCCTTGCCCTATCGGCGACGTGAAGAGGGGCTTTAGCACGGACCTCAGCAGTTAGCGCGCGAGGCTTTTGAAAGACACTTTAGAGGCTGAAAATTCGTAAAACAAGGAGAAAGCGCAACGCTCTAGATAGCTAGCTAGCGACTTTATGATGGTATCTTGCTGTCAGTACGACCGTTCGTCGAGCAGGGCTCTGGACGAACGGTCGGCAGCGGGAGAAACCGGCCGGGACGACCGGTTGGTGTGGGCTCAGCTCACTACGCGATAGCAAGGCTCATAGGCCGCGCCACCGGGCAGCTTCATGCGGTGCTGTTCGACGAAGGCCTGCAGCAGTCGATCCAGCGGACGCATGATGTCGGGATCGCCATGGATCTCGTAGGGACCATGCTCCTCGATCAACTGGATGCCCTTGGCCTTGACGTTACCGGCGACGATGCCGGAGAAGGCCCGCCGCAGGTTCGCGGCCAGTTCGTGGGGCGGCAGCTCATGGGTCAGTTGCAAGGCCGCCATGTTCGCGTGGGTGGGATCGAAGGGGCGTTGGAAGCCTTCCTCGATGCGCAGCAGCCAGTTGAAGTGGAAGGCGTCGTGACGCTCGCGGCGGAATTGCTTGACCGCCTTGAGGCCCTGGGCCATCTGCCGCGCCACCTCGACCGGATCGTTGACCACGATCTGGTAGTGACGCTGGGCGGCTTCGCCCAGGGTGGCGCCGATGAAGGCGTGCAACTGCTCGAGGTAGGGCGCGGCGCTTTGCGGACCGGTGAGGATCACCGGGAAGGGGATGTCCCGGTTGTCCGGGTGCATGAGGATGCCCAGCAAATAGAGGAATTCCTCCGCCGTGCCGGCACCGCCCGGGAAGATGATGATGCCGTGGCCAACGCGGACGAAGGCCTCCAGGCGCTTCTCGATGTCCGGCAGGATCACCAGTTCGTTGACGATGGGGTTGGGCGCCTCGGCGGCGATGATGCCCGGCTCGGTGAGGCCCAGGTAGCGACCGTGCTGGATACGTTGCTTGGCGTGGGCGATGGTGGCGCCCTTCATCGGCCCCTTCATCACGCCCGGACCGCAACCGGTGCAGATATCCAGGCTGCGCAGGCCGAGTTCGTGGCCGACCTTCTTGGTGTACTTGTATTCCTCGGTGCTGATGGAGTGGCCGCCCCAGCAGACCACCATCTTGGGCTCCATGCCGGCGCGCAGGGTGCGGGCGTTACGCAGGAGGTGGAATACGTAGTCGGTGATGCCCTCGGAGCTGTCCAGATCGATGCGCAGGCTGCTCTGCTCGCTCTCGGTGTAGACGATGTCCCTCAGGGCACTGAACAGCATCTCGCGGGTGCTGGCGATCATCTCGCCGTCGACGAAGGCATCGGCCGGGGCATTGATCAGTTCCAGGCGGACACCGCGGTCCTGTTGGTGGATAAGGATCTCGAAGTCCTGATAGGCCTCGAGGATGGTCTTGGCGTTGTCGCTGTGGGCGCCGGTGTTGAGGATGGCCAGGGCGCACTGGCGAAAGAGTTGGTAGAGGTTGCCCGAGCCGGCGGCGCTGAGCTGCTGGACCTCGCGCTGGGAAAGGGTCTCCAGGCTGCCCTTGGGGCTGACCTGAGCGTTGATGACCTGTCTGCTTGGAGCCATAGATGTTTCCCTAATCGGTGATACGGCCGTACGGCGACCGTAGCCGGTGGCCGGAACGCCTCATGCGCTCCGGCAGCCCCATTGTTGGGGCCTCGCGTGGTGGAATGCAAACCGGCCGGCTTCAGGACGCGGCGGTCACATCCAGAACGTGGATCTGGGTCGCCGTCGGATAATGCCAGTGCACCTCCACGTCCCAGAGGCGTACGCCATAGCGACGCTCGGGGGTAGGGTGCTGGTAGGCCGGGCGCGGGTCCTGGGCCAGGCATTGCTCGATCAGCTCGACCAGCGGCTCGCCCAGGCGCTGGCCATGGGCGGCGGCCTGCAGCCGGGCGGCGGCCTCCCAGCTCACCGGCAAGGCTGGCGGCGGTGCCTCGGCGATGGCGTTGTGGGCGCCCAGGGGGCTGTCGGCATAGGGCACATAGGGTTTGATGTCCAGCACCGGGGTGCCGTCCAGCAGGTCGAGGCCCGAGAGCAGCAGGCGCCCCGGTTCGATGCCGTCGAGCCGTACCACCGACTGGCCGATGCCGTTGGGTCTGTGGGTCGCGCGGGTGGCGAACACGCCCAGGTAGCGATTGCCGCCCAGTCGTGGTGGCCGCACCCGCAGACGTGGTTCGCTTTCCAGCGCCTGGTGGAAGAGGAACAGCAGCCAGATATGGCTGACGCCCTCCAGCCCTTCGACTGCTTCGGGGCGATCGAAGGGCGGCAAGAGTTCCAGCACGCCCCGGGCGGCCGGCGCAAGGGCGGGCTGCCGGGGGATGGCGAATTTCTCCTTGAAGCAGGAGCGGACATGGCCGATGGGGGTGACGCTGTGCTGCATGGCGCTGGGCTGTCGGACCTGGGGTCGGCCATTATGCCTGGCCGGAGCCCTCGGGTAGCGCCGCCGCGTCGTTCGCGTTACGCCGGACGCCGCGCAGATTCATCGCCGCCAGGCCCAGTTGCAGCACGATCAGCGCATAGGCCTCGGCCTGCAGGCCCCAGGTAATCCACAGGGCGTTGCTGAGGAGAAACACCCAGAAGCCCAGGTTGCGCCGGCCTTGGCGCTGGGAGGCCACCAGCCAGGCGGCGAGCAGGGTGATGGCCATGGCCGGCCATTGCAGCAGATCGAGGACTTCCATGAACAACCTTCAACAAAATGACTAATGAAGGTGAGCCTAGGGGAGGGGCAGGAGTTCCGAACGCGGGATTCAGGGTGCCGGATGGCGGGCCCGGGCGTAGGCGATGAAGCCGTCGATATCGGCACTGCACAGGCGTTCGCCGGCGGCGAGGATGTCCGCTTCGGGCCAGTCCCACCAGGCGATGTCGAGCAGCGCCTGGCAGGTGGCTTCGGGAAAACGCCATTTGATGAAACGCGCCGGGTTGCCACCGACCACCGCATAGGGCGGCACATCGCGGGTGACCACGGCACCGGCGGCCACCACGGCGCCATGGCCGACGGTGATCCCGGACAGAATCAGCGCATCGGTGCAGATCCAGCAATCGCTACCGATCACCACGTCGCCACGGGTACCGCCGTAGTCGGTGATATGGGCCAGGTCGTCGACGAAGGCGGGAAAGGGATAGGTGGTCACCCAATCCAGGCGATGCAGGCCGCCGAGCAGGATGCGTACCCCTTCGGCGATGGAGGTGTAGCACCCCAGGCGCAAGGTGGCGCCTTCCTTGAGATCGAACACCTGCGGCGTGCCATAGGTACCGGCACCGACCTCGTAGTCGGGCAGCTCGCGCCGTAGGCGGGCGGTACGTTGATGCAGGCGCGGCAGGGCGGCCAGCGCCTGGCGTTCACGTTTCTTGCGCAGCTTGTCGAGAAAACCCATGGAGGTGCCCAGGTGAAAAGTATCCAGCAGGATACAGAAGCGCCAGGGCCGCGCTCAATCACCGCACTCAGGCCTTTTCCCGGTCATCGCCGGCCTGACGCGGGGTCGGCGGCAGGCCCAATTGATCGGCCAGATCCTGCAGGTCGCTGACCTCCAGATCCCAGCCACCGCGCGATACCTCGCCACCCGCCGGACCCTTTTCCCGCGGGCGCTGGATGAAGGCGGTGGCCAGCCCCAATTCCTGAGCGGCCTGCAGGTCACCGTTGTGGGCGGCGCAGAGCATCACCTGTTCGGGTTGCAGGTCGAGCAGGGTGCAGGCGCCCAGGTAGACCTCGGCGGCCGGCTTGTAGCGCTGGAAGAGATCGGCGCCGAACAGCATGTCCCAGGGCAGCCCGGCGTGGCGCGCCATCGCCAGCAGCAGGCTGACATTGCCATTGGACAGGGCGCACACCGGGTAACCCTGACGCAGGCGTTGCAGGCCGGGCACGGCATCGGGCCAGGGCTCCAACTGGTGCCAACGACGATTGATCCAGGCCACCTCGGCATCGGTCAGCCCGACCAGGCCGTGGCGGGGCAGCAATTCGTCCAGCGCCAGGCGATGGACGTCGTCCAGGGGCAGCCAGGGCAGGGTACGGGCCTCGATCTGCGGCAGGATGGCCTCGTAGGCCTCGGCCCGCCAGGCGTCCGCCAGAGCGCCCCAGTCGCTTTGCACGCCCTGCTTGGCGGCCAGCCCCTGCAACTGGTCGACCAGGCTGCCGCGCCAGTCCACCACGGTGCCGAAGACATCGAAAAGCAGCGCCCGCACGGTCGTCGTCATGGGTAGACTCCACAAGATAGGTATTTCCACCAGACGGAGCGCGCGGGACCAGGGTTCCCCCCGCGCGTCCGGAGGTCGTCCTTCATCCCGACAGGATCTTGCCATGACGTTGCGCCACCTCAGCCATTGGGTGTTCGACCTGGACGGCACCCTGACCCTGGCCGTCCACGACTTCGCCGCCATTCGCCGGCACCTGGACATTCCCGAGCAGGCGGACATCCTGCATCACCTGGCCGAGCTGCCCCTCACCGAACGCGAGGCCAAGCATGCCTGGCTGTTCGAACACGAACGCGAACTGGCCGTGGCGGCCCGCCCGGCGCCGGGGGCGGTGGCCCTGGTGCGCACCCTGCACGAGCAGGGCCGCCGCCTGGGTATCCTGACCCGCAATGCCCGCGACCTGGCGTTGTTGACCCTGGCGGCCATCGGGCTGGAAGACTGCTTCGAGCCGGCCGCCGTACTCGGGCGTGACGAAGCGGCGCCCAAGCCTGATCCGGGTGGTCTGCTGCATCTTGCCGACCTCTGGCAGGTGGCGCCCGGCAGCCTGGTGATGGTCGGCGATCACCGCTATGACCTGGAGTGTGGCCGGGCGGCGGGGTGCCGCACCTTGCAGGTCAACCAGCCCGGCGATCCCTGGCCGGCGGCCCGTGACCAGCGCTTCGAGGACTGCCAGGAGCTCTTGTCGGCTCTTTGACGCTCGAAAAACGTCCTTTAGGCGCCGAGGGATATGTCCTTCGCTGGTCGGATGGATAAGATGCGGTCTTTGGATCAGCCCTGGGGCCAGTCGCATGAGCCTTCCTTCCGCCAGTGATCGACTGCCCTCCGGTGACCTGCGCCAGTACGAGCGCCAGGCGTTGGAAAGTCTCGCTACCGGGCTGCCGCTGGCCAGGGTCCTGCACTCCCTGATGCAGCGGGTGGAGCGCCTGGCGCAGGTGCGGTTGCATGCCTGCATCCTGTTGCTCAGCGACGATGGCCGCTTCCTGGAGGATGGCATCGCGCCGAGTCTGCCGGCCGCCTACAGCCAGGATCTCGGGCGGCTGGAGATCGGTCCCCAGGCCGGTTCCTGCGGCACCGCCGCCTATCGGCGCGAGCCGGTCTACGTCGAGGACATCGCGACCGATCCGCTGTGGGATAACGCCCGCGAGCTGGCGTTGAAGCATGGTCTGCGCGCCTGCTGGTCGATGCCGATCTTGGCCCTCGATGGCCGGCTGCTGGGCACCTTCGCCAACTACTACCTGGAACCACGGCGCCCCTCGGCCGCCGAGCGTGATGCCTTCCGCCTGGTTACCGAGACCGCCGCCCTGGCCATCGAGCGCCATCAGGCGGATCGCCAGCTGCGCGAGAGCGAGGACCACTATCGGCACCTGGTGGAGCTCAATCCGCAATACACCTGGACCTGCGATCCCACGGGACGCGAGGTGGTCTTCTCGCCGCGCTGGCAGCAGCTGACCGGCCAGGCCGCGCTGGATAGCGGGACCTTCTGGTCGCTCCTGCATGCGGACGATCGCGCGCTGGCCCGGCAGGCCTGGGAGGCGGCTCTTGGCGCCGGCCAGGCCTATGACCAGGAACATCGCGTGCGGGTGGCGGACGGTAGCCACTGCTGGATGCGCACCCGCGCCTATCCCCGCCGCGACGAGCACGGCGCAGTGATCCGCTGGTATGGCACCACCGAAGACATCGACGACCGCCGCGAAGCCGAGGAAGCCCTGCGCCGCGAGCGCGCCACCCTGGAAGTCCAGGTGCAGGCGCGTACCGCCGAGCTGGAGGCGACCAATCGGCAACTGCGCGAAGAGATGCAGAATCGGGCGCAGGCCGAGGACCTGCTGCGCCAGGCGCAGAAGATGGAAGCGGTCGGTCAGCTCACCGGTGGCATCGCCCACGATTTCAACAACCTGCTGGCCGGTATCCAGGCCAGCCTGGACCTGCTGCGCCGTCGATTGGACCCGGACGGTCTCGCGGCGGTCGCCGGCCTGCTGGACACCGCGACCCAGTCGGTGGGCCGCGGCGCCAGTCTCACCCATCGCCTGCTGGCCTTTTCCCGTCGGCAGACGCTGCTGCCCCAGGCCGTCGACGTGGCCAACCTGATCGGCGATTTCCAGGAAATCCTCCTGCACAGCCTGGGGCCGCAGATTCATTGCCGGCTGGAGCTGGAGGAGGGACTCTGGCAGGTGGACGCCGATCCCCACCAGTTGGAGAACGCGCTGCTGAACCTGGCCATCAACAGTCGGGATGCCATGCCCGCGGGCGGCACCCTCACCATCAGCGCCCGTAACTGGGGGCAGCACAGCGCTGGGGCGGCGCTGCCGGTGGGCGACTATCTGTTGATCGAGGTGGGCGACGATGGCGTCGGCATGGCGCCGGAGGTCCTGGAGCGCGTCTTCGAACCCTTCTTCACCACCAAGCCGGTGGGCCAGGGATCGGGCCTGGGCCTGTCGATGATCTATGGCTTCGTCCAGCAGTCCCGTGGCCAGGTGATGGTGACCAGCGCACCTGGCCAGGGCTGCCGCGTCAGCCTGCACCTGCCACGCCATCCCGGTACGCCGGCCCTGGCGCCGGTGAGCGTCGTTGCGGCCAAGGTGGCGCGCGAGCTACCCAGTGCCCGGGTGCTGCTGGTGGAAGACGATGCGGTCATTCGCGGCCTGCTGGTGCAACTGTTCGACGAACTGGGCTGGCGCTATCGCGATGCCAGCGACGCCGAGTCGGCGCTGGCGGCCCTGCGCGAGGGTGAGGGCTTCGACCTGCTGATCACCGATGTCGGCCTGCCCGGCCTGAATGGTCGCCTGCTAGCCAATGCCGCCCGTACCCTGCGGCCGAGTCTGCCGGTGCTGTTCATTACCGGCTACGTGAACGATGCCGAGCCGCAATCCTGCCTGGTTGCCGAGGGGATGCAGGTACTGGCCAAACCCTTCACCCTGGATACCTTCGTCGCCAAGGTCCAGGGGCTGCTGGGGACGCATCCGGCGCTGAGCCTCTAATTCACGGCGCTGAACAGTGCCTGCCGGCCTTGGGGTGAGGTGAACATGGCATCGCCGTTGTGCCCCACGCCGGGCACCTCGACCAGTTGCTGGGGCAAGCCGGCATGGCGTGCTTGCAGATAGTGGTAGTAGTTCAAGCCGCGTGCCAGGCGATAGGGGCCCTGGGCCTCGGCGGCGCAGCTCTTGTCCAGCGCCGGATGCTTGGGGTCGGTGTCTTCCGCGCCCAGCAGATAGGTGATGGCGAGACCCGCGTAGTGCCGCTCCAGCGTGGCTGCGTCGCGGCCCTCGGCGTAGGCCGGCAGGCCTTGCATGCCGTATTTCCAGGTATTGAAGTCCGGGCAGGTCGCCGCGCCAGCGAAGGGCCCAACATGGCCCTGGGCATCAGGCCGCTCGGCGTCGAAATAGGCATAGGACGACGGATTGGCCACCACGAACCTCAAGCGGATGCCGCTGCTGGCCAAGGCGCGTTCGCCCTGGCCGAGCACGGCGTAGCGCTGCACCACTTGGCCGCCGCCGGAATGGCCGGCGATCACCACCTCTTGCAGATTGGGCAACAGCTTGCGATCCGCCAGGTGCGCGAGCAGGGCGTCGAACACCGCGAAACTGCTCAGCGGCCTTGGCCCGATAGCCGGCTCACCACCCATCCAGGCATTGCCCTGCCAGCGCAGCAGATCGTCCGGCAGGTGATGGCGTTTGACGTCCTGTTCGTTCAAGAACTGCGGCGCGATGACCAGGGTATCGGCGCTGGCGCCCGCCGCCTGGGTGGCGGTCTCGCCGGAGCGAAAATAGGTGGCGGCGTTGCGCAGGCGGCCATGGACGATCACCAGGGCGCGGCGGATTTCCGGATGTGGCTGATTCCAGTCGGTGGAGAGCTGCAGCGCGGCCTGGGCCGCCCCGAGCGGCAAGCGGTCGTCGACGATGCGGGCGACGCCCTCGTGTGGCGCCGCCAGCGCTGAGCCGAAGACCAGGGACAGGCACAGCGCGAGCAAAGGACGCATCGACGAACTCCCAGCAGGTCAGAGCGCCTGCGTAGCGAAGGTGTTGCAGCTTTCCACCTTGCCACTGTCGAAGCCGGTGCGGAACCACTTCACCCGCTGCGCCGAGCTGCCATGGGTGAAGGAATCCGGCACCACGCGCCCCTGGGCCTGGCGTTGCAGGCGATCGTCACCGATGGCATTGGCCGCGTTCAAGGCCTTTTCGAGGTCGCCCGGTTCCAGCCAGTTCAGCCGCTGCTGGGAGTCGTGGGCCCAGACGCCGGCGTAGCAGTCGGCCTGCAGCTCCAGGCGGACCGACAGGCCGGTGGCACCCTCGGTAGGGATGCCCCGGCGGCGCGCCGCTTCCATCTTGCCCGTGGTACCGGTGAGGTTCTGCACGTGGTGCCCAACCTCATGGGCGATGACGTAGGCGCGGGCGAAGTCGCCGTCGGCGCCGAAGCGCTGCTGCAATTCCTGGAAGAAAGACAGATCCAGATAGACCTTGCCATCCACCGGGCAATAGAAGGGGCCGCTGGCCGCGGTGGCGCCGCCGCAACCGGATTGCACCTGGCCGTTGAACAGCACCAGCTTGGGCGGCTGGTACTGCTCGCCATGGGCCTGGAAGATGCGCGTCCAGGTATTCTCGGTTTCACCCAGTACCGTGCGCACGAAATCCACCTGCTGGGTATTGGCCGGGGTGGTGTTCTGCTGCTGGGTAGGCGCGCCCTGGTCGCTGAGGCTGATCAGAGTGCCGAGGATCTGCGTCGGGCTCTGGCCGCTGAGCAGGCCGAACACCACCACGATGGCCACGCCGCCTAGGCCCAGGCCACCGCCGATCTTCAGGCCGCGTCCGCCGCTGGCCTGTTCCACGTTGTCGCTACGTTGTCCCTTGTCCCATTGCATGGCGGCCGCCTCGTCATTGTCGTCATCGCTAGGACCGCAGGGCGCGCCAAAAATGCGTTACCGGACATGACAACGCCCGCGACGGGCGCGGGCGTGGTCGGCGGAGCGGAGCGCGGGATCAGGCCGCGGTCTGGCCCTGCTTGAGGCTTTGCATGTCGATCACGAAGCGGTACTTCACATCGCTCTTGAGCATGCGCTCATAGGCGTCGTTGATGTCCTGGATGGCGATCTGCTCGATGTCCGAGACGATGCCGTGCTTGGCGCAGAAGTCCAGCATCTCCTGGGTCTCGCGGATGCCGCCGATGAGCGAGCCGGCCAGTTGGCGGCGCTTCATCACCAGGTTGAACACGCTGGGCGCCGGGTGCGGCTCGGCGGGTACGCCGACCAGGGTCATGGTGCCGTCCCACTTGAGCAGCGTGAGGAAGGCATCCAGGTTGTGCGGCGCGGCCACGGTGTTGAGGATGAAGTCGAAGCTACCTAGGTGGGCGGCCATCTCGTCTTCGTTCTTCGACACCACCACCTCGTCGGCGCCCAGGCGCAGGGCGTCGTCCTTCTTGCCCGCGCTGGTGGTGAAGAGCACCACGTGGGCACCCATGGCGTGGGCGATCTTCACGCCCATGTGGCCCAGGCCACCCAGGCCGACGATGCCGACCTTCTTGCCCGGACCGACCTTCCAGTGGGCCAGCGGCGAATAGGTGGTGATGCCGGCGCACAGCAGCGGCGCCACGGCGGCCAGGTTCTCGGTATGGCTCACCTTGAGCACGAACTTCTCGTTGACCACGATGTGGTCGGAGTAGCCGCCCTGGGTGTTTTCGCTGCCACCGTAGAGGTTGCCGTTGTAGGTACCGGTGAAGCCGTTCTCGCAGTAGGACTCCTCGCCGGCGTCACAGGGGGCGCAGTGCTGGCAGCTGTCGACCATGCAGCCGACGCCGACGGTGTCGCCGACCTTGAAGTTCTTCACGTGGGCACCGACCGCGGTCACCTTGCCGACGATCTCGTGGCCCGGTACGGACGGATAGAGGGTGTTGTTCCACTCGTTGCGCGCGGTGTGCAGGTCCGAATGGCAGACGCCGCAGAAGAGGATGTCGATCTGCACGTCGTGGGCACCCGGTTCGCGCCGCTCGAAAGCGTAGGGCGCCAGGGGCTGGTCGGCGGACTGGGCAGCGTAGCCTTGGGCTTGGCTCATGAGATACCTCATCTAGATGGTGGAACGGGGCGGCCAGGTTGGCCCGGCCGAATAGCGAACCGGTGATCCTGCGGAGCCAGAGTCCGCGGGGCCAATCGATCGTCTCGATAATCGTCATGCCGCCCATCGATGGAACTCGGGCGGCCAGGGATACGATGTTTTACGACTAGGGTTCCCCTGGCGATGTTCCCGCACCGATCCGTCTGCCCCTGGGCAGCCGTCGCTCTCAGCGCGCCAGCCGTGGCGCTACCGTGGACAACAGCCGGGTGGCCAGGTGGTCGAGCAGCACGCGGACCCGCGGCAGCGTTTCACGGCTGCGCGGCCACACCAGATTGATCGGCAGGCCGTCGACGGCGAGATCCGGCAAGACATCCACCAAGGCGCCACTGGCCAGGTGCTCGGCGATCAGCCAGGTCGGCAACTGGGCGATGCCGTGGCCGGCCAGGGCTGCCAGCACCTCGCCTTCGCCGTCGCCTACCGCCAGGCGTGGACTGAACACCCAGCGTTCGAGATCGCCCGGCTGCTCGCCACGCAGATGCCAGGGGCTGACCAGGCCGTCGGCCTGGCGAAAGCCGATGCACTGGTGCTCGGAGAGGTCGGCGGCGCACTGCGGATGACCCTGACGGGCGAGATAGGCCGGGGCGGCGCAGAACACCTGGCGTTGGGTGCCCAGGTAGCGATGCCCCAGACTGGCCGGCCAGGCGTCGGAACCGCCGATGCGCACCAGGATATCGATGCCCTCGTGGACGGGATCGACGAAGCGATCCGAGAAGGACAGGTCCGGTTGCAGCAGGGGATAGCGATGCAGCGCCTCCAGCAGCACCGGCAGCACGTGCAGGCGGCCGTAGGAGGCGGGCAGGTCGATGCGGACCCGGCCATGGGGTTCGCCGTCCTGGGTGGTCAGGCCCAGCTCGGCCTGCTCCAGTTCGGCCAGCACCGCCGTGCAGGTGCGATAGAAGCTGGCGCCGGCCTCGGTCAGCGTCAGCCGCCGGGTGGTGCGCTGGAACAGCCGCACGCCCAGCCGCTCCTCCAGCCGGGCCACGCTCTTGCCGATGGCCGAGCCGGTGAGATTGAGCCGCTCGCCAGCAGCGGTGAAGCTGCCGAGATCGGCCACGGTGACGAAGACGTCGAGCCCCTTGAGGCGTTCGGAGGAATACAAGGCAGGCTCCTGATTGCGGAATCCAATTCCCGTCAGAGGGGAATTTTTACCCAGGATACGCCGTTAATTCTCCAATAGGCTGGAGTCATCCATCCCTCGCGACACTCCCTTATTCATACGCCCGCATCTCTTGCAGGCCGTCGCCCATTTCTCTCGGAGGTTTCATGCGTAAAGGCACCGCTCTCATCGTCGGCGTGACCGGCATTTCCGGCTACAACCTGGCCCACACCCTGGTCGCCTCCGGCTGGACCGTCTACGGCCTGGCGCGCAAGCCGGTGGAGCAGGAAGGCGTCATCCCGGTCGCCGCCGATCTACTGGACGCCGAGGCCACCCGCCAGGCACTGGCCGGCCTGCCGATCAGCCATGTGTTCTTCTGCACCTGGACCCGCCGCGCCACCGAGAAGGAAAACGTCGAGGCCAACGGCGCCATGATGGACAACCTCTGCCAGGCGCTGGACGGCGCGCCTTTGCAGCATCTGGCGCTGGTCACCGGCACCAAGCACTACCTGGGCTCCTTCGAGGAATACGGCAGTGGCAAGGCGGAAACCCCCTTCCGCGAAAGCGAACCACGCCAGGCCGGCGCCAACTTCTACTACACCCTGGAAGACATCCTCTTCGCCGCTGCCGAGCGCCATGGCTTCGGCTGGAGCGTGCACCGCTCGCACAGCATGATCGGCCAGGCCAAGGGCACCAACGCCATGAACATGGGCCTGACCCTGGCGGTCTATGCCTCGCTGTGCAAGGCCACCGGCCAGCCCTTCGTCTTCCCCGGTTCCCGTACCCAGTGGGACGGCCTGACCGACGTCACCGATGCCAGCCTCTTGGCCGAGCAACTGGAATGGGCAGCCCTGGCACCGGCGGCGCGCAACCAGGCGTTCAACACCGTCAATGGCGACGTCTTCCGCTGGCGCTGGTTGTGGGGTGAGATCGCCGCCTTCTTCGAGCTGGAGCCGGCGCCCTATCCCGAGCAGCCCATGCCGCTGGAAGCGCGGCTGAAGGACGTGGCGCCGGCGCAATGGCGCAAGCTGGCCGAGGAACATGGCCTGGTAGAGCACGACGTCGACAAGCTCGCCTCCTGGTGGCACAGCGACGCCGACCTGGGCCGCGAGATCGAGTGCCTCAACGACATGACCAAGAGCCGCGACCTAGGGTTCTTCGGCTATCGCGACACCCGGGCGAGCTTCCTCGACCTCTTCACCCGGTTGCGGGCGCAACGCCTGATTCCCTGAGCCGCTCTGATCCGCCCGTTCGCATTGGTTTATGCGACGGGTGGTTTTCAGTCCTGAACTCGGGGTGCAGAATGCGACATCTTGTCGCAGGATGCGCCCCATGTTCGATTCGCTGTCCGCTCTGCTGCCGGCCTTTGGTCCGCTCGACTGGTTATGCGTCGAAGCCATCCTGGTGCTGGCCTATCTGATCTTCGGCGTCGCGGGTTTCGGCAGCGCCCTGGTCGCCGGTCCCTTGCTCACCAGCTGGCTGCCACTGTCACGCATCGTCCCGCTCCTGGTCCTGCTGGATTTCCTCGCCTCCTTCCACAACTGGTTGCCGGATCGCCGCGCCATCGCCGGCCGCGAACTCCAGCGCCTGCTGCCCATGCTGCTGCTCGGCGCCGCGCTGGGCACCTACCTGCTGCTGCGCACCGATGCCCGCCTGCTGATGCTCTGGCTGGGGCTGTTCGTGGTGGCCTATTCGACCTACAGCCTGCTGTCGCCCAAGGGCTTTCGCCAGCTGGCACCGGCCTGGTCGATTCCCGCGGGCAGCGTCGGCGGCCTGTGCGGGGCCCTGTTCGGTAGCGGTGGCTTTCTCTATGCGCTCTATCTCAATGGTCGCCTGCAGGACAAGAACGCCATCCGCGGCACCCAGAGTTTCCTGATCGGCTGCAGCGCCGCCATCCGCATCACCCTGCTGCTGATCGCCGGTGCCTACAGCGATGGCAGCCTCTTGCTGCTCGCCCTCTGCCTGTTGCCGGCCATGCTGCTTGGCGGCT
Source organism: Pseudomonas oryzihabitans (assembly GCF_006384975.1). Classification (NCBI taxonomy): domain Bacteria; kingdom Pseudomonadati; phylum Pseudomonadota; class Gammaproteobacteria; order Pseudomonadales; family Pseudomonadaceae; genus Pseudomonas; species Pseudomonas oryzihabitans. The sequence continues at coordinate 5,093,831 of NZ_CP021645.1, forward strand.
GGATCGGCCGCCACCTGCAGCGCCGGCTGTCGCGGGAACGCTTCACCCGGCTGGTGACCTGGTTGGTGTTGGTGTCGGGCGTGACCTTGATTGTGCGGTATTTGGCAGGGTAGAGCATCCCAAGGTCGCGACGGTCCCGTAGGTTGGGTTGAGACAGTTTTATCGTCGAAGCCCAACGAGGCCGGCCCCCGTGTTGGGCTTCGCTACGCTCAACCCAACCTACCGGACCAGCCCCCTCTCCCTTTGGGAGAGGGTTGGGGTGAGGGCGACGTTGGGCTTAACCCTTGCCCAACACCTCCGGATTGGCCAACCCGGTCGGTTCCCCGGTGAAGAAGCCCACCAGATTGGCGAAGGCCTCGCCGAAATAGAGTTCGTAGCTGTGCTTCTCCACATAGCCCAGGTGCGGGGTGCAGAGCACCTGGGGATGGGCGAGCAGGGGATCGTCGGGTGCCACGGGCTCCTGCTCGAAGACGTCCAGCGCCGCCTGGCCGGGATGGCCCAGTTCCAGCGCGGTGAGCAGGGCGCCGGGTTCGATCAGGCCGGCGCGGGCGGTGTTCACCAGCAGGGCGCTCTTCTTCATCCGTGCCAGGTCCTCGGCACGCACGCAGCCGCGGCTGCGCTCGCTGTATCTCAGGTGCAGGCTGATAACGTCCGCCTCGGCGAAGAAGGCCGCCTGGCTGGGCGCCGCGCGATGGCCGTCGGCTTCCGCCTTGGCCCGCGAGGCCTTGCTGCCCCAGACCAGCACCGGCATGCCGAAGGCCTGGCCATAGCGCGCCAGCCGCTGGCCGATCTTGCCGTAGCCCCAGATGCCCAGGATCTGGCCATCCAGGCGTTCGCCGAGATTGACCTGCCAGCGCCCGGCATAAAGGGCGTCGATGGCCGGCTTGAGGCGGCGACGGGCCATGAGGATCAGGGTCCAGGTCAACTCGGCGGTGGAGACCGGCGAGCCGCTGCCTTCGCAGACCGCCACGCCCTGGCGGGTACAGGCGGCCACGTCGAGGTGTGCGGTGGCCTTGCCAGTCTGGCTGATCAGCTTGAGCCGCGGCAGGTGCGCCAGCAGCTCGGCATCGATGCGGGTGCGCTCGCGAGTCAGCACCAGGGCGTCGGCGTCGCGGAAGCGCTCCACCAGCACCTGGGGATCGCGCTCGGCATCGTGGTAGAGGGTCACCTGGTGCCCGGCGCGCTGGAGTAGGGGATAGCAATCCAGGGTTTCGACGACGTGCTGGTAGTCGTCGGGGATGACGATATGCATGGCGGGCTCCATTGTTATTCTGAGCCGCCAGTGGAGCACCTGCGGAGTCGTCCGACAAGCATGAAGCGGGGTGGTGGACAAGGCTGCGCCGTTGTTCACCCTACCCGTAGCCTGGAAAACCGCGCAGCGTTTTCTGGGGCCTGGCTAGTAGGGAATCACCAACGGCGTACCCGCCAGCGGATTCTCGATCACCGCGCACTTGAGGCCGTACAGCGCCTCGATCAGTTCGGGCGTGACGATCTCAGCCGGCGGACCCTCGGCGAGGATGCGACCGGCGCGCAGGGCGATGATGTGGTCGGCGTAGCGACAGGCCTGGTTGAGGTCGTGCAGCACTGCCACCAGGGTACGACCACCCTCGCGATTGAGCCGGCAGAGTAGCTCCATCAGCTCCACCTGGTGGGCGATGTCCAGGTAGGTGGTGGGTTCGTCGAGCAGCAGCAGCGGGGTCTCCTGGGCCAGCGCCAGGGCGATCCACACCCGCTGGCGCTGGCCGCCGGACAGGCTGTCCACCGCCCGCTCGGCCAGCTCCAGGGTATTGGTGGCTTCCAGCGCACGTTGCACCGCCGCTTCGTCGGCGTCGGTCCAGCCGGCGAAGGCCTGGCGATGGGGATGACGACCGCGAGCCACCAGATCGGCGACCAGGATGTCGTCCGGCGCCACGGCGCTCTGCGGCAGCAGGCCGATGCGCCTGGCCACCTCACGGGTGGGCAGCTCCTGGATCAGCCGGCCATCCAGCCGGACCTCGCCGGCGCTGGGGCGAATCAGCCGCGCCAGGCTGCGCAGCAGGGTCGACTTGCCGCAGCCGTTGGGGCCGATGATGACGGTGAAGCGGCCATCGGGCAGTTGCACGTCGAGATCGCGGCAGATCGGCTGGCCGCCGTAGCCCACGGTGAGGCCATGGGCGGCTAAGCGGCTGGGGGAAGCGTCTTGGCTCATGAGGTCCGCCGCCATTCGCGGCTCAGCAGGAAGATCAGATAGAGGCCACCCAGGGCGCCGGTGAGCAGCCCGACCGGAATCTGGAAGGGCGCCAACAGTCGCTGGGCCAGCAGATCGGCCAGGGCGGTGAGGCAGGCGCCGAGCAGGGCGGGCGCCAGGATGCCGAGATCGGCGCTGCGGGTCAGGCGCCGCGCCAGTTGTGGCGCCGCCAGGGCGACGAAGCCGATGGGGCCGGCGGTGGCGATGGCCAGGGCCGCCAGGGCGACCGCCACCGCCAGCAACAGATTCTGGCTGCGCAGCACCGGCAGGCCCAGGGCGCGGGCCAGGTCGTCGCCCAGCTCCAGCAGCCGCAGCCGGCGGGCCAGCCAGGCGGCCAGCGGCAGGAGCAGCAGGCAGCCAGTGAGCAGGCCGAGGGTACGGCTCCAGGTCATCATGTCTAGGCTGCCGAACAGCCAGAGCCGGGCTTCCTGAGCCTGGTCCAGCTCGGCGCGGGTCAGTAGGTATTCGTTGAGCGAGGCGAGCAGGGCGCTGATGGCGATACCGAGCAGGATCATCCGCTCGCCGCGAATGCCGGCCAGGGCGGCGAGCCCGACCACCAGCACGGCGGCCAGCAGACCGCCAGTCAGGGCACCGAGCATCAGCGCCGCACCGCCCAATTGCAGCCAGAGCAGGGTGATGAGGGCGCCACTGGCCGAACCGACGGTGAAGCCCACCAGATCCGGGCTGGCCAGGGGATTGCGCGCCAGCCGCTGGAAGATGGCGCCACTGGCCCCTAGCGCGGCGCCAACACCAAAGGCGGCCAGCAGGCGCGGCAGGCGCAGGTCCAACAGGATGAGGCGGGTGAGGGCATCGCCCTGGCCCAGCAGGGTGGCGACCACCTGGTGCGGCGCCGGGGCGAAGGCACCGCCGGTGAGGCTGAGGGCACAGATGCCGATTGCCGCCAGCCCGAGCAGCAGCAGGCAGGCCTGGAAGCGCGCCGAGCGGCGTGGGGCGAAGCGATGACGGCTCACGAGCGCACCCGGCGGGCGGAGCGGATGACCAGGAACAGCAGCACCGGCGTACCGAGCAGGGCGCAGACGATGCCGGCCTCCAGTTCGCCCGGCAAGGCCATGCGGCGCCCCAGGGTATCGGCCAGCAGGAGCAGGTTGGCGCCGGCCAGGGGCGCCAGTGCCAGGATCCAGCGCCAGTCGGCGCCCACCAGCAGGCGCAACGCATGGGGCACCACCAGGCCAAGGAAGCCGATGGGCCCGGCCACCGCGGTGGCGGCGCCGCACAGCAGCACGATGGCGACGAAGGCCAGCAGCCGCACCTGCCCTGGTCGGGCGCCGAGGGCGCGGCCCAGGTCGTCGCCCAGGGCCAGGGCATTGAGCCGGCTGCCCAGGGGTAGGCCCAGCAGCAGACCGATCAGCAGCAGCGGCAGGATGGCCAGGGCGCCACCCGGCGTCTGCCCACTCAAGGCACCCACGGCCCAGAAGCGGTAGCTGTCGAACACAGCGCTGTCGAACAGGGTGATGATGCCGGTGCAGGCGTGGAGGCTGGCGCTCAAGGCGATGCCGGCGAGGATCAAACGCAGTGGCTGGCCACGCGCCGGGGCGCTGCCACCGAGCAGATAGACCAGGCCAGCAGCGAGGGTGGCACCCAGCAGGGCGCAGGCCAGGCGCAGCGGCGCATCGTCCAGCCCCACCAAGGACAGCCCGACCACCACGGCGAAGGCTGCGCCGGCATTGATCCCCAGCAGGCCGGGGTCGGCCAGGGGATTGCGCGTCAACGCCTGCATCAGGGCGCCGGCCAGGCCCAGGGCGGCGCCCACCAGCAGGCCGAGCAGGGTGCGTGGCAGGCGCAGGTCCCAGAGCACCACGGCTTCCGTCGAGCCATCGGGGGCGAACAGCAACTGGAGGATACGCGCCGCTGACAGCGGCCGGGCGCCGATGCCGAGGCTCGTCACCACGGCCAAGGCCAGGGCGCCGAGCAGCAGGAGCAGTACCAGGCCACCGCGGACGAAGGAGACCCGGCTGGCGCGGGGCGCGGGACTGGCGAGCGAGGTCATGCCACCCCCAGGGCGGTGGCGACGGAGGTCACCACTTGGTGGGCAGCCAGGGGGCCGGCGTTCAGGTAGAAGGCATCGGTATCCACGCGGATGGCCCGGGACTTGCTCACCGCATTCAGCCGCGGCCACAGCGGCTGCCGCGCCAGGCTGGCCAGGGCGGTGCCTTGCTCGGCGTAGAACAGCCAGTCGGCATCGGCCAGATCCAGCAATTCCGCGCTGACGTCCCGCGAAGTGCCCTTGAATCTCTGCGCGGCGGGGCGGGTGACGCCCATCGCCTGCAAGAGGCCACCGGGGAAGGAGTCCGCGCCCATCAACCTCAGCCGGGCGCCGCTGGAAAACAGCAGGGACGCGGAGGGCGGTTGGCTGCCCAGGCGTTGGGCGATGTTGGCAAGATCACGGTCCAGCTCTGCCAACAGCCGCCCGGCCTGCTCGCGGCGGCCCAGGGCGTCGGCCAGCACGAGGAAGTCCGGTCGCCAGTTACCCCCGGTGCCGCGCGCCACCACCGTGGGGGCGATGCGCGAGAACAGCTCCAGGCCGCCGGCGCGCAAGACGGTGCGGTTGAGCAGGATGAGATCCGGCGCCAGCCGTGCCAGGGCTTCGAGATCCGGGGCCTGACGGGTGCCCAGGTCGACCATGGCATCCAGTTCCCCGGTACGCTGGGCGTAGGCGGTACGCAAGTAGGCCGGCGCCAGCTCGCGATTGTCCACCCGGGTGGTCCCGGCCGGGATCACGCCCAGGCTCAGGGCCGCGTCCAACTGACCGGTGGAAATCACCGCCACGCGCCGTGGCTCCCGCAGCAGGGTGGTGCTGCCCGCCACATGCTCTACCTGGCGCGGAAATTCACCATCCGCCGCCGACGCGCGAGCGCACACCCGACCCGGCAGACCGGCGAGCAACGCGGCACCACTGGCGAACTGAAGGAAAGCGCGACGATCGAGCATGAGGTGGGCTGGCTGGATGGCGGAAAGAGGCCCGCCAGACGGGCCGGGGACCGTGACGGGGCAGCTAGCATAGAGCATCGCTACGGGCCTGGCACCCGCTACGGACGCCAGGCTGTTCCGGCCGGCCACCATCCGCCCCTCTCTCCCTTGAAGATTGGGCGGATCGCGGCCATGGGCCGCTCCTACAGGCGATGCGTTCTTGTCCGTAGCGTGGAAAACCGCGAAGCGTTTTCCACTGGATAGCTTCACGCCTTGTCGTCCCTTCCTCGTCCGGGAGGGGGCGGGGACAACCCCGATCAGAAGCTCACAATGGCACTCAGCCGCGCCGTCCGCGGCTCACCCACCGCCACCTGCAGCGGACTGTTGGCGCTCGACGGGTAGTACTCCTTGTCGAACAGGTTATCCAGGTTCAGCTGCAGCCGTGCCTGGTAGCCGGTCACCGGCAGGTCCCAGCGCAGGAAGGCGTCGGCCACGGTGTAGCTGTCCATATAGAAGCTGTTGGCCGGATCACCAGCGCGTTCGCCGACGTAGCGAGCGCCACCGCCGACGTGCCAGCTGCCCAGGTTGGACGGCACGAGCAGGTGATGGGTCAGGTAGAGACTGCCGCTGTGCTTGGGCGCCTGGGTCAGGCGATTACCCTCGTTGGTGGGGTCGTCGAGTACCTCGGTGTGGTCGTAGGCGTAGGTGGCGATCACATCCCAGCGCTCGGCCAGGCGCCCGGTGAGGTCCACTTCCAGGCCGCGCGAGCCCACCTTGCCGGCGGCTTGGCTCAGGCTCACCCCGTTCACGGTGGTGGTGGTCACCACGTTCTTTTTCTCGATGTCGTACAGCGCCACGTTCAGATTCAGCCCGGGCGTCAGGTCGTACTTGGCGCCCACCTCGAAGCTGCGACCTTCTTCGGGATCGAAGGTGTTGCCGCGGTCGTCCACGGTGGTGTTAGGCACGAAGGAGCGGCTGTAATTGCCGTACAGCGACAGGCTGTCGGTGGCCTGGAGTACCAGGCCGGCCAGAGGCACGGCGGCATGATCGCGCTTGTCCAGGTTGACCACATGGTTGTTGCCCAGCCCCTGGTCAGCGTATTGATCAAAGGACTGGTAGCGACCGCCGAGCACCAGAATCCAGCGATCGTCCAGATGCCAGTTGTCCTTGAGGTACAGCGAGGTGGACTTCAGGTTGCTGTCCTGGTCGCTCTGGGTCGCGCTCAACAGACTCGGCGGCGCCAGGTTGCCGTACACTGGCGCATAGATGTTGAGGTTGCGGCGCGAGGCATTGTTATTGCGGTAGGTCTTGCCGCGGAGCTGATCGCTGTCCTCATGATCGACCCCCACCAGCAGGTCATGGCGCTGGCCGAACAGCTCTTGGCGACCGATGAAATCCCAGCTCGCGTACGTCGTCTCATAGTCGTAGTCGGCACCGTTGGCGACCCGCAGCAGGTTGCCGTTGGCAGCCAGCGAAACCGGCTGGGCGAAGTCCAGGCTGTATCTATCGTTGTTCCAGGCGTAGGTCAGGCGAGTCTTCCAGTCGTCACTGAGCTGGTACTCGTAGCGCGCACTGGCGGTCTCGGTGATGCCTTCGCTCTTCGCCCATTTTTCGTCGAGACGCTTGTCGTAAGCGACGTGGGCGGGATGGCCGTTGACGAACACCGCGCCTCTATCCACCGGGCCAGTGTAGTCGTTGTAGGAATAGGCCAGGGTCAGGCTGGCGCGCTCGCCGGTCCAGGACAGCGACGGTGCCACCAGGCTGTGCTGGTCCACGCCGTAGTTGCGCCAGTAGTCTTCGCTTTGGCGCTCGGCGACCAGGCGATAGGCCAGGCCGGTATCGCCAAGGGGACCGGTGGTGTCCAGGCCGAGATTGCCGCCGCCTTCACTGTAGGCCGAGCCGCTCAGGGTGGTGCGCTGTTGATATTGCGGCTGCTTGCTGACCACGTTGATCAGACCGCCCGGTTCCAGGGCGCCATAGAGCAGCGAGGCCGGCCCTTTGAGCACTTCCACCCGCTCGACGGTGGCATCGAAGTTGTGCGACAGACTCGAACGCACCCCATCGCGGAAGATGGAGCCATCGGCGTTGGTGCCGAAACCGCGTTTGACGAAAGCATCCTTGGTGCCGGCCAGGGTATTGCCCTGGGTGACGCCGCTGACGAACTGCATGGCATCGTCCAGGCTGCTTACCGCGAAATCGTCGAGGGTTTGCGGCGTCACCACCTGCACCGACTGGGCTTCCTCCTTGAGCGGCACTGCGCTCTTGCTCGCGGTGGAGGCCTCGCTCGCCCGATAGCCCGTGTCCGCGTCGGTGGCTGTGGTGGAAATGTCCATGGGCGCAAGTGTGGTGCTCTCCGCTGCCAGCAGTCCCGAACTGGTCGCCAGGGCCAGCGTGCTGAGGGCAAAAGGAGCGAAGCGACGAAGGGCTCTGGGCTGGGCGTTCAAGGGCGGTCTCGGCGGGATTTGAAAGAGGGTCAGCGATTCTAAGTTGATAGCCATTCTCAAGTAAATCGAATTCCCCGCCGTTGGTGTCCTGGCGCGTTGCCGCCCATCACAAAGCGCAGGTATAATGTCGCGCTCCTTATTTTTCCCGCCCGGGAGCCCCCGCCATGCTGCGCATCAGCCAAGAAGCCCTGACGTTCGACGACGTACTCCTCATCCCCGGCTATTCGGATGTCCTGCCGAAAGACGTCAGTCTCAAGACCCGCCTGACCCGTGGCATCGAGCTGAACATTCCCCTGGTGTCCGCCGCCATGGACACCGTGACCGAATCCCGTCTGGCCATCGCCATGGCCCAAGAAGGCGGCATCGGTATCATCCACAAGAACATGACCGTCGAGCAGCAGGCCGCGGAAGTCCGTAAGGTCAAGCGCTTCGAGGCCGGCGTGGTGAAGGACCCCATCACCATCGACGCCGACGCCAGCGTGCGCGATCTGTTCGACCTGACCCGCCAACACAACATCTCCGGCGTGCCGGTCCTCTCCGGCCGTGACCTGGTGGGCATCGTCACCTCCCGCGACGTGCGCTTCGAGACCCGCCTGGACATCCCGGTGCGCGACGTCATGACCCCTAAGGATCGCCTGGTGACCGTGCGCGAAGGCGCCGACAAGCAGGAAGTGCGCGAGCTGCTGCACAAGCACCGCATCGAAAAGGTGCTGATCGTCGACGAAGCCTTCGCCCTCAAGGGCATGATGACCGTCAAGGACATCGAAAAGGCCAAGGCCTACCCCAACGCCAGCAAGGACGACGCCGGTAGCCTGCGCGTCGGCGCGGCCGTTGGCACCGGCGCCGAGACCCCTGAGCGGGTTGCCGCCCTGGTCGCCGCCGGTGTGGACGTCATCGTGGTCGACACCGCCCACGGCCACTCCAAGGGCGTGATCGAGCGCGTGCGCTGGGTCAAGGAAACCTATCCCCAGGTCCAGGTGATCGGCGGCAACATCGCCACCGCCGAAGCCGCCAAGGCCCTGGCCGACGCCGGCGCCGACGCGGTCAAGGTCGGCATCGGCCCGGGCTCTATCTGCACCACCCGCATCGTCGCCGGTGTCGGCGTGCCGCAGATCTCCGCCATCGCCAACGTCGCCGCCGCCCTCGAAGGCACCGGCGTCCCGCTGATCGCCGACGGTGGCATCCGCTTCTCCGGTGACCTGTCCAAGGCCATCGTCGCCGGCGGCTACTGCGTGATGATGGGCTCCATGTTTGCCGGTACCGAAGAGGCCCCGGGCGAGGTCGAGCTGTTCCAGGGCCGCTCCTACAAGTCCTACCGTGGCATGGGCTCCCTGGGCGCCATGGCCCAGACCCAGGGCTCCAGCGACCGCTACTTCCAGGACTCCGCCTCCGGCGCCGAGAAGCTGGTCCCCGAAGGCATCGAAGGCCGCGTCCCCTACAAGGGTCCGCTGGCGGCGATCATCCACCAGCTGATGGGTGGCCTGCGTGCCTCCATGGGCTACACCGGTTGCGCCACCGTCGAGCAGATGCGCACCAAGCCGCAGTTCGTGCGCATCACCGGCGCGGGCATGGCCGAATCCCACGTCCACGACGTGCAGATCACCAAGGAAGCGCCCAACTACCGCGTTGGTTGATTCCAAAACTGTTTGTACTTCTACGTTGCGATTCGGGGCTGTCTAGACAGCCCCGAATCGTCTAAACCTAGCGCTATCGAGACCTGGCCATGTCCCAAGACATCCACGCCCACCGCATCCTCATCCTCGACTTCGGTTCCCAGTACACCCAGCTCATCGCCCGCCGCGTGCGCGAACTGGGCGTCTACTGCGAACTGCACCCCTTCGACATGGACGACGCCGACATCCGCGCCTTCGCTCCGCGCGGCATCATCCTCGCCGGTGGTCCCGAGTCGGTCCATGAGGCTGGCAGCCCCCGCGCACCCAAGGCCGTGTTCGACCTGGGCGTCCCGCTGCTGGGCATCTGCTACGGCATGCAGACCATGGCCGAACAACTCGGCGGCAAGGTCGAAGGCTCCAACGTCCGTGAATTCGGCTACGCCAAGGTCGACGTGGTCGGCAAGAGCCGCCTGCTCGAAGGCATCGAAGACCACATCGACGACGACGGCGTACTCGGCCTGGACGTCTGGATGAGCCACGGCGACAAGGTCGGCAAGCTGCCGGACGGCTTCCACATCGTCGCCAGCACCCCCAGCTGCGCCATCGCCGCCATGGGCGACGACGAGCGCGCCTGGTACGGCGTGCAGTTCCACCCCGAGGTGACCCACACCAAGCAGGGCGGGCGCATCCTTTCGCGCTTCCTGAAAGACATCTGCGGCTGCGAAGCCCTCTGGACCCCGGCCAACATCGTCGAGGACGCCATCGCCCAGGTGCGCGCCCAGGTCGGCAGCGCCAACGTGCTGCTGGGCCTCTCCGGCGGCGTCGACTCCTCCGTGGTCGCGGCCCTGCTGCACAAGGCCATCGGCGAGCAACTGACCTGCGTCTTCGTCGACAACGGCCTGCTGCGCCTGCACGAAGGTGACCAGGTGATGGCCATGTTCGCCGAGAACATGGGCGTCAAGGTGATCCGCGCCAATGCCGAGCAGCGCTTCCTGACCAACCTGGAAGGCGAAGCCGACCCGGAGAAGAAGCGCAAGATCATCGGCCGCACCTTCATCGACGTCTTCGACGCCGAGGCCAGCAAGCTCAACAACATCAAGTTCCTGGCCCAGGGCACCATCTACCCCGACGTCATCGAGTCGGCCGGCGCCAAGACCGGCAAGGCCCACGTCATCAAGTCCCACCACAACGTCGGCGGCCTGCCCGAGGATATGAACCTCAAGCTGGTCGAACCGCTGCGCGAACTGTTCAAGGACGAGGTGCGCAAGATCGGCCTGGAACTGGGCCTGCCCTACGACATGGTCTACCGCCATCCCTTCCCCGGCCCGGGCCTGGGCGTGCGCATCCTCGGCGAAGTGAAGAAGGAATACGCCGACCTGCTGCGCCGCGCCGATGACATCTTCATCAGCGAACTGCGCAAGGCCGACTGGTACCACAAGGTCAGCCAGGCCTTCGTCGTCTTCCAGCCGGTGAAATCCGTCGGCGTGGTCGGCGACGGCCGCCGCTACGCCTGGGTCGTCGCCCTGCGCGCGGTGGAAACCATCGACTTCATGACCGCCCGCTGGGCCCATCTGCCCTACGAACTGCTGGAAAAGGTCTCCAACCGCATCATCAACGAAATCGACGGCATCTCCCGCGTCACCTACGACGTTTCGAGCAAGCCGCCGGCGACGATTGAGTGGGAGTGATCCTGCGTCCGGCATAGACCGGTACGTCTCGCAGAAAAAGCCCAAAGCCCGCGTAATTGCGGGCTTTGGGCTTTTTGAATCTGGCAAATTCTGGCAGCTTTATGCATCTCCAAGCATGGGTGCAGTATGCACGGGATAAGAGCTTCATCTAATGCCATGCTGATCTCAGGCTCTATACCTACTCGGAAATTCCTGCAGGATACAGGAGCGGTATATGACTACACAGATTGCTACCAAACAAGGGGCTGCAGTTACTTTTGCTTGGGGCTACGATGAATAGTAGAGAACAGATGTGTGAGCAAGCCCTCATTCGTGTTCTCGATAGCCTCTATCCTGATGGGGATCAGCAGCTAAGCTCATTTGTAGTTAGCATACCAGGTAGGCCGGTAACGAATTTTGGGCTTGTTGCCACTATATTCGTCAGGGAGCGTAAATATATCGAGGCTCTGATTTTTCTTAGGCGAAATGGAGCGCGTCACCTTCGAGATATCTCGATCGGTTCGCTATGGTCGATCGTTACCAACTTTGTGACAGAACACTACTACTACATATCTAATGGGCGGCTAAATTTAAATTCAGGCGTTTCTTTGGCTAAGCAAATCTCCCCTGAAGGGATAGCAGTACTATCTAAGGCGTTATTTCGCTCTTCGCTTTTTAGTGTAATTAACAAAATCACCCTCTACCCGCTAGTTACAGTTAAGGTCGAGAATGGATTTCAATCCCGCCACTTCGCGTTTATAGGCTCGGATGGATTAGCCGCAGCTCTTGAGGTCTTTGGGGCTCGTCATTCGTCGTTGATCCCTGCCCAATTTCCGCCATTTTTGCACTTGCAACAGTATGGGGAGCCAACCGGGAACTGGTTATGCATCAGCTCTCCTGATTCGTTAATTGCCCGCAAGCTCGCATGTGCGACTTTGGGCGCTCTCGCACTTACACCTATTAGGAGAGAGCGATATCTGCAAACCGGGCGATCAGTTCACGGCGGTTATTGCACGGTGGCGAACGGAGTTGTTTCGTATACCGCGGGAACCGCGCCGATGACGCCACGGATATCTAGCGACATCGTTCTCACACAAGCTGATCACACCTGGTTAGAGATTCTCAGTACGTTGTTCGATCATGAGGAGCATGCGCAAAGGTCGCATGTGCGGGCTCTCGAATACTTTCATCGCGCTTGGTTCGACGAATCTAGGGAACGCTTTCCCACCCTATGTATGGCGTTGGACTCTTTAGTTGGAGCACAGACTGGCCACACCAAGGCAGCAGTGGATTTTGTCGTATCTACACTCGGTGAGCCAGTTGATCAAGATAGACTGCGCATGCTTCTGAAGCTTCGTGGCGCAGTCGTCCATGGCGCTGCTCCTGACGTTTATGAGTCGCAGTTCTATGACGCCTACTACGCCCAGTACTTAGTGGATCCGATCTGTGATTTAGAGTTGGTTGTAGCGAGGTGTCTAAGACAAGAGATTTTTCAGGGTAAGCTGCACGCGCACCCAGATCCGCATGCTGAGATAATTACGCGTGCGCAGGAGTCGGGGCGACTTCCTCGTAACATGCGCGGAAGGTCGATCATTGCAGACGATTAATTAAATTACTGGATAGGCGAGCGCTGTCAAGGACTCCAAAGCCAGCGGCCGGCGGTGGTTCTTCGCCCATGGCCAACGTGCGTTCGTAAAAATCGAGCCTTGGTTAATTGCTCAGTAGAGGGTGACTCATATTTTTATAAACCAAGTTAATTGAAATAACCACTCTTGCTAGAGTCGGGCCTGCCAATATCGGTGAAAACCGGCTAGAGAGAAAAAAATCGCCGTAACCCGTATACTTAACGTTAGGATGATTTGATCAGTGGATTTTTGGCTAAAATAAATCTATCCCCTTTTTTATTGAGTCGGCGCCCAGCAGGTGTGCCGACTCAAGATCAATTAACTTAAAATGGGATATCCGGGGCAGGATCATCTGGCCCTGCCGAGTATTGATTGGGAGCCTGCGCTGCGGCAGGCATCATCGCAGCTGCTATAGCGCCCCTTAATTCGACGGCATCGTCATTTTTAGGCGTACCAACAACCACGTTAAACGTCTCTGCTCCGGCTGCAGCATCGCCAAGATTGGCTATCAAATTTTCACCTTCTGGCTCAACGTCAACTGGATCTAAATCGATGAAGTTACGGCCCATCATCATTTTATAATGAGGCATATGATCCATAACTTTGAATATTTTGAAAAAAATCCTCATGTAGTTGTGCGCCATGCCATCGCTTATGGCTACGTAAAGCTCGTCTGGCGAATAGTGGGAGCCATCGTTTACCCAGCTGATCAAGGACTGGCACTGAACTTTTTCCTGCCCTTCAAACTTTCCAATTATGACGCTCGTATCTGTATTTCCCAGGATTTTGAAGTAATTTTCCAATATTCTGCGCATTGTGTTCTGAATGGTAAGTGCAGGTAATGGATTTTTCGTCAGCTCCGCCCAAAGAAGCTGGTAGGAGGTTTTAATTGGGTTCGTCTCAAACCCTTCAATTCTCGAAAAACAATCCGGTTTTCGTACTATCCAAAATGTTTCATCCTTTATGGGATTATCGCCAGCCCTTTGAGGGTTAAACGTGATTTCTTTGTGAAAGTGCACATTATGGGTCAGGATAAAGACCTGCTTGATGTTGTTCCCCTTCTGGCGAGCGTCGTGAAAGAGTTTTTTGATTAAACTACTCACAATGAATAGCACGTCGCTATCCAGGCTTGAAACTGGGTCATCAATGACGACAATTCGATCAGTATTGATACCCGAGGTCGTTATGCTTCCCCTCAGCAAATGATAGAAATACAGGAAGGTAACGAAGGTCTTTTCGCCTTCACTGAGCGTTGCCTTAGCATCAGTTCCATCGCTTCTAATCAGTCGATATGAATTATCGGTACATGCAGTATCTAGGGAGAAGCTTCGAAAGCCGAAGTCCTTGAGTATTTTGTTTATCGCAATTACGGTAGGCCTTACGCTTGTCAGCGAAGTTTCGATCTTTGCAATTTCCGCGTCAGCTATAGAGATGTCTAATTCTGCTTTTTCCAAGCTTGCGCTAATGCCAAAAATTGCTTTGCTAATACGATTAATATCATTGGTGTAGTCAGTGAGAGTGTCTTTAAGCTCAACGTCGAGAAGATACCGCCAAACCGAGCCTGTTAACCTTTTTTGTTCGACGGAGAAGTCTGAAACAAGGCGATTATGCTCAGAGACCTTTAGGTTGGCTGAATTGATTAGCTCAGAAATTTTTTGTGGAACTTCAGCAAGATCTTCCAGCGCTACATCGATACTTGGACTAGCCACTTTTTGATCAATGCGCTGTCTGTTTACCAATATGATTGCATTTAGGGCGTGTAATTCAGCCTCAAGTTTTTCTTTGTCTAAATGCTTGCAGTCCGTGGTCAGGAGTGTCTGAGCTTGGGCTAACAGTGTATCTGCTGTTGACCAATAAGTATCGCGAAACTGCGATAGAGCTCTAGTGTCAGCCTCAAATGTTTCGTCGAAGTAATCTTCAAGCCTCTTCTCGAAATCATGAGGCAATTGCTGTTGGCAGAAAGGGCAGTCATTATCTGTATGGCCCAGATACCTCGTACCTTGCCTAATCCAGTCACTGTTTCCTAAGTGCTGGATCATCGCAGATACACTGACATCCTCTTTGCCAACCACTTTTTTGCTGAGCACAGGATTTTGTTCAAGCCCTACCAAACGAGACAGATCAAGGCTAGGAACAGTAGTCATTGGTGATGGTGCGTCACGATAGAGAACGTCTGCGCGTTTGCGCAAGTCTTCTAATTCAGCCAGCTGCGATGTATTATCTTTGTACTCCTGCAAGACCCTATTCTTGAAGGCTTCTTTATTGTTTCTCAGGCCTGTAAAAGCTATTTGAAAATCATTGTCGTGTTTCTGTTTTTGCTCCCAGCACCGTGTTAATAGCTTTGCTTCCAGCGCTTTTTTTTCGCCGATCTTGCCGCTTTCGCCATCGAGACCTTTTAGGTTTTCTTGTGCTCTAGTTTTGACCTGTTCGTAACCGCGTCTTTCTCTCTGAAGCGCCTCTAAACGATCAAGCTGCGCCTTCTCGGTTTTTCCCAGCGTGAAAACACCCTTGAACTGCTTCGAATCAGTGAAGTTCGCAGCGATGAAGTCGTTGTTATAGACCATGGCAGGGATCGGATTGCCCTTTGCCCAGGTGACCTTGGAGGCGGCTGATAGTGCTGGCTCGTCTATAAGCCTGCTGATCGTTGTTTTGCCTGCTCCATTTGCACCGTAGAAATAATTAACAGTCTTCAGGTTTTGAATCGTTTCGGGGGTTACGGAGCTGTAGGTCGCTATGCCGGAAAGGGTGATCGATTCAATCATGTCTCTCATCCATGGGAGGGAAATAGGGGAGCAAGCCAAAGGGTGGTGCTAATGCCGCACCCTCACCCTGGAATCCAGAGCAGGAAATGGCATTTTGAGGTCTCAGCATAGACCACTACACCAGCTCGTGAAGCCGGTCGCGCTTGAGAATAGCATCGCGAGCCCGGAGTAGTGATCTTCTATGTTTATCCGTCGCTCTGGGGAGTGGTTAAGCGCGTCCTACGATCCCGGCCACAGTTAACCGCCGTGCATCTCCTCAAATTGCGCATCATCGAAAAGGGAGCATATTTATTTTTCGACCGCTGTCCGCTTATGGCAGGTTTCTGCCAGTCGTGAAGGGTAGTACCCTCCAGAATCGGACAATCTTTTTCGTAGCCTGAGAAGGCTGCTCTTTAGGCTTGAGGGCAACTACGAACTAGGCCGGTTGACGGATTAGGATTGCCGCCGGGATATGGCCGCAAGCTCACCTTGGCCTCTCAACAAATCAAACCTCCAACACCTTCTCCAAATGCTCCCCCTCCAACCAACCCCTAATCTCACTCGCCCGCATAGGCTTGGCGAATAGATAGCCCTGGGCCCTGGCGCCGCCGAGGTTTTTCAGGGCGTCGAGTTCGGCGACGGTCTCTACGCCTTCCACGATGCATTCCAACTCCATGTCCTGGCACAGGGCGATCAGTGACCTGACGATCTTCACGCTGGCCGGGTCGAGGTGGAGGTTGGTGACGAAGGTGCGGTCCACCTTGAGTTTGGTCAGCGATAGCGCGTGGATCTGGCTCAGGCTGGAATAGCCGGTGCCGAAGTCGTCGAGGGAGATGCCGCAGCCCAGTTCGCGAAAGCGGCTGATGGCGCGTTGGGTCTGGGGCAGGTCCTGGATGGCGGCGGTTTCGGTGATTTCCAGATCGAGGCAGGCCGGGTCGAAACGGCTGTTCTTGATCAGCTCGACGATCTGCTGGGCGGCGTCCTCCGAGCCACAGTCGTGGGCGGACAGGTTGAAGGCCAGGCGGATACCCGCCGGCCAGCGTGCGGCGGCGTTCAGGGCCTTGTTCAGCAAGGGGAGGGTGAGGCGATTGACCATGCCGATGCGCTCGGCAATGGGGATGAAATCATCCGGCGGTACGTGGCCCAACTCTGGGCTTTCCCAGCGGGCCAGGGCTTCGAAGGCCACGGTTCTCTTGCTGTGAAGGTCCACGATGGGCTGGAACACCATGTAGAACTCCCGCTCCAGATCGGCGCGGCGCAGGGCCTGTTCGGTCAGCCCGTCGCGGCTGAGCTGCTGGCGGTGAGTGGTACTGAACAGGCAGGCCGTGCCGGGGCGGTGACGCTTGCTCTGGTACAGGGCGTAGTCGGCGTATTCATAGACGTCCGTGGCGGAGGATGCCTGGTCCGGGAAGGTCGCGATGCCCAGAGATCCGCTGATCTGAATGGGGATGTCCACCAGCAGGAAGGGCTCGCGCAGGCTGGCGCAGATGTCTTCGCCAAACGCGCGCAACTGATTGTCACTCATGGCCTTGGTGATGATCAGGCTGAATTCGTCGCCGCCCAGTCGGGCCAGGTGCACTTCGTCGTCGAGCAGCCCGGCCAGGCGCTGGCCCACCTGATAGAGCAGCCGGTCACCCACGCTATGGCCATAGAGGTCGTTGACCGGCTTGAAGCCATCCAGGTCGATGAGCCCCACGGCCAGGCGAGTCTCCTGCTCGCGGGCGCGGGCCAGCAGCGTATCGAGGCGGGAAAAGAATTGCCGCCGATTGGCCAACCCGGTCAGGCTGTCCTGATTGGCCAGCTTGAGGTTTTCCTCGCTGAGTTTTGCCGTCTGCGCCTGCATGTTCACCAGCCGGGTGAAGTCGGTGTACTGCGCCTTGAGGATGACCAGCATGGCGATGGACACCAGCAGGACATCAATTGCCGTAGCCACGAAGGTGATGATCTGGGTGGAGGCAAAGAACACCACGAACGCCGTGTTGACCACAACGGCGGTAGCCAGGGCTGCCGGCAGCAGGTGCATCATGCAGAAAGTGCAGCCGATGACGGTGATGGCCATATAGAAGGCGACATACGCCTGGCTATAGCTGTCGCCATAGGGAAACAGGGCCAGCGACCAGGCGGTGAACGCCATGGCCATCAAGGGCGCGAGTCTATTGGTGCGCTTCAGCGCCGTCAGCATCTGTGCCGGGCTGCGCGTCTGATGGCGCGTGCGCAGCCATTCCGCCGCCCGAATCACGCCGAACAGCGTCATGATCAGTGGGCAGTACACCACCAGCCAGCGCGGGGCGAGCTTGAGGTGGGTGCTCGCCAGCATCAGGGTGTTGCTCAGCAGGATGAAGTACATCATCGGCAACTGGCGAGCCAGAGCGGTGTATTGCGCCTTGACCAGGCCAGGGTTGTCCTGGGGTACGGACAGCAAGGCTCGCACGCCGAGCAGGGTTCTTTTCATTAGGCAGTGCTCTGAAATACGACGAGGTAAATCACCGAGCGGCTTATCCTTCCAGCCTGGACGGAGCAGAAGCTAGACGCTTCGCTTATGGGAGGGTGTCGGCCAATCCGCGGATTTCTGCAGTCTTTACGACTGGTGGCACTTTGCTTTCTTTTAGCGAGCCGCTCGTGAAGGTAGAGGCGATACCTGGGGCTGGTAGCGGAGTTTTACGGACGCCTAGCTGCGATTGGTCTTTGGGTGATGGCGAGCGTGGGCAAGAGGGGGAGTACGCCGGTTACCAGGCGATTGCGCTGGTCTTTCGGCTTCGTCTTCGGCCCAGAATCCAATGGATCTCTTTCTGAGCCTCACGTCGATATGAAAAAAAGCCCGCCATTCGGCGTAATGCTGTTCACTTAAGCATTTGAGGTTTGACGGGAGTCCTTCAAAAAATCGCTGCCAGCCTCCAGCAGCGATTTTTTGTATGGTTTTGGGCATTGAGCGGGGCTCCGACGCCTAAATTTCCCCGCACAGGATAGAAATCAGGCCACGAAAAACGCCACGGCTCTCATGGAGTCCGTGGCGTTTTTCTTAAGTGAACAGCATTACGCCATTCGGCGGGCTTTCTAAAGTCTGGGTCACTCAGCCGAGCTTAGCCAACAGCGCATCCGCCGCATCTTCCGAACTGGCCGGATTCTGGCCAGTCACCAGGTTACCGTCTTCGATCACGTAGCTGCGCCAGTCCGGGCCTTTCTCGTAGTGGGCGCCGAGTGTCTTGAGTTCGTCTTCCACCAGGAAGGGCACCACGTCGGTGAGTTGTACCGCGGCTTCTTCGCTGTTGCTGAAGCCGGTGACGGTGCGGCCCTTGACCAGCGGCGTGCCGTCGGCGGCCTTGACGTGGCGGAGCACGCCGGGGGCGTGGCAGACCAGGGCGAAGGGTTTGCCGGCCTGGGCGAAGGCTTCGAGCAGGGCGATGGAGTCGCGGGATTCGGCGAGATCCCAGAGCGGGCCATGGCCGCCCGGGTAGAAGAGGCCGTCGTAGGCGTCGGCCTTCACCTCGGTCAGGGGGAGGGTGGTGGCCAGGGCTTTTTGCGCTTCGGGGTCGTTCTTGAAGCGTTCAGTGGACTCGGTCTGGGCGTCGGGGGCGTCGCTCTTGGGGTCCAGCGGCGGTTGGCCACCGGCGGGGGACGCCAGGGTGATCTGGGCGCCGGCATCCTTGAAGACGTAGTAGGGCGCGGCAAATTCTTCCAGCCAGAAGCCGGTTTTCTTGCCGGTGTCGCCGAGTTGGTCGTGGGAGGTCAGGACCATCAGGATCTTCATCGCGCGTTCCTCGAACTTGTCAGGGTATTGCTAGACAGACCCCCGTGAGCGCGGACAAGTGCCGAGGCGGTGCATCAGCGGTAGAGCAGCCCATCCGTGACCGGCAGTACAGGGGAATGCCGGAGTCCTACCCCTGCGGCAGCGGTTAGGACTCCATTGCTGAGCGGTCAGCCCCAGCTACCGACGCCGCGTTCGCCGGCGGCGACGGTGCTGGCGACGTCCTGCAGATCGTGCACGCCTACCAGTTGGATGAGCGAATCCGCGCTCTTGATCTCGGTGCCGCCGCCGCCGATATCGTAGTAGACGTAGGTGTCCTGGCCGTAGTGGAAGACCGCAGCATGGACCTTGTCGATAGTGACCTGGGCTACCTGTTGCAGGGCATCGTAGAGACTGGTGGTGCCCTTTAGGGCGACATCCGCCACGGTGGTGACCGCCTCTTCCTTGAAAAACGCCTGCTGGAAGATGATCTGATCATCCTTGGCGTTGTAGTCGGTCACGGTCACATGGTTGGCCACCAGCGAACGATTGGCCGCGGCGGTGCTGCTGTTGTCAAAGTTGACCAGGGTGGAGGTCAGCACGTTGAGGGTGTCGTTACCCGCACCCAGGGTCACGATGGCGCCGTGGCCGAAGCTGCCGCTCAGGTTGGCGTTGTGGGCGGCCACGCCCTTGGTGAACAGCAGGGCGACATCGTCATTGCCGGCGCCGGCCTTGACGATCACATCGGCCTGCTGGATGTGGACGCCGATGTTGTCGTCGCCGGCGCCGGTGTCCAGGGTGATGGCCTTGACCCGGGAGTTGGCGAGAGCGGCGACGCTCTCGAGTTCCGGGGCGGTGAGGGTGCTGACCTGGACCGAGTCACCGCCGCTGCCGGTGGTCACGGACTTGAGCAAGGCGCTCTGGCTGGCATAGGTGTATTGCACGCCATCGTTGTAGCCATGGAGGAAGTCGATGGACAGGCCAACTGTCGACTTGGAGCCATCGAAGGTCTGCAGGCTATCGAAGTTATCCAGCGTGATGATGTCGCTTTCGTGGAATTCGTTGGTCGGCACGTCGGTGAGGCTGACCGTGAGCTTGGCGATGCTCGAATCCAGGGTGTCTATGCCGGTGGTGGTGCCGCGGGTATGACCGTCGAGACGCGTCAGCTGGCCTTCGTAATGGCCGGTCAGATTGAGTTCGGTCAGCGTCGAGCCGGCGGTGTAGTGCGGCCCTTTGGCATCGAAGGTCTTGGCGAAGCCGACATATTCGGGGGTGGCGTTGATGTCGAGCGTGAGACTGGGCTTGCTCTGGAAGGCGTAGTAGGTGACGCCGTCGAAGGTGCCGGCGGGCTTGGCCGGCGTGGGCGCGAGGGGCGCCTTGGTGGCAGTCGAAGCGGCGAAGGCTTGGGTGAAGAGGGGTTGGTCGGAGTCCAATGGCTGTTTCTTGTAGGTCATGACGGTCATCCTTAATGCATGCAGGCCGAGCGCTCGCTGGACGGCCTCGCGACAGGGCGAGGGGTCTTGCCGAGCGTCACGCCGACAGTGCCTAGCTTTCCGCAGGTCCACCGCGAACCACGCCGCAATTTCATCGGGCCACTAGTGGCATACCGCCAAACGGTAGTGCGCTAAAAGTTCAATGGCCAAGCAGCCGAAGCGACCAGCAGTTGGACCAGCAGGAGTGATCCTCCCGTCATCACCTGGAGCCTTGAGGTGAACAGCGCCGGGCCGAGATCGGCGCGACGCGGGAGGGCACCGATCCGACCGAGACGTTAGCGCGGCGCCGCGGACGCCCTGACGTCGCTCAGTCGTGCGCGGCCGCAGGCACTATCACCACCTCGCCGTCTTCCTTGACGAAGGGCCCGCGCTGGGGATCGGGCAGGATCTCCAGCACCCGTTCCGAAGGCCGGCACAGACGGGTGCCCAGGGGCGTCACCACGATGGGTCGGTTGATCAGGATGGGATGGCGCAGCATGGCGGCGATCAGCTCGGCATCGCTCAGCTGCGGAGCGTCCAGACCCAGCTCGGCATAGGGCGTACCCTGCTGGCGCAGTAGGTCGCGCACCGGGATGCCCAGGGCGGCGATCAGCCGTTCCAGGTGCGCGCGGTCGGGCGGGGTCTCCAGGTAGTGGATGACCTGCGGCTCGACGCCGCTGTTGCGGATCAGGCCCAGGGTGTTGCGCGAGGTGCCGCAGGCGGGGTTGTGGTAGATGGTGATGGCGCTGCTCATGGACGGTCTCGACGGAGGGCAGGGGAACCGCGTTCGTACCAGGCGCGCGAGCCGTTCACCAGGCGCACGACCAGCAGCATCAACGGGACTTCGATAAGGACGCCCACCACGGTCGCCAGGGCGGCGCCGGAGTGGAAGCCGAACAGGCTGATGGCGGCGGCCACGGCCAGCTCGAAGAAGTTGCTGGCGCCGATCAGCGCCGAGGGGCAGGCCACGCTATGGCTCTCGCCCACCAGGCGATTCAGCCAGTAGGCCAGCGCCGAGTTGCACAGCACCTGGATCAGGATGGGCAGGGCCAGCAGAGCGATCACCAGCGGCTGCGCCAGGATGGCCTCGCCCTGGAAGGCGAACAGCAGCACCAGGGTGGCCAGCAGCGCCGCCATCGACAGCGGCCCGAGGCGGGCCAGGGTGAGCTCGAAGGCGGCCTGGCCCCGGCGCAGCAGGGCGCGGCGCCAGAGTTGGGCGAGGATCACCGGCAGCACCAGATAGAGGACCACCGAGAGCAGCAGGGTGGCCCAGGGCACCGCGATGGACGACAGCCCCAAGAGCAGGCCGACGATGGGCGCGAAGGCGAACACCATGAGGGTGTCGTTCAGCGCGACCTGGGACAGGGTGAACAGCGGATCGCCCTGGGTGAGCCGACTCCAGACGAAGACCATGGCCGTGCAGGGCGCCGCCGCCAGGAGGATGAGGCCGGCGATGTAGCTGTCCAGTTGGTCCGTTGGCAGCCAGGGAGCGAACAGCTGGCGAATGAACAGCCAGGCCAGCAGCGCCATGGAAAAGGGCTTGACCGCCCAGTTGACGAAGAGGGTGACGCCGATCCCACGCCAATGCTGGCGTACCTGGCCGAGGGCGCCGAAATCCACCTTGAGCAGCATGGGCACGATCATGACCCAGATCAGCAGGCCGACCGGCAGGTTGACCTGGGCCACTTCGAGCCGCCCGATGCCGCGGAAGACCTCGGGGGCCCACTGGCCAAGGGCGATCCCGGCGAGGATGCAGAGCGCGACCCAGAGACTCAGGTAGCGTTCGAAGGCGTTCATGGGGGCAGCGACCGGTGGGCAGGCGGGTGCGGTAGTCATGGCGAGTTCAGGCGCTGGCGGTCGGTGGCGGGGCGGTTGTCGGGGATCAGCATGGGCAGCGAGGGGTGGTGGTGACCGCACAGTCGGTGCCGGCGCAGCAGTGCTCGGTGAGATAGCCGAGCAGGGCGTTCATCTGGTCGTAGGCCGCGCGATAGATGAGGTTGCGCCCCTGTTGCTCCACGCTGACGAGGCCGGCCGTGGCCAATTCCTTGAGGTGGAAGGACAGGTTGCTGCGCGCCACCTCGAGCTGGTCGGCCAACTGGCTGGGCATGAGGCCGTCCGCGCCAGCGACCACCAGGGCGCGAAAGACCTTCAGGCGCTGGGCATGGGCGAGGGCGGCGAGGGCGGAAACGGCGAGTTCTTCGTGCATGATTCGATAATACAAGGATCGTTGAATCATTGGATGGTAAGCCAGGGTCGAGCGCCGATCAACTGCGCAGCTGGCGCAGTGCCTCCAGCACCTGTTGCAGGGCGCGACTCAGGGGTTTGTCGCGGCGTAACACCAGGGCCAGGGTACGGGTCAGGGGCGGTGCCAGGGGCTGGACGCGCAGGCTGCGGCGATGGTGCGCGGTGGCCACGGCGATGCCGGGCACCAGGCTGTAGCCGAGGCCCGCTGCCACCAGCTCCTTGAGCGCCTCTATGCTGCCCAGCTCCATCACCGGGCGGCTAGCCTGGCCGGCGCGGCGGAACCAGTCGTCGATCAGCAGCCGGGTGCTGCTGCCGGTCTCGAAGGCCAGTAGCGGCGTCTCGGCCAGGTCCGCTGGGGAGAGCGGGCGCTGCGGCAGCGGACTGGCCGGCGGCAGCAGGGCGACGAAGGCATCCTCCAGTAGCGGCTCAACCACAAGGTTGCGCCCGCTGGCCGGCAGGGTGACCAGGCCCAGGTCGAGGCGGTTATCTTCAACCGCGCGCAGTACGTCCAGGGTGTTGCCGGTGCTGACCCGCACGTCCAGCTGTGGAAAGCGCTGGCGCAACTGGCCGAGCAAGGGTGGCAGCAGATGGATGCAGGCGGTGGCACCGGTGCCGATGGCGACCTGCCCGGTGACCGTCGCGCCGTGGCTGGCCAGCGCCTGCAGCGCCAGGTCCACCTCGGCCTGGATGCGCGCGGCGTGGTCGAGCAGCAGGCTGCCGGCGGCGGTGGGCTTGAGGCTGCGCCCGAGACGCTCCAGCAGCTTGAGTCCCAAGCGCCGCTCCAGCTGGCGGATCTGCAGGCTGACCGCCGGCTGGCTCAGGCCCAGGCGGTCGGCGGCGGCGGAAAAGCTGCCGGTGGCCACTACTTGGACGAAGGTCTGCAGCTGGGTGAGATTGAGCTCGGCCATGCCAAGGTTTCGCTTATACCGGGGATAACCGAGCATAGCTTTATCTTTGCTGGGCCGTCCCGGCATGATCTCGCCATCGAACCCTAGGCTGATAGAACCCGTGAACACCGCCCTGCAGCTGCGCGACGCCACCACCGCCGATCTACCGGCCATCCAGGCCATCTATGCGCAGCATGTCCTGCACGGCTGCGCCAGCTTCGAGATGGAGCCGCCCGATGTGGCGGAGCTGGGGCGTCGCCTCGCCGCCGTGCGTCAGGCGGGGCTGCCTTACCGAGTGGCGGAGCTGGAGGGCGAGGTGGTGGGCTATGCCTATGCGGTGCTCTACCGGCCGCGACCGGCCTATCGCCATACCGCGGAGGATTCGGTGTACGTACGCGAAGGCCTGGCTGGCCAGGGCATCGGCCGGCGCCTGCTGGAAGAGGTGATCGCGGCGTGCACGGCGGCGGGCTTTCGCCAACTGGTCGCGGTGATCGGCGACAACGCCAACGCGGCCTCCATCGCCCTGCATGGGCGCCTGGGCTTTCGAACCGTGGGGACCTTCGAGGCAGTGGGGTTCAAGCACGGGCGCTGGGTGGATACCGTGCTCATGCAACGCAGCCTCGGCGAGGCTGACCGCACGCCCGGTAACCGTTGATGACGCCGATGCCGAGCGACCGCGCCATCTGGCAACTGGGGCTGATGCAATTGCTGGCCTGGGGCCTGGCCTTCTATCTGCCCGGAGTCTATGGCCCGGCGATGGCTGAGGGGCTGGGTTGGGAGGCGCGTTGGGTCTACGGCGGTTTTTCCCTGGCCATGCTGACCATGGGGCTGGTGTCGCCCTTCAGCGGCGCGGTGATCGAGCGCCTGGGTGGCTGCCGGACCCTGCAACTCGGCCTGGTGCTGGATGGCCTCGGCTGCCTGGGTCTCGCCGCGGCGCATTCGGCGCCACTGTTCTACCTTGCCTGGGTGGTCCTGGGCGTGGGGATGCGCCTGTCACTGTACGACGCTGCCTTCGCCACCCTGGCGCGACTGGCCGGCGACAGATCGCGGGCGGTGATGGTGCGCATCACCCTGCTGGGTGGCCTGGCCTCGGCGGTGTTCTGGCCACTGGGGCATTGGTTGCTGGAAATGCTGGGCTGGCGGCTGGGCCTGGTGGTCTATGCGGCTATCGCCCTGGCCGGTCTGCTGCTCCTGCTGCCGCTGCCCAATATGCGGGGGCGCTTGCCCACTGCCGACCTGCCGCCCTTGGCCGCCGGCACCTCGCCACGGTGGGCGGGGGTGCTGTTCGCCACCGGCATGGCGCTGATTGGCTTTCTCTCCGCCGGGCTGTCGGCTCATCTGCCGGCCTTGCTGGCCGAGCGCGGTGTGCCGGTGGAGGTGGCGGCGCTCTGGGGCATCGGCCAGGTCTGCGCGCGGCTGGCGGAGCTGGCCTCGAATCAGCGGCTGGCGGCGCGCCAGCTCAATCTGCTGCTCGGCCTGGGGTTGCCCTTGAGTTTCGCCCTGGCGCTGGCGAGCGAAGGCCATCTGGTGCTCACCGCCGTCTTCGTCTTGCTCTATGGCGCCCTCAACGGCCTGGTGGCGGTGCTGCGCGCCAGTCTGCCGCTGGAGCTGTTCGACCGGGCGCTCTATGCCCGGCTGACCGGCAAGCTGCTGGCGCCGAGCTTCCTGCTCTCGGCGGCCGCGCCCTGGTGCTATGCCCTGGCCCGGGAGCACTGGGGCGACCGCGGCCTGCTCGGCCTGTGCCTGCTGGTCAGCCTGGGGGTGACCCTGGCCGCGGTGGGCTTGCTGGGGCAGCGACGAGTGTCGGTGGGCTAGCGACACCAGTCCTGGCGCTGGTCCTCGATCAGCGACAGGGCTGCCTGCCAGGCCAGGTCAATCAGGCCTTCGGCGCCGTCGGCCTGGAATTGCGCGGCGGTGTGCTGGCAGACGGCTTTGCTGGGATAGTGCAGCGCCACGGCACCGGCCAGGGCCTGGATCTGCGCCTGGCAGGCGCGCTCCAGGAAGTAGATCTCGTGGAAGGCCTCCGCCGGGGTGGCGCCGCCCACCAGCAGGCCATGGTTGCGCAGGATCATGGCCTTATGGGGTCCAAGGTCGGCGACCAGCCGGGCGCGTTCGTCCAGCGACAGGGCGATGCCTTCGTAGGTGTGGTAGGCCAGGTGGCCATGGAACTTCAGGGCGTGCTGGGTGAGCGGCAGCAGGCCGTCGCGCTGGGCTGCTACCGCCATGCCGGCGGCGGTGTGGGTGTGGATCACGCAGTGCAGGTCGGGGCGCGCGGCGTGGATGGCCGAGTGGATGACGAAGCCGGCGGCGTTGACCCGTTGCTCACCGAAAGGACCGGGTTGGGGACGGCCGTCCAGGTCGATCAGCACAAGGTCGCTGGCGGTCATGCGTTCGAAGGGCACCCCGTAACTGTTGATCAGGAAGAGCTCGCTCGTCCCCGGCAGGCGCAGGGTGATATGGGTGTCGATCAGGTCGGTCATGCGGTAGTGGGCGATCAGCCGGTACAGCGCCGCCAGGTCGCAGCGCGCCTGCCATTCGCCGGGACGCAGGTCGGAGCTGTTCATGTCGTGATCTCCTCGGCGACAGAGGTAGCGGCGGGGGCGGTCAGGCCCATGAACTGGCGGATGCGCGGATCGCAATGACCCTGGCGGATCGCCTGGGGCGCGGCATCGGTGTGGATCACGCCGTTTTCCATGAAGATCACCCGGTCGGCGATGGACAGGGCGAAGTCCATCTCATGGGTGACGATCAGCAGGGTCATGCCTTCGTCGGCCAGGGTGCGGATCACCTTGAGCACCTCGCCCACCAACTCGGGGTCCAGCGCCGAGGTGGGTTCGTCGAACAGCATGATGTCCGGCGCCATGGCCAGGGCGCGGGCGATGGCGACGCGCTGCTGCTGGCCGCCGGAAAGCTGGTGCGGGTACTTGTGGGCGTGGGCCAGCAGGCCGACCTTGTCCAGCATCGCCAGGGCGCGTCGACGCAACTCGCCGGCCTCGGCCTGGCGATGCTGACGGGGGGCGAGGCTGACGTTGCCCAGCAGGCTCAGGTGGGGGAAGAGGTTGAAGCTCTGGAACACCATGCCCAGGTGCTGCAGGCCTTCGCGCAGCCGGCGCCGGGGCGTGCGCTCACCGGCGCGGATGAAGCCCTCGCCGAACAGCAGGATCTCGCCGGCGTCCAGGCTTTCCAGGCCGTTGAGGGTGCGGATCAGCGAGGTCTTGCCCGAGCCCGAGGGGCCGATCAGCGCCAGCACCTCGCCGCGGCCGACCTTGAGATCGATGCCCTTGAGCACCTCCTGGGCGCCGTAGCGCTTGCGCACGCCGCGCAGTTCCAGGGCGGGCGGATCGCCTGGGCGCGGGGTGGGGAAGCGCGGGCCGGCGGCACCGGGCAGGCTAGCGCGCAACTCGGCTTCGGCCTGGGCATCGAGGGTGCCCGGGCGGCGCCGGTTGAGGTCCAGGCCGCGTTCCAGCGCCTGCAGCAGCCAGCCGAACAGGGTGACGATGAGCACGTAGTAGACGGCCACCGCGGCCAGGGTCTCCAACACCAGGAAGTTGGCGGCATAGAGTTGCTGGCCGACCTTGAGGATTTCGGTCAGGGAGATCACCGAGATCAGCGAGGTCAGCTTGACCACGGTGATGTATTCGTTGATCAGGGTGGGCAGGGCGATGCGTAGCGCCTGGGGAATGACGATCAGCCGCTGGATGCTCAGGGTGCCCAGGGCCAGGGCGCGACCTGCCTCACGCTGCCCCTTGGCCACCGCCAGCAGGCCACCGCGATGGATCTCGGCCATGTAGGCGGTTTCGGTGAGCACCAGGGCGAACAACCCGGAAACGAAGGGATTCGACAGCAGCGGGCCGCTCATCGGCAGCAGTTGCGGCAGGTTGTAGACGAACACCACCAGCACCAGCAGGGGCACGCTGCGAAAGAACCAGATGTAGCCGCCCAGCGGCCAGCGCAGCCAGGCCGGCCCGTGCAGCCGCGCCGAGGCCACCAGGAAGCCCAGCGCCAGGCCGATCGACCAGGCCAGGCCGCTGAGCTCGACCACGGTGATGCAGGCCTTCCAGAACGCCGGCAGAGAGAACAGCGAGAAGAAATAGGGCCAATCGAATTGCATGGGAATCACCAGGCGTCGCCGCCACGGCCGGGGCCGCGGCGGTTCGGCTCCTCGCTCAGTTCGCCGGGACGTCTTCCAGGTTGTACTTCTTCAGCAGGGCGGCGTACTCGCCGGAGGCCCGCACCTTGGCGAAGGCCTCTTCGAGGGCCTGCTTCAGGGCCTCGTTGTCCTTGCGCAGGTAGATACCCAGGGTCTCCTTGTACACCAGCTCCGGCGAGGTGATGCGCACCCGGCCACGGGAGCGCTCGACGATCTGGCTGGCCGCGCCGCCGATCTCCATCTGGGCGTCCACGTTGCCAGCCAGCATGGCCTGGGTCGCCTCGGGCGCGGAGGGGAATTCGCTGACGGCGATGGCGCCCTTGCCCTGGGGCACGCAATAGTCGGCGGAGAGTTTCTGCAGCTTGGCGACCCAGGTGGTGCCCCGTTGCAGGCCGACCTTCAGGCCGCAGAGATCCTCCGGTACCTTGGGTTCTTTGGCAGCGCCGGCCTTGGTCATGATGGCCGCGCCGGTGCGCGCATAGGGGATGGCCAGGGCCTGGGCGGTGCGCTCCGGGGTGATGTACATGCCGGAGATCACGGTGTCGAAGTGGTTGGATTTGAGCCCCAGGATCAGTCCGGCGAACTCGGTGTTGACGAAGTCGGCCTTGAGTCCCAGTTGCTTGGCCAGGTCGCTGGCGAAGTCCGGATCGGAGCCCACCACCTTGTCGCCGTCGAAGGATTCGAAGGGCGGATAGGTGATGTCCATGCCGACCTTCAGCACGCCGGGGGTGACCGTCTTGACCTCGGCCTGGGCCGCGCAGGCCAGGCTGCCCAGCAGGATGACGCTCAGGGATTTGCGCAGGATGTTCATGGGGATGCTCCGGGGGTTGTCGTTATGGTCAGGCGTGGTTCTTCAGATGGCCGAACGTCGCGGTCTTGCGCGCGCGCTCCGGCAGCGCCAGCTCGCCGGCGGCGACCTTGGCGCGCAGATAGCTGTAGGTCTGCAGCGCCTGGCTCCACATGTGCTCGCCGATGGCCAGGGCCTCGTAGCCCTCGGCGTCCGCGGCGAACTGGGGTAGCGGCTCGATGCGCGTGTGGTAGTCGCAGGCGTAGAACAGCGGGAAGGAATAGCGCTCGGCCTTGACCTTGCGCACCCGGTGGGCGGTGGCGATGAAGGCGCCGGCGGTCATCACCTCCAGCATGTCGCCGATGTTCACCACCAGGGCGCCGTCCAGCGGCGGGGCATCGATCCACTGGCCGGCTTCGTTCATCACCTCCAGGCCCGGCTGGTCGGCCAGCAGGATGGTGAAGCACTCGTAGTCGGTATGGGCGCCGATGCCGGGGGCGTCCTCGGCGCTGGCGTCGAAGGGGTAGTGGATCAGCCGCAGCTTGGACGGCGGCCGGCTGACCAGGGCATCGAAGGTGTCCTCCGGCAGCTCCAGTGCCAGGGCGAAGCCGCGGAACAGTTGACGGCCGAGGGCGAAGGCCGCTGCGTAATAGGCCTGCACCCGCTCGCGAAAACCGGGCAGCGTGGGCCAGGCATTGGGGCCGAGCAGCGGGGTGCCGGCCAGCACCAGGGGGTCGTCGGCCGCCACCTCGAAGCCGACGTCGAAGGCCTCCTTGTGATCGGGCTTACCGGTGCCGTAGATCTCCTCGCCCTCGGGCACGAAGCCCTTGTGCGAGGCGGAGCTGCCGATGTAGTGGCCCATCTTGGCGGCCAGTGGCTGGGCGAAGTAATCCCGCGCCGCCTGGCGCAGGCCCTCGATCAACGCGGGGTCCAGGCCATGGTTGCGGATGTAGAGAAAGCCCACCTCGCGGGCGGCCTGGCCGAGTTCGGCGGCGACGGCCTGGCGCTGCGCCAGGTCGGGGCTGAACAGACCGGCGATGTCCACCACCGGGATGGACTGAAAGGCGGTGTCTTGGGCGTCTGGCATGGTGGGCTCCTTAGCGGTCCTGGAGAAAGCGTTGGAACTGGTCGCGCTGGTTGTCGGCCATCCAGCGGTTAAGCTCCCAGAGATCGGCGATGGGAATGCCGGTGAAGGGCAGGCGGAAGGTGTAGCCATCGGGACCGAATTCGGGCGTGAGGGTGGTCACCGGATAGCCGCGCTCCTGCTGGGCGCGCCAGACCGCCGCCCAGAATCTCTGGTGGAAGGCCAGTTCGCGGGCGTATTCCGGCGCGGCGGGGTGGGGCACCTGGGGGCCCTGGTCGTAACCGACCCGGGCCTGGATGTGGTGGACGCGGCTGATGAAGTCGTCGAGGTCGTCGGCGGGATCGTCCAGCAGCCGTTCGCAGCCCACCACCCAGTGGCTGATGTCGGTGGTGAACAGCAATTCGGGCAGTTGGCGCGCCACCTCCAGGGTGACCCAGGGCGTGGCCAGGCAACGCGCGCGGTGGGTCTCGAAGCTGCACAGGTGGCCGCCACGGCGGGCGATTTCCTGAGCCTGGCCGAAGAAGTCCAGCTGCTGGTGGGTGGACCAGCGATCATTGCCGGCCAGCACATTGACGAAGCGCGGCGCCAGTTCGGCGGAGGCGTCCAGTTGGCGCTCCAGATCGCGCAGGTGCTCGGCCGGCGTCAGGGCCTGATCAGGCAGCACCGAGCCGCCGGTGAAGATGATGGCGATGTAGTCCAGGCCCTCGCCGGCGAGCAGGGCGCCCAGCTCGCGGCGCTCGGCACCGGTCTGCGGCAGCCGTGCCTCGATACCGACGAAGCCTGAGGCGCGGGCCTCGCGACAGGCGCTGGCACGCTGGTCGGCGTAACCCCAGAGGGAGCGGAAGAGATCGAGTTTCATGCGGGCGACTGCCTCCCAGGTTCGGGTCGGGGTGATGGCAGTGGCGAGAAGAGGAAGTGGCCGCAGCTCTGCTGGCTAGGTGCCGTGAGCGATTCTGCGGGGGGCGGGACCGCCATTGAATAGGCGGCGGCAAATACTTACTTCAGAAATTTCTCAACTGAAGGCGGCAACGGCAAGACGACCGTCACCGCCTGTGCGGGGCGGGACTCAGCTCAAGCGTTGGGCGAACTGACCCACTGCGCCGACCACCCGCTGGGCGCCGTCCTGGATCTCGGTGATGCGGGCACCGGCGGCGTTGGCCAGTTCCAGGCCCTGTTCCGCCTGGAGCTTGCTCGCCGCCATATTGGCCACGGCGGTCTGCGCCAGTTGCTGGTTCTGCTGGACCACCCCGACGATCTCCTCGGTGGCCTTGCTGGTGCGGCCGGCCAATTGACGGACCTCGTCGGCCACCACGGCGAAACCACGACCCTGCTCGCCAGCGCGGGCGGCTTCGATGGCGGCGTTGAGCGCCAGCAGGTTGGTCTGCTCGGCGATGCCGCTGATGGTCTTGACGATGGTGCTGATCACCAGCGATTGCTCGCCCAACGCCTCGATGCCATTGGAGGCTACCTGCAATTCCTCGGCGATCTTGCGCATCACCGCCACGGTGTCCTGCACCACCTCGGCCCCCTGGCGGGCGCTCTCGTCGGTCTGCTGGGAGATGTCGAAGGCCACCTTGGCGGCATCGGCCACCGCCTGTTCCTGTTCCACCTGTTCGGTGATGACGGTGGCGAACTTGACCACCTTGTACAGTTCACCGCGGGTGTTGAGTACGGGATTGTAGGAGGCTTCCAGCCAGACCGTGCGGCCGTGGCTGTCCAGGCGCTTGAAGCGGCTGGCGATGAATTCGCCACGGTTCAGCCGCGCCCAGAAGGCCTGGTACTCGGCGGAATTGGCTTCCTCGCTGCTGCAGAACAGCCGGTGGTGCTTGCCCTGGATCTGCGCCAGGGAATAGCCCATGCCTTGCAGGAAGCGATCATTGGCGGTGAGCACCTCGCCGGCCAGGTTGAATTCGATCACGGCGGTGGATCTCAACAGGGCGTTGATCAGGCCGGAATGCTCGGTAGCGGTCTCCACCTGCTCGGTGCGGTCGTTGGCGTAGCAGATGGTCTTGTGGATGTGGCCCTGGGCATCGCGCAGCGGTTGCCAGGTGGCATAGAGCCAGGCCTCCTGGCCATTGGCGCGCAGCAGCCGGTACATGCCGCTGGTCTGGATGCCCTGGCTGAAGGCGCTCTTGAGTTCGCGATAGCAGGGTAGTTGCTTGACGTAGTCGGGGATGAAGTCGTCCAGCGGCCGGCCCACCAAGGATTCGACTCGATAGCCCATCTCCCGGCAGAAACGCTCGTTGGCCTGGGCGACATGACCGCGGTCATCCAGAGTGAGGCTCAGCGCCTGGCTTTCGAAGCCCGCGTGCAGCTGACGCAATTCGGCGACCTCAGCACGCAGCTGGGCGAGTTCGGTCTTGAGGTGGCGATTGAACATGGCAGGCACCGGCAGAGAGTAAGGGGTGTGGCCTCTATTACTTCGACGGTGCCGCGATTTTCTGAAGGGGAGCGCCTGGCGACTTTCGCTCAGACGAAGACGCCCGCTTAGCGCTGCTGGCTGGCGATGAAGCGGCGGAACATTTCCAGGGTGGCTTCGCTGACATGGTGCTCCATGCCTTCGGCGTCACGGCGCGCGGTGTCGGCGTCCACGCCCAGGGTCAGCAGGAAGGTTTCCACCACATGGTGACGCGCCCGGCTGGCTTCGGCCAGGGCTTCGCCTTCGGGGGTGAGGAAGACGCCGCGATAGGGCCGCTGCACGATCAGGCCGGCGGCGGCCAGGCGCTTGAGCATCTTGGCCACGGTCGGTTGGGCGACGCCGATCCGGGCGGCGATGTCCACCTGGCGCGCCTCGCCACCGTCTCGAATGAGGTCCGAGATGAGCTCCACGTAGTCTTCGATCAGCTCCTGACGATGCGCCTCGCGGACCTGTTGAAAACCTTCCATGTGAATGGATGGATCGACCAACCGATTCAGCAGTTCGTCGTCCTTAGTCATGTTGCCCACCTGAGTGACCTTCTCCGCAAGACCTGTGGCGCTTCGACGGGAAGCGCCCGGGCGCCATTTTGACCGAGTTACGGGCGAATACCAAAGTTTCCTTTACCAATGGGCGTTATCGACAGCTGAGATAGAGATTTTTTATTGCCGGATGTGTGAATTTTAGCCTAGGCTAAATTCTCCAAAGGGTAGTCCTATCCCGCTGCACGAGCCCGCCATGAAAGAATCTGCCCACTACGTCGAGCCTGCCTGGCAGGAGCCCGCGGCCCCCGTCCGGCCCAGCCTGGGGCGGATGAACGCCAGTGTGCCGGTGCCCAAGGACGGCTCCTGGTTCCGTCGCCTGCTGGCCTTCCTCGGGCCGGGCTACATGATCTCGGTGGGGTACATGGATCCGGGCAACTGGGCCACGGACTTGGCCGGCGGCTCGCAATTCGGCTACCTGCTCTTGTCGGTGATCCTCATCTCCAATCTCATGGCCATCCTGCTGCAGGCGCTGGCCGCGCGATTGGGCATCGCCACCGGACTGGACCTGGCCCAGGCGTGCCGGGCGCGCTATTCGCGGCCGGTGAGCTTTTTGCTGTGGATCGCCTGCGAAATCGCGATCATCGCCTGCGATCTGGCCGAGGTGATCGGCACCGCCATCGCCCTCAATCTACTCTTTGGCATTCCCCTGGTGTGGGGCGCCATCCTCACCGCGCTGGACGTCTTTCTCATCCTGTTGCTGATGAATCGGGGCTTCCGTTGGCTGGAGGCCTTCGTCATCGCCCTATTGACGCTGATCTTCATCTGCTTTGGGGTACAGATGGTACTGGCGCAACCGCCCATCGCCGCCGTGCTGGATGGCTTCCTGCCCAAGGCCGAGGTGGTCACCAATCCGGCGGCGCTGTACCTGGCCATCGGCATTATCGGTGCCACGGTGATGCCGCATAACCTCTACCTGCATTCGTCCATCGTGCAGACCCGCGCCTATCCGCGTACCGAGCAAGGCCGGCGCATGGGCCTGCGCTGGGCGGTGGCCGACAGCACCCTGGCGCTGATGCTGGCGCTGTTCGTCAACGCCGCCATCCTGATCACCGCGGCCGCGGTGTTCAACAGCGCTGGGCGTACCGACGTGGCCGAGATCCAGGACGCCTATCACCTGCTGTCACCCATGCTGGGGATCGGCATCGCCTCGCTGCTGTTCGCCGTGGCGCTGCTGGCCTCGGGCATCAATTCCACCGTGACCGCGACCCTGGCCGGGCAGATCGTCATGGAAGGCTTCCTGTCGCTGCGCATTCCCGACTGGGCGCGGCGACTGATCACCCGCGGCATCGCCGTGATCCCGGTGGTGGTGGTGACCGCTCTCTATGGTGAAAGCGGGACGGCCAAGCTGCTGGTGCTGAGCCAGGTGGTGCTGTCCATGCAGTTGCCCTTCGCGGTGATTCCCCTGGTGCGCTTCGTCTCCGATCGTCAGCTGATGGGCTCCTTCGCTATCGGCCGGGTCACCAAGGTGCTGGCCTGGGTGGTGGCTGGACTGATCCTGGTGCTCAACGTGAAGCTGCTGCTGGATACCCTGCTGGGCAACTGAAAAAAGGCCTGGCAAAGGCTCTGGAGTGCCGTTGTGGGAACTTGAGGCGACGTGACGGACTCAATCCGTTACCACAATAAGTTCTCGCTAATCCTTCTACGGAGCACTTGCCATGTCCTACGACAACCACACCACTGCCGCCTACGTTGCCCCTGGCACCGCCACCGCGCCGCTGCTCAAGCGCATCTCCTGGAGTTCGATCCTGGCCGGGGTGGTGATCGCCCTGACCGTTTCGCTGCTGCTCAGCCTGCTCGGCACCGCCATCGGCTCGGCCTCCATCGATCCGCAACAGGAAGCCAATCCGCTGTCCGGCCTGGGTACGGGCACCGGCATCTGGGTCGGCGTCAGCGCCGTGATCTCGGTCTTCGTCGGCGCCTGGATCGCCGGCCGCCTGGCACAACGCGAAGGCGCCCTGCACGGCATCCTGGTCTGGGCTACGGTGACCCTGGTCAGCGTCTATCTGGTATCCAGCGCCGTGAGCGGCGTGGTGCGCACCGGTCTCAACGTGGCAGGCAGTGGCCTGTCGATGATCGGCAGCGGTATTTCCCAGGCCGCGCCGGCCCTGACCAATCAGGTGCAGGACCAACTGCGTCAGCAGGGCGTGCAGTTCGACCTGAGCGATCTGCAGAATGAGCTGGAAACCGCACTGCGCCAGACCGGCAAACCCGCGCTGCAGCCGGAGAATCTCCAGCAGCAGGCCCAGGGCGCCGAGCAGGATGCCAAGAACACCGCCGAGAACAGTGCCAACAATCCGCAGCAGACCGATGATCAACTGAGCGCCCTGCTGGATCGCCTGAAGCAGCGTGGCGACCAGGCCTGGAACGCCGCCGACCGTCAGGCGCTGGTCAACCTGATCAAGGCCCGTACCGGCAAGAGCGACGCCGAGGCCAATGCCATCGTCGACAAGGCCCAGCAGACCTATCAACAGGCCTATGCCAAGTACCAGGAGCTCAAGGCCCAGGCCGAGCAGAAGGCCCGTGAAGCCGCCGATGTAGCCGCGCGCAAGGTCTCCCAGGCCAGTTGGGTGCTGCTGATCAGCCTGATCGTTGGCGGTGTCGTCGGTGCCGTGGGTGGTGCCCTGGGTCGTCGTACCCAGCCGGCCAACAAGGTAGTTGCCGTCTAACCGAGCGTTTCAGCAAGGCCGAAAGGTCGACTCGATGCCCGAACCGGACCAGGTTCGGGCATCGGCGTTTTCGAGACAGCGGTTTTCGTTAGAGCCTGTTCAAAATCTCGCGAGCTAGAGCCAAACAAGGCGAAAATGGCTGAGGAAGCGGAGTTTACAAGTGGTAAATGAGCATTCCGAAGCCATTTTCAACGCCGTTTGGCCGACGCGCAGCAGATTTTGAACAGGCTCTTAGACGTCCGGGCGCAGCACCCGGGCAAGCAGGCTCTGGCACAGTTGGCTATCGGGCCGCTGGGCGCGAAACAGCGTCCGATAGACCAGCGGGGCGACCAGGCCGTCCATCAGGGCTTCCAGGCTGGGCGCCGGCTCGCCGCGCGCCCGGGCCCGTTCGAGCATGAGCTCCAGGCGTTCCCGGGTCGGCTCGGTGCAGCGCACCGCGCAACCGGGATCGGTGGCCGCCAGGGAATCCCTGAGCATGGCCTGGCCGGGCGTCGAAGCCAGGTCGTCGACATAGTGTTCGAGCCAGAGCTCGAGATCGCCTCTCAGGCTGCCGGTATCTTCCGGCGGCTGATCCGGAAGCAGGCGTTGCAGCTCGACGTCGGCCAGCAGGCTGGGCAGATTGCCCCAGCGGCGGTAGAGCGTGGAGGGCGTGACCCCGGCACGAGCGGCGATCAGGGGCACGGTCAGGGAGTCACGCGGCTGTTCCTGCAACAGTGCCAGGACGGCTTCGTGGATGGCTTGCTGGACGCGGGTGCTGCGGCCGCCGGGGCGGGCTTGCTTGATGGTCATGCCGACAGGATACCCGTGCCTTAACGCAAACGCATTGCTTTTGCTGGGCAAAAGGCTCAGGCTCTAAAGCTATTATTTAGCTTTTAGGTGGTGGCCATGACCTTGGCATCAGTCTCCTCCCGGGCTCGTCTGACCTTGCTCGGCGCGATGCTCCTGACCTTCCTCGCCGCCTCCAGTGCGCCGACACCGCTCTATGCCAGCTACCAGCAGGCCTGGGGTTTCTCGACCTTCTGGCTGACCTGGGTGTTCGCGGTCTATGCCTTGGCCTTGCTGGCCGCGCTGCTGGTGGGCGGGCGACTGTCCGATCATCTGGGCCGGCGACCGGTGATCCTGGGCGCCCTGGTCTTGGAAGCCTTGGCCATGCTGCTGTTCCATCAGGCCCAGGGCCTGGCGGATCTGGTGGTCGCCCGGGCCGTACAGGGGCTGGCGACCGGGATCGCCACCAGTGCCCTGGGCGCCGCCTTGCTCGACGTGGATCGCGAGCGCGGGCCCTGGCTGAACAGCCTGGCGCCGCTGCTGGGCATGGCCGTCGGTGCGCTGGGTTGTGGCCTGCTGGTGGAATTCGCCCCCGCGCCGCTGCAACTGGTCTATCGGCTGTTCCTGGCGTTCTTCGTGGTGCAGGGACTGTTGCTGCTGCGGCTACCCGACACCCTGGCGCGGCGGCCCGGATTGCTCGCCGCCTTGCGTCCGCAACTGGCGGTCCCGCCCCAGGCGCGGGCCATGCTGTGGCGGGTGTTGCCGCTGGAGCTGGCGGTCTGGGCGGTGGGTGGTTTCTATCTGTCGCTGATGCCGGGACTGATCAAGGCGGCCACCGGCAGCTCCTCGATCTTGGTCGGGGGTGGGGTGGTGGCCGGCCTGACCCTCACCGGCGCCGCCTGTCTGCATGGCCTGCGGCTCTGGCCGGCGCCACGTTTGCTGCGCCTCGGCGCGGTCACTCTGGTCCTCGGCCCGGCGCTGCTCTGGTTGGCAGTGGTCAGCGGTCAACTCGGGCTGTTCGCCCTGGGGACCCTGGTGACCGGCGTCGGCTTCGGCAGCGGTTTTCTCGGTGCTACCCGCAGCCTGCTGCCCCTGGCCGAACCGGATCAGCGTGCCGGCCTGCTGGCGGCCTTCTATGTCTTGAGCTACCTGGCGTTTTGCGTACCGGCCCTGGCGGTCAGTGCCCTGGTGCCCTGGCTGGGACTCAAGGGCGCCGCCCAGCTGTACCTGGCCGGGTTGATCCTGCTGGCGCTATTGGGGCTGCGCAATAGCGCGCCGCGTCCTTGCGTGCAGCCAGGTTAAAGACGGATATCGGCCGGGCCGAAGATGGCCCGTTCGACTGGCGTGCCGGTGGCGCGCTCTTCGTTGGAGAAGCCGTCGTAGTCGGCCAACTGGCCGAAGTCGATGCCGGTCAGTTGCTGGATGCTCAACACGCTGCACTGGTAGGTGCGCAGGCGGCCGAAGGCGATGGAAAGCTCGTCCAGCTCGCGGCGCTGGTCGATCAGATAGGCGCTGGCGGAGGGTTTGCCGTCGTCGCCGAGAAAGGCCACCACCTTCCAGAAGGCTTCGGGAATCCGGGCGTCGCGATAGGCACGATCATCGGCGCGCAGCACCGGTCCGCTGAAGACGGTCACCCGCGCCTGCCAGCGCTGGGTGTGGTCGAGGATATAGTCCTCCAACTCCAGCCAGGTCTTCTGGTTGAAGGCGGCCATCTGCGGCGCACAGTTGGTGAAGTGGAAGGTATCCCGGTTGGCCTGAGTGGCCTCGGGTCCCCAGTTGGGGTCCTGGCGGCGCACCAGGTGGCCGCGATCGAGCAGGTTGTCGGCATAGAGCTCGTCGCCCAATTGGGCGTCCAGCGGCACCCGGCCATCGTAGGCCCAGGCATCGCGACTGCGCGGCACCTCCACCGCCGGGCCGCCGTCGATGTTGACGCCCACCCAGAGTGCCATCCGTCGGCTCCGCGACAGGGCCACGGAAAAATGGGTGTAGTCGAGGCGATCCGCGGAGTCGGGTAGGGGATAGACGTCGCTGGCGAGGGTCGCGCTCGGCTTGGGCCAGGGCACCTGGAAATCGCCGAGAAAGTCGGCGTTATAGCCTTGGCGGTCCGCCAAGTCGGCGGCGGGCGTGATTCTTGGACCGCCGCGCAGTCCGCTGGCCGCGTCAGGCACCAGGGGGCGCAAATCGGCGAGGCGGGGGCGGTAGGCGAGATCGACGACGAAAGGCTGAGCGGACATGAGCACTCCCTGGAGGTGAGCCTGAAGTCTCAGCGCAGCATAGCGGCATTGCCAAATGATGACAGTCGTCATTCAAGCTACGGGTAAAAGCTGGCAAACTCATTCGCTACCTAACGATTTCAATGACGAACTCTGCGAGTGAGACGCCCATGACGCTAGCGCTGTTTTCCTCTTTCGCCCGCCCGCGGGCCTGGCTGCTGGGCGTGCCCGGCCTGCTCCTCACCGGCGCCGCCCTGGCCAGCCAACAGTCCGACGCCAAGGGCTTCGTCGAGGACGGCGACCTGACCCTGCTGCTGCGCAACTACTATTACCTGCGCCAGAACGAAGGCGATGGCCACGGCGCCGAGCCGCGCAACAGCCGCGATCCGCGCAGCTGGACCCAGGCCTTCCTGCTCAACTACACCTCGGGCTTCACCCAGGGCACGGTCGGCGTCGGCGTGGATGCCTTCGGCTATCTGGGGCTCAAGCTGGACGGCAGCGATGGCCACGCCAACACGCCCAACCTGCCAATGGACGGCGATGGCAGCCAGCGGGACGAATTCAGCCGGGGCGGGGCGGCGGTCAAGCTGCGCGTTTCCAATACCGTACTCAAATACGGCGACCAGCAACCCACGGCGCCGGTACTGGCGGCGGGCGGCAACTGGCTGTTTCCCCAGACCGCCCGTGGGTGGAGCCTGGTGAGCCAGGAGGTCGATCACCTGCTGCTGGAAGGCGGTCACTTCACCGCCGGTACGGCGCCGCGCATGACGAGTTCGGACGGCGGCATCTATGCCGGCTACGCCGGGGTCGAGACGTCTTCCGCCAGCTATGCCGGGGGCGTCTACAAGTTCAGCGATCACTTCAGTACCTCGCTCTACGCCGGGCACTTCGAAGACGTCTGGAACCAGTACTACGGTAACCTCAACTACGTGCTGCCGCTGGCCGCCGAGCAGAGCCTGACCTTCGACGCCAACCTCTATCGCACCTTGGATGCCGGCAGCGCCAAGGCCGGTAGCATCGACAACACCGCCTGGTCGCTGGCCGCCGCCTTCCAGACCGGCGCCCATACCTTCACCCTGGTGCATCAGCGCATCCACGGCGACGAACCCTTCGACTACGCGGTCTTCGGCGCGCCGGTGCCGGGCTCCTATGGCGATTCCATCCTGCTCGGCAACTCGATGCAGTTCTCCGACTTCAACGGTCCGGGCGAACGCAGCTGGCAGGCGCGCTACGACCTGAACCTGGAAAGCTACGGCGTGCCGGGCCTGAGCCTGATGGTGCGCCATACCCGCGGCAGCGGCATCGACGGCACCCATCTGCCCGCCGATTCGGCCTACGCCGGTCTTTATGGCGATGGCGAGAAGGAACACGAGACCGATCTGGAAGCCAAGTACGTCCTCCAGAATGGTCCGGCCAAGAACCTCAGCTTCCGCCTGCGCCAAGCCTGGCATTCCGGCAGCCAGAGCACCGGCGGCACCGTGGCCGAGACGCGGCTGATCACCGAGTATCCGTTGAACATCCTTTGATTGGCGGCTCTCTGTAGATAGGGTTGAGCGTCAGTGAAGCCCAACAAGGGTGCAGGACCTGTTGGGCTTCCCTCACCCTAGCCCTCTCCCAGAGGGAGAGGGGATTTCAAGCCCCGGCCTCAGCGCCGCTCCAGCAAGACGCCGCTTTCCATATGGTGCGTCCAGGGGAACTGGTCGAACAGGGCGCAGCGGGTGATGCGGTGGGTGTCCTGGAGTTGGGCGATGTTCTCGGCCAGGGTCTCCGGGTTGCAGGAGATATAGAGGATGCGCTCGAAGCGGCGGGTCAGCTCGCAGGTGTCTGGGTCCATGCCGGCGCGGGGCGGGTCGACGAAGACGGTGCCGAAGTCGTAGCTCTTGAGATCCACGCCCGCCAGGCGGCGGAAGGGCCGTACCTCGTTGAGCGCCTGGGTCAGTTCCTCGGCGGACAGACGCACCAGGGTGACGTTGTCCACGCCATTGCTGGCCAGGTTGTGCAGGGCGGCGTTGACCGAGGTCTTGCTCACCTCGGTGGCCAGCACCTGGCGCACACGGCTGGCCAGCGGCAGGGTGAAGTTGCCGTTGCCACAGTAGAGCTCCAGCAGGTCGTCCCCTCGCTCGCCCAGGGCGGTGTGGGCCCAGGTCAGCATCTTCTGATTGACCGTGCCGTTGGGCTGGGTGAAGCCACCTTCCGGTTGCAGATAGCGATACGTCTTCCCAGCTACCTCCAGTTCTTCGATCACATGGTCGCGGCCGATCACCAGGCGTTGCCCGCGTGAGCGGCCGATCAGGCTGACGCCGAGATCGGTGGCCAGGCGCTCGGCGGCGGCTTGCCAGGTGGCGTCCAGCGGGCGGTGGTAGGCGAGGGTGATCAGGGCATCGCCGGCCAGGGTGGTGAGGAATTCCACCTGGAACAGCTTGAACGACAGGGCCACGTCAGCCTGCCAGCCGGCCTTGAGACGCGGCATCAGCTCGTTGATGCGCTGGCTGGCGATGGGGAATGCCTCGATGAGGATCGGCGTGTGCTTGTCGCCCGGCGCGAACATGGCGTAGTGGCGTTCCTCGTTTTCCCGCCAGAGCCGGAATTCGGCGCGCAGCCGGTAGTGCTGCAGTGGCGAGGCGAACACCTCGGGCGCGGGTGCCTGGAAGGGCGCCAGCAACTCGCGCAGGCGGGCGGCCTTGGCGTCGAGCTGGGTCTGGTAGTCGGCAGGAACGAAGGAGGGTTGGGACATGGATAGATCCGGGCGGGCGATAAGAGTCTGTTCAACGTCTCGCGAGCTAGAGACAAATCAGGCCTAGGCGGCCCCGCGAAGAGGGCTGAGGAGGGGGAGCGGGCTCGCGGGCAAGTTTACACGGGGTCAAGGCGCATGCCGACCGGGCCGACCAGGCTGGGCTGGTGAGCCGCGACCTTTTCGACCTTCGAGCCGGTGCTAGGGCGGGAAAACCCTCGGGGCCGGAGCCCCGAGGGTAGGGCTCAGGCGTTGAACCAGCCCAGCTTGATGACGAACAGGATCGACAGGACGATCAGGGCCGAATTCAGCTCGCGGGTACGGCCGGAGAGCAGCTTGAGGACGGTCCAGGTGATGAAGCCGAAGGCGATGCCGTTGGCGATGGAATAGGTCAGCGGCATGGCCAGGGCGGTGACCAGTACCGGGGCGGCGGTAGTCAGGTCGTCCCAGTCGATCTCGGCCAGGCCCGACGCCATCAGCACGGCGATGAAGAACAGCGCCGGGGCGGTGGCGAAGGCGGGCACGCTGCCCGCCAGCGGGGCGAAGAACAGAGCCAGCAGGAACAGCACGGCCACCACCACGGCGGTGAGGCCGGTACGGCCACCGGCGGAGACGCCTGCGGCGGACTCGATGTAGCTGGTGGTGGTGGAGGTGCCCAGCAGCGAGCCGAACATGGCGGCGGAGCTGTCGGCGATCAGGGCGCGGCCCATCTTCGGCAGGTGGCCGTCCTTGCCCATCAGACCGGCGCGCTTGGCCACGCCGATCAGGGTGCCGGAGTTGTCGAACAGGTCGACGAACAGGAAGGCGAAGATCACGCTGATCAGGCCGACGTCCAGGGCGCCCTTGATGTCCAGCTGCAGGAAGGTCGGCGCCAGCGACGGCGGCATCGACACCACGCCGCCGAAGGCGGTGACGCCCAGGGCGATGGCGATGACGGTGACCGCGAGGATGCCGATCAGCACCGCGCCGGTGACCTTGCGGGCCTCCAGCACGACGATCAGGAAGAAGCCGAGGATGGCCAGCAACGGACCCGGCTTGGACAGATCGCCGAGGCCGACCAGGGTGGCCGGGTTACCCACCACGATGCCGGCGGTCTGCAGGGCGATCAGCGCCAGGAACAGGCCGATGCCGGCAGCGATACCCGAGCGCAGTGGCAGCGGGATGCTGTTGATGATCCATTCGCGGATGCGAAAGATCGACAGCAGGAAGAACATCAGCGCCGAGAGGAACACCGCACCCAGGGCGACCTGCCAGGTATGGCCCAGGTGCAGCACCACGGTATAGGTGAAGAAGGCGTTGAGGCCCATGCCCGGGGCGAGGGCGATGGGATAGTTGGCGATCAGTCCCATGAGCGCCGAGCCGATGGCCGCGGCGAGGCAGGTGGCGACGAAGACCGCGCCCTTGTCCATGCCGGTCGCGCCGAGAATGCTCGGGTTGACGAACAGGATGTAGGCCATGGCCAGGAAGGTGGTCACCCCGGCCAGCAGCTCGGTGCGGACGGAGGTGTTGTGAGCCTTGAGTTGGAAGAGTCTTTCCAGCATGGGATGCCTCGTGCGCGCCGGTCTGATCGGAAAAAACGGCGCGCATCATAACAGGTCGTTTAACACGGGTAAGACCTAGGGCCTACCCCCAAATCGGCATCCGCTAGAGCACTGTCCGGTCGGTCAGCTTTTAGCGGTGTGACCGCTGACCGAAGCGCCTGCGTTGCGGGCCAGGCGGAAGGCATCCAGGGTGCTCAGGATGCCGAGCACGGCCACTATGCAAAAGGCTAGCCGAAAGTCGGACAACTGTGGATCGAGGTGCCCATGCCACTCCATCGACGCCCGTAGCAGCAGGGCGGCGACGGCCACGCCCAAGCCCATGGCCAACTGGAAATTGGTACTGAACAGGGTGGATGCATGGCTCAGCTGCGTCTTGGGGACGTCGGCGAAAGCCAGGGTATTGCTGGCGGTGAATTGCAGCGAGCGGAACAGGCCGCTGGCGAACAGCAGGATCGCCACCAGCGGCAACGGCCAGGCGGGGGTGAGCAGCCCGCAGGCGAGCAGGCTCAGGGCGCTGAGCAGGCCGTTGACGGTGAGGATGCGGCGCAGCCCGAAGCGGCGCATGGCGGCGGTGGTGAAGGGCTTGGCCGCCAGGTTGCCGGCGAACAGCGCCAGGAGCAGTAGCCCGGCCTGGAAGGCATCCAGACCGAAGGCGAGCTGGAACATCAAGGGCAGCAGGAAGGGCGCGGTGGCGATGGTGACGCGGAACAGGCCGCCGCCGAGGATGGAGGCGCGATAGGTCGGGATGCGCAGTGTGCCAAAATCGATCAGTGGACGCTCGATCCGGGCCATGTGCCGCACCGCCTTGGTGCCGAGGATCAGTCCAACCCCCATCCAGGCCAGGTTGCTGCCCAGGCTGCCATGGTTCTGACCGAGGCGCTCGACGCCCCACATGAAGGCTACGCAGGCGCCACCCAAGAGCAGAAAGCCCTGCCAGTCCAGCGGGTGACGCCGGGTCGGCAGCGTGGTGGGTACCAGCCGCCAGGCCAGTACCAGGGCGATCAGTCCCAGTGGCAGGTTGAGATAGAAGATCCAGCGCCAGTCGGCATAGGTGGTGATCAGGCCACCCAGGGGTGGGCCGAGCACCGGTGCCACCAGACCCGGCCAGGTGATGAGGGCGATGGCGCGCACCAGCTCATGCTTTTCCGTCACCTGCAGGACCACCAGGCGCCCCACCGGCACCATTAGGGCGCCGCCGAGGCCCTGGAGGACGCGGGCCGCGATGAACTGCTCCAGGGATTGGGCCAGACCACAGAGCAGCGAGGCCAGGGTGAAGAGGCCAATAGCCAGAGTAAAGACCGGCCGGGGGCCGAAGCGCTCGGCGATCCAGCCGCTCACCGGGATGCCCACGGCGATGGCCAGCAGGTAGGCGCTGATACCGAGATTGAGATCCACCGCATCGCGGCCGAAGGTCGCCGCCATCTGCGGCAGGGCCGTGGCGATCACGGTGGCATCGAGGTTTTCCATGAAGAAGGTGAAACTCACCAGGCAGGCGAGAATCTTCCAACGTTCCATGAGTCTTTTCTCTGGCCTGGGAGGGTGGATTACTCTGCCTGAGGCGTAGTCGAGTACGCCAGTCTGGTGGGGTGGCTGAAAAAGTCAGGGGATTTTCCATCGCCTGTTCGGCCAGCTGCTACAGTCGAGAAAAAAGCGGGTTCGATTGTTGTCATCGTTACGAGGAAGCCGTTGCATGAAGGACGTGATAGACCGCCACATTCTGGTAATGGCGGAGGCCAGGCGCCTGCTCGAACGTGGTTGCCAGGCCAAGCGACAGCACCAGCGCTATTTCCTCAACTTCCTGACCCTGCGCCAAGAGACCTCACGCCTGACTCAGCAAGCCTATCGACTGAGTTGTTCTCTGGATGCCTTCTCCTCCCATCGCTCGCGTCAGCTGCCCCTGGTGCTCACCCTGGTGAAGTCCGGGGAGGACTGCCGGGCGAGCTGAGGCGCAACGCTGGAGGTAAGCGTGGAGCTTTTCCCCTGACCCTGGGGTCCAAACCCTCGAACGCAGAGGAGATACACCCCATGATCAAACAATCGCTGCTCTCCCTGGTGCTGGGTACCGTCGTGCTGGGCGGCGTCTTGCACGCTCAGGCCGCTCCCGAAGCCATGACGCCGGTCAAGCCCGATGCCAATAAGGAAGCCTCTGAGCCCGTCAGCTCGCAGTACCAGAACAAGGTCAACAAAAAGGAGGCCAATCAGAGCGACGAGGCTGTCACCCATGACCCCGCTCATCCCACCTTTGAATTGGAGGAGGGCGGTCGGGCACCGCGTAAGTTCAT
Source organism: Pseudomonas oryzihabitans (assembly GCF_006384975.1). Lineage (NCBI taxonomy): Bacteria > Pseudomonadati > Pseudomonadota > Gammaproteobacteria > Pseudomonadales > Pseudomonadaceae > Pseudomonas > Pseudomonas oryzihabitans. The sequence continues at coordinate 5,138,583 of NZ_CP021645.1, forward strand.
TCGCGACGAATATGTGATCAAGGATTGGAAAAAGCACGGGCTGGAACAGCCGGGTGAAGACAGCCAGTGGGTCAAGATCGGCGCGGACTATGTGCTGATCAAGCGTAGCAATGGCGTCATCGACAAGATCGTCAAGGCCAAGCCCTGAGAGCCCCTTCCTGATTTCGCGAGCTAGGTGTTCTATCAGTCGCGGTCATGCTGAAACGCTTTTCAGCATGACCGGTCGGCAGCCCTCAGCTTGACCGGATCAGTTTGCTGTTGTTGAACGCATTCCAAACTGGCCTACTGTTTCTACACCCTCCTTATCGCCATCTCTTACAGGAGGGCCATCATACGCCTGCTGTACGCATGGTCCTGCATAACACGAGTAAATTCCCGTTTTAGCAGTCGCTCAAGATGACCTTGACGGTCTGCTTGCCGAGCCATCGGGAAGCCTGATCGTCGAAAGAGTGACATGCCGAACGCCTTGACCTCTTGGCCTCTGGTGACTCGCTCGGTCTATGCAAGAGTTCTAGATTTACTAGGGCTGATAGGGCCGAAGTCGGTTGTGGAATATCACACAAATTGCCTAGTGAAACCCGGTAAGCCGTCATAAAGCTTAATGAAAAAAACGTTGTAACTTGTATGATGTCACTCATCAGGGGCGATCATAAGGCTAGGCAGTTTGTTTGACTATTAGCTTGGTATGGGCATCAGGCTTATTGGTCGGTAATTTGGCGTCAAATTAATTATTATCGAGAGCTTAAGAAAGTTCTTGACTGGAATTTCTCTTAAGGATTCTAATGCGCGTACTCAGGGATAAGTGTGCGGTTGTTCACATTTTCAAAGGATTGCTAATGGCGTTGTGTGTTTACTTCAAATTATTGATTCCTCCTCTGTCTGATCTCGGATGCGATTCTCTGCGTTCTTCAGGTTTATTAAATCAGTATCTCTCTAGTTTCGTGTATTCCTCTTCTGAGGTTCAGGGCTTTTCAGGTGCATTCCGAATGTGAGTATGTCGGTGCGCTTTCGGTCTTTTCTATGCGAGTTATTTTTTCAGTAAGCTCCTGGTAATGGAGGTTTTGAAGGGTTTGGCAAGGTTTGTGCTGGCTTTCTTTCAGGAGCCAAGATTTGTAGATATCAAAGGCTTGTGAGGTGTGGCGCATGGCGCCGTGTCTGCGTATTGCTGTCTGAATTTTGTCTGAAGGTTTTCTAGCTGGTCAGTCTGGATAAAGTTAGCTCGAGATATTCAGCTGCCACTCCTAAATCTTCCTTGCCTGATTTTTGCTTGGCGATTTTTTTATGTAGGCCCAGTCTTGGAAAGATAAAAGTATCGGGTATAACAAAGACGTCAAGGAGGGCTGTTTTTCATAAACTACTCGCCAACAACTAAAACCTTACAGATAATAGCAGGATTTCCATGTTCAAATCTCCCGTGCCGGCGAAGGCGCTGCTGTGCGCCCTTGCTTTTGCCGTGATGGCAGCTAATACAGCAATGGCCAGCGAAACCAGAGCCGCTGCTTCAGACTCCGGGACTCAGACTTCCCAAAGTCGGGTCATGGTCCGAGCCGTAGAATTTAGTGGTAACCGTATATTTAATAGCGAGCAGCTCAACGCTCAGATCGCTAATGATATCGGCCGTCCGCTGAGTCTGGTCGAGATCAAAGCGCTGGCTGCTAAGATCGAGTCTTACTATCAGGCTGCCAACTACCAGTTGGTCAAGGTCGTTGTGCCGCCACAGGATTTCGCCAACCAGCCCGCTGTAAAATTGGTGGTCTTGGAGGGTTGGTTGGGCAATGTACAAGTCACCGGAGCAAAGCGTTTTTCTCCCGCGCAGGTAAGGGAAGTGCTGGTAGTGGGTGGTGTAGTTGAGGGCAAACCTTTCACTCTCGAGCAGGTGGAGCGTGCTCTGACGCGCCTGAATCGGCTATCTGGTATTGAGGTCACCTCGACTCTCAAGCCTGGTGCGCAAACTGGCTCTACCGATTTAGTGGTTGATATCACCGAAGCGCCTCGCGTCCAAGGCGCGATGGAGGCCAACAATTATGGTAGTAAAAATACTGGCGAGTACCGGCTGATGCCGACGCTGAAATTCGCCAACCTCACCGGGCGTGGAGATGAGGTCAATATTCTGGCTCTGACTTCTCTGGGAGAAGGAGATCTGTGGTATGGCTACATCGACTACAGCCTGCCGCTGAATCTGCGTGGTACCAAAGCTCGCGCCTATTTCTCGAAAGGTAACGTCGATGTCGGTAGTACCTATCGAGTGTTGAACATTGAGGGTGAGAACCAGAGTTGGGGGCTAGGTGTATCTCAGGACTTCATACGTTCTGCTCGTAGCATCGTAACGACCGAGGCCTGGCTGGAATCCCAGGATCTGGAACAGAGCATCCTCGGTGTGCGTACCGCTGAGGACAAGATTCGTAAGCTACGTTTCAGCTTGAGTCTGGACAACTCCAATCTTTATGGTCGCACGCTGGCCACCGTCGGCCTGCATTACGGCTTGGGTGAAGCCCTGGGCGGGATGAAAAACGATTCGTTGATGTCTAGCCGCTCTGCAGCCAAGGCAGACAACAACTTCACTAAATTCACCTTCGATGTCGCCCGCCTGCAGCAGATCACTCCACGTTTCCTCGTCATCCCGCGTATCGCCGGCCAGTACTCGCTGGATTCGCTGGTTTCCAGTGAGCAGTGGGGGATCGGCGGATTCAACTCCGTGGTTGGTCATGCGCCATCTACCTACTCTGGCGACGATGGTTTCACTGTCAGCATCGAAGGCCGTTATTCGTTGTTCAAGGATAGCGACCGCTATCAAGCCACTGCCCGTCTCGAGCATGGCCAGATCTGGGTGAAAGATCCTCTGATTGGTCAAGACGACCATCAGGACTTGTCCGGTGCTGCAATTGGTCTGTTGGCACGACCAATCGACAGTGTCGATGTGCGTTTGGACTTTGGTGTGCCTATTGGTGACAAGACCGAGGATGGCTCCTACGTCTACGCCCAGGCCCGCTATCACTTCTGAGTCACGGAAACCACACCAATTCGTACAGGTAAGTACCCATGTCCCGTAAAAAGAAAGGCACCAAAAAGTTTATCAAGGCGGTCTCGGTTTCTGTAATCGGCGCAAGCAGCTCGGCAGCATTGGCCGGGCCGAGTGGCGGCTCGGTAGCTGCCGGTACTATCTCCATTGGCTCAATGAGCAACAACGAGCAAGTTATCACCCAGAGCTCCGCGAAGGGGATCATCAACTGGTCCGACTTCAGCATCAATGCTGGCGAACTGGTTCGTTTCGCCCAGCAGGCTGGTAATGATTCCATCACCTTGAACCGGGTGCTAGGCAGTCAGGTCTCGAATATCCAGGGCGCTTTGCAAGCTAATGGCAACATCTTCCTGATCAACCCCAATGGGATCGTTTTCGGTTCTGGCTCTACTGTCGATGTAGCTGGCCTATTAGCCACTACGTTCAATGTGTCCGATAGTAGCTTCACCAATGGTGGGGAGCTGAGTTTCACCCAGGTTGCCAACAAAGATCTTGCTAGCATCACCAACCAAGGGCATATCACTGCCGCTAGTAACGGCTTCGTATATCTTGTAGCGCCTAAGGTTGATAACTCCGGCTATGTAATCGCCAACGTGGGACGCGTCACCATGGCAGCCGGTGATCGCTTCACCGTTAACCTCCAAGGCAGCAACCTGATCAATTTCAGTGTGTCCGCCGATACTCTGGCTGCCGCGAGCGGTGATTCCCTCAATGGTGTAAAGAACAGTGGTAAGGTTTCCGCCCAGACCGTGCTGTTACAAGGTAATTCGGCCAGTGGCCTGATGAGCTCGGTGGTCAACAATACTGGCATTATCGAAGCCACCGATCTGAACATTAAAGCGGGTGATATCGCTCAATCTGGCACCATCAAAGGTGTTGGAAACGGAGTGGCCGCTGCTACCACAGCCACCTTGAGCGCCAGCAAGACCATCACCACTGCCGGCAACGGCAGCTCTACCCGTGCGACTACTTTGAACCTGAGCGTAACGGGCGAAGGCGCCTCATTGGGTGCCGAGGGTGGAGCCCTGCGCGTCGATGCAGATGTGCTCAACGCTACCGCACAAAGTGGTCACGTGCTGGTGACCGACGTCAATGGCGGTGTTGCTTTGAATACGGTCAAGGCCGGTAGCGATGAAGCTGGTGGCAATGTCGTGATTAGCGCTCTAAACGGCAGTATCACTTCTGCTGATACTTTCAAAACCAATGTGAGCGGTCGCTCGGCCAAGCTCGTGGCCGATGGTGCCATCGGCACCGATACCGATGCAGTCAACACCAAGGTAGGGGGGCTATCCGCCTCCACCCAGAACGGCGGTATCAACGTCAAGAATACCGGTGCGCTTATCCTTGGCGACGTTATCGCTCGCGAGCAAATCTCTGTAAATGGCAATCCTTCTACTTCGGGGGCCGTCGATACTTCTGGTTCGATCACCCTAAGTGATGGCAGTACCGGCTCCAAGAATGTAAAGGTGCAGACTTCGCAAGGTTTGATTTTCACGGGTACCGTATCGGCTACAAACGGCCTCACCTTGACTTCCGATACCGCAAACCTGCTGGCGGCGCAGGACGGTACCCAACTGATCGGACGTACCCTTACCCTCTCCGCTGGTGGCGAAATTGGTGATGCGGCTCGCTCTTTAAGTATTCAGAGCAATACTGTCAATGCTGCCGCTGGCAATGGAGGCGTATTCCTGACTGAAAGCAATGGACTGACCATTGATAGCCTCGCGGCTTCCGGCACCAACAACAATGTGTCGCTCAAGACCACTCAAGGGAATATCACTGTCGGCAATATCACGGCAAATGGTGGCACCGTAGGGCTGAACGCTGACAATGGCACTATCGTAGCGACTGGTTCGGGTACCAATGTCACCGCCAAGGATCTGAAAGCCTCGAGCAAGTCCGGTATAGGTGCGTCGAACAAAGCTATAGCTACTAGCGTCGACACCATCACTGCTACCACTACCGCTGCACAGGCCGGGGCTTATCTGTCCAACGTCAAGGCTTTGACAAAACTATCGGTAACTACCCCCAATGGTGATACCAACATCGCCTTCACCGGTGGTTCGCTGATTTATAACCGTAACCTCGCTACCCTGAGTCTCAACCGAACTCAGGCGCTGGATCTCTCGTTTGCCAACACGGCTTCGGGCATGAAGCTCAATGGCATCGATGCAGGAGCCGACCAGAACGTTGCCCTGACCGCAGCAGGTGACATCACCCAGGGCAGCGGCAATGTGGTTGGTAAGAAGGTGGCGATCGATGCTTCGGGTAACGTTGGCACCGCTGATACCGCTCTGCAGACCAAGGCCAGCCAGCTTGACCTGACCAGTCGCAACGGCATCGTCAACGTCAATAATACCTCGAGTGATCTCAGCCTGACGGCTAAGGCGCGCGCTACGAATGGCGCCGTTACCATGACCCAGACCGGCAACCTAGCCGTCAATTCGGTAGTGGCCAAGCAAGCCGTCACGTTGAATGCGGGTGGCGCCGTAACCACCGACGCCGCAGCTGTAAGTATTCCAGTCTCCGCAGGCTCGTTGAGCGTCACGGCGGCGTCCATCGGTACCAGCACCAAGGCTCTGGCAAGCCAAGTCGCCAATGGTGCGGTGAGCTTGACCGCTACGGGCGGCGATATTAACTATTCCAACGTTGGTGCCATCAGTCTGCTCAACGTTCTGGCTAGCAATGGCAAGATCGCCTTCCAGAACTCCGGTGATGCGGTGGTCGATCTCGTGAAGGCTGGCAGTGCCATCAACTTCAAGGTGTCTGGCAACGTCACCGATGGTAATGGCAGCGCCGCCAACTTCATTACCAGTGGCCTGACCGCTGCGGTGAAATCCTTTGGTACTGTCGGCGATGCCATGGAAATCCAGGTGGACAACCTGGTAATAGATGCAGCCAATGGTGGCATCTACGCTCGCCAGAGTAATGGGAATCTCCTGTCCTTGGTTCAAGCTACCAGTGGTGGCAGCGGTAGCGATATTCAGATAGCCGCCGATGGCAGTATCAAGCTGGGCAACGTCAATGCCGGCGGTAACAACGTCAAGATCAGTGCCGCTGGAGGTATCGAAGACGGTCGTAGCGACACGACCGCCGCTAACGTCGTCGCTCGCTCGCTAGACATCAGCGCGCCTGGTGGCGTTGGCCGAAATGGCTCTCTGGCATTGGATGTCAGCTTCCTATCGGCTGCGGGTGGTAGCAATGGCGTGACCGCGACCAACGCTGGCGCGGTTGCCGTGAACAGCAGTTCGCTGGTGGGTAAGGGGGCGAGCGCAATCTCCATCATCGCAACCTCCATCACCGTCCTGGATAACAATGGCGGCACTACCACCATGGATAATGGTGGAACTCTGATGCTGAAGGCGACCTCTGGGAACATTGTCTTTCTCAACCAGAACGACACCATTTATCTTCCGGGTGGTGGCAGCATTACTCTAATCGCGACCTCTAGGGCCAATGCCCAGGTACCGGGTTATGACGGTGTGATCATCGCAGGCAACCTGAAGACAGACGGTGGCGATATCACCCTGCAAGCTCAGTCGAACATCACGATTGGCATGCTCGATGCGGGTACTACCGGCAACGTGACCGTTGCATCCGCAGGTGGGGTAATTCTGGATGGCAACGGTGCTGCTCAAAACATCAAAGGTAATCGGGTCAGCCTGACCGCCAGTACTCCGAACAGGCGTAGCGCGGAATTGACCCGCGATACCGCCATCGCCGAATACTCGGCGCGCGATGCCGAGGCGGCGGCCAAGCTGCTGCAACTGAACATCCTCATCCAGCAGTTGAAGGACTACGAGGCGCTCGTCACTTCAGCGACACTGCAGAACAGTCTGGCCGAGCTGACCCAGCGCCTGGCCGAAGCCTCGGCCAATGCTCAATCGGCGAAAGTGGACCAGATGTCGGGTGTGGCCGATGGTCTCAACACGGCACTGAATGCCGCTACCGTAGTGCGGAACGCCGCAGCCGTTATCGCGGGCGCCGCTCAGGCCGTGCCGTTCTCTGGCGACGCCGGTGCAGACGCCGCCTTTGCCGTAGTCGATTTGGTCATGTCTGCCGCTACGCTGGCGCTGGATAGCTATGAGCGCTATACCCTGGCGCCTGAGCAGGACAAGCTGGTCGAGCTGAACAACAATCTGGACGTGGCCAATGCGGCTATCTATACCGCTGCCACCAATCTGGCGACCACCACGGCTATTCGCGATACCACGGCAACATCCAAGGCAACCGCCGATCTGGCTGTTTTCAAAGCCAATACCGCTCGCGATGCTGCGCTGCAGGTGCGCAAGCAAGCCGTGGCTGGCTACGATCTGAATCAGCAGATCGACAGTTCCGCCGACAAGCCGCTGGGCATTACTGCCAACCGCCTGGATATCAACAATGGGGACACCATTGACTCTAGTTTGTACCTAAATTCCACAGGCAGCCTTGGGTTGGGTAACGTCACTGTCGCCGCCGGTCAGAAGATCGCTGTCGATGCCAGCACCAATGTGGGTGTGGTAGGTACCGTCAAGAGTGATACCTCCATAGACTTCAAGGCTGGTCAGGCCATTCTCGGGCAGGGCGGTACCTTGGTGACCCCGGATCTGAAAATGGTGGCTGGCAATGGCATCGGTGCCAACCAGGCTGTCAATACTCAGACGAGCCGTGTAGCGGCAGACGCGGGCGTTGGCAGTGTGGCTATCGTCAATGCCAATGGTGGCGCGTTGTTGACCATCGGTACTCAAGGCGCCGTCAAAGGTATCTCTGGTGCGGGTGACATTAGCATCACTACTGATGGTTCACTGAACATTGAACAACTGGTGAAAGACAGTACTCACACCCATACCGTCAGCCTTACCAGCACCAATGGTTCGATCAGCGATGGCAACACCGTCGAGCGCAATGTGCAGGGCGGTACCTTGGTGGCCAGAGCCGCAGGTCCCATAGACGTCGATACCGAGGTGGATACCCTCGATGTGGAAGTGCGCAGCGCCGGTAATGTCGCGGTCCGCGAAGCCAACGCTGTCAATGCTCGGAACGTCAAGACTGCCAATGGCAACATCGATGTCAAATCCAATGGTGCCATGGTTGTTGGCAGCCTGGCTGCCAGCACCGGCACCATCGATCTGCGAGCTGGTGGGGCTGTAGACGACGATCAGGACGACAGCACCCTGATCGTGGCCAAAAATCTGAACATTCAGGCTGCCGGTAGTGTCGGCGCCACGGGCAGCAATACTAATCGCCACCTGGATACCAAGGTTGAGCAGGTCAGTGTCACTGCCAGCGGTGATGTCAATCTGGCTGAAGTCGATGATCTCACCGTCGGCACCCTCGAAACCGACCAAGGTAATGTCACTGTGACCACGGGCGGCACCCTGGGCTTGGGATCTCTGACTACTGGCACCGCCAGCGACACCGTGACTCTGGTCGCCGGTAACAAGATCAGTAATGCCAGAACAGATGGTGGCGACAACATCAGCACAGCCAATTTGGCGCTGTCCGCCGCGCAGGGCATCGGTGCCGACAAAACCTTGAACGTTAAGGCCGCGCATCTGGAAGCTCATGCTGATACTGGCAGCATCAAGATCAAGGACCTGGATGGCGATTTGGTGATTGGGGGCGTTACCCCGAATCTGGGGCACGTCGCCATCTCCGGTGTTAACACCAACGGCGGGAACATTGAAGTCGGTACTGTTGGCAACCTGACGGTCGATGAAGGCGTGATCAACACCGCTGCCGGTAAGATCGACCTCCAGGCGGGTGGCAACCTCCAGCAGAACGTTAATGTTCAGACTGCCAATGGTGACCTTTCCGTTGGGGCTGGTAGCGATCTCACCATGCTGTCCGGTACTCAGGCCATCTCTCAAGGTACTGGTAACGTCACCTATAGCGCTGGCCAGAATGCCAATCTAGAGCGTGTGACTACCAACTCCGGCAAGATCGAGCTGGCCACCGTGATCGGTGACCTGACTCAGAACGCGCTGGTGCAAACCGGTGCCGGCAATATCACTGCTAAGGCTGGTCGTGACTTGCTGATGGCCTCTGGTGTCCATACCAAGGTCTTGGGCAGCGGCAATATCTCTTATAGCGCAGGTCGCAATGCTAGCTTGGAGCAGTTGACCACGAACGGCGGCAACATCGCGCTAAGCGCCGCTCAGGGCAATCTGACCCAGCACAAGCTAGTGCAGACCGGTACGGGCGACATCACCGCCAGTGCCGCAGGCAACCTGACCACCGAAGACACCACAGCAGTACTGGGTGCTGGCAACATCAACTACAGCGCGGGCGGTAACGCCAGCTTGCAGCAGATGCTCACCGGCAGCGGCAACATCGAGCTGGCCACTGCGATCGGTGACCTGACTCAGAACGCACTGGTGCAAACCGGTGCCGGCAATATCACTGCTAAGGCCGGTCGTGACCTGCTGATGGCCTCTGGTGTCCATACCAAGGTCTTGGGCAGCGGCAATATCTCTTATAGCGCAGGTCGCAATGCTAGCTTGGAGCAGTTGACCACGAACGGCGGCAACATCGCGCTAAGCGCCGCTCAGGGCAATCTGACCCAGCACAAGCTAGTGCAGACCGGTACGGGCGACATCACCGCCAGTGCCGCAGGCAACCTGACCACCGAAGACACCACAGCAGTACTGGGTGCTGGCAACATCAACTACAGCGCGGGCGGTAACGCCAGCTTGCAGCAGATGCTCACCGGCAGCGGCAACATCGAGCTGGCCACTGTGATCGGTGACCTGACTCAGAACGCACTGGTGCAAACCGGTGCCGGCAATATCACTGCTAAGGCCGGTCGTGACCTGCTGATGGCCTCTGGTGTCCATACCAAGGTCTTGGGCAGCGGTAATATCTCTTATAGCGCAGGTCGTAATGCTAGCTTGGAGCAGTTGACCACCACCGTTGGCAACATCACGCTAAGCGCCGCTCAGGGCAATCTGACCCAGCACAAGTTGGTGCAGACCGGCGCGGGCGATATCACCGCCAGCGCCGCAGGTAACCTGACTACCGAAGACACCACAGCAGTACTGGGTGCTGGCAACATCAACTACAGCGCGGGCGGTAACGCCAGCTTGCAGCAGATGCTCACCGGCAGCGGCAATATCGAGCTGGCCACCGTGATCGGTGACCTGACTCAGAACGCGCTGGTGCAAACCGGTGCCGGCAATATCACTGCTAAGGCCGGTCGTGACCTGCTGATGGCCTCTGGTGTCCATACCAAGGTCTTGGGTAGCGGCAACGTCAGCTACACTGCAGGTGGGAATGGGAACCTTGAGAATCTGGCGACTGATAGTGGTAACGTCATACTCTCGGTTCGCGGTAACTTGGTGCAGAGCGGTAGTGTAGCCACCACCGCGGGCAATCTATCAGCGGATGCTTTGGGTGATCTGACCATGAACGTGGGGTCGCTGGCTCAGGTGATGGGTCAAGGCAATGTGAACTACAGTGCAGGTGGAAACCTGCTCCTCGATCAGGTCCGTACTGCAAATGGTGATGTGCAGCTGACTGCCAAAGCGGGTGATATTCAGGTCCAGGGTAGTTCAGCACGCAATATTACTGCCAAACAGCTGACTGCCAATGCCGCTGGTAACATTGGAACCAACGATCCGCTGCGTACTGATGTCGATACCTTGGTCGCCACGGCTACGAATGGCTCGATCATGGTTAATGAGGGCGGTGCCCTCACAATCGATACAGTAGTAGCGGCTAACGGTAAAGTTGCAGTTAGCGCTGGCGATGTTGCTATCAAGCAATTGCAAGGTGCTGATGTCGTGCTGAATTCGAGCGGTCAGGTAGTTACCGTCGACGGTGGCCTGGTCAAAGGTGGCACTCTGGACGTCAATGCCGTGAGCGGGGTAAACCTGCATACTGCGCTTGACCGAGCGACGGTATCGGTCAATGGCACTGGTGGTCTGGCATTGACGGAGGATGATGGCATTACGCTGGCCAGATTGAATACTGCCGATGGTGACATCAGTATCAATGCTGGCGGCAACATTGGCGTCAATAGTGTCGATGCGGGTAACCGCAATGTCAGTCTTACCTCCTCCAGCGGTTCGATCGTTTCGCGTCTATTGGCGCAAGTTGCACAACTTGTCGGAATCTCGGGCAACCGAATCGAACTCAACGCTGCCACTGGGTTGGGTAACGACTCGCAGGGATCTCTGCAGCTTCAGGGGAACACCCTTGCCGCTCGTACTGCGCTGAGTGACGTAAACCTGTCGCAAAGCAAGAGCGCTGTGCTGGAGCAGATCGGTACCGGCAATGGCAACCTCCAGGTGAGTGTCGCCAACGGCGATGCTGTCTTGGGACAAATCAGCGCCAGTGGCAAGGCGACCCTGTCTGCCGACAATGGTCGACTTGTTGATGATGGCAATGCTGCCACCCGTGTTCAGTCAAATGACTTGAACCTGACCTCCCGCAACGGTATTGGAGTGCAGACTCAAGCCAGTCGTATCAATGCCCAAGTCAGCGAAAGTGGCAGTGTCGATATCGATGAGCTCGATGGTTTGGATCGCTTGACCGTGAACAGTGCTAGCGGCGACGTGGCGGCCGTCAGCCGTACCGGCAATCTTGAAGTCGATGTGATCAATGCCAACGGCCACTCGGTCAGCCTGAATGCCGGCGGGGGCGCCATTCATGATGCCAACAACAATGCGGTTAGCAATGTGAGTGCAGAGAGCGCGAACCTCATTGCCGCAAGTGGTATTGGTCAAGTTGGCAATCCCTTCGAGGTCAATGTGCGGACGCTGTCGGTCAACGCCGGTAACGGTGGCGCTTTCCTGAACAGCACGTCGACTACCGCTCTGGATCTCGGATCGCTTTCTGCTGCTCAAGGTGACATTGCCCTGACTACCGCCGGTGATCTGAACGTTAAGGGTACTGTGAACAACCGAGGGGCAGGCAACATTTTCCTGAGTGGGGCCAATGTCACACAGCGTGCGACTATCGCCACTAGTGGTCTAGGCAATGTCACAGTGAAGGGTACGGGTAATGTGGCGATGGATTCCAATGCGGTTACCACTACCGACAGCGGTACTGTCAGCTATCAAGGTGGTCAGTCCATCCAGGTCGGATCGGTTCAGACATCCAACGCCAATGGTGGCGGTAAGGTAATCTTCGTTGCGCCTCAGGTACTGGACAATATGCCGGGCGTTGCCAACGTTCGTGCTTGGCAAGTGTCTTTGAATACGGGTAGTCGCAGCGATGGTTTGGTCGAGGCGCTGGTTGGGGATGTGAATCAGTCTGCACGCATCGACCTTGGGAGTCGCGTAATCGGTGGAAGCCTCGCTGAAAGTCGCCGATTCATGGAAGCATTGCTGCAACCGACAGTTATGAAGGAGAGTGGAGTAACACCGAACCTATTCAATGTAGGGGTGGTTTCTCCTCAGCAATTTAGTGTAAATAAAGGCTTTGTTGAGCGAGATGATGGTGTGATGATTTATAATAATTAAGCTTTCCCCTGTTAAAATAAAAAGGCTGCCCGAAGGATCGGGCAGCCTTTTTATTTGGCTCGAATTCAAGGTCGTCTGAGTCGAATTGGCACTAACTCAAGATTAGGGGTACACCTGTTTCAGTCGCTCTTTGAGCGTAGTCAGGCTCTGGCAAGAAATGACCGCTATACTCTCCGCAATAGCCGTTTGAGACTCGTGTCGGCGAACCTCTATGTTATGCAAGAGGAGAATTTCTATGTCCTTTTAGGATGGAACGTCATTCTGGAAAATCTGGGATCGCTGATCTTTGGAAAATCCAAAGCGATATTTGAGCATTTATTGGGACGGGCTCGACGTAAATACATCCGCGACGATTACGTAACCAATGACTGGAAAAAAGCCTGGGCTAGAGCCGCCGGGGAGGACAGCCAGTGAGTCAAGATCGGCGCGGACTATGTGCTGATCAAGCGCAGCAATGGCGTCATCGACAAGATCGTCAAGGCCAAGCCCTGAGTCTCATCGCCAGGGGGCGAGTCTGTGCCCCCTGGTATTCATCCTACTGAAGCGTCATGCTGAAACGCCCATCAGGAGTTCCAGCATGACCACCGAAATCCGTGTAGTCGCCATCCTGCAGGCTCAGCCGGGCCAGGCCGAAGCGGTCGAGCGGGCGTTGCGCGCCATCGTCGCGCCCTCGCGTGCCGAAGCGGCTTGCTACTTCTATACGCCCCATCACGATCCGAGCCACCCGGGCCGCTATGTCTTCATCGAGCGCTGGGCCAGCCGCGAAGCCCTCGCCGAGCACGAGCAGACCGCGCACTTCAAGCAGTTGCTGACCGACCTCGACGGCCTGCTCGCCGAGCCGCCGCAGATCATGATCCTGGAAGAATTGCCGCTGGCTTAAGGCAAACGACATCGGCCTGTCATTCGACTAGGCCACCCTGAGCCTCTTTTCCTGGAGGCCCGGATGAACACCTCAAGACGTCAAGCGCTCGGTCTACTCGGTTTAGGCCTGAGTGCTGCCTGGTTCGCCGGTTGCAGCGCGCGCGAGCCGCAGCCGGATCCCTTCACCCTGGGCGTCGCCAGCGGCGATCCAACCGCCGAGGGCTTCGTCATCTGGACCCGGCTAGCGCCCGATCCACTCGCCGCAGACGGCTTGGGCGGCCTGCATAGCCCGGTCGAGGCCCAATGGGAGGTGGCCCTGGACCCCGGCCTGCGCCAGGTGGTGCAACGGGGCGTGGCCGTGGCGCTGCCGCAGACGGCCTTCAGCGTACCGGTCACCGTCGCGGGCCTGGCACCGGGGCGTCCGTACTGGTATCGCTTCACCGCCCTGGGTCACCAGAGCCGGATCGGTCGGGCCACTACCTTGCCGCCGCTGGCCAGCGCCCCGGAGCGCCTGAAGCTGGTCGTGGCTTCTTGCTCGCATTATGAGAACGGCTTCTTCAGTGCCTATCGGCACATGGCCGAAGAGAACGCTGACTTGGCGCTGTTCCTCGGCGATTACATCTATGACAGCAACTTTCCCCTGACCACCCAGGCGGTGCGTCGCCATGGCATGCCGCCGGCCACCGATCTGGTGGGCTATCGCCGGCGCCATGCCCTGTACCGGACCGATCCCGACCTGCAGCGACTGCATGCCGAGCTGACCTGCCTGATGACCTGGGACGACCACGAGGTACAGAACGACTACGCCGGACCCTGGCCGGCCAATCCCCATATCAACCTGGCCACCTTTGCCTTGCAGCGCCAGGCGGCCTACCAGGCCTTTCGCGAGCATGCGCCGCTGCGGGCCTGGCGGAGCCAGGGCACGGGCTTGCGTCTCTATGATCGCTTCAATTTCGGTCAGTTGGCGCAGATTCACCTGCTCGATGGCCGCCAGTACCGCAGCGAGCCGGCCTGTGCGACGGACCGGACCCGTGGCGGCCATCTGGTCGCTGCGGATTGTCCCGGCCGCAACGACGGGACGCGCAGCATGCTCGGCGAGGCTCAGGAGCGTTGGTTGATGGAGGGCTTCCGCCGCAGTTCCGCACGCTGGAATCTGATCGCCCAGGACGTACTAATGGCGCCCCTGCGCCAGCGCCTACCCAACGGCGAGCCGGGACGCTGGACCGATGGCTGGGACGGCTATCCCGCCACGCGGGCGCGGTTGCTACAGGGCGTGGCCAGCAGCCGCGTCGCCAATCCGGTGACCCTGGGCGGCGACAGCCATTCCTTCTGGGTCAATGACCTGCACCTGGACGCCGAGGACGAACGCACGCCGGTGGTGGCTACCGAGTTCATCGGGACGTCGATCACTTCCAACGGCCCGGATTACGCAGAGTTCGCGAAATTGCGCCCGGAGAATCCACAGATCCGCTTCTTCGAGAGTCGCCTGCGCGGCTACCTGGCGCTGGATATCACCCGGGAGCGGTTGCAGGCGGAGCTGCGTACCATTACCGACCGCACCCGCCCGGATGCGGAGCGCGGCACCCTGGCGCGTTTCGTGGTGGAGGCGGGACGGCCGGGGGCCATTCCCGCCTAACGGATCAGACGAACAGCGACAACAGCATGATGAAGGCCAGGGCCACCACCGAGAGGATGGTTTCCATCATCGACCAGGTCTTGAAGGTCTCGGCCACGGTCATGTTGAAGTACTGCTTCACCAGCCAGAAGCCGGCGTCGTTGACGTGGGAGAGGATCACCGAACCGGCACCTGCGGCCAGCACCAGCAGTTCCTTGTTCACGCCCGGCACCAGGGCCACCACGGGGGCGACGATGCCGGCGCCGGTGATGGTCGCCACGGTGGCGGAACCGGTGGCCACGCGGATCACCGCCGCCACCAGCCAGGTCAGCAGGATCGGCGAGATCTGGGTTTGCACCGCCAGGTTGCCGATCACCTCACCGACACCGCTGGCCACCAGCATCTGCTTGAAGCCACCGCCGGCGCCGACGATCAGCACGATGGCCGCCACCGGCGCCAGGCTCTGGTCGAGCAGCTTGACGATCTTCTCGCGGGAGAAGCCGCAGGCGGTGCCGAAGCTGTAGAAGCTCAGCAGCAGGGCGGCGAGCAGGGCGGTGATGGGATGGCCGATGAAGTCCATCCAGATGCGGAAGTGGTTGTCGGCGGCGAAGAAGATGTCGGCGAAGGCCTTGAGCAGCATCAGGATCACCGGCAGCAGCACGGTGAAAACTGTGATGCCGAAGCCCGGCAGGTTGCGGTTGTCGGTCTCCTGGGCGATCTGGGCGACCAGTTCGGGGTTGGCCGAACCGGGAATGCGCTTGGAGATCCAGGCGCCGAAGATGGGGCCGGCGATCATGGCGGTGGGCAGGCCGACGATCAGGCCGTAGAAGATGGTCTTGCCGATGTCGGCACCGAACACCCCGACCGCCAGCAGCGGACCCGGATGCGGCGGCACCAGGCCATGCACGGCGGACAGACCCGCCAGCAGCGGGATGCCCAGCTTGACCAGCGACAGCCCGGTGCGACGGGCGACGATGAACACCAGGGGCGCCAGCAGCACGAAGCCGATCTCGAAGAACAGCGGGATGCCCACCAGGAAGGCGGCGAACATCATTGCCCAGTGCACGCGCTTGATGCCGAAGGCGCGGATCAGCGTCTGGGCGATCTGGTCGGCGCCGCCGGAATCGGCCATCAGTTTGCCGAGCATGGTGCCGAGGCCCAGCAGGATGCCGACGAAGCCGAGCACGCCGCCGAAGCCGTCCTGGAAGGATTTCATGACCTTTTCCACCGGCATGCCGGAGGTCAGGCCGAGAAAGCCCGAGGCGATGGTCAGGGCGATGAAGGGATGGACCTTGAACTTGGTGATCAAGAGCACCAGGCCGATGATGGTCACCAGGGCGTCGAGCAAAAGAAAGCTGTTGTGGTCCATGCCGAACATGGCGCCTCTCCTATTGTTGTTGTGAGGGATTGCTTGGGTAGCGCTGTCTCGTCAGGCCGGTTGAGCCAGCCGAGCCGAGGTGCTCCACCAGGCCGAGACCTGCTGGCCAATGGCGGACAAGGGGTTGCGAGCGTCCACTACCAGCGTAGTCGCTTCACCGTGTGGCGCTTCCAGGGCGGCGAACTGGCTATCGATCAGGCTGGCGGGCATGAAGTGGCCCGGGCGATTGGCGACGCGCTGGGCAGCGGTCTCGCGGGTCAGTTCGAGGAAGACGAAACCGAGGCCGGGCACGGCCTGGCGCAGTTGGTCGCGATAGCGGCGCTTGAGTGCGGAGCAGGTGAGCACCGGGCGTTCACCAGCGGCCACGGCGGCGGCCAGCTCTTCGCCCAGGCGGGTCAACCAGCCGGCGCGGTCCGCGTCGTCGAGGGGAATCCCGGCGCTCATCTTGGCGATGTTGGCTGGGGGGTGGAAGGCGTCGCCTTCGATCAGGCGGCCACCGTCCTGCTGGGCGATGGCGGCGCCGACGCTGCTCTTGCCGCAGCCTGCGACGCCCATGACCACCAGCGCGGGAATGGGAGTGTTCATCATCACCTCCGGTCTGGAGACAGCGCTACCCCGAAAGGATAAAAAGGGCGCGGCTTCCAGTTCTTGTCGATCTTGTTAGGGCCGAATGCCGATGGGCTGCATCAGCGCGCATCAGGCTTGTAGTGTCTGGTGAGACAGCGCTACCTTAGGCGGGTTCTCCGTCTCTGACAAGCCTGAAACCATAACAATGAAGCGAACGGGTTCTCGTAGTTCCGGTCGGCCCACCCTCACCGAGGTGGCGCTGCAGGCCGGTGTTTCCCCCATTACCGCCTCGCGCGTCCTACGCGGGGTCGCCACCGTGGCGCCCGAGTTGGTCACCCGGGTGCAAGAGGCCGCCGCCCAGCTCGGCTACGTCACCAATCCGGCCGCTCGCGCCCTGGCCTCGGCCCAGGGGCACTCGGTGGTGGTGCTGGTGCCCTCGCTTTCCAACCATCTGTTCATCGAGCCGCTGGAGGCCATCCACGAGGTCTTGCGGCCGCGTGGGCTGGAGGTGCTGATCGGCAATTACCACTACGATCCCGAGGAAGAGGAGAAGCTGATCCGCAACTACCTGGCCTACCAGCCGCGGGGCCTGTTGCTGACCGGTTTCGACCGCACCGATACCGCGCGCCAGCTGCTGGCGGCCAGTGGCGTGCCGCGGGTGCACATGATGGAACTGGATCCGGCCGGTACGGTGCCCAGCGTGGGCTTTTCCCAGCATGCGGCCGGGGCGGCGGCGGCGCGCCATCTGTTGGCCGCCGGCCGCAAGCGGCTGGGCTATGTCGCCGCCCAGCTCGATCCCCGGGCGCTGGCGCGGGGCGAAGGCTTTCGCGAGGTGCTGCGCGAGGCGGGCTGCTACGACCCGAGCCTGGACGTGCTGGATGCCCAGCCTTCGTCCGTGGGCCTGGGTGCCCAGCAGTTCCGCGAGTTGCTGGCGCGGCGGCCCGATGTCGACGGCCTATTCTTCTGCAACGACGACCTGGCCCAGGGCGCGCTGTTCGAGGCGCAGCGCCTGGGCATCGCCATTCCCGAGCGGATTTCGGTGATCGGCTTCAACGATCTGCCCGGCTCGGCGCATACGGTGCCGCGGCTGTCGTCCATCCAGACGCCGCGAGCAGCGGTGGGGCGCCAGGCGGCGACCCTGTTGCTGGGCCTGCTCGATGGCCGCAGCCAGCCGACTTCGGTGGATCTGGGGTTCGAGCTGGTGAGTCGGGAAAGCGTCTAGTCCCCGGGCTCAGGCCTGGGCGGCATGAGCAAGACTGGGAAAGACGAGGGTGAAGCGGGTGCAGCCTTCTGCCGAGGTGCAGTGGATGCTGCCGCCGTGGGACTCCATCAGGGAGCGGGCGATGGCCAGCCCCAGCCCGGCATTGCCCTGGCCTTCCCGGCGGGCCGGATCGCCGCGATAGAAGCGGTCGAAGAGATGGTCGAGGTGTTCGGGCGCTATGGTCCGCCCCGGATTTTCCACCGCCAGCTCCACCTGTTGCCCACGCTCCGCGAGGCTGACGAAGATCCGTCCGCCGCCCGGGGTGTAGCGCAGTGCATTGGACAGCAGGTTGGCGACCACCTGCTGGATCATGACGCTGTCGGCGAGCACCCGGCCGTCACCGCTCAGGTGCAGTTCGACGCCCTGGTCCTCGGCGAGCAGTTCGTAGTAGTCGAAGAGTTTCTGCACCACGGTCCGCAACTCCAGTGGCTGACGGTCGAGGGCGATCAGGCCGTGATCCGCCTTGGCCAGCAGCAACAGGCGGTCGATGAGGATCGACAGTCGATTCAATTCTTCCAGGTTGGATTGCAGATTCTCTTCGTAGACCTCGGGCGTCCGCGGCTGCGCCAGCACCACCTCGGTATGGGTGCGCAGGTTGCTGATCGGGGTGCGCAATTCGTGGGCGATATCGGCCGAGAAGTTGGAGAGGCGCCCGAAGGAGTTGTCCAGGCGCCCGAGCATGGCATTGAAGGCCATGATGAGCTCGCGCAATTCGTCGGGTACGGGTGCGAGAGGGATCTGGCGCTTCAGCGAGCCCGCCGACATGGAAGCGGCCGTGTGGGTGACCGTCCTGACCGGCTTGAGTCCGTTACGGGCGACCAACCACCCCAGCGCGGCGCTCAGCAGGGTGCTGGCGCCCAGCACGATCCAGAACCAGCGCTGGAGCACGGTGAAGAAATGCGCGTGGGTGGTGACGTCCAGCAGCAGCCAGAGGGTGAGGGGCGGCGTGCCTGCCGCCAGAGTCAGCGGCGCGCTGATGGCCTTGTAGCGGTGATGACCCTGCACCCACTCCCAGGTGCCGTCGCCCTGGCGCTCCCGCTCGACGGGGGGCAGCGTGGCGCCGGCCGGCTCGGTGAAATAGGGGGAGCCATCGGCGGCGAGCACCAGCACGGTGAGGTCCGGATGGGCACCCAGCAGGGTGTGCCAGCGGGCACGCAGCTCGTCCGGGTCGGCGGCGGACTCGCTGGCGATCCGGTTGACGGCGGCCAGCTTTTCCCTGAGGACCTGGGTATCCAGGGCGTGGAAGTGATGGCGACTCAGGGCCTCGAAGGCCAGCCCGACGACGACGAGTACGACGGCGACCGCGGCCACGAACAGCAGGCTCAGGCGCAGGGTGAGAGAACCCGGTTTCATGACGCCTCCGGGGCCTCCAACCGATAGCCCAGGCCGCGGCAGGTATGCAGCAGCTTGACCGGGAAGTCGTCATCGATCTTGGCGCGCAGGCGGCGAATGGCCACCTCGATGACGTTGGTGTCGCTCTCGAAATGCATGTCCCAGACGCCGGCGGCGATCAGGGATTTGGACAGTACCTCGCCGCGACGGCGCATGAAGAATTCCAGCAACTCCAGTTCCCTGGTCGTCAGGTTGATGCGCTGCTCGCCACGGGATACCCGTCGGCTGAGCAGATCGAGGTGCAGGTCTCCCACGCTGAGCGAGGTGTTGAGTTGTGCCCCCTTCGCCCGCCGCAGCAGGGTACGGATGCGGGCCAGCAATTCGGTGAAGGCGAAGGGTTTCACCAGGTAGTCGTCGCCGCCCAGTTCGAGGCCCTTGACCCGGTCTTCGATGCCGTCGCGTGCGGTCAGGAACAGCACGGGAAAGGTCCGGCCCGCCGCGCGCAGACGCCGGATGACCTCCCAGCCGTCCAGGCCGGGCAGCATCACGTCCAGGATCAGCAGGTCGTAGGGGTGCTCCAGCGCCAGCTCGAGTGCCTCGCTGCCGGTGGTCACGCGATCCACGGTGAAACCCGCTTCACGCAGACCCTGCTGGAGATAGATGCCGGTCTTGGGCTCGTCTTCGGCGATCAGGAGTGACACGTGGGGCCTCGAGGTACGCAAGCTGTGGGAATTGAAGCGGATGGCGGCATCAGGCCTGGGGATCCGGATCGAGTGTACCGAGCCAGGCGACCAACGCGAGTATGACAACGGCGGCTGCCAGTTCTAGGCCGATGCTCAGCCGCAGCCGACGGACTGCCCAGGCGGGGCCCCGGCTGTCCATTGTCGCGGCGAGGGCGGGCGTCAGCCACCAGCGATTGAGCGTCGCCAGGCCGAGCATGGCCAGGAATAGGCCGAGCTTACCGAGCAACAGGACGCCATAGCGACCCTCCAGCAGGGGCGCCAGCCGTGGACCGACGATGAACAGGTACTTGACCAGGCCGGTCGCTGCCGCCAGGGCCACGAACAGGGCTCCGGCCGTGCTGAATCCGGCCAGAGATCGGGCCAGGCGCCGCGTCGCCGGCCCCTCCGTCGGCGGCCCGCTGAACAAGAGCCAGGCGAAGGCCAGCAGCGCCCCGAACCAGCCAGCGGATACCCAGAGGTGAACGAGGGTGGCGCCGAGGTGCCAGAGGCGCCTTGGGGCGTCATCCATGACGCCATGGCCTGCCCAGGCCAGGGTGGCGAGGGCGGCGGCACCCAGCACCGCGATGCCTAGCAGGCTGGCGCTCGGCGAGCGGCGGTAGGCCAGGCAGGCGAGCAATACACCCAATAGCGCCGCCAGCCGTACCAGGCTGGCCAGGCCCGCAGCGGTCTGGGTCGCCACCAGCGGCACCTGGGGCCAGGCCTCCGCCCAGGCGCTGGCCCCGCTCAAGACGGTGGCCAGTTGCAGCAGGGCGAGCGCCGAGAGCGGTAGGGCGAGCCCGGCGCAGGCGGCCAGCAGCGGGGTGAACGGCAGGACCACGCCCGAGCGCCGCGCGGAGCGGTCGAGTCCATAGAGGCCGAACAGGGCCAGCCCGAATAGCGCCATGAGCACGGCGTACAGGCTACCTCTGAGGGCGATACTCCAGGGGTCGGCCACCTCAGCGGATCTTGAAGGTCAGGCTACCGGTCACGGGATGGGTGTCCGCCGAGACGGCGCGCCAATCGACCCGATAGGTACCGTCCGCCAGAGGGGCTGCGGGCGTGATCAGCATGACCTTGGGATTGTCGCTGCCGGAGACGGTCGCCTTGACCGGCATCGGTGGATGCTCCATGCCGGGCATGGCGGTCATGCTGAGCTTGGCGCCGGAGAACTGGCTGACCAGGTTCTCGGAGAAGTGCAGTTCGATGCGTGCGGGGGCGGCGCCTTCGCTGCGGTCGGCCGGGGTGGCGGAGAGCAGCTTGGGATGGGCCAGCGCCGCGGCACCCAGGCCTGACAGCAGGAGGACGGCGAACGTCCGCAGCAGAGGATTGGACATGGAAACTCCTTGTAGGGGTTGAGCCGAGCGAGAGGAACGTAAGCCTTAGAACCAGAAACGCAGGCCGAGCACCAGGCGGGTATCGCTGATCTCCGCGCCTTCCTCCCGCGCCAGGCGGGCGGTCTCGCCATGGCTGCGATTCCAGGTCACGCCGACATAGGGTGCGAATTCCCGACGAATCTCGTAGCGTAGGCGCAGCCCCGCTTCGGTTTCCGCCAGCCCCGCACCGACGCTGCGGCGGGGATCGTCCCGGCCGTAGAGATCCACCTCGACGGAGGGCTGCAGGATCAGGCGATTGGTCAGCAGGAGGTCGTACTCGCCTTTCAGGCGCAGCGCGGTCTGGCCGCCTTCGCCGAGGAAGGCGGTGGCCTCGGCCTCGACGTTGTACAGCGCCAGTCCCTGCAGGCCGAGGGCGGCCCAGGTCTGCGCTGGACCGGGTTTGAAGTCCTGGCGGAGTCCGCCCACCACGTCCCACCAGGGGCTTATGGCGTGCCCCCAGAGCGTCTGGAGTTCCGCCGCCTCGGTGACGCCGCGGCTGCGCTCGCCTTCCGAGCGCAACCACAGCCGGTCGATGTCGCCGCCGACCCAGCCCTTGAGATCCCAATTCAGGGCGCTGCCTTCAGCGGCGTCCTGCCATTCCAGCCGGTCGACCAGCAGCAGGCTGTTCAGGGCCTTGTCGTGCACGGCGTGCCCGTGGCCACCCTGGTAGACCGCCGCCCGGTCGGCGTCGGTCAGGGCCGGGATGGGTGTGCGACTGCGCGAGGTCGCCGGGGGTTTAGCGTGGTCCATGCCCTGCATCTTGGAATGGTCCATGCCTGGCATCTGGGAGTGGTCCATGCCCTGCATTTTGGAGTGATCCATGCCCTGCATTTGGGAGTGGTCCATACCCTGCATTTGGGAGTGATCCATGCCCTGCATCTTGGAGTGATCCATACCCTGCATCTGGGAATGATCCATGCCCTGCATCTGGGAAGGCTCCATCCCCTGCATCTGGGAAGGCTCCATCCCCTGCATCCCATCCTGGTCTTGGACGGCGAAGGCGCTGCCGGACAGCACCAGCAGGGCGGTAGCGATCAGCGGGCTGGGGCGGCGCAGGCGAACGTGGCTGCTCATGGCTTCATTCCTCCACCCGGACTTCGCGGAACATGCCCATTTCCATGTGATAGAGCAGGTGACAGTGATAGGCCCAGCGCCCCAGGGCGTCGGCGGTGACGCGATAGCTGCGGCGCGCGCCTGGCGGCATGTCGATGGTGTGCTTGCGCACCTGGAAATTGCCGTGCTCGTCTTCCAGATCGCTCCAGAGGCCGTGCAGATGGATGGGGTGGGTCATCATGGTGTCGTTCACCAGCACGATCCTCACCCTTTCGCCATAGGTGAGGCGCAGGGGTTCGGCATCGGAGAACTTGATGCCGTCGAACGACCAGGCGAACTTCTCCATATGGCCGGTGAGATGGAGTTCGATGGTACGACCCGGCTCACGCCCATCCGGATCTTCGAAGCGGCTGCGCAGGTCGGCGTAGGTCAGCACCCGGCGACCGTTGTCGCGCAGGCCGATGCCGGGGTCGTCGAGCTTGGGTGCGGTCATCATCGCCTGCATGTCGACCAGGGGATTGCCGGTCTCGCTGGCAGGATGGATCTGGACCTGCATCCCGCCGCTGGCCGCCTGGCCATGGCCCTCATGTCCCTCATGGCCGGACGCCATGGCCGCCATCTCATGACCGCCGTGACCGCCGTGCGCCATGCCCATGTCGGCCATGGTCAGCAGCGGCCGCGGATCCAGCGGCGGAACGGGGGCGACCAGGCCCTCGCGTACCGCCAGGGTGCCGCGGGCATAGCCGGTGCGATCCATGGCCTGGGCGAAGACGGTGTAGGCCTCTGCCACCGGCTCGACGATGACGTCGTAGGTCTCCGCCACCGCGATGCGAAATTCCTCGACCTCGACCGGCTCGACGTACAGCCCGTCCGCCGCAACCACCGTCATCTTCAGCCCCGGGATGCGGATATCGAAGTAGCTCATGGCCGAGCCGTTGATGAATCGGAGCCGCAGTTTCTCGCCGGGGCGGAACAGCCCGGTCCAATTCCGCGCGGGCGCCAGGCCATTGAGGAGATAGGTGTAGGTGGCACCACTGACGTCGGCGATGTCGGTGGGATTCATCTTCATTTCCGCCCACATCTTGCGGTCGGCCAGGGTCGCCGCCCAGCCGTCCTGCGCGACATCGTCGATGAAATCGCCCAGGGTCCGCTTGTGGAAGTTGTAGTAGTCGGCCTGCTTCTTCAGGGTGCGCATCAGCGCCGCGGGATCTTCGTCGGTCCAGTCGGTGAGCATCAGCACCAGGTCCCGATCGTATTGGAAGGGTTCGGGGTCCTTGGCCTCGATGACCAGGGGACCATAGACCCCCTGCTGCTCCTGGAAGCCCGAATGGCTGTGATACCAGTAGGTGCCGTTCTGCTTGAGGGTGAAGCGGTAGAGATAGCTGCCGCCGGGTTCGATACCGGCGAAGCTCAGGCCCGGCACTCCGTCCATGTTGGGCGGCAGGATGATGCCGTGCCAGTGGATGGAGGTCGGGACAGTCAGCTGGTTGCGCACCCTCAGGGTGACGGTATCGCCTTCCTTGCAGCGCAGCAGTGGACCTGGCAGACCGCCGTTGATCGCCATGGCCGTACGCGGCGTGCCGGTGATGTTGACCGGTAACTCGTCGATGGCCAGTTCGAAGTGGGTGCCGGTCAAGCCGTCGAGGGCAGGGGTGGCCCAGGTCGGCGCGCGCCACAGTCCGAGACCACCGAGCGCGCCGGTGGCAGCCAGGCCCTTGACGAAGGTACGACGAGACAGGTGGCGAGGCATGGCGCGCTATTCCAGATGACGAGGGAGCAGGACGGCCGCGCTCGACTGCGCGACCCGGGCCAACTCTGGCATAGCGGGGCGGGGGGTGCGATTACAGTTGTGTAAGGTTCGCGGCTGGCTCAGTCGCGCAATGGCTTGGCCAGGATCCGCGACTGGCCGTGGAACGCCTGCCGGGCATAGAAGGCCTGGGCGTCCCTGTTGAATTCCATGACTTCCAGGCGCAATTCGTCGGCGTCGTTGGCCTTGGCCCAGGCTTCCACCTGGGCCAGCAGGCGGGCGCCCACGCCGTGGCGTCTGTGGCTGGCGGCCACCACCAGACTGCCGATCCGGCAGAGCACCAGTGGCTGCAGGAAGGAAATTCCCCGGGTATCGGACAGGCGCGCGGTGACGAAGCCCACCAGCTCGTCGCGCTGCTCGGCGACGAACAGCACGCCATCTTCGGGCTCCAGTTGCGCCGCCCAATAGTCCTGGTCGCGCCAGCCGCCCGAGGGCGCGGCGAAGGTTTCCGGCGCCTGCTCGTGGTGGTGTTCGGCGAGTTGTTCGGCCAGGGTGCAGAGGGCGGCGAGGTCGGTGACGACGGCGGGGCGGATACGCAAGAGCGGTGCTCGCAACAGGAAGTGACCCTTCACCTTACGCCCCGCGACGCGGGTCAGGAAGCCTGGGCATCCGCGTCGAGTTGGCCATACCAGTCGGCGTAGGGGGTGTTCTTCGCCAGGTGGCGGTTGTAGTCGGGTGCGCCATCCGTCCACCAGACCGGGCCACGCTCGCCGAGGGCGCGCTTGGCGGCGTCCACCGCGGCGCGGGCGCTGCGCAAGGCTTCCTCATCACCTTGGCGCTTGGCCACGCCGACCTGGCGGCGGGCCTCCATCAGGTCGTGGGTCAGGGCCGTGCGGCGGTCGCTGGGCAGGCTGGGGTCGGTGCAGCGCCACAGCCGGCCCCTGACCACGAAATAGCGTCCGTCCGGGGTGGTGGGGTAGCGCATGGGCAGGCCTCGGGTCAGTCGTCGATGTCGAGCAGGGCGCGGCAATCCGGATAATTCGAGCAGGCCCAGAATTCCCGGCCCTGGTGGCGCCCACTACGGGCGCGGCGGCGCACCATGGGCG
Source organism: Pseudomonas oryzihabitans (assembly GCF_006384975.1). Lineage (NCBI taxonomy): Bacteria > Pseudomonadati > Pseudomonadota > Gammaproteobacteria > Pseudomonadales > Pseudomonadaceae > Pseudomonas > Pseudomonas oryzihabitans. The sequence goes on from NZ_CP021645.1 coordinate 5,164,063, forward strand.
CCTGGCATTCGGGGCATTCCGGGGCCAGGGCCTGGCTCGGCTCGCTCGCGCGCTGGCGTGGACGACGACCGCCGAACACGGCTTCGCGCACGGCGCTGGCGGAATAGCGCGCCGCGGCCGGGATCTCCACCAGCCGTAGCTGAGCGGCTTCGCAGACCGAGCGCACGAAGCGATCACGCTGCTGCCGGTGACGTTGCAGGTGGGATCTGTCGTTGAGTTCCACCACCGCATGCACGGCGAGGTCGTCGCGACGGCAGATGGCGAAGTCGAAATGCTTGGCGTTGATGCGGTTCTGGGCGATCAGATAGCGCCGCCGATCACGCAGCGGCAGGGTCTGGACCACGTCGGCGATGCGCACCTTGCCGAAGACCCGGTAGTCGGCGCCCACGGCTTCGTCGAGCACGGCGAGAAAGGCTTGTTCGGCGGGGGTGAAGAGGGCTTCGACCTGGCGATAGGGAAAGGCGGCCTGACGGCGGCGTTGCCACCACCAGCTTGCCCCGAGCAGCAGCAGTCCGGCCAGGACCAGCAGGGGCAGGTAACGCTCGTACATCGTGAACTCCAACAGCGGGGCGCCATGATAGTGACTTCCGGCGCGGGGCGGCAGCGCTGGCGACGAAGCGTCAGTCGTGCCGCGGCAGCTGGCGCTGCAGGTCGTCCAGGCGCAGCAGGGTCATGGACTTGAGACAGCTCAGATATTGCAGCTGCTGCATGGCGCCGCTGAAACCGCGGGTGGCGGTGGCGCAACGGGGGGCGCGGTCGTCCTGCCAAAGCTTTTGCAGGCGTTCGACATTGGCGCGCTGGGCGGGTTGGGTGGCCGCCAGCCGTCTGGCGTAGGCCTCGTCGAGGCGGGTCTCGGCCGTAGTCAGATCCAGGGCGGCGCAGGCGGCCAGTTGGGAGTCGTTACCCTGGCGATCGCATGCGACCGGTGTCTTTTCGGCGGCGAACGTAGCGCTCGCTAACAGCAGGCCGAGGAGCAGGGCGGGCAAGTGGGAAGCGGTCATGGAGGATGGCGATAGCGGCGGCGGTCTCCCTAGACTGCCGCAAAGAGCGGGTGCTCACCAGGCACCGCCGGTCTCCTGCTGATCGCCATGGGTGTCGCGGAAGCTGCGCACCTGCTCCAGCAACCAGGCGATCCAGCGCTGCACCGGCGCTTCCACCGGACCCTTGGGCAATACCAGGAAGTAGGCCTGGGGCGAAAGCTGGTTGAACCGGTCCGGCAGTGGGCGAATCAGGGCACCACTGGCCAGCAGCCGCTGGGCCAGCACGCAACCGCCGAGGGCGACGCCCTTGCCGGCCGCCGCCTGTTGCAACGCCATGCCACTCAGGGAATAGCGCGGGCCGCGCAGGCTGTCGCTGAGGCTGACGTCCTGGCTGGCGAACCAGTCCTGCCAGGCATTGAATCTGCTGCTGGGCCGACCCGCCCGCCAGCCGCCAGGCCATTCGGCGTGCAGCAGTGGATAGTCGAGCAAGGCCGCGGGTGCGGAAAGAGGGGCGGTGATCAGCGCCGGGCTGCAGACCGGAAAGATCCACTCGCGCAGCAGCAGCCGGGTTTCGCCATCCTGCCAGTCACCGCGGCCATAGCGGATCGCCGCCTGGGCGCCGCCCTCGGTGCCGAGGGGGACGATGGCGGAGGAGGCGTCGAGAAAGACCTCGATATCCGGATGCTGGCGCTGGAAGTCTTCCAGGCGCGGCAGCAGCCACTCCTGGCCGAAGGTGGGCGGCGCGCTGACGGTGAGCACGCTGCTCTTGAGCCGCGCCCGGGCCACGGCGCGGGTCAGGCCGTCGAGATGGGGGGCGATCTCGGTGGCCAGGGCACGCCCCTGCACGGTGAGACGCACCCCCTGGGGTAGGCGCTCGAACAGGCTCTGGCCCAGTTCTTCCTCCAACAGGCGGATCTGCCGGCTGATGGCCCCAGCGGTGACGTGCAGCTCGTCCGCGGCCTTGGCGAAGTGCTGGTGGCGGGCGGCGGCGGCGAAAGCGCGCAGGGCGTTGAGGGGGAGGGCGGTGGTCACGGCGAGCCTTAGTTTTCCTGAGCCTGACGCCCATTAAACATCGTTTGTCCGACTTGTTCAGCCCGCTTCACCATGCAGGCGTTGTCTTTTCTGGAGCAGCGCTCATGCGTAAAGAACTCGATGCCCCCGCAGTGCTGTTGATGCTGGTGCTCTGCCTGGTGTGGGGGCTGCAGCAGACCGCGATCAAGGCCATCGCCGAGCAGGTGGACCCGCTGCTGCAGATCGGCTGGCGCTCGCTGCTGGCGGCCGGGTTGCTCTATGCCCTGGCCCGCTGGCGCGGCATCCGCTGCCTGGGACGGGACCAGACGCTGGTGCCCGGTCTGCTGGCCGGCTCGCTGTTCGCCCTGGAATTCCTCTGCATGGCGGTGGGCCTGAAGTACACCAGCGCCGCGCACATGGTGGTGTTCATCTATACCGCGCCGCTGTTCGCTGCTTGCGGCCTGCACTGGCTGGTGCCGGGGGAGCGGCTGTCGTCGCGCCAGTGGCTGGGCATCGCCCTGGCGAGCGCAGGGGTGGTCTGCGCCTTCCTGATTGGCCAGCCGAGCGGCACGACCAGTTGGCGGGGCGATCTCATCGGCCTGCTCGGCGGTGCCTGCTGGGGCGCTACCACCGTACTGATCCGCCGCAGCGCCCTGGCCGAGGCGCCGCCGCTGCGCACCCTGTTCTATCAACTTGGGGTGACCGGGGTGGTGCTGCTGGCCCTGGCCCTGCCGCTCGGCAAGCACCTGGAGCTGGCCACGCTGGATTCCCTGGCCTGGTCGAGCCTGGCGTTCCAGGTGTTCATCGTCGCGGGGGCGAGCCTGCTCGGCTGGTTCGTGCTGCTCAGCCGCTACCGCGCCGCGCCCCTGGGTGTGCTGACCCTGCTCACACCGCTGTTCGGCGTGCTGATGGGCGTCTGGCTGCTCAAGGAGACGCCGGGCCCCGGCTTTCTGCTCGGCGCCGCGCTGGTGCTCAGCGGTCTGCTGATCGTCAGCTATCCTTCCCGCTCGCGAGCCGCGCCCTGCTGACTCGCCTGGCCGTACGAGAATTCGATGCCGTCCATCTCCTTGCATCCCTGGCTGTTGCGCCTCATCCCCCTGGTCTTCCTCGCCCTCTGGTCCGCCGGCTTCGCCGTCTCCAAGGTGGGCCTAGCCTATGCGCCGCCGTTCACCATCCTGACGATGCGCTATGCGCTGGCCTTCAGCGTGCTGCTGGTGGCCTTTCTCATCCTCCGCCCGCCGCTGCCGCGCACGCGCCGGGAATGGGCGAATCTCGCCGTGGTGGGCTTCTTGATCCAGGGCGTCTATTTCGGCATGAGCTATGGCGCCCTGGTGCTGGGCGCCTCGGCCAACGTGGTGGCCATGGTCGCCTCGCTGCAGCCGATCCTGGTCGCCCTGGGCGCGCCCCTGCTGGTCGGAGAGCGGGTGGCACCGCTGCAATGGCTGGGGCTAGCGCTGGGCCTGCTGGGCGCCATCGGGGTGATCCTGGCGCGGGCCAGCGTCGCCGTGGAGTCCGTCCCTGGCATTTTCCTGGCCGTGGGCGCGCTGCTGGGCATGACCAGCGCGGTGCTCTACGAAAAACGCCTGGGCGTGGCCCAGCATCCGGTGACCAACAACCTGGTGCAATACAGCGTCGGCCTGGTCTGCTGCGCGCCGGTGGCGCTGCTGTTCGAGCACAATCCGGTGCACTGGGCACCGGCCTTCATCGGCGCCCTGGCCTATCTGGTGCTGGCCAACTCGCTGCTGGCCATCAGCCTGCTGGTGTGGATGATCCGCGCTGGCGAGGCGGCGCGGGTCAGCGCGCTGTTCTTCTGCGTCCCACCGGGCGCCGCCCTGAGCGCCTGGCTGCTGCTCGGCGAGACCCTGCCACCGCTGGCCTGGGTCGCCATGGTGATCGCCATCGGCGGGGTGCTGCTAGCGACGCGCTCAGGGGCGAAGGCGGCGCGTTGAATCGCGCCGCCCGACCTCAGGCCATCTTCAGCCCCACCAGCACCTTGTCCACCGTCAGCGGATAGTCGCGGATGCGTACCCCGCAGGCGTTGTAGACGGCGTTGGTGAGGGAGGCCCCGGCGCCGCAGATGCCCAGTTCGCCGACGCCCTTGATCTTCAGTGGATTGGCCTTGTCGTCCAGTTCCGGCAGGAAGTAGGCCTCGATGGCGGGGATGTCCAGGTGGCTGGGGTAGTGGTAGTCGGCCAGGTCGTGGTTGACGAAGTGGCCATGGCGGGTATCGATCACCCCCTCTTCGTGCAGGGCGCTGCCCACACCCCAGATCATCCCGCCGAGCATCTGCGAGTGGGCGGTCTTCTCGTTGAGGATGCGCCCGGCGGCGAACACCCCGAGCATGCGCCGCAGGCGGATCTCGCCGGTGATGGCATGTACGCCCACCTCGGCGAAGAAGGCGCCATAGCCTTGCTGGGAATAGTCCTTGAGCGTCTGCCCCGGCTTGATTTCGCCGATGGCCTGGAGATCGTGCTCACGCGCCAGCTCGGCGAGGTCACGGCTGCCGTTGTCGGCGATCAGCCGACCGCCGACGAATCGGGCGCTGGCCTGGTCCAGGCCCGCCGCCGCGGCCGCCTTCAGGCGCAGGTTCTCGCAGGCGACATAGACCGAGGAACCGGAGCTGGCGGCGCCGAAGGAACCACCGGAGCCGGCGCCGGCCGGGTCGTCACTGTCACCGAGCAGCACCTTGACCCGCTCCACCGGCAGTCCAAGGGACTCCCCGGCGATCTGCGCCAGAATGGTGTAGGTCCCGGTGCCGATGTCGGTCATGGAGGTCTTCACCGTCGCCGTGCCGCCGGCCTCCAGCCGTACCCCGGCCTGGGACGGGCGCATGACATTGGCGCGGCTGGCGGCGGCCATGCCCATCCCGACCAGCCAGTCACCGTCGCGCACCTGCCCTGGCTTGGCGTTGCGCTGGTTCCAGCCGAAGCGGCGGGCACCTTCCTGCATGCAGTCCACCAGCTTGCGGGTGGAGAAGGGGATGTGTTTTTCCGGGTCCTGGCTGGGTTCGTTGCGCAGGCGCAGCTCGATGGGGTCGAGATCGAGCAGGACCGCCAGCTCGTCCATGGCGCTCTCGCTGGCGAGCATCCCCACCGCCTCGCCGGGAGCGCGGCAGGAGCCGGATTCGGGCAGGTCCAGCTCGACCATGCGGTGCGCCACCAGGCGGTCATCGCCGGCATAGAGGGTGCGCGAGGAGAGCCCGGTGGGTTCGTAGTAGGTCAGGCCGCGGGCGGAGTGGGACCAGCCCTCATGGGCCATGGCCAGGATGCGGCCGTTGCCGTCGGCGCCCAGGCGGATGCGTTGCACCGTGGCCGAGCGGTGGTCGGTGATCTGGAACATCTGCTGGCGGGTGAGGGTGACCTTGACCGGCCGGCCGATGGCGCGGGCCGCCATGGCGCCGATCAAGGCGTCGGCATAGATCGGCAGCTTGCCGCCGAAGCCGCCGCCGATGTAGCGCGCCACGATGCGCACGTTTTCCTTGGGCAGTTGCAGGGTGTTGGCCACGCAACTCTGCGCCTGCTCGACGAACTGGGTGGAGCAATAGATCGTCACCCGGTCGCCGTCCCATTGGGCGAGGCTGGCGTGGGGCTCCATCTGCGCATGGATGTGGTAGGGCGTGGTGTAGCGCTCGTCGAGCTTGACCGGGGCCCGGGCGAAGACGGCGTCGACATCGCCCGAAGCGGTGTCGGTGGGCTGGTCGGCATCCGGCGGCTTGACCGCCTGACCGAGGTTGGCGGCTAGGTCGAAGACGCCTGGTTCGGTGGCGTAATCGATCTCCACCAGGGCCGCCGCCAGCCGTGCCTCCTCGAAACTCTCGGCCACCACGAAGGCCACTGGCTCGCCGAAATAGCGCACCTGGTCGCTGTCCAGATAGGGCTTGGGACGGGTGAAGCGGCCGCTGTTGTCCGGTTCGCGGGCCGCCTGGCGCGGAGCGTTGTGATAGGTGAGTACGGTCAGCACACCGGGTGCGCTTTCCGCGGCCGAGGTGTCCAGCCGAGCGATACGGCCCTTGGCGATGGTGGCGCCGACGATGAAGCCGTAAGCGACGCGATCGTTGCGGAATTCGAAGCTGTAGGGCGCCTGGCCGGTCACCTTGAGCAGGCCGTCGACGCGGTCGATGGGCTTGCCGATCAGGCCACTGCGATTTTCGTCGATCAGGTTGCGGCCAGCGGGTTCATTCATTTCCATGGGGCTGTCCTCAGGCCTGTTGGCGGGCATCGGCTACCCCGGCGCGCAGGATGCGGCGGGTCAGCTCGAGCTTGAAGTCGTTGTGGCCATAGCCACGGGCGCCAGCGAGCAGGGCATCGCCCACCGCGGCCAGGTCACTGTCCACCGCCTGGCCAGCGAAGGCCTGGTCGGCCGCCGCCACGCGCCAGGGCTTGTGCGCCAGGCCACCGAAGGCCGCGCGACCGCTGCGGATGCGGCTGCCGTCCAGCTCGACGATGGCCGCCATGGACACCAGGGCGAAGGCATAGGAGGCGCGGTCGCGCACCTTGCGATAGACCTGGATGCCCGGTGGCGGTGGGGGCAGGTTGACGGCAGTGATGAGTTCGCCGGGTTGCAGCACCGTCTCGATCTGCGGGGTGTCCCCGGGCAGGCGATGGAAATCGGCGATGGGGATGCGGCGGGTGCGGCCAGTGGCCTCGCGGGTCTCCACCGTGGCATCCAGCACCCGCATGGCCACCGCCATATCGGAGGGGTGCACGGCGATGCACTGGTCGCTGGCGCCTATCACCGCGTTCATCCGGTTGAAGCCGCCGAGCGCCGCGCAACCACTGCCGGGCTGGCGTTTGTTGCAGGGCATGGCGGTGTTGTAGAAGTAGGAGCAGCGGGTGCGCTGCAAGAGGTTGCCGCCGGTGGTGGCCTTGTTGCGCAACTGCGCCGAGGCGCCGGCCAAGAGGGCGCGGGACAGCACTGGATAGCGCTCGCGCACCCGAGCGTCGGCAGCCAGGGTAGAGTTGCGCACCAGGGTGCCGATGCGCAGGCCGCCGTCTTGGGTGGCACTGATCTGATCCAGCTGCAGGCGATTGATGTCCAGCACCTGGCTGGGCGTTTCGATCTCCAGCTTCATCAGGTCCAGCAGGTTGGTGCCGCCGGCGATGAAGCGGCTGCCGGCCTGGGCCCCCTGGCGACTGGCCTCGGCTTCGTTCTGCACTCGCTGATAGTCGAAGACCCTCATGCCTGGCCCCCCGCCATCTGGATGGCCGCGACGATGTTGGGATAGGCACTGCAGCGGCAGAGGTTGCCGCTCATGCGCTCACGGATCTCTTCTTCGCTCAGGCGCATCGGCCCGTCGAGGCGCGCCGAGACGTGGCTGGGCATGCCGGCCTTGACCTCGTCCAGCAGCGCCACCGCCGAGCAGATCTGCCCCGGCGTGCAATAGCCGCACTGGAAGCCGTCCTTGGCCAGGAAGGCCGCCTGCATCGGATGCAGGCGCTCGGCATTGCCCAGGCCTTCGATGGTGGTGATGGCGTCGCCTTCGTGCATGGCGGCGAGACTCAGGCAGCTGTTGATGCGCTGACCGTTCACCAGCACGGTGCAGGCGCCGCACTGGCCATGGTCGCAGCCCTTCTTGGTGCCGGTGAGGTGCAGATTCTCGCGCAGGGCATCGAGCAGGGTGGTGCGGCTGTCGACCTTGAGCCGCCGCGCTTCGCCATTGATCTGCAAGGTCAGCGGCAGCAATTGCGGCAGCCGGGCGGCAATGGCCTTTGGGGTCAGGGGCGCGCCGCCGCTGGCCTGGGCGAAGGCATAGCCGGGAATGGCGCTGGTCGCCACCAGCACCGCGGAGGTGCCGAGGAACTGGCGTCGCGACAGGCGCCAGCGTGCATCGGAGTCGGAAGCCATGGTCGGATTCTCATCGTTAGGGGCGCATCACGGGAGTTCTGATGACTGCCCCGCCGCAGCTGGGGTTCAGACTCCTCGCGCGCTAACGGACCAGGGCCCCTTGCCGGATATGTCCATCTCCCGGGAAAAGGCTCTGGCACCGGGCTTCGGCCGTTTCGCTGAGCAGAGCTCAACGTAACGTTGAATACCGCTGGGCAGGGGTGCTGAACCGCTACAGGTCGAGGGCAGTCCTTTACCTGAGGTGGCCTTTCGCTGTCACCGCCTGATTCCGACCACGGGGGCAATCTGCACCCCGCGGCTTTAACCGTGAGGTCCGCCATGAACGCCACCCCCGCGCGCCAGCTCCCGCCCCTGGCCGAACCCGAGTCCCATACCATCGCCCTGACCCTCAACGGCAAGCAGTTGCAGCTGGCCGTGGAGCCCTGGACCACGCTGCTCGACCTGCTGCGCGACCACCTCGATCTCACCGGTACCAAGAAGGGTTGCGATCACGGCCAGTGCGGCGCCTGTACCGTGCTGGTCAACGGCACCCGCATCAACAGCTGCCTGGCCCTGGCGGTCATGCAGGACGGGGCCGAGGTCACCACCATCGAAGGCCTCGCCCAAGGCGACCAACTGCACCCCATGCAGGCCGCCTTCGTCGCCGAAGACGCCTTCCAGTGTGGCTACTGCACCCCTGGGCAGATCTGCTCGGCCATCGGCATGCTCAAGGAAGGTCACGCCCACAGCGAAGCCGAGGTGGCCGAGCAGATGAGCGGCAATCTCTGCCGCTGCGGCGCCTACCGCAACATCCGCGCCGCCATCGAGCGTGCCCGCCCGGACTGCCAGCAAGGGGAGGGCCGCGAATGAACCGTTTCGGTTACGCCAAGCCCAATGCCGTCCCGGATGCCATCCGCCAGCACGGCCCCCAGACCCATTTCATCGCCGGCGGTACCAACCTGCTGGACCTGATGAAGGAAAACGTCGAACGCCCTGAACAGCTCATCGACGTCAACGGCCTGCCGCTGCGTGAGGTGGAGACCAGCGCTGACGGTGGCCTGCGTATCGGCGCCCTGGTCAAGAACGCCGAGGTGGCCTATCACCCCGAGGTGCAGCGGCGCTATCCGCTGCTGAGCAAGGCGATCCTCGCCGGCGCCTCGCCGCAATTGCGCAATATGGCCTCCACTGGCGGCAACCTGCTGCAGCGTACCCGTTGCTACTACTTCTATGACGTGGGCACGCCCTGCAACAAGCGCGAACCCGGCTCCGGTTGCGGCGCCCGCGAAGGGCAGAATCGCATCCACGCCATTCTCGGCCACAGCGAGCACTGCATCGCCACCCATCCCTCGGACATGTGCGTGGCCCTTGCTGCGCTGGCAGCCCGCGTCGAGGTGAGTGGCCCCCAGGGTGATCGCGTCATCGACTTCGCCGACTTCCATCGCCTGCCGGGCGATACGCCTGAGCGCGACACCAACCTCGCCGCCGATGAACTCATCACCGCCGTGACCCTGCCGGCCGAGAGCCTGGCGGCCAACAGCGCCTACCTGAAGATCCGCGACCGCGCCTCCTATGCCTTCGCCCTGGTCTCGGTGGCAGCCGCGCTGGAACTGGACGGCGAGCGCATCAAGCAGGTCCGCGTCGCCCTGGGCGGCGTGGCCCACAAGCCCTGGCGACTGCCCGAGGCCGAACAGGCCGTCGTTGGCCAGGTGGCGGACAAGGCTGCCTTCGGCCAACTGGCCGATCGCCTTCTGCAAGGCGCCCAGGGCTTCGCCCACAACGCCTTCAAGATCGAACTGGCCCGGCGCGCCATCGTGCGTGCCCTCACCGAAGCCGCCGGAGGTACCCTGCAATGACCGTCGTCCATCTGCAAAAAGCCGTTCCACGCGTCGACGGTCCGCTCAAGGTCACCGGCCAGGCGCTCTATGCCGGCGAATTCAGCGTGCCGGACCTGGCCTTCGGCTTCGTGGTCAACGCCACCATCGCCAAGGGTCGCCTGCTCGACCTGGACGTCAGCGAAGCCGTGGCCCAGCCCGGGGTGATCGAGGTGCTCAGCCATCGCAACCGACCCAAGATGGCCAGCTACGACGAGAGCTACACCGACATGGACGCGGCCGACGGCAAGCCCTTCCGGCCGCTGTACAACGACCGCATCCTCTACAGCGGTCAGCCCATCGCTCTGGTGGTCGCCGAGACTTTCGAGGCCGCGCGTCATGCGGCTTCCCTGATCCGCGCCCGCTACAGCGAGGAAGACCACGCCACCGATCTGGCCAAGGCCCGTGACCAAGCCCACGAAGCGCCCATGGAGCTGCCGGACAACCGCGGCGATGCCCCAGCCGCCTGGGCCGCGGCGCCCACGCGCATTGAAGCCGAGTACCACTCCGCGGCGGAATTCCACAATCCCATGGAGATGCACGCCTCGACCGTCATCTACCACAAGGACGGCAAGCTGACGGTGCACGACAAAACCCAGGGCGTGCAAAACAGCGCCCAGTTCGTCAGCAACATCTTCGGCCTGAGCGAGGGTGACGTGAAGGTCATCTCGCCCTTCGTCGGCGGCGCCTTCGGCTCCGGTCTGCGCCCGCAGTACCAGCTCGTGCTGGCGACCATGGCCGCGCTGCAGCTCAAGCGCTCGGTGCGAGTGACCCTAACCCGCCAGCAGATGTTCACCTTCGGCTACCGCCCCGAGACCTACCAGCGGGTCAAGCTCGCCTGTGACAGCGACGGCAAGCTGCAGGCCATCGACCACAGCGCCCTGGGCATCACCTCGCGCTTCGAAGACTTCACCGAAATGGTGCTGGTCTGGTCCGCTTCGCTCTATGCCTGCCCCAACGTCAAGCTGGCCTACCAACTAGCCGCGCTGGACGTCTACACCCCGCTGGACATGCGCGCCCCCGGCGCCGTGCTGGGCGTCTATGCTCTGGAAAGCGCCATGGACGAACTGGCCTACGCGGCCGACATCGATCCGCTGGAATTGCGCATTCGCAATTTCACCGACACCGATCCGGCCAAGGGCAAGCCCTATTCCAGCAAGGAACTGCTGGCCTGCTATCGCCAGGCCGCCGAGCGCTTCGGCTGGCAGCAGCGCAGCATGGCGCCGCGCTCCATGCGCGACGGCAACCAGCTGGTGGGCTGGGGTATGGCCACCGGCGTCTGGGAAGCCATGCAGCAACCGGCTACCGCCAAGGCGGTGATGAACATCGACGGCAGCCTGGTGGTGGCCAGCGCCACCTCCGACATCGGCACCGGCACCTACACGGTCATGACCCAGATCGCCGCCGAGAACCTCGGCCTGCCGCTGGACAAGGTTACCTTCAAGCTGGGCGATTCCACCCTGCCCAAGGCACCGCTGGAAGGCGGCTCCTTTACCGTGTCTTCGGTGGGTACCGCGGTAAAGCTGGCCTGTGATCAACTGCGCCAGCAACTGCTGGATGCCGCAAAGGAAATGGACGACTCGCCCCTGGCCAAGGCCGAACTGGACCAGGTGGTGTTCGCCGACGGCGGCATCAGCCTCAAGACCGATCCGGCCCAGCGTGTCGATTTCACCGCCATCCTCAAGGCCTCGGGCTCGCCGTCCATGGAAACCTTGGCCAGCTCCGAACCGGCGGAAGGGCGCGACGACTACGCCACCGGCACCCACTCGGCGGTGTTCGTCGAGGTCAAGGTCGACGAAGACTTCGGTAGCGTCCAGGTCAGTCGCGTGGTCACCGCCGTGGCCGCGGGCCGCATCCTCAACCTCAAGACCGGCGAGAACCAGGTGGCCGGTGGCATCGTCTGGGGTATCGGCATGGGCCTGCAGGAGGAGGGGATGATGGACACCCGCGAAGGCCGCTGGATGAACCACAGCCTGGCCGAGTACCACTTCCCGGTGCAGGCCGACATCCAGCAGCTGGAGGTGATCTTCGTCGAGGAAAAGGACGAGATCGTCAATCCCCTGGGCGCCAAGGGCATCGGCGAGATTGGCATCGTCGGCGTGGCCGCGGCCATCGCCAACGCCATCTTCCACGCCACTGGCAAGCGGGTACGCGATCTGCCCATCACCCTGGACAAGGTATTCGCCGACGAGCTGATGCACTGACCGAGATTGTTGGGCTCCGACGATGGAGCTCCCCGCGCTGAACCGCCCCCTCTCCCCCTGGGAGAGGGCTGGGGTGAGTGATGCCGAGCACACCGCTGGACCAGGTGACGTTGGGCTTCACTCCGCTCAACCCAACCTACCCCAACCCGTCGCTACTCCCTGTGTCTAGTCCTGAAATAGGTTTACAGCTGTTCAGGTAGGCCCGATAGGCCTCAAAACGCCCGGTGCACCGCCTCGGGCGTTTTGTATTTCAGGGCTGTGTGTGGTCGCTCCGTGTTGTAGATTCGCACCGCCTCCTCGACCATCTTCCTGGCTTGCTCCAGATTCTCCGGGTTGCGTAGCAGCAATTCTGTCTTGAGGATGCCATTGACTCGCTCGGCCAGCGCGTTCTGGTAGCAGTCGTACCCATCTGTCATCGAGCATCGAACGCCGTGTCGTTCGTGCAGGGACTGATACAGCGCCGAACAATACTGGATGCCCCGATCCGAGTGATGCACCAATTCATGCGGACGACTCCGCCTTCGCAACGCCTGCTTGAAGGCCTGTGCTACCGACTCGGCATGCAGACTCTCATGCACGTGGTGACCGACGATCTTTCGGGAGTACGCATCCGTGACCAGGCTGAGGTACAACGGGCCACTGCCTGAGGGTAGATAGGTGATGTCAGCCACCCAAACCTGCTCCGGTGTGGTCGGAACGATCTGATTCACGCCTGGCTTGAGTAAGTTGTGATGGCGATAGAAGCGATGAAAGCTCTGCGTGGTCTTGTGATACGCCCGAGTGGGACGCACCAGTAAACGGTGCTCGCCCAAGACCTGAAACAGGCGGTCGCGGCCCACCTGAAGTCGCCGGTCAGGCTGGCAATGCAAGAGATGGTGCAGCTTGCGAGTCCCCAGCCGAGGCTGTCGCATTCGAACCTGACAAACGAACCCTACGACTCGCTCTGCCTGAAGCGCTTTGTCATCGGCTGTTCGGTTGCGCTTGTAGTAAGCCTGCCGACTGATCCCTAGAAACTGGCAAGCCCTGACAATACTCAGTCCTGCGACTTGGTCTTGCGAGAGGACTTGCCGGGTCGCTTTTTTACGATCGAAACGCCGTAATCCTTCTCCAGCACCTCAACCACCGCTTCGAAGAATTGGGCCTTTTGGCTCATGAACTGCAGTTGCTGCTCCAGCTCCTTGATGCGTTGCTCAGGCGTCAGGTCTTTGGGATCAGTCACGGTTTGACTCCTGCCGGCTCGAATAGAGGCCCCCTGGCTCCAATCCTGCCGACCATGCTTACGCAACCATACCAAAACCGTGGACCTGCCTTGGATCCCATACCGCTCCTGAGCTTGCTTGTAGGTCAGCTCGCCCTTTTCGACTTGATCGACTACGGTCAATTTAAAAGTCAGCGAGTAATCACGCTGCGTGCGCTTTACACCTTGCTCCATCTGGCTCTCCAGATCGTGGGATGGAAGGTGTAAACCTTATTCAGGACGGGACACTGAAACGAAAAAGGCCCGCCTCCAAGAGGCGGGCCTTTTTCAGGCAGTCTGTGAAAAGGTCGTTCGACTCACTCAGCGTGCGACACGCTGTCGTGTTCGATCTGCTCCTTATACTCGAGCGCAGCGGCTTCGCTCTGGTAGACGCCGACCAATTCACCTTCTTGCTTCACTTCCCACAGATGCATACCCAGGCCGCGGGCTTCGCGGGACATATGGTCTTCGTCACATTCGGTTACGGTAATGGTCATGCTAAATCTCCTTGGTCGAGCCCGCGCTACGGCAGGGCTTGAAAACCCATACTAGAGCGTTTCGCTTCTGGACCAAGGCGTATCTCGGCAACAAGTCGTTACAACTTCTGCGACAATCTGTCGCGGCTGCGGTTGTCATCTCGCGGCCATGGGCCGCTCCTACAGAATCCTGCCAGCGTGTAGGAGCGGCCCATGGTCGCGATAGGAGCAGAGGCACACTGACCGAGGAAGGCTGCTGGATACTCACTCGACTGTTACAAGACAGCTATCACACCTGCCTGGGCGCATAAAAGAAAACGTCCTCCGAAGAGGGCGTCTTACCTAGGACCTGGCTCAGTTGGCGCCTTTCACCTCGCGCCCGTTGACCGTGCCTTCCTTGAGGCTGGTCTGGTATTCCTTGCCGTCGCTCTCCTGCTGATAGAGGCGCACCAGCAGATAGTCCCAGTCCTTGGCGAACCACAGCTCGGTCTTGCGGCTGCTCTTGGTAGGGTCGCGCACGCGCTCCACCTTGATGGTGTCGAACAGGCCCAGCGGGGTGCGGATGCGCTCAGGGCCTATGACGCGGAAGTCATAGGTATCGATGCTGTCACCGTCGGCGATCTGGTAGCTCATGCTCTTCTTGCCGTCGGCCACATCCTGCTGCAGCTTGAGCTGGTAGGTCGACTTGTCCAGCAGGCCGCGATCCAGGGGGAGGGTGACGGGATCGTCCTTGTCCTTGCCGGTGACTTTCTTGGCGGCCCAGTCGAAGGTCAACTCGCTTTCGCGGCTCTTGCCCAGACCGCTGCGCTTGTACTGGTAGGTATCCGGCAGGAAGGCGTCGCCCTCATGACGGAAGGTGCTGGATTCACTGAGCCCCGCCACCAGCATGGAGGCTTCGAACTTCAACTCCCAGCGGCCATCGGCCTCTTTCTGCAGCGAACGCTCGGCAGAGCCGCTGACCGGCATCTGCTTCCAGTCGGCGGTATAGCTAGCCGTGAACGGCTCCAGGTCGAAGGCGAAGGCCGAGGCACTGCAGAAGGTGGCCAGTAGGAACAACAGACGTCGCATCAGGTTCTCCTTGGGTCAGGAAAGGGAGGCCGCTACCGCATTCGACGGTAGGGTGGCTCCAGTCGGCGGCAGCGTCTGGCCATCGAGCTCGGCACCCAGGGTACCCAGCCGTAGACGACCTTCAGCGAACAGCCGTACGGCCACAGGATAAAGGAGGTGCTCGGCGGCGTGTACCCGTGTCGCCAGGCTCTCCGACGTATCTTCGGCCAACACCGCTACCCGCGATTGCAGGACGACGGGTCCGCCATCCAATTCCTCGGTAACGAAGTGCACGCTGCAGCCGTGCCAGGCATCGCCGGCATCGATGGCGCGCTGGTGGGTGTGCAACCCCTTGTACAGCGGCAGTAGCGAGGGATGGACGTTCAGCAGACGGCCCTGATAGCGCCGCACGAACCCTGGGGTGAGGATGCGCATGAAACCGGCCAGCACCACCAGGTCGGCACCCTGGGCGTCGATGGCGGCGGCCAGGGCCGCATCGAAGCTCTCCCGGTCGGGATGTTCGCGGTGATCGATCACCGCGGTAGGGATCCCGGCCTGGCGGGCCCGCTCCAGACCATAGGCCTCGGCGCGGTTGGCGATCACCGCCGCGATCCGCACGGGCGGCTCCGCGGCGTCGATCAAGGCTTGCAGGTTGCTGCCGTGGCCGGAGATGAGCACCACCACGGCGCAGTCGGCAGGACTCATCCGTGCTGTTTCAGATTGTTCAACACGACCTGGTCGGCGCCGGCCGCGGCCTGCTCGATGCGGCCGATGACCCAGGGCTGCTCACCCTCGGCGCGCAGCACGCTCAGGGCGCCTTCGACCTGATCCTGGGCTACGCAGATGACCATGCCCACGCCACAGTTCAGCACACGGTGCATCTCGGTCTCGTCGACGTTGCCCTGCTGCTGCAACCAGTCGAATACCGCCGGACGCTGCCAGCTGGCCACGTCCAGCACCGCCTGGGCGCCCTCGGGCAGCACACGCGGGATGTTGTCCAGCAGGCCACCGCCGGTGATGTGGGCCATGGCCTTGACCGCGCCGGTATCCTTGATCAGCTTGAGCAGCGGCTTGACGTAGATGCGGGTGGGGGCCATCAGCAGGTCAGTCAGCGGCTTGCCGTCGAGCTGGATGTTCTCGATGTCGGCACCGGCCACCTCGATGATCTTGCGGATCAGCGAATAGCCGTTGGAGTGCGGACCGGAGGAGGGCAGGGCGATCAGGGCGTCACCGGTGGTCACCTTGGAACCGTCGATGATCTCGGACTTCTCCACCACGCCGACGCAGAAGCCGGCCAGGTCGTAGTCTTCGCCTTCGTACATGCCGGGCATCTCGGCGGTCTCGCCGCCCACCAGGGAGCAGCCGGCCTGTTCGCAACCGGTACCGATGCCGGTCACCACCTGGGCGGCGACATCGACGTTGAGCTTGCCGGTGGCATAGTAGTCGAGGAAGAACAGCGGCTCGGCGCCGCAGACCACCAGGTCGTTGACGCACATGGCGACCAGGTCGATGCCGATGCTGTCGTGCTTGGCCAGGTTCATGGCCAGGCGCAGCTTGGTGCCGACCCCGTCGGTGCCGGAGACCAGTACCGGCTGGCGATAGCCGGCCGGGATCTCGCACAGGGCACCGAAGCCCCCCAGGCCGCCCATGACTTCCGGGCGGGCGGTGCGCTTGGCGACGCCCTTGATGCGTTCTACCAGAGCCTCACCGGCGTCGATGTCCACACCGGCGTCCTTGTAGCTCAGCTGGGGTTGTTTGCTCATGAATCCTGGCCTTTAGCGAATGGCGAAACGAGCCGGCTGGCGCCAGCCGGCGATGAGGCGGGCGATTTTACCAGAAGCCGTGCCAAAGCACGCGGCATGCCGTGGCCTCCGGTCTGGCGCGAGCGGGCACCTGGCCGGTGCGCCGTGGTCTGAGCCTGACTGCCTGTGTCTTCGCCCGCTTGGCGCGCCCTCGTGATAGCCGCGCCCTTGCCCAGGGGGCAGGCGGCTTTTAAGGTATGCCCCTTGCCCCTTCTATGGAATCGCCATGCGCCGTCTCGTCCTTTCGTTGCTCACCTCGCTGCTGGTCCTGAGCCCGTTCGCCCATGCCGAGGTGGTGGACAACCTCTACCAGGTCCGCGAGCCCGTGACCTCGCAACAGCCGGACGAGCGCAACGCCGCCCTCAAGCGTGCCCTGCAGGAACTGGTGGTGCGCCTGACCGGCAATCCCCAGTCTGCCCAGACTCCCGCTCTCGCCAGTGCCTTGGCGGCACCGGAGTCCCTCATCACGCAATACGGCTACGATGCCGGCCCGCCGCAGGTGCTGGTGGTCAACTTCGATCCGGCCGCCACCGAGCGCGCCCTCGGCCAGGCCGGCCTGTCGGTCTGGGGCGCCAATCGCCCGGTGGTGATGGTCTGGTGGCTCAACGACGCCGATGGCGGCGCCACCCTGCTGGGCGACGGCCAACCGGCCAGTGCCAGTGTGCAGCGTGGCGCCCAGAGCGCCGGTCTGCCGATCCGTCTGCCGCTGGCCGATCTCAACGAGCAATTGGCGGGTACCGCCGCCAATATCGACGCCAGCGATCCTACTGTCCTGCGCCAGGCCTCCGAGCGCTATGGCGCCAATGCGCTGCTGGCCGTGCATGCCAAGCCCCAGGGCAACGGCTGGCAGGCCCAGTGGCGGCTGTGGAACGGTGGTGCCGTCGAGCAGGGCAGCAGCCAGGCGGCCGACCAGGACGCCCTGGCAGCTGCCGTCCTGCAGGATGTCGCCTCCCGCCTGTCGAAGAAATTCGTCTCCCGTCCGGGGACCACCGAGCCGCTCACCCTGGTGGCCGACAACTCCAACTTCGAACGCTATGCCCAATTGCAGAAGGTGCTCGAACCCCTGTCGAGCCTGCTGGTGAAGGTCGAGGGGACCCAGCTGACCTACGACCTCACCGCCAACCCCGACCAACTGCAGGCTCAGCTCGGCCTCGCCGGTCTGCAACCCGCCGCCGCACCAGCCGCTCCAGCGGCCCCTATGCCAGCAGCGTCGGGTACGCCAGTGGATGCCAATGCCGCACCGACGGTACCTGCCGCCCAGCCGGCGCCGAGCGGGCGCACCACCCTGTATTTCCGCTGGCCATGAGGACGCCGCTCTATCGCTGACGTGGCAGCTGCGAGGGGGCTGGGTTTTGGTTAGACTTGGCGCCCTCGCGAAACCGCCAAGAGCCGTTCGAGTCGGCATGATGCCTTTACAGCTGCCCCTGGGTATTCGTCTGCGTGACGACGCCACCTTCGTCAACTATTACCCGGGTGCCAATGCCGCGGCGCTTGGCTATGTCGAGCGCCTGTGCGACGCCGACGCCGGCTGGACGGAAAGTCTGATCTACCTCTGGGGCGGCGCGGGTGCCGGCCGCAGTCATCTCATGCAGGCCGCCTGCCATCGCCTGGAAGAGCTGGGCGAGCGCGCCATCTATCTGCCCATGGGTGAGCTGGCCGACTATGGCGTGGAGCTGTTCGACAATCTCGAACAATGCGAGCTGGTCTGCCTCGACGATCTCGATGCCCTGGCCGGCCAGCGGCGCTGGGAAGAGGCACTCTTCCACCTGTTCAATCGCCTGCGCGATGCCGGCAAGCGATTGCTCATCTCCAGTACGGCGTCGCCACGGCAACTGCCGGTGCAACTGGCCGACCTCAAGTCGCGCCTGACCCTGGCGCTGGTCTTCCAGTTGCGTCCGCTATCCGACGAAGACAAGTTGCGCGCCCTGCAACTGCGCGCCTCGCGTCGCGGGCTGCACCTGACCGAGGAAGTCGGTCGCTTCATCCTCTCGCGCAATACCCGCAGCATGGACGCCTTGTTCGACATGCTCGAACGCCTGGATCAGGCGTCGTTGCAGGCACAGCGCAAGCTCACCATTCCCTTCGTCAAGGAAATTATGGGCTGGTAGCCGCGCCGGTTGCCCTTAGCCCCTCAACTTGCCGGCCAGGGTCGCCAGGCGCTTGCCCAGTGCCCGGCACAGGGCGATTTCCTGCTCGTCCAGCGCCCGCTTGCCATCGGCCCCGGCGAAATGGCTCGGCCCATAGGGCGTGCCGCCGCCCTTGGTTTCCAACAGGGCGCTTTCGCTATAGGGCAGCCCGGTGATGAGCATGCCGTGGTGCAGGAGCGGCAGCGCCATGGACAGCAGGGTGCTCTCCTGGCCGCCGTGCAAGCTGGCGGTGGAGGTGAAGACCCCGGCGGGCTTATCCACCAGGGCGCCGGTCAACCAAAGGCTATTGGTGCCATCGAGGAAATACTTCATGGCCGCGGCCATGTTGCCGTAGCGCGTGGGGCTGCCCAGGGCGAGCGCCGCGCAGTCACGCAGGTCGTCGAGAGTGGCGTAGACGGCGCCCTGTTCGGGCACTGCCGGGGCGACGGCGGCGCACTCGGCGGATACCGCCGGCACGGTGCGCAGGCGAGCGCTCAGGCCGCCCATCTCCACGCCACGGGCGACCTGGCGTGCCATCTCGGCGGTGGCGCCATGGCGGCTGTAATAGAGCACCAGGACGTAGGCTTCGGGGGTCATTGCAGGATCTCCAGGACACGCTCGGGGGGACGACCGATGACGGCGCGCTCGCCGTGCACGGCGATGGGTCTCTCGATCAGGCGGGGGTGGGCGACCATGGCTGCGATCAGGGCGTCTTCGTCCAGCGCCGGGTCGGCGAGATGCAACTCGCGATAGGCGTCCTCGCCGGTACGCAGCAACTGGCGTGCCCCGATGCCCAGCTTGGCGAGCAGCTCGCGCAGTTGCCCGGCGTCCGGCGGCGTATCCAGGTAAGGCACCACGGACACGGCTAGCTCGCGGCTTTGCAGCAGCGCCAAGGCCTCGCGCGATTTCGAGCAGCGCGGATTGTGATAGAGGACGATTTCACTCATGGGCTGATCCATAGAAGGTAAGATGCCCATTGTAGCGGGTTGGCGGGGAGCGTCGCGCCAGCCCTTGACCGTGCCTTTCGAGGAACCGCCAATGTCGGCCCGCTTGCGTGAACTGCTGTCCTTCGTTCGCTATCTCGCCGAGCGCTTCATCGAGGACCGCGCGCCGAACAACGCCGCAGCCCTGACCTACACCACCCTGTTCGCCGTGGTCCCGGTGATGACCGTGACCTTCGCCATGCTCTCGGCGATTCCCGCCTTCCAGGGCACGGAGGTCCAGATCCAGGCCTTCATCTTCCGCAACTTCGTACCCTCCACCGGAGCGACACTGGAGGAATACCTGCGCAACTTCATCGAGCAGGCGCGGCACCTGACCTGGCTCGGTGTCGCCCTGTTGGCGGTGACCTCGTTCTTCATGCTGGTGACGGTGGAAAAGACCTTCAACGACATCTGGCGCGTGCGCATCCCGCGCCGTGGGGTATCCAGTTTCTTGCTCTACTGGGCGGTGCTCAGCCTGGGCCCGCTGCTACTGGGCGCCGGCTTCGCCATGAGCACCTACCTGGCCTCGGTGGCCCTGGTCTTCGGTTCCTACGGCATGTCGGGCGCCCAGGTCCTGCTCAAGGTCACGCCCCTGCTGTTCAGCATCGCCGCCTTCACCCTGATGTACGCCGCCGTGCCCAATACCCGGGTGCCCTTGCGTCACGCCCTGATCGGTGGCGCCTTGACGGGCGTACTGTTCGAGGCGGCCAAGAGTCTCTTCGGACTCTATGTCTTCTATTTCCCCGGCTACCAACTGATCTATGGTGCCTTCGCCACGGTGCCGCTGTTCCTGGTGTGGATCTACGTCTGCTGGCTAATCGTGCTGCTGGGCGCGGAGGTGGTCTGCAGCCTGTCCACCACCCATCACTGGCGACGAGCACCGCTGCCGGAATTCTTCGTCCTGCTCGCCGTGCTGCGGGCCTTCCTGGAGCGACAGCAGATTGGCTCCAGTCTGCATCTGGGCCGCCTGCACGACGCCGGTTGGAAACTGCCGGAACACGAGTGGCATGCGGTGCTGGCCTTTCTCCAGCAGGAGCGCCTGGTGTGCCAGAACGACAGCGGCCATTGGGTACTGTGCCGCGACCTGCATGGCTACGCCTTGCTGGATCTGCTGGACCGCGCGCCCTGGGCACCCCCGGCGCCAGACTGCTGGCCGGCGGCCGAACGCTTTCCCGGGGATTGGTATCCGCTGCTGCAGGAGGCCTTCGTGCGCCTGCAGGCGGAACGTCGCGAGTTGCTGGGTGGCAGCGTGGCGCACTGGCTGCGGGTCGCGCCGCCACTGGACGAAAGCGGAGCCGCGAGACGATGACCACACTGGCGCGCCATGCCCTGATCAGCGGTCGGGTACAGGGTGTCTACTATCGCGAAAGTACCCGGCAAGAGGCGCAACGACTAGGCGTCACGGGCTGGGTGCGAAATCTGGCCGATGGCCGGGTGGAGTGCCATCTGGAAGGGTCGGCCGAGGCGCTGACCGAGCTGGAGAGCTGGCTCTGGCAGGGGCCTGCAGCAGCGCAGGTGACCGGAGTAGCGCTGGAAGAGGGCGCGCCGGAAGATTTCCCCGATTTCCAGGTCAGGCGTGCGAACGCCTGACCTGGATTCGGTAGCCCTTAACGAGCCTTGAGGAAGCTGACGATCTCGGCCAGGGCGATATTCTGGCTGTCGCTGTCGGTACGGCCCTTGTACTCGACCACGCCCTCGTTGAGGCCGCGCTCACCCACCACCAGGCGATGGGGGATGCCGATCAGCTCCATGTCGGCGAACTTCACGCCGGGGCTGGTCTTCTTGTCCCGGTCATCCAGCAGCACGTCGAAGCCTGCTGCCTTCAGTTCGCCATAGAGGCGATCCGTGGCTTCCTTGACCGCGGCATTTTCGTATTTCATCGGTACCAGGGCGACCTGGAAGGGCGCCAGGGCGGCCGGCCAGCGAATACCGCGCTCGTCGTGGTTCTGCTCGATGGCGGCGGCTACCACACGGGATACGCCGATGCCGTAGCAACCCATGGTCAGGGTGGTCGGCTTACCTTCTTCACCCAGCACCGACAGCTTCATGGCCTCGCTGTACTTGGTGCCCAGTTGGAAGATGTGGCCCACTTCGATGCCGCGCTTGATCACCAGGGTGCCCTTGCCATCCGGGCTCGGATCGCCGGCGACCACGTTGCGCAGGTCGGCGACCTGCGGCAGCGGCAGATCACGCTCCCAGTTGACGCCGAAGTAGTGCTTGTCTTCCTGGTTGGCGCCGATGCCGAAGTCGCTCATCAGGGCGACCGAGCGATCGACGATGCAGGGAATCGGCAGGTTCATCGGGCCCAGGGAGCCGGGGCTCGCGCCGATGGCGGCACGGATCTCGGGCTCGGTGGCGAATACCAGGGGGCTCGCCACCTCAGGCAGGTTGGCCGCCTTGATCTCGTTGAGTTCATGATCGCCGCGCACCACCAGGGCGACCAGCTTGCCTTCCTCGGCACCGCGGACCACCAGGGTCTTCACGGTCTTCTCGATGGCCAGGCCGAATTTTTCCACCAGATCGGCGATGGTCTTGGTCTCGGGGGTATCGACCAGACGCAGCTCCTCGGTAGCGGCGCCACGGGCGGTTTCCCGCGGCAGGGCCTCGGCCTTTTCGATGTTGGCCGCGTAGTCGGAGCTGTCGCTGAAGGCGATGTCATCCTCACCGGAACTGGCCAGCACGTGGAATTCGTGGGAGCCGCTGCCGCCGATGGAGCCATTGTCCGCTTGCACTGGACGGAAGTTCAGGCCCAGGCGGCTGAAGACGTTGCAGTACGCCTGGTACATGGCGTCGTAGGTTTCCTGCAGCGAAGCCTGGTTGAGGTGGAAGGAGTAGGCATCCTTCATCACGAACTCGCGACCGCGCATCAGGCCGAAGCGCGGACGGATCTCGTCGCGGAACTTGGTCTGGATCTGGTACAGGTTGATCGGTAACTGCTTGTAGCTGTTCAGCTCGTTGCGCATCAGATCGGTGATGACTTCCTCGTGGGTCGGACCCACGCAGAAATCACGCTGGTGCCTATCCTTCAGGCGCAGCAGCTCGGGGCCGTATTGCTCCCAGCGACCGGACTCCTGCCACAACTCGGCCGGCTGGATCGCCGGCATCAGCACTTCCAGGGCACCGGTGGCGTTCATTTCCTCGCGGACCACGGCTTCCACCTTGCGCAGCACGCGCAGGCCCAGCGGCAGCCAGGTATAGAGACCCGAGGCCAGCTTGCGGATCATGCCGGCGCGCAGCAGCAACTGGTGGCTGATCACCACGGCATCGGAAGGAGTTTCTTTGAGAGTGGACAGCAGGAAGTGACTGGTACGCATGGCTAGGCGGTCTGTCGGCATCGAGACGGGACCGGCATTGTACGGCGGGGTGGGGCAGGGCGTACAGGGAGTCGGTCTAGGCCGGAAAAGCAACAGCCCGGCATTCGCCGGGCTGTTGGATCGTACGAGAAGCGCTGTACCTTACAGGATGCTCAGCGGGTACTCGGTGATCAGGCGGAACTCGTTGATGGTGCCGCTACCACCAGTGCCGGTGCTGGCATCACCACGGTGCCAGGCCTGGCGAACGCGGAAGGACAGATCCTTGGCCGGACCACTTTGGATCTTGTACTTGACTTCGACGTCGGTCTCGCGCTCTTTGTCACCATCTTCGTAGAAGCCGGCGTAGGCGGTGTTGATGCTCGGGGCGTCAATGCCGGAACCGTAGATATAACGAGCCATGAAGCTCAGGCCAGGAACGCCCAGAGTAGCCATGTTCAGGTCGTAACGAGCCTGCCAGGATTTCTCGCCAGGTGCGTTGAAGTCGGACCACTGGACCGAGTTTGCCAGGAAGATACTGTCGCCACCACTACCGGTATTCGTGCCTTTTCCACCTGCTGCGACATAGTCGAACGGAGTGTCACCGTTGACCTTCTGATAGGCCAGGGTAAAGGTGTGGGCGTCGATGCTGTAAGCAGCGGCCAGCGAGAAGGCATTGTTGGTGAAGTCACCCAGCTTGGCGCTGCCTGCGTCCTTCGAGTAGTAGTAGTTCAGGTCGAAGGTCAGCGACTGGTTGGCGCTTAGCGGCTGAACATAATTCAAGTTGCCATAGTACTGATTCCACAGATCTTCCAGGCGACCGTAGTACAGCGACGCGCTCAGCTGATCGTTGAAATTGTACTTGCCACCCAGGTAGTCGCCGTAGCCGGCGGTATAGCCAGAGGCGTACGCTGCACCTAGGTTACCATCGTGGTAGGTGTCGGTACGGTCACGCGCAGCAGTGAAGTAGCCGGCTTCCAGGAACAGGTTCTTGACTTCTTCACTAGTCAGCATGAAGCCGGTAGCGGTCTGCGGAAACAGACGGCTGCCACCTACGGCGAAGACCGGAGAGGTGGGCTGCAAATTGCCGTACTTCAGTACGGTGTTGGAGACACGCATCTTAACGGCAGCGCCAGCGGTGGAGTATTCGTCTTTCTGGGAGCCGTTATTTTCGGTAGGCAGGTTGCCGCTGCCAGCATGACCTGCACCACCGTCAAGCTTCAAGCCCAGGTAACCGAATGCATCGACACCAACGCCGACGGTGCCTTGAGTAAAGCCAGACGCATAATTCAGCAGAAAGCCTTGCGACCAGCTACGGGGATCGTGAGCTTGCTTGGCGCCCTGGGCGTTGCGCTCACGAACTGCGGTGCTGCGGTTGAAGTAGTAGTTACGGTTCAGCAGATTCAGCGTGCTGTCTTCAACGAAGCCCTTGGATTCGGACTGTTGATCGGCGAATGCCATTTGAGTGGTCCCTGCGGCTACTGCCAGGGCGATAACGCTCCACTTCATCGCTTGCATCAGAAATGCTCCTTTGGGTTGAGGATCAGCCATCGTGTCAGCCGTGGCTGTTTGTTCTAATGGCGGCACATATAGCACCTCTCTTGGAGAGGCGATAGGTTTTATCAAAAAATTGCATCGAATCGACGAATTAGCCACTCCTCTTAAGAAACGTCCTTAAGAGTTCCCGGCCTGATCGGTCTTTGCACGGAAATCGTCATAGCAAAAAGCGTGCACAAATCACCGCTTGCAACGCTGCGCCTTCTGCCATTCGCGTTCACCAAGTCGTAAGCAAGAGTTTTAGCAAGGGGTGTTGCACCTTTATGACACTGAAGGTTTCACTAACCAACAATTCTGCACAATTTTAGTGCGGGCTGGATTTGGCAGGAGATGAGATGTTCCAACTCGATTCACGACTGGTTGGCGATACCCTGGAAGTGGCGTCCTTGAGGCTCTGCCAGGTTTTGCTACTGAACGATCGCCGTTATGACTGGCTGGTACTGGTGCCGCACAGAGAGGGTGTTACCGAGTTCCTCGACCTGGCACCGGATGATCAGCAACAACTGTGGCAAGAAGTGACACTTGTGGCTCAGGTGTTGCGTAACGCACAGCCGGGTTACAAATTGAATGTCGGGGCCTTGGGTAACGTCGTCAGACAATTGCATGTGCATCTGGTCCTGCGTTGCGAGGAAGACCCGGCGTGGCCAGGGCCTGTCTGGGGACATTCACCCCGTGAGCCCTATGCTGATGAAGCAGGACAAGAAGCGGTGGGTCGTTGGCGGGCCTTGCTCGAACGGGAGATGCAGGCATGACGCTCGAAGAACGTATCGCCGAACTCGAGATACGGCAGGCCTTTCAGGATGACACCATCCAGGCGCTCAATGAC
This sequence comes from Pseudomonas oryzihabitans, assembly GCF_006384975.1. Taxonomy (NCBI): domain Bacteria; kingdom Pseudomonadati; phylum Pseudomonadota; class Gammaproteobacteria; order Pseudomonadales; family Pseudomonadaceae; genus Pseudomonas; species Pseudomonas oryzihabitans. The sequence continues at coordinate 5,189,296 of NZ_CP021645.1, forward strand.
GTCATCGTCGAGCAGCAGAAAGCCTTGGATCGCTATGCCGCCCAGATCCGGATACTGGCGGAGCGCCAGGCCGAATTGCAGACCGCGGGTGGTGGTGGTTCGCCGGATGAGGCACCGCCACCGCACTACTGAGACCCGGTCCGCAGCTGAATCTTGTTGTCGCCATGGCGTACGTGCGTGCTCGCCGTTGGCGGCTACTCTAGCGCTACTGCATTGTTGCACTTTTTTGGTGCAGTCCGGCCTCGTCCCCTGTGGAACTCGCTCCGGGAGAGGCCTGTCCTCTGCGGAGCGAAGCCCACAGCACCTTCAGGACGGAGTACGGTTATGGCGTTTTTCACCGCTGCCAGCCAAGCGGATTTCCAACAACAACTCAAGAATGCCCTCGCGACCCATGTCGAAGGGACTACCCTCGGCCAACTGGAGCTTTTCACTGCCCAGTTCTTCGGTATCGTCCCGCTGGAGGAACTGACCCAGCGCCGTCTTTCCGATCTGGTCGGTTGTGTGCTGTCGGCTTGGCGACTGCTGGATGTCTTCGAGCCCCAGGAGCCGCGGGTACAGGTGTTCAATCCGGATTACGAGCGGCATGGTTGGCAATCGAGCCACACCGTGGTCGAGGTGCTGCATGCGGATTCGCCGTTCCTGGTGGATTCGGTGCGCATGGAACTCAATCGTCAGGGCTACAGCGTCCATACCCTACAAAACAGCGTGCTCAGCGTGCGACGGGACGCCGAGGGTCGCCTGGTCGAGTTGCTGCCCAAGGGGCAACACGGCGAGGGAGTCACGCGCGAGGCGCTGATGTTCCTCGAGATCGATCGCTGCGGGACCGCCACTGAGCTGCGCGCACTGGAGGCGGCGCTACGGGAGATCCTCGGCGAGGTAGAGCTGGCGGTGGGAGACTTCGCCGCCATGAAGGCCAAGGTCGCCGACGTGCTGGTCTGGCTGGACGAGCGTCCGGTGGGCGTCGAAGAGGGCGAGCTGGCTGAGGTCAAGGCCTTCCTCGACTGGCTGCGCAACGACCGATTCACCTTTCTCGGCTATGAAGAGTTCACCATTGAAGGGGAGGGCGAGACGGCGGTGCAACGCTATGCCGCCGACTCCCTGCTAGGCCTGTCGCGTCGTCTGCGTGGCCGTCCCGAGACCGCCGCGGTGAGCCTTTCCGGCGAGCCCTTGCGTTACCTGCGCGAGCCGGTGCTGCTGTCCTTCGCCAAGGCCGCCGATCCCAGTCGCGTGCACCGGCCGGCCTATCCCGATTTCGTTTCGCTGCGGGAAGTGGATGCCAGTGGCCGGGTGGTACGCGAGCATCGCTTCATGGGGCTCTATACCTCCAGTGTCTACAACGACAGCGTGCGCGAGATTCCCTACATCCGCCGCAAGGTCGACGAGGTACGGCGCCGCGCCGACTTCGACAGCAGTGCCCACCTGGGCAAGGAGCTGGCCCAGGTTCTCGAAGGCCTGCCCCGGGACGATCTGTTCCAGACCCCGGTGGACGAGCTGTTCAGTACCGCCATGGCCATCGTGCAGATTCAGGAGCGCAGCAAGGTGCGCGTCTTCCTGCGCCGCGATCCCTATGGCCAGTTCTTCTATTGCCTGGCCTATGTGCCACGTGACATCTATTCCACCGAAGTTCGCCAGCGCATGCAGCAGATCCTCATGGATCGCCTGCATGGCACCGACTGCGAGTTCTGGACCTTCTTCTCCGAATCGGTGCTGGCCAGGGTGCAGTTCATCCTGCGCGTTGATCCGCTACAGCCACAGGACGCCGATCCGGCGCGTCTGGAGCAGGAGATGGTGCAGGCCTGCCGCAGCTGGAAGGATGACTTCGCCAGCCTGATGGTGGACAGCTTCGGCGAAGCCCAGGGCACCTCCATCCTGGCCGACTACCCGCTGGGCTTCCCGGCCGGTTATCGCGAGCGCTTCGCCCCGCACCTGGCGGTGGTGGACATGCGCCATCTGCTGGCCCTGAGCGACGAGCGCAGCCTGGCCATGGGCTTTTACCAGCCGCTGACCCAGACCGGCGACAACATCCTGCATTGCAAGCTCTACCACGCCGATACGCCCCTGGCGTTGTCGGATGTGCTGCCGATTCTGGAAAACCTCGGCTTGCGCGTGCTCGGTGAATTCCCCTACGAGCTGCGGCATCGCAACGGTCGCCGCTATTGGATCCATGATTTCGCCTTCACCACCGTGGCAGGTCTGGAGCTGGATCTACAACAGCTCAACGACACCTTCCAGGACGCCTTCGTCCAGGTGGTGGAAGGCCAGGCGGAAAACGATAGCTTCAACCGCCTGGTGCTCACCGCCGGATTGCCTTGGCGTGACGTGGCGGTGCTGCGTGCCTATGCCCGTTATCTGAAGCAGATTCGTATCGGCTTCGACATCGGTTACATCGCCGCCACCCTCAACGCCCACGTCGACATCGCCCGGGAACTGGTGCGGCTGTTCCGCATGAAGTTCTACCTGGCACGGCGCATGACCAGCGAAGACCTGGACGACAAGCAGCAGCGCCTGGAGCAGGCCATCCTCAGCGCGCTCGACGACGTCGCGGTGCTCAACGAGGACCGCATCCTGCGGCGCTACCTGGATCTGATCAAGGCGACCCTGAGGACCAACGTCTTCCAGCCCGACGCCGCCGGCAAGGCCAAGGCCTACTTCAGCTTCAAGCTCGATCCCAAGGCCATTCCCGAGTTGCCGCGGCCAGTGCCGCGCTACGAGATCTTCGTCTACAGCCCGCGGGTGGAAGGGGTGCATCTGAGATTCGGCAACGTCGCCCGCGGTGGCCTGCGCTGGTCGGATCGCGAGGAAGACTACCGCACCGAGGTGCTCGGCCTGGTCAAGGCGCAACAGGTGAAGAACTCGGTGATCGTGCCGGTGGGCGCCAAGGGTGGCTTCGTACCCCGCCGCCTGCCGACGGGCGGCTCGCGCGATGACATCCAGGCCGAGGCCATCGCTTGCTACCGCACCTTCATCAGCGGCCTGCTGGACATCACCGACAACCTGAAGGAGGGGGAGGTAGTACCGCCTGCCGCGGTGGTGCGCTACGACCATGACGATCCCTATCTGGTGGTGGCGGCCGACAAGGGCACCGCGACCTTTTCCGACATCGCCAACGGCATCGCGCGTGACTATGGCTTCTGGCTCGACGACGCCTTCGCGTCCGGTGGCTCGGCGGGTTACGACCACAAGAAGATGGGCATCACCTCCCGTGGCGCCTGGGTCAGCGTGCAGCGCCACTTCCGCGAGCGCGGTATCGATGTGCAGACCGATCCGGTGACGGTGCTGGGCATCGGCGACATGGCCGGCGACGTCTTCGGCAACGGTCTGCTGCGGTCGCGCAGTCTGCAACTGGTGGCGGCCTTCAACCACCTGCACATCTTCATCGATCCTAATCCGGACGCCGAGCGCAGCTATGTCGAACGCGAGAGACTGTTCAACCTGCCGCGCTCCAGCTGGACCGACTACGACGCCAGTCTGATCTCTCAGGGCGGCGGCATCTTCCCGCGCAGCGCCAAGCGCATCGCCATCAGCCCCGAGATGAAGGCGCGCTTCGCTCTGCAGGCCGATCACCTGACGCCCAACGAGTTGATCCATGCGCTGCTCAAGGCGCCCGTGGACCTGATCTGGAATGGCGGCATCGGCACCTATGTCAAGGCCAGCTTCGAAAGCCACGCCGACATCGGCGACAAGGCCAACGACGCCCTGCGGGTGGATGGCTGCGACCTGCGCGCCAAGGTGGTGGGCGAGGGTGGCAACCTGGGCATGAGTCAGCTGGCGCGGGTGGAATTCGGTCTGCATGGCGGTGCCTGCAACACCGACTTCATCGACAACGCCGGCGGCGTGGACTGCTCCGACCATGAGGTCAACATCAAGATCCTGCTGGGCGACGTGGTCTCCGCGGGCGACATGACCGTCAAGCAGCGCAACACCCTGATGGTGGAGATGACCGACGAAGTCGGCGAGCTGGTGGTCGCCAACAACTATATGCAGACCGGTGCGCTGTCCCTCGCCGAATACCGGGCGCGCACCCATCTGGCCGAGTACCAGCGGCTGATCGTGGATCTCGAAGGCCGTGGCAAGTTGGACCGCACCCTCGAATTCCTGCCCAGCGACGAGGTGCTGGCCGAGCGCGCGGCCAAGGAACAGGGCCTGACCCGGGCCGAACTGTCGGTGCTGATCTCCTACAGCAAGATCGATCTCAAGGAGCAGTTGCTCGCCTCCTCGGTACCGGACGACGACTATCTCGCGCGCGATATGCAGGGGGCCTTCCCGAAGCGGCTCACCGAGCAATTCCCCGAGGCGATGGCACGGCATCGCCTCAAGCGCGAGATCGTCGCCAACCAGATCGCCAACGACCTGATCAACCACATGGGCATTACCTTCGTGCAGCGCCTGCGCGAATCCACCGGCATGAGCGCCGCGGATGTCGCCCGGGCCTACGTGGTCATGCGCGATGTCCTGCACCTGCCGCACTGGTGGCGGCAGGTGGAAGCCCTGGATCACCTGGTGCCGGCCGAGTTGCAACTGCGCCTCATGAGCGAGCTGATGCGCCTGGGGCGGCGGGCTACCCGCTGGTTCCTGCGCAGTCACCGCAGCGGCCTGGATGCCGGGGCCGCAGCGGCCTTCTTCGGGCCGCGCATCGCGGCACTGGGGGTGCGCCTGGACGAACTGTTGCAGGGGGAGCCGCGCCAGGACTGGGAAGAGCGCTTCCGGGCCTATACCGAGGCGGGCGTGCCCGAGTTGCTGGCGCGGGTCGTGGCCGGGACCAACCACATCTATACTCTGCTGCCGGTGATCCAGGCGGCGGACGTCACCGCCCAGGATCCGCTGGAAGTAGCCGCCACCTGGTTCGCGGCGGGCGATGTGCTGGATCTGACCTGGTATCAGCAGCAGCTCAACCAGCTGCCGGTCGCCAACGCCTGGCAGGCGCTGGCTCGCGAGGCCTTCCGCGACGAGGTGGACGTACAGCAGCGCTCCATCACCATTGGCATGCTCAATCTGGGCGAAGCCTCCAGCGATCCGGAGGCGCGGCTGTCGCTGTGGCTGGAGCAGCATCGGGCGGCGGTGGAACGCTGGCGTGGTCTGCTGGTGGATCTGCGTAACGCCAGTGGTCAGGACTATGCGATGTACAGCGTTGCCAGTCGTGAACTGGCGGACCTGGCCAGCAGCAGCGCCTGACCTGGGGCGGCGCTATCGCTGGCTATCGATAGCGCCTTAGGTTCTGTACGAAAAGTCGCCGAGCGAAGGTCAGGCGAGGCGAAAAAGGCTGAGGAAGCGGAGTTTACGAGTGGTAAATGAGCATTCCGAAGCCTTTTTCAACGAAGCATCACCGAGCGTAGGCATTTTTCGTACAGAACCTAGCTAGGTGATGAAAGGGCAGCGTACCTGAGGTGCGCTGCCTTTTTCTTTGCGCAAAGGAGAGGGCGCGCTACTTGGCCAGCGCTTGCAAGCCCTGCAACAGTGCCTGATGGAAACGCTCCGGCGCCTGCATCTGGGGGGCGTGGCCGAGGTCGTCGAATTCCACCAGGGTCGCATGGGGAATGCGCTTGGCTGCGGCTCTGCCCAGTTCCGGGTAGTGGCCCAGGCGTGCCTTCACCTCTGGTGGCGCCGCGTCCTTGCCAATGGCGGTGGTGTCGCGCTGGCCGATCAGCAGCAGGGTGGGCATGTGCAGCTGGTCGAATTCGTACACCACTGGCTGGGTGTAGATCATGTCGTAGAGCAGTGCCGAGTTCCAGGCGACCCTTTGCTTGCCCGGGCCTGCATTGAGGCCTGCCAGCATGTCTACCCAACGCTCGTAGCGCGGTGACCATTGGCCCGCATAGTAGGTGGTGCGTTCATAGTCGCGAATGCCCGCCGCCGAGGTTTTCAGTTCCCGTGCGTACCACTGGTCCACGCTGCGATAGGGCACGCCCAGCGCCTTCCAGTCTTCCAGGCCGATGGGATTGACCAGCACCAGTTGTTCGGTGGTATCCGGATAGAGCAGGGCGTAGCGGGTCGCCAACATACCGCCCGTCGAATGGCCGATCAGGGTGACCTTGGCGATACCCAGATGGTCGAGCAGGGCGTGGGTGTTCGCCGCCAATTGCTGGAAGCTGTATTAATAATGCGCCGGCTTGGTGGATTTGCAGAAGCCGATCTGATCGGGCGCGACCACGCGATAGCCGGCGGCGCTCAGCGTGCGAATGCTGTCCGCCCAGGTGCCGGCGCAGAAGTTCTTGCCGTGCAGCAGGACCACTGTACGGCCGTTCGCCCGACCGGTGGGCGCTACGTCAAGATAGGCCATTTCCAGCGGTTGCTGCTGGGACTGGAAGGCGAATTGCCGCACCGGGAAGTCATAGTCGAAACCTTCCAGGCGTTCACCGTAGGCAGTGGCAGCCACGACGAGCGGGCTTGCGAGCAGGGCGGCCAGTGGCAGAGCGAGACGCAGGGACATGGGCGAGATCCGATCCTAAAACAGCTCCGACCGGGTGGCGCCGACGAAGATTCCAGATCGGTCCCGGCCGTTGTGTCGCAGTCGATGTCGAAGCGAGGATTCATGCCGTATCGCTTCGCCTCCCGTGTCGGGTCTGATAGGCTGGCAGGACGCTTTTTCGTTCATGCGCACCTCCTTCATGCGCTTCTTTCCGATTACATGAGGTTTCCGGTTTGGCGCTTGAGTCCCCTTCCACGACGCAGCCCGATGCACTGGCCGACTGCGCCAATGAGCCGATCCATATTCCCGGCAGTATTCAGGAGCATGGCTTCCTGTTCGCCGTGGAAGAGCCGGATCTGCGCATCGTCCAGGCCAGCGCCAACGTGCGCGAGTACCTGGGTGTGGCGGTGGAAGAGGTGCTCGGTCGAACCCTGGGTGAATTGCTGCCGCGTATGGATCTGCCCGCCATGATCGCGGCGCTGGATCAGGAAGAGCAGAACCCTTCCTATCTGGGAGATGTGACCCTCGGTCCGCGGGACCAGGTCTTCGCCCTGTTCATGCACCGCTTCGAAAAGGTGCTGATCGTCGAATTCGAGGCGCCGGTGGACAGCAGTCTGGGCCTCAATACCCTGTATCCCATGGTGCGGGTGTTCATCGAACAACTGCATCAGGCGGAAACGGTCGAGGCCATCGCCAAGCTGGCGGTCCACGAGGCCAAGCGCATCTCTGGCTTCGATCACGCCATGATCTATCGCTTCGACGAAGACGGTCACGGTCAGGTACTGGCCGAGGAGCGTGATCCGGGCGTGCCCAGCTACCTGGGCCTGAGGTTTCCGGCATCGGACATCCCCGCCCAGGCGCGGCGGCTGTATCTGGCCAACCGCATCCGGGTGATCGGTAATGCCTACTACCAGCCCTCGCCGTTGCAGCCGCAAGACAATCCGCTGACAGGCCAGCCATTGGACCTGAGCTTCGCCCACCTGCGCAGCGTATCGCCGGTGCACCTGCAGTACATGAGGAACATGGGGACCCTGGCCTCGATGTCCGTGTCCATTGTGGTCGGCGACCGGCTCTGGGGGCTGGTGCTCTGCCATGATCGCCAGCCGCAGCGAGTGTCCTTCCAGACGCGCACCGCCTGCGAGCTGTTCGGCCGGGTGCTGTCCCTGCAACTTGACGCCGCCGAGACCCATGCCGAGTCCGACCGACGTCTCGCCTTGCGCCAGTCCATGGTGCAACTGCTGTCGAGCATGGCGGATCGCGACAGCGTCTGTCAGGGCCTGCTCGACCTGCCGCAGGTCTATCTGGATTTCGCCAGGGCCCAGGGCGCGGCCATCATTTCCTCGGATGGCACCGAACTGATCGGTCAGACGCCGCCGCGTGAACAGGTAGACGAGTTGATCGAGTGGTTGTCGACCAACGTCAAGGATCACTATGCGACCGACAACGTGGCCAAGGACATCGCCGAGCTGCCCAAGCTGGCCCAGTATGCCGCTGGCGTTCTCGCCGTACCCATCTCCGAGCTGCATTCCCACTACCTGATCTGGTTCCGCGCCGAACTCGTCCAGGTGGTGAACTGGGCTGGGCGCCCAACCAAGCAGGAGAGCGACGACGGCCGGCTCTCGCCGCGGCAGAGTTTCGTGCTCTGGCAGGAGACCGTGCGTGGCTTTTCGCTGCCCTGGTCGGCACTGGAAGTGGAGAGTGCGCTCGAATTACGCAGTGCGGTCCGCGGTATCGTGCTGCGCAAGGCGGAAGAGATGGCCGAGCTGGCCGAAGAACTGCAGCGCAGCAACAAGGAGTTGGCGGCCTTCTCCTACAGCGTGTCCCACGATCTGCGAGCACCGTTGCGTCACATCGCCGGTTATGCCGAGCTGCTCGGCGATATCGAGGGCGGCAAGCTGTCCGAGCGGGGGCGGCGCTTCCTCGAGAACATCGGTTCCTCCGCCCGTTTCGCCGGTAGCCTGGTCGATAACCTGCTGAGTTTCTCGCAGATGGGCCGGGCCGCGATCCGCTATTCCGACGTGAACCTCACGGCGCTGGTGGAGGCCATCCGCGAAGAGATGGCGCCGGACTATGCCGATCGCCAGGTGGAGTGGCGGGTTGGCGATTTACCCGTGGTGATCGCCGATGCGGCCTTCGTCCATCTCGCCTTGCGCAATCTGCTGGCCAATGCCATCAAGTACAGTCGCTACGCGGATCCCGCAGTGATCGAAATCGGCACCCAGCCGAGCGAGTCCGAGGACATCGTCTTCGTGCGTGACAACGGCGTCGGCTTCAATATGGATTACGTGGGCAAGCTGTTCGGGGTCTTCCAGCGTCTGCACCATGTCGACGAATTCGAGGGCGTCGGCATTGGCCTGGCCAGCGTGCGTCGCATCATCGAACGTCATGACGGCCGCGTCTGGGCCGAAGGCGCCGTGGGCGAGGGCGCTACCTTCTATTTCGCCTTACCCAAACAACGACCGTCGCCGGTACACAAAAGGTAGTTTTGTTCATGCTCAAACCCATTGTGCTGGTCGAAGACAATCCGCACGATCTGGAGCTCACCCTGGTGGCTCTGGAACGTAGCCAGTTGGCCAACGATGTCGTGGTGCTGCGTGACGGTGCCGAGGCGGTCGACTACCTGCTACGCCGCGGAGCCTATGCCGGCCGTGAGCCGGGCAATCCCGCCGTGATGCTGCTGGATCTCAAGCTGCCCAAGGTCGATGGCCTCGAAGTGCTCGAATTGGTCCGCGATACCCAGGAGCTGTGCAGCATCCCCGTGGTGATGTTGACCTCTTCACGCGAGGAGCCCGATCTCGAGAAGGCCTACGAACTCGGGGTGAATGCCTACGTGGTCAAGCCGGTCGAATTTCGCGATTTTGTCGCCGCCATCAGCGATCTCGGCGTATTCTGGGCTGTGCTCAACGAGCCGCCGCCAGGGTCGCGACGCGTCACTCGGCGGACTGGCCGCTGACCGGTGAGCGAGATCGCTGCATCCCCAGCCAATGATCCGCGGCAGGTAGACATCCGCGGCCCGGCTCCGCTGAGCGAACAGATTCAAGGCCGACGCCCGTTTATGCCTCTCTGCAAACAGATCAAGATCCTGCTGGTAGAAGACAGCAAGCTCGATGCGGAGCTGATCCTGATCGAGTTGGAGCGCCATGGATTCGAGCTGCAGTCGAAGATCGTCTATGAGCGCACCGGCCTTACCCTGGCCCTGAGCCAACAGACCTACGACATCATCCTCTCGGACATCATCCTGCCCGGATTTTCCGGGGCCGAGGCCCTGCGCGTGGCACGGGCCCTGGCACCGGGAACGCCGTTCATCTTCGTCTCGGGCATCTTCGGCGAGGTGCATGCGGTCGAGATGATGCGGCTGGGCGCCAACGACTACGTGCTCAAGCAGAGCATGGAACTGCTGGCCAAGGCGGTCGAGCGGGCGCTGCTGGTGGTGCACGAGCGCCGCGAGCGGCGCCGTGCGGAAGAAGCGCTGCACAGTCTCGAGGTCCGCTCGCGCCTGGCCATGGACGCCTCCCGACTCGGCATGTGGGAATACCTCCCGGCCAGCCGGACTCTGCTCTGGGATGAGCGTTGCAAAGCCATGTTCGGCTTGCCCGCGGATGCGGTGGTTGACCTGGAGACGTTCGAGCGACTGTGCGGCGCAGAGGGTCTCGCGCGTTTTCTCGATACCGTCCGCCAAGCCGGCTCCGACGAGCGCGACGACGACTACCGCAGCGAGTACCGCATTAGCCTCGACAACGGCACCCAGCGCTGGGTCGAAACCCGCGGTCAACCCTTCTTCGACGCCGGGGTCTGCACGCGCTTCCTGGGCGTCATGCTCGACATCACCCAGCAGCGCGATGCCGCGGAAAAGCTCGAACGCCTCAACGTCAGTCTCGGCGAGCGTGTCGAGGAGCGTACCCGCGAACGGGACCGGACCTGGGATCTCACCCGGGATCTGCTGCTGGTGTGCAAGCCGGACGGCATCCTGATGGCGCTCAATCCCGCCTGGGAGGACAACCTGGGCTGGTCACGGGGAGACCTGCTCAACTCCTCGCTGCTCGAGCTGGTACACCCCGACGAGCGGGGCATGACTGACAACGAGCTCCAGCAACTGGTCAAGCGCGCGGCCAGCCAGCGCTTCATCAACCGCATTCGCCATCGCGATGGCAGCTATCGCTGGATCTCCTGGACGGCGGTGCCGGATGCCGGCATGACCTATTGCTCGGGCCGGGACATCTCCTCCGAAGTCCTGGCGATGGAGGAGCTGGCGGCGGCCAACCGCCAGTTGCGCGAGCAGATCGACGAGCGGGAGCGGGTGGAAGCCACCCTGCAACAGATGCAGCGCCTGGAAGCGGTCGGTCAGCTCACCGCCGGCGTGGCCCATGACTTCAACAATCTACTCACGGTGGTGCTCAGCAGCGCCAGCTTCCTCGAACGCGACTTGGCCCGCCTGGAGGCCAGCGAAAAGACGCAAGGCCGCGTGCAGAACATTCGCGAAGCCGGGGAGCGGGGCGCCAAGCTCACCGCCCAGCTGCTGGCGTTCTCCCGGCGTCAGCGCCTCGCGCCCAAGCCGGTCAAGCTCAACGAGACGGTCGAGGGCATGCTCGAATTGCTGCGCAGCACCATGGGCGGCAGTGTCTGGATCGAGACCCACCTGCGCGCCGATTGCTGGCATGCGTTGGTCGACCCCACGCAGATCGAACTCATCATCCTCAACCTGGCGATCAACGCCCGGGATGCCATGGCCGTGGGCGGTACCCTGCGGCTGAGCACCTCCAATCAGGTCATCAGCGAGCCGCCGGAGCGCCCTGAGGAGCCCGAGCCCGGCGAATACGTACTGCTGGCCGTGCAGGACTCCGGCACGGGCATGAGCGAAGAGGTGTTGGCCAAGGCCTTCGAGCCGTTCTTCACTACCAAGGAAGTCGGCAAGGGTTCGGGCCTGGGGTTGGCCCAGGTATTCGGCTTCGCCAAGCAGTCCGGTGGCGGCGTGCGGATCGAAACCCAGATGGGGACCGGTACGACGGTCATGGTCTATCTGCCGCGCACGGCTGCGGACGATGCTGTGGCTCCCGAGGGTCAGCCGGCTCCGGGACGCGACGAACAGGCCGCCGAGCGGCGCATCCTGCTGGTCGATGACGACCACGCGGTACGCAACGTGACCGCCGCGTTGCTGGCCGACCTGGGCTACCAGGTGGTGGAGGCCAGCAACGGGTTCGCCGCCCTGAGCGCGCTGGAGCGCGATCCGCAGATCGACCTGCTGCTGGCCGACTTCGCGATGCCGGGCATGAATGGCGCCGAGCTGGCCCGGCAGGTGCGCAAGCGGTTGCCGCGCTTGCCCGTCGTCTTCATCACGGGATACGCCGAACTGGGCGAACTCGATCCCGAACAGTCATTCATCGTTCCCAAGCCTTTTCGCGAGGCGGACCTGGCAGCTCGACTGCAGGCCGCGCTGCGTGGCGACAAGCCCCAGCCTTCGCCTGCCTGAAGATGCCTTTCGAGTCGAGGTATTTGCGTGTCCACCATCCGTGAAATGCTGCGCGCCGAAGGCGTCGCCCTCCACCAGCAGGTCGATACGACCTTCGGCCACTACCAGCTCCAGACCAGGCCGCACTACGTCGCCTTCCTGCAGGCACATGCCCAGGCGTTGATGGGGCTGGAGGCACTGCTGGAGCGTTCCGGTATCCAGCGCCTGCTGCCCGACTGGGCGGAGCGCCGGCGGACGGTGGTGCTGGGCGACGATCTGCAGCGCCTGGATGCCGTCCAACCGGCACCCGTAGCGATCAAGCGGACCCTCGACGAGGGCGAGTGCTGGGGCGTCGCCTATGTCCTGGAGGGGTCTCGTCTGGGATCGCGCCTGCTGGATCGGCATGCCGGAGAAAGTACCGACGAGGCCGTGCGCGAGGCGCGTGGCTACCTCGGCCATGTTCCGCCCAAGGCGGCCTGGCCACAGTTTCTGGAACGACTGGATCAGGCTGGAAGCGATCCGGCGCTGCATCCGGGGATGTTGGCCGGCCAGCGGTTGGCCTTCGAGGTCTTTCTGGCGGCGGGACTGCAGCATTCTCCGGTTGCAGCAGGCGCGGTCGCTGCGTCCTGAGTCAGGCTACAGCTTCTCGAGGTAGCCAATGACCTCGGCTGCGCCCAGGCGGCCGAGAATGTCACCGAGGACCCGGGCGCTCGCCACCGTGTTCGGTAGCAGCAGCCACTCCAGATCCTGGCCCGGCGCCGGCAAGGGCAGGCGCGCATAGTCGAGCTTGAGACCCAGCAGCACCTGGATGAAGTCCGGGTGATTCCAGACCGCATTGGGCAAGGCGTACAGAGCGAAGGCAGCCTGTAGGCGATCAATGGCCTGGTGGTCCAGGCGTAGACATTGGACCTGTGCCGGCACCTCGACGGCGATGCCGCGGATGCGCGCATAGGCCACGATGCTGGCCAGGGCGAGGGTAGTGGGCGCTTCGTTCTCGAGGAAGAAGCGGGAGCCACGCCAGCTCGCCTGACGCAGCTTCAGCGGTTGCTCGGCCGACAGTCGCGGCAGCGCCCGGTAAAGCGCCGCCTGGAAATCACGATAGCCGATGATCCGCACCTGCTCCCGGGCGGCGGGTAACGCGGCCAGGTCCTCCAAATGTACCGCCGCCTCCAGCGGCACCTCGGGCAGACGCTGGCAAAGGCCGTCCAGCGCGCGCAGATCGAAGGTGTGCAACGCCAGGGTATCGGCTACCACCAACTGGCTCAGCAGGGCGTGGGCAGTGTCCTTGATCTCCTGCACCGGACCGGACAAGGCGGCGCGGGGCAGGCCATGCAGCAGATGCAGCGGATGGCCGTCATCCCACCAAAGACTGTCTTTTGGTGTGGGTAGCGGCGTGAAGGTGCTGGCCAGGCGTTCGAGATAGCGCTGGATGCGGCGGCTGGCCAGTGAAGGATGCAGGTGCAGGGCCAGTGACGACCAGGGGCTGCCCAGGAGGTTGGCATTGTTGCTCATGGGGTCTCCCGGGCGGATAGGAACTACGGACCGATCTTAACGTGCCAGTGACCGTATTATCGTCAAATGATTCCCGAAAGGTACGATCTCTTGCACGACCGACCGCTCGACTTCGGGAGGAGCGACATATGGCGCGTGGCAAGCCTGTATAATGCGTGCTTTCCGATTTCGCTGTGAGTCCGCCATGTACGACGCGCTCCGTCCTTTGCTTTTCAAGTTGTCCCCGGAGGGTTCTCACGAACTCGCTCTGGACCTGATCGGTGCCGCTGGGCGCCTGGGCCTGACCGGGCTCGGACGGCAGCCGGGACGGCTTCCCGTTCAGGTGATGGGGTTGGAGTTTCCCAATCCGGTAGGGCTGGCGGCCGGCCTCGACAAGAACGGTACCGCCATCGACGGCTTCGCCGGCCTGGGCTTCGGCTTCGTCGAGATAGGTACCGTGACGCCCCGGCCCCAGCCGGGCAATCCCAAGCCGCGCCTGTTCCGCCTCGAGCAGGCCGAAGCCATCATCAACCGCATGGGTTTCAATAATGCGGGTGTGGATGCGCTGATCGAGCGAGTACGGGCTGCGCGTTTCAAGGGCGTGCTGGGCATCAACATCGGCAAGAACGCCGATACCCCGGTCGAACGGGCGGTGGACGACTACCTGATCGGCCTGGACAGGGTCTATGCCCATGCCAGCTACATCACGGTGAACGTGAGTTCGCCCAATACCCCGGGGCTGCGCAGCCTGCAATTCGGCGATGCGCTCAAGAGCCTGCTGGAGTCGCTACGCCAGCGCCAGGAAGACCTGGCGGTGCGCCACGGCCGGCGGGTACCCATCGCGATCAAGATCGCACCCGACATGACCGATGAAGAAATCGTGCTGAGCGCCCAGGCGATCCGCGACGCCGGGATGGACGCCATCATCGCCACCAACACCACCCTGGGCCGTGAGGGGGTGGAAAACCTGCCCTATGCGGCCGAGGCGGGTGGGTTGTCCGGTGCGCCGGTGCGGGAGAAGAGTACCCATGTGGTCCGGGTGTTGGCGGGCGAGTTGGGTGGACGCTTGCCGATCATCGCCGCCGGCGGAATCCTGTCGGGCGAGGATGCCGCCGAGAAGATTGCCGCAGGTGCCAGCCTGGTACAGATCTACAGTGGCTTCATCTACCGCGGGCCGGCGTTGATACGCGAGGCGGTGGACGCCATAGCTGCAGCGCGGCCCTGAAGGGGTAGGGGGCTCTTCGCGAGCCCCCGAGGGTGATGATCCCAGATCCCGGAGCAGGATCTAACTGGAATAGCCAGAACACGGTGGAAGCCTCGGGCTTCCGCTAGTGAAATCGAATTAGCCTGCGGCTTGCAGTTGATTCATGCGTTGAAGACCGGCGGTGCCCACGTAGCCGTCCCATTGATCGCTACGGCCCTCGCGCCAGCCACTGAGCCAGGCCTGCCGGACGGCGTCCTGAGTGAAGGGACAGAGATCCCGGGATTTGCCCACAATGCCGTGCTGATAACCACGTTGGAAAGCTCGTTCCATTGGATCACGCTTGAGTCTTCTCATAGGGTAGTGCCCTCGTAGGTTGACTTGCAGATTGTCCATGGCCCGTTGCAGGCCTGGATGCCAGAGCCGGCGTTCTGACATCCGCCCCTCACCTTCGCGGTGCGGGTGGTCAATTACTAACCAATGGGCCGCTGACTGGGAACGACCATTTAGCTATAAGCCGTAACCTAATCGAAATGAAAAGGCGATATATCGCCGCCGAGATACCGCCACTGCGGCTTGTTGAGACGCAGTCAAACTTTCTCCGAAGCGGATATTCTGCCGGGTGATCCGACCAAAGGCAGGAAAGTTCCTTCGTGCAACCTATGGATTCAACGATGTCCGCGATGCAACAACTCATCCTCACCTGTCCCAAGGGCCTCGAGACCCTGCTGCTGGAAGAGGCCCAGGGCCTCGGCTTGCAGGAGGCGCGCAGCCAGACCGCGGCGGTGCGCGGCGAGGCGAGTCTGGCGGATGCCTATCGCCTGTGCCTCTGGTCGCGACTGGCCAACCGGGTACTGCTGGTACTGGCGCGCTTCCCGGTGGAAGACCCCCAGGCACTCTACCTGGGCGTACACGGCGTGGAGTGGGAAGAGCACCTGGCACCCAGCGGCACCCTGGCAGTGGGCTTCAGCGGCCAGGGCGCGGGCATCGATAACACCCATTTCGGTGCGCTCAAGGTCAAGGATGCCATCGTCGACCGCCTGCGCGAGCGTACCGGCCAACGGCCGACGGTGGACAAGGTCGCCCCTGACCTGCGCGTGCACCTGCACCTGGAGCGCGGCCAGGCGATCCTGTCGCTGGATCTCTCCGGCCAGAGCCTGCACCAGCGCGGCTATCGCCTACAGCAGGGCGCCGCGCCCCTCAAGGAAAACCTCGCCGCCGCGGTGCTGATCCGCGCGGGCTGGCCGGCGCTGGCAGCCGCGGGTGGCGCCCTTGCCGACCCCATGTGCGGGGTGGGTACCTTCCTGGTCGAGGCGGGCCTGATGGCGGCGGACATCGCCCCCAATCTGCGCCGCGAGCGCTGGGGGTTCTCCGGCTGGCTGGGTCATGTGCCCGCGCTCTGGCAGCAATTGCACCAGGAGGCCGAAGACCGCGCCGCGGCAGGTCTGGCCAAGACCCCGGCCTGGATCCGCGGCTACGAGGCCGATCCGCGGCTGATCCAGCCGGCGCGCAACAATATCGAGCGGGCGGGGCTGTCCGAGTGGATCAAGGTCTATCAGGGCGAGGTGGCCAGCTTCGAGCCGCGCCCGGACAAGGGCCAGACCGGCCTGGTGATCTGCAACCCGCCCTATGGCGAGCGCCTGGGCGATGAAGCCAGCTTGCTCTATCTCTACCAGAATCTCGGTGAGCGCCTGCGCCAGGCCTGCCTGGGCTGGCGTGCGGGGGTGTTCACCGGTGCCCCCGAGCTGGGCAAGCGCATGGGCATTCGCAGCCACAAGCAATACGCCTTCTGGAACGGTGCCTTGCCCTGCAAGCTGCTGATGTTCGAGATCGAGCCCCGCCAGTTCGTCACCGGCAGTCGCAGCGGCGAGCGCCCGGCCACTCCCCAGGCCACGGAACCGGCCAAGCTCAGCGAAGGCGGACAGATGTTCGCCAATCGCCTGCAGAAGAATCTCAAGCAACTGGGCAAATGGGCACGCGCCCAGGGCGTGCAGTGCTATCGCCTCTATGACGCCGACATGCCCGAATATGCCGTGGCTGTGGATCTCTACGGCGACCGGGTGCACGTGCAGGAGTACGCGGCGCCGCGCTCCATCGATCCGGAAAAGGCCCAGGCCCGGTTGCTCGATGCCCTGGCGGTCATTCCCCAGGCGCTCGGCGTCGATCCGTCCCTGGTGGTGGTCAAGCGGCGCGAACGGCAGAGCGGCACCAAGCAATACGAACGCCAGGCCGCCCAGGGCGAATTCCTGCAGGTGGACGAGGCGGGCGCCAAGCTGCTGGTCAACCTGACCGACTACCTCGACACCGGCCTGTTCCTGGACCACCGCCCCCTGCGCCTGCGGCTGCGCCAGGAAGCCCAGGGCAAGAGATTCCTCAATCTGTTCTGCTACACCGGCGCGGCCACGGTACAGGCCGCGGTGGGTGGGGCGCGCAGCACCACCAGCGTCGATCTCTCGCGGACCTATCTGGACTGGGCGCGGCGCAACCTGGCACTCAACGGTTTCTCCGAGCGCCATCGCCTGGAACAGGGCGACGTGCTGCACTGGCTGGAGAACGATCGTGGCGAATACGATCTGATCTTCGTCGATCCGCCGACCTTCTCAAACTCCAAGCGCCTGGAAGGAGTATTCGATGTCCAGCGTGACCACGTCGGTCTCATCGATTCGGCCATGGCTCATTTGAGCCGCAACGGCGTGCTTTACTTCTCCAACAACTTCCGCAAGTTCGAACTCGACGAAGGCCTGACCCAGCGCTACCGCGTCGAAGAGATCACTGCCAGCACCCTGGATCCCGACTTCGCCCGTAATCCCAAGATCCACCGTGCCTGGCGCTTCAGTCTGCAGTGATGCCGGGCTGAACTGGCGCTGAACGAGTCCGGCATCGGATTGCGCAGGGTGTGACCCGGCGCAATCCAGTCGTCCCCCATGGGTTTCTGGCCTGGCCACGCCGTCCACAATGACGGCTCGGCGCTTGGCCGTTACCTAGCGGGGCGAGGAGGGACGCGTTTTTCAATGCTGGTTTCATTGCAGGCACTCAGGGCCCTGGCCGCCTGGCTGGTGGTCTTCCATCACTTCATGCAGGTGTTCTTCGATTTCCACGCCGATAGCCTCGGCGGGCATCTGCTATCCACGCGGGGGCAAGTCGGGGTCGACATCTTCTTCGTGCTCAGCGGTTTCGTGATCCACCTGTCCACCGCGGGCCGGCCACTCAAGCGCAGCACCTTCCTCTGGCAGCGCATCGCCCGTATCGTGCCGGCCTATTGGCTGTACACCGCGGTGACGGCGCTGATCCTCTACCGGGCCAGCGACGTGATGCCGATCTACGGCGTGGCTGCCCGGGAATTGCTGCTCTCGCTGTTCTTCATTCCCAGCGAAAATCCCGGCGGCTTCGGCCATTATCCGATCCTGCCGGTGGGCTGGACGCTGAATTTCGAGATGCTGTTCTATCTGCTCTTCGCGCTGTCCTTCGGTGTGGCCGAGCGCTGGCGGATCGGGGTGGTCAGCCTGCTGGTGATCCTGGTCAGCCTGGTGCTGGCGCGCGAGTCCTTCGTCAGCAGCTTCTACCGCAATCCGATCATCTTCGAGTTCCTGCTCGGGGTCGGTCTGGCGGCGCTGTATCGGCGCGGTGCGCTGCAAGGAGCCAAGCCCCTGGCGCTGCTGGCTGCCCTGGCGGCCGTGGCCTGCCTGATGGCCTTCCCAGCGGATCATCCTTACCGCCTGCTGACCTGGGGCGTACCCAGCGCGGTACTGGTTGGCGCCTGCGTGATTCTCGAACCCTGGTTCGCCGGCTCCCGTCTGTGCAAGGCCTTGGGGGACTGGTCCTACTCGGTCTACCTGGTGCACGTCATCGTGCTCTGGCTCGGCGATTACTGGCTGCACCAGCAGTGGGGCTTCACGCCCTACCAAACCCTGGCGGTCTGCCTGCCGGTCATCCTGCTGCTGGCCTGGGCCAGCTACGAGTGGGTCGAACGGCGCCTGTCGCGCACGCTACGCCGGCTCGGCGAACACCTGGCCGACCGGCGTGCGCCCTGGGCGGCCGGTCAGTAGGCGTTACGCTCGGCAGCCGTCAGCTCGGGAACGATGGCGCAGCCTTCGCGCGAGGCGCGTTGCGCCGCTTCCAGCAGCGCCATGAGCGCGCAGGCCTGGTCAGGCGAGACCGGATTGGCGGCACGCCCGGCGAGCGCCTCGACCAAGGCCAGGTAGTAGCGCCGATGATCGCCCGCCGGGCTCGGCAGGGCCTGGCGCTCGCCGTCGCCGGTGAGGAGCCAGCCGGGCTCCGGATCCACCCCCCAGTCGGGTCCGCCCGGAATGACGCCGGCCTTGAGCGCATCCTCCTGGCGATCCGCGCCCTGCTTGATCCAGCTACCCGCCGTACCCTGGGCCAGGAAGCGTGGTACGCCACCCGCGGCCAGCATGCCGGCTTTCAAGGTCACCTGGCGAGCGCCGTAGTCCAGCTGTACCTGGAACCAGTCGTCAGTGTGCGCCCCCGGGCGCTGGCGGACCAGGCTGGCCTGTAGCCGCTGTGGCAGGCCGAACAGGCAGAGCGCCTGATCCAGCAGATGGGGGCCGAGGTCGAACCAGAGGCCGCTGCCGGGTAGGTCCGCCTCGCGCCAGCGATCCCTTACCTGGGGCCGAAAGCGCTCGATACGCGATTCCAGGCTGGTCAATTCGCCCAAGGCGCCGCTGGCCATGACCTCTTGCAGAGCGAGGAAGTCGCTGTCCCAGCGGCGATTCTGGAACACCGACAAGAGCCGACCGGCACGCTTGGCTTCCTGCGCCAATTGGCGGGCTTCGGCGAGGGTGACGGTGAAGGGTTTGTCGACCACGACGTGCTTGCCGGCGGCCAGGGCGGCACTGGCGAGCGGCGCGTGGGTCTGGTTGGGCGAGGCGATGACCACCAGGTCGATGGCCGGATCATGGACGGCCGCCAGGTAATCCGGGGTGACGCGTACAGCGGGCAGGTCGGCGTGGACGCGCGCGGCATCGCGCGAGGCGACCAGTTCCAGGGCGAGTCCGGGAATCGAACGCAGCAGCGGTCCATGGAAGGTCTGGCCGACGAAGCCATAGCCGATCAGGGCGACACGAAGAGGCGAGGGCATGGAGGCATCCTTTTGCCGGCAGTGAAAACACCGAGGCCGCTCCATGAGCGGCCTCGGGGCAAAACCTAAACTTAGTCCAGCATCACTTCAACTGATGGTCGTGGGCCAGTTGTTCCCGTTCGAGGAATTCATCCTGGCGCAAGGAATCCTTGAATTCCTCGGAGTCTTCCAGGGCGATGGGGTCGTTGAGTTCACCACCGGACAGACGCTTTTTCTCCAGCTTGCCGGACAGGTTGCTGATGGCCCGCAGCAGCTTGTCGGCCGCGCCGTCCACCGCCAAGTCGAGGGATTCGGCCTTGTGGGTCACCGACAGGGGTTGATGGCCCTTGATGCGCGCTTCCATCTGGCAGCGCTTGTCCTGGGCGCCCGACTTGCCGGCGTTCTCGTCGTTCAAATGTACTTCGACCCGGGTCAGGAGTTCGTCGAAGCGGTCCAGGCGGTCCTCCACCACGGATGCCACCCAATTCTGCAAACCGGCGCTGCTATCGATGTTGTGATCACTGTTGACTTGAACTTGCATGCGGCTTCCTCTTTTTGACGGGCCTGCTAATTGGATGAGGCCAGTCACACCGAGGTTCAAGGCTGTTCGTCTGCTGGGCGTGTCACCCGATGTTTCTATCTGGCAGTGTCTGATGACGTCGTACTAGACTGAATTACGGCGTGCAGGTCGCGGATCGCTGGCGTTTTGCTCTTATCCCCTGATAATGGTGCGCGACCTGAATCATCCGTCGCAGTGGGGATCGTCAATGCCAGATATCCAGGCGCGTGGCCGCAGTTTCGCCCGACGGCTCTGGCTTCCCCGTGCCGTTGGTCTGCTCCTGAGTTTCGGTTGTATCTCCTCGGTCCAGATCACCCAGCAGGTGTCCGCCCTGCTGTGGCTATTGCTGCTGGCCAACGCTCTGCTGTGGTCGCCGGTGGCTTATTGGTGGGCGGTACGCGCCAAGAATTCCTATCGGGCGGAGCTGCGCAATCTGTTGCTGGACTGCGTGTCCGCCGGCTTCTGGACCGCCAGCATGGCGTTCAATGTATTGCCGAGCGTGGTGTTGCTGGCCATGACCAGCATGAATACCCTGGGGGCCGGTGGCATGCGGCTGTGGCGCCGTGGGTTGCTGGCCCAGGCCGCCGGGATCCTGATCGGTGTGGTGCTGTTGCGCCACGGCTTCGCGCCGCAGACCTCTGGCTGGCAGGTCTACGCCTGCCTACCGATGATCGTCCTCTATCCCGCGGCCCTCGGGCTGGTCAGCTATCGCCTGGCGCAACAGCTCTCCCGGCGCAAGAAGGAACTGGAACTGCTCAATAAGCAGGACGGCATGACGGGGCTGCACAACCGCACGCACTGGGATCTGCTGTTGCAGCGCGAATTCGCCCGCTGCAAGCGCAGTGGCGCCAGCGCTAGCCTGGTGATGATCGACCTGGACAACTTCAAGCAGGTCAACGACCGCTTCGGGCATCAGGCCGGCGATGAGATGCTGCGCCAGTTCTCCGCACTGCTGGCGCGCACCATCCGCACCAGTGATCTCGCGGGTCGTTTCGGGGGGGATGAGTTCGGTATCCTGTTGCCCGATACCTCCCCCGCACAGGCGCTCGAGCTGGTGCGTCGCCTGCAGGAGCGCCTGCAGGCCATGCAATCGGGTGGGCCTAGCAGTGTCCGCGTAGGGCTCAGCTGTGGCATCGCCGGGTTCGACAGCGCCTACGATGACGTTGCCCATTGGCTGCAGGCGGCCGACTTCGCCCTGTACCGGGCGAAGGCGCAGGGTCGCGGTCGGGCGGAGGTGGCCGATCCCCAAGGAGTGCTGGCATGACCCCCGCGATAGACTTACTCAAGAAGACCAAGGTGCCCCATGAGGTGCTGAGCTACCACCACGATCCCAAGGCGGCCTCCTATGGCCTGGAGGCGGCGGAAAAGCTTGGCTTGGCCCCGGCAACGGTCTTCAAGACGCTGCTGGCGGCGAGCGAGAAGCAGGAGTTGCTGGTAGCCATCGTGCCGGTCGCCGGCACCCTGGATCTCAAGGCCTTGGCGCAGGCCGCCGGGGTGAAGAAGCTGGAGATGGCCAAGCCCGACCAGGCTCAGCGCAGCACCGGCTACTTGGTGGGCGGCATCAGCCCGCTGGGGCAGAAGAAGCGGCTGCGCACCTTCATCGACGACTCCGCGGCGGCGTTGCCGAGCATTCATGTCAGTGCCGGGCGCCGGGGGCTGGAAGTCGCCCTGGCACCGGCGGACCTCGCCCGTTTGCTGGATGCGCCCTTCGTACCGATCGGCAAGGCCTGAGCGCCTGTCTATCGGGTAGGGTGGAAAACCGCGTAGCGTTTTCCACGCGCGATCAGGCTGATGGTGGACAAGGCTGCGCCGTTGTCCACCCTATGACGGGTTGGTTGCCGAATTTTAGTAGGGTGGAAAACCGCATGGCGTTTTCCACCCCCTCTATCCGCTAGGCGATCCCGTAGCTATCACGCAGTTGCTGCCGATAGCGCTGGTAGGCCGCCTCGTACTCGGCGACCCGCGCAGGATCCGGCTCGGCACGGCTGGCCGGGTCCAGGTGCACGCAGCGTTCGGTGAGGCTGTCCAGGGATTCCGGGCGATCCTGCTCCCGGCTCCAACACCAGGCCGCCTGCAGGGCGCCGCCCAGGGCCGCGGCTTCGCCGTGCACCGGGCAGACCACCGGGGTGTTCATCAGATCGGCGATCAGTTGGCGCCAGACCGGACTCTTGGCCCCACCGCCGATCAGCCTCAAGGTATCGCCCGGCATGCCCAGCTCGCGCAGCAGGTCGAAGCCGTATCTCAGGGCGAAGCTCACCCCCTCGACCACCGCCCGGCACAGATTGGCGCGGGTCAGGTTGGTGGCGGTCAGGCCATGCAGGCTGGCGGTGGCGGTGGGCAGCGCCGGTACCCGCTCACCATTGAGGAAGGGCAGCATCAGCACCCCTTCGGCGCCGACCGGCGACTCCGCCACCAGGCGGGTGAATTCCGCCAGGTCCAGGCCGAGCAACTCGCGGATCTGGCCGCTGGCGTTGGTCAGGTTCATGGTGCAGATCAGCGGCAGCCAACCGCCAGTGGACGAGCAGAAGCCGGCCACGGCGGGGTGCTCGCTGATGCGCGGTTCGGCGGAATAGCCATAGAGAGTGCCCGAGGTACCCAGGCTCAGGGTGATCTGGCCGGCGCGGCTGTTGCCGGTGCCCAGGGCGCCCATCATGTTGTCGCCACCACCGCTGGAGACCAGCGCCTGGGGGTTGATACCCAGCTGGGCGGCGATCTCCGGGCGCAGGCGACCGACCGGCTGGTCGGCCTCGATCAACTCGGGCAGGGCGCGCTCCAGGCGCCCGCTGGGGTCGATATGGCGCAGCAGCTCCAGATCGTAGCGGCGGTTGCGCACGTCGAAATAGCCGGTGCCCGAGGCATCGCCGTATTCCGCCACGGCGCGGCCGGTCAGCCAGAAGTTGAGATAGTCGTGGGGCAGCAGGACGTGGGCGATGCGGGCGAACACCTCGGGGTGTTGCTCCTTGGTCCATAGCAGCTTGGAGACGGTATAGCCCGGCGCTATGGCCAGGCCCAGGCGGGCGAGGGAGCCCTCGATGCCACCCAAATAGTCCAGCAAACGCTGGTTCTCGGGCGTGGATTCGGTGTCGCACCAGAGCTTGGCCGGGCGCAGTACCTGGCCGCTCTCGTCGAGCAGTACCAGGCCGTGCTGCTGGCCGGAGACGCCGATGCCGAGGATGTCCTGGCCATCGCTGCCGGCCTGGGCTAGGGCGGTACGGGTGGCGCTCACCAGGGCGGCGATCCAGTCCGCCGGCTCCTGTTCGCGCCGGCCGTTGGCGCCTTCGGTCAGCCGGTGGGGCGCACTGCCCTCACCGAGTACGCTACCGCGCTGCGCATCCAGAACCACCACCTTGGTGCCCTGGGTGCCGCAGTCTATCCCGAGAAATCTCATGCCTGGCCGCTCCTTATTGTTGTTGGGCTTGGCGGAAAAGTTGCTGATGCCGGCCGTTTTCGGCCGCAGCCTAGTCGCCGAGCAGGGTCTGCAAGGTGGCGCTGACCCCATGGGTACGCAAGTTGTACAGCTGTCTTTCGAAGGCGGCAACGAAGGCAGCGGATTTCGGGATGTGCTTGCCGAAGATTTCCTCGGCGCCGAGCAGGCGTTCGGTCAGGTGCTTGGGATCCTGTACCAGTTCCTCGCAATAGTTGGCGCGCGGATCGGGAATGCGATAGGTCGCCCCGGTCTCGTCCACGCCCCGCAGATAGACCGCCCAGGCGGCCACCACCAAGGCAGCGCGATCCAGGTCCTTGCCGTCCTCGATCAGACGGTTGATGGTCGGCACGGTGAACTTGGGAAACTTCGACGAACCGTCGGAGCAGACCCGCTCCAGCTGGTCGGCGATGGCGCGGTTGGAGAAGCGCTCGATCAGGGTGTCCTTGTAGTCGCCGAGGTCGATGCCGGGCACCGGCGCCAGCTGGGGCGTGACGTCTTCGTCCATGTAGGTGCGGATGTAGCGCACGAACAGCGGATCGGCCATGGTCTCGTGGACGAATCTATAGCCCTTGAGGAAGCCCAGGTAGGTGAGGGCTAGGTGGCTGCCGTTGAGCAGCTTGATCTTCATCTCCTCGTAGGGGGTGACGTCATCGGTGAATTGCACGCCGACCTCCTCCCAGGCCGGGCGGCCGGCGACGAACTTGTCTTCCAGCACCCATTGCAGGAAGGGCTCGCAGACCACCGGCCAGGCATCCTCGACGCCATGTTCCGCCAGCAGCGCCGCGCGATGGGCCGTGCTGGTCATGGGGGTGATGCGGTCGACCATGGCGTTGGGGAAGCTGACCTGCTCGGCGATCCAGCCATGCAGTTCTTCGTCCACCAGGGCGGCATAGGCCAGCAGGGCCTTGCGGGTGACCTGGCCATTGTGCGGAAGGTTGTCGCAAGACATCACGGTGAAGGGGCCGGTGCCCGCGGCACGGCGCTTGGCCAGGGCCGCCAGCAGGAAGCCGAAGACGCTGCGTGGATCGCCGGGATGCTGGAGGTCGTGCTGGATCAGCGGCAGCTTGAAGTTGAACTCGCCGGTGCTGTCGTCCATGCAGTAACCGCCCTCGGTGATGGTGAGGGAGACGATGCGGGTGCTGGGATGGGCCAGCTTGTCGATCAGGGTCTGGGTGCCGTCCTCGGCCAGCAGCATGCCGCTGATGGCGCCCACCACCCGCACCTCGGTGTCCGGCTCGTCGGCCAGCACCACCTGGGTGTAGAGATAGTCCTGGCCAGCCAGGGCATCGCGCATGGCGCGGTCTTCGGCGCGCAAGCCGACGCCGCAGATGCTCCAGTCCAGGTCACGGCCCTGGTTGAGCAGGGCCTCGGTGTAGATGGCCTGGTGCGCGCGGTGGAAGCCGCCGACGCCGATATGGACGATGCCCTGGCGCAGCTCGCAGGCGGCGTAGCTGGGCTTGGCGATGTAGTCGGGGAACTGGTCGAGATTCTGGCGATTGAGTTTCATGACGACGATCCTGGAAGGCGGCGTCCCTGCCGCCGAGGACGGGCAGGGACGAAAAAGAGAGATGAAGGGCGGGTGGCCTGGGTTCAGGCGGCCTGCCGCAGCAGTGGTGCCACGGCGCGGCCCTGCTCATCGAACAGGTGGCAGAACTCCACATCCAGCGCCAGGCGCTGGCGTTCGCCATAGGCCACGGCGCAGTCGCCGGGCACCCGCACGGTCAGGGCTTCCTCGGCCTCGGTGACCATGTGGCAATAGGTGTCGCTGCCCAGGCGCTCGGCCACGTCGGTGATCACCGGTAGCTGGCCATCGGCGGCCAGGCGCAGGTGTTCCGGGCGGATACCCAGGGTCACGGGGCTGCCGACCGCCAGGCCATCGCCGCGGCGCGGCAGGCGCAGGCGCGGACCGGCGTCCAGCGCCACCTCGACGCCCTGGGCGTCGGTGGCCACCACCTTGCCCTTGAGGAAGGCCATCTTCGGCGTGCCGAGAAAGCCGGCGACGAAGAGGTTGGCCGGATGGTGATAGAGCTCCAGCGGCGAGCCGACCTGCTCGATGCGGCCGCCGTTGAGCACCACTACCTTGGTGGCCAGGGTCATGGCTTCCACCTGGTCGTGGGTGACGTAGATCATGGTCGCCTGCAGCTCCTGATGCAGCCGCGCCAGCTCCAGGCGCATCTGCACCCGCAGGGCGGCGTCCAGGTTGGACAGGGGTTCGTCGAACAGGAAGATCTTCGGTTGGCGCACGATGGCGCGGCCGATGGCCACCCGCTGGCGCTGGCCGCCGGAGAGCTGGCGCGGCTTGCGTTCCAGCAGCGGCGTCAATTCCAGGATGCGTGCGGCATCGCTGACCTTACGCTCCACCTCCTGCTTGTCGACCTTGGCCAGGTCCAGGGCGAAGGACAGATTCTTGCGCACGCTCATGTGCGGATAGAGGGCGTAGGTCTGGAACACCATGGCCAGGTCGCGCTTGGCCGGCGAGACCTCGGTGATGTCGCGGCCGTCCAGCTCCAGGGTGCCACTGGTGACCTCTTCGAGGCCGGCGATGAGCCGCAGCAGGGTGGACTTGCCGCAGCCCGAGGGGCCGACGAAGACCACGAATTCGCGGTCGTTGATGTCCAGGTCGACGCCCTTGATGATCTCGATGGAATCGAAGCCTTTGCGCAGGCTGCGGATTTTCAGATTGGCCATAGGGGAATCCTCTTGTTATTTGACGGCGCCGAAGGACAGACCGCGCACCAGCTGCTTCTGGCTGATCCAGCCGAAGATCAGGATGGGCGCGCAGGCCAGGGTCGAGACGGCCGAGAGCTTGGCCCAGAACAACCCCTGGGGGCTTGAGTAGGAGGCGATCAGGGCGGTGAGCGGGGCGGCGTTGGAGGAGGTCAGGTTCAACGACCAGAAGGCCTCGTTCCAGCACAGGATCAGCGACAGCAGCACGGTGGAGGCGATGCCGCCCTTGCTGATCGGCAGCAGCACCCGGACGATTTCCTGGAAGGTGGTGGCACCATCCAGGCGCGCGGCCTCGAGGATGTCCTTGGGGATGTCCTTGAAGTAGGTGTAGATCATCCAGACCACGATGGGCAGGTTGATCAGGGTGTAGATGACGATCAACAGCAGCTTGCTGTCCAGCACCTCGAGCTGCTTGGCCAGCAGGTAGATGGGCACCAGTACGCCCACCGCCGGCAGCATCTTGGTGGAGAGCATCCACAGCAGCAGGCGCTGGGTGTGGCGGGTCTCGTGGAAGGCCATGGAGTAGGCCGCCGGCAAGGCCAGCAAAAGGCTGAAGAGGGTGGCGCCAAAGGAGATCACCACCGAGTTCAGGGCGAAGTGGAAGTAGTCGCTGCGCGCCTGGATGGTCAGGTAATTCTCCAGCGTGGGCATGAAGAAGAACTGCGGCGGGGTGGCGAAGGCGTCGATCTCGGTCTTGAAGCTGGTCAGCACCATCCAGAAGATCGGGAAGAACAGCAGCAGTGCCACCAGCCAGGCGAGCAGGCCCAGCAGCAGGCTCTGCAGGCGCCGGGATTGCTTGAGCGTCAGCATGTCGGGGTCCTCACTGTTGGGTCAGGTTCTTGCCGAGCATCCGTACCAGGATGATGGCGGCGATGTTGGCGATGAGCACGGCGATCAGGCCGCCGGCGGAGGCCAGGCCCACATCGAATTGCAGCAACGCCTGGTTGTAGATCAGGTACGCCAGGTTGGTGGAAGCGAAGCCCGGCCCGCCGCTGGTGGTGGTGTAGATCTCGGCGAACACCGAGAGCAGGAAGATGGTTTCGATCATCACTACCACGGCGATGGGCCGGGCCAGGTGTGGCAGGGTCAGGTGCCAGAAGATCGCCAGGGGGCCGGCGCCGTCGAGGCGAGCGGCTTCCTTCTGCTCCTGGTCCAGCGACTGCATGGCGGTCATCAGGATGAGGATGGCGAAGGGCAGCCACTGCCAGGAGACGATCAGGATGATCGACAGCAATGGATGGGCAGCCAACCAGTCCACCGGGGTGGCGCCGAACACTTTCCAGACCGCGGCGAGGATGCCGGAGACCGGGTGGAAGATCAGGTTCTTCCAGATCAGCGCGCTGACCGTGGGCATGATGAAGAAGGGCGAGATCAAGAGCACCCGGACGATGCCGCGGCCGAAGAATTCGCTGGCCTCCAGCAGCGCCGAGATCAGCACGCCGAAGACCACGCTGATCGCCAGTACGCTGCCCACCAGCAGCAGGGTGTTGGTCATGCCGGGCCAGAAGCCGGCATCGGTGACGAAGTATTCGAAGTTCTCCAGGCCGACGAAGCCGTGCTCGCCGGGGTAGAGCAGGTTGTAGCGAATCAGCGAGAACCAGATGGTCATGCCCAGCGGTACCAGCATCCACACCAGCAGTAGGGCGACGGAGGGGCTGATCAGGAACCAGCCCGGACCGCCGCGACGGCGGCGGGTGCGGCGCACGGGAGCGGCGGTGGTATCGACGGCGGGCGTCTTGAGGGTGGAAGTCTGCATGGCGATACTCCGCAAGGCAGGGGGCCGTGACGGGTCGCCGACGTCTCGCGACGTCAGCGATGTAGGGGCGGTTAAACCGCTAGGCCGGGGTCCGCATGGCGCGAACCCCGCTATCCCGCACTACTTGGGATAACCAGCGCGCTTCATTTCCCGTGCGGTGGATTGCTGCGCCGCCTGCAGGGCCTGCTCGACGCTCATCTGCCCGGTGAGGGCGGCGGCGAATAGCTTGCCCACCGAGGTGCCGATGGCCTGGAACTCGGGAATGGTCACGTACTGGATGCCCACGTAGGGCACCGGCTTGGCCGAGGGGTGGGCCGGGTCGGCATGCTGCAGCATTTCCAGCGAGACCTTGGCGAAGGGCGCCGCATCCATGTAGGCCTGGCTGTAGGTGGACTTGCGGGTGCCCGGCGGTACGTTGGCGATGCCGTCCTTGTCCGCCACCAGCTTGGCGTAGTCCTTGGAGGTGGCCCAGGTCACGAAGGTCTTGGCCGCGTCCTTGTGCTTGGAGGTGGCCGGAATGCCCAGCGACCAGGCATACAGCCAGGACGAGCCCTTGTCGGTGACCTCGCGCGGCGAGGCGGCGAAGCCGACGCTGTCGGCGACCTTGCTCTGGCTCTTGTCGATGGTGAAGGAGCCGGCCACGCTGGCGTCGACCCAGATGGCGCACTTGCCACTGTTGAACAGCGCCAGGTTCTCGTTGAAGCCGTTGCTGGAGGCGCCGGGCGGGCCGTACTTCTTCAGATTGGTCACGTAGTAGTTGGCGGCGGCGGTCCACTCCGGACCAGCGAATTCCGGTTGCCACTTCTCGTCGAACCAGCGCGCGCCGAAGGCGTTGGCCATGGTGGTGACCAGGGCCATGTTCTCGCCCCAGCCAGCCTTGCCTCTCAGGCACAGGCCATACTGGTCCTTGTCCGGCTGATTGAGCTTGCCGGCGAATTCGGCGATCTGCGTCCAGGTCGGCTGGGCGGGCATGGTCAAGCCGGCCTGCTGGAACAGATCCTTGCGGTAATAGGTGATGGAGCTTTCGGCGTAGAAGGGCAGGGCATAGAGGGTACCCTTGACCGACAGGCCTTCGCGTACCGACGGAAAGAGGTCTTCCAGGTCGTAGTTGGCCGGCAGGTCCTGCATCGGCTCCAGCCAGTGCTGGGCGCCCCAGAGGCCGGTCTCGTACATGCCGATGGTGAGGACGTCGAACTGGCCGCCTTGGGTCGCGATGTCGGTGGTCAGGCGCTGGCGCAGGACGTTCTCTTCGAGCACTACCCAGTTGAGTTTGATATCGGGATGCTGCTCTTCGAAGGTCTTCGACAACCGCTGCATGCGGATCATGTCGCTGTTGTTGACGGTGGCGATGGTGACCGTCTCGGCCGCTTGCAGCGACAGGGACAGGGTCATGCCGGCAGAGAGGATGACGGCGGACACCAAGGGCGCTTTTGGTATTGTTTTCATCGTGCACTCCGCGTCCTGTGCAATAGCAACGGACGCCTTTCTTGTTGTTGTAACCCACCACGCGACCAGTCATTCCGGCCTTTGCAGCGGAAGCCATGCATCGATTACAGCCCGTTGGCGGTTGGGAAACAAATGCTCGAAGACACAAAAAGCTATACTTTTTTGCACTTCGAGCAAGACGCTCAGAGACTTTCCGCGCGCACCTTGGTGATGCCGTCTTCGCGGTAGAGCTGCAAGGTGCCCGGCGTGGATTCGATCACTCGCTCGTTTTCGATGAGGAAGGAATAGGTCGCCACCGGGCTGCCCGAAGCCCGCAGATTGCGGTACTCGTAGACCACCAGAGAATCCAGCTGCGAGATATGTTGCGGGGTGCCGAAACTTTGTTTCACCTGCTCCTGCGTGTGGCCACCGAATTGCGACGGGTCGGCCGGGGGCGTGGAGGGGGGCGAACTGCAACCCGACAGGCCGACGAGCAGGAGAACAAAGGATAGGCGTTTCATGGTGGCTCCGCGGGAACGTCAAATAGACAGTCAAATGAGCTGTCGTACAGAAGCAGACGGACCCGTAAAACCCTGAATCATTCCCAGGCTGCGGCGAAAAAGCGCCTGAGTAGCCAGTCGTTCGTCGGTAACCTTGTCACCCTTAGAAGACCCAGCGCTGCTTCGACATCAGCGGCCGTTTTTCGTCGTGCCAGTAGTCGCTGCCGGTGGCATGTCGATCGCCATTGCTGCGAGTCTTGCTCGCTGAAATCAGCGTGCCGGCAGTGACCGAGGTGACAGATAACGTCAGATCGGCGAGTTTGAGCGGGGGGACTTGCGGCAGGGTGGCTGCCTGGATATTACAGGCGGCAAGGGTTGCCAGAGCACTGGCCAGAAGACGAATTCCCATTCCTTGGGTCTCCCACTAGATCCGAGCCATGACTGTACCACCCGGTATGCCCGGGAGTTCCGATGTTAGAATTTGTAAGCTTTTCTCTGTGAGCTGGTTCCGACTGGAAAGTGCCAGGGCATCACACCCTGACCAATCCAGCCGGTCGGAGGTCTGGCGCTTCAGCAGGTAGAGGCAGTGGTGGTCTGTTGCGCGGCGAGATAGTCGAAGAGGGCCGGGCAATCCGAGACCAGGCTCAGCAGCGTCTGGCCGGACATCGGCTCCTGGCGCAGCAGCACCTTCTCTCCGCGGGCGTTCAGGTAGAGGGTGTATTCCGGCGTGCTGGATTGAGCGATGAAGCCTTCGCCCATCAGCGCGCTGCCGAGGGCCATCCGCTGGGGCAGGTCGCAGCTGCTCTGCCACTGGCAGGCGCGAATGCCGAGATTGTCCAGGGACTCCGCGACAGGACTGTCGATGAGGAGCGGTGGATGATCGAACAGCGGAAATTCGCGCGACAGCAGCTCGAGATATCGCTCCAGACCTTCGAAATGCTGCCTGGGAATCAACCGACGCAGTTGCTGCAGTTGGCTGTTGCCTTGGAATAGCGAAGTTTGTGCGGTCATGGCGTCCTCCCGGTACATCGAGCGATCAATGGTTCTGACCGGCTGCCAGCGGATTTGGTGCGGCCCGCCCTAACATTTCGCCGTATCGACTGCCCGAACAGACTGCAACAGGCAAATGACGTGCGAGTGACCGACCAGGTGAGCAGCACCTGCAGGCGCCCGGGCGTGAAAGCCCTGGTCCCAGAGTGAAGGGGATTCTTTTCCTGCAGCAGGGGTGGCAACCTGGCGCCTTTCTTCGAGAGGAGCGCCCATGACTGCCATCGAACCTGCTATCGCCGAACGCTACCTCGCTGTACAAGAGATCGCCCGGGAAGCGGCCCAACGCGGCCTGGAGTTCTATCGCCAACGCGGCGCGCTGCAGGTGGATCACAAGGGCGAAGACCTGCAAGATGTGGTCAGTATCGCTGACAAGACGCTGGAAGACCTGATTCGGCAACGGCTGAGCGAGCGCTTCCCCGAAGATGGTTTGCTGGGCGAGGAGGGTGGCGCCACCGACCTGGCCGCCGCCTATCTGTGGGTCATAGATCCCATCGACGGTACCGCGCCCTTTCTCAACGGACTGCACAACTGGTGCGTCTCCATCGGCTTGATGCACCAAGGCAAGCCCTTGCTCGGCGCGATCATGGATCCGAATCACGATGAGCTCTTTCACGGTCTCAGTGGGCACGGCGCCTTCGTCAACGATCAGCCGCTACGTGTCCATGCGGCCACCGACGTCCGCCACGGACTCACCGGGCTGGGTACCACTCATCGTCGCGGCAAGGAGCATTTCCTGCCCTTCGTGACCGGACTGCTGGCCGAGGGTGGTCAATTCTTCCGCAACGGCTCTGGCGCGCTGATGACCGCCTATGTCGCCGCCGGACGCCTGATCGGCTACTACGAAACCCTGATCCACGGCTGGGACTGCCTGGCTGGACTGGTGCTGATCCAGGAGGTCGGCGGGCGCCATAACGACTTCCTGCGTAACGATGGCCTGGTCAATGGCAACCCCTTGCTGGTCGCGGCGCCCGGTGTCTATGACCAACTCGCCGCCCTGGTGGGCCCTTCGCTGGACGGCTGAGCGGGTCGGCGGGCTAGGAATAGCAAGCCCTGAGCTGCTTCAGCGCTGCTCTTTGCGGTAGATGCTGGGTTTCCAGTAATCCTTGAGCAACAGATGCAGCGGGCCGCGCCAGCCGCGCTTGCGCAATTGCCAGGCGATCAACACGTTCATGATCCCGTGACCCATCAGCAGCACCGAGCCGTGACGCTCGGCCAGTTCGATCAATTTCTCGGCCGCCTGGCTGGCGCGGACGGACGATGAGCCGATGGATTCGGTATGGGCCGCGAAGCCCAGGAACCAGGCCGAGCGGAACAGCAGCCGCCAGGCCTTGACCGGCAGCCGGGGTGCGTCCAGCTCCAGATAGGGCAGGTGCGCCTCCGCATAGAGTTCGTTAGTGGGGCTATCCGCGTGGCCCATCAGGTATTCCAACGAGCGCACGCAGCGGCTGATCGGGCTGCTCACCAGCGCCCCCGCCTCCCGGGCCAGCCGTCGCGTCTGCGCGGGAATCCGCTCGCCCGGTACCGGAGCCTTCTGGTAGCGGGCTACCCAGTCCTTCATCTCCCGCGGAGTGCAGAGAGCCTTGCTGGAAAGATCGGGTTTGCCATGACGAACCAGGATGATGTGCATGAAAGGTGACCTGTGAAAGATGGTCACTAGACCGCAGGGCTTGCCGTTCGTCTCGCCTCGACATCATCTTGGCTAGTGATATCAAAGTGCCATTCATACGGTTCGTCAGGCCGCTTGGCTTGTTTAGCTTTAAAAGGTGATCTCATTCAAGAAAATGGCGCCAGAAAATCTGCCGATGAACGGCGAGCCTGGCCAGACTCAGGGATTCTGACGCGTCTGCCGCTAGCCTGTAGTGCCATTGAGAGCCGCTTTGTCTGAGACCGGGACGCTATGAAGAGAGCTTTGTGGGGGTTGCTGCTGTTCGGTGTGCTGTTCAGGGCACCCGGGGTCTTTGCCGATGATGCCCATGTGGCCTTGATCAAGAGCGTGTCGGGCAGCGTCAAGATCCTGCGCCAGGCTGCCATCCTGGACGCCAAGGTCGGTACGACCTTGCAGGTAGCGGATCGTCTGCAAGTGGGGCCGGAAGCCACGGCGGCCATCGTCTTTCTCGATGGCACCCTGCTCACCCTGGGCAGCGGCGCCGATGTGCAAGTGCGTGACTATCTGTTCGAGCCCAAGAACAGCCACTATGGCTTTTCGCTGTATCTGAACAAGGGCTCGGCGATCTACGCCTCCGGCAAGATCGGCAAGGTCTCTCCCGAGTCGGTGAAGATCGAAACGCCGTCCGCCATCATCGGGGTGCGTGGCACCCGCTTCCTGGTGCAGGCGCAATGAAATCCATGTTCGGAGCTTGCCGTCGTCCTTCGCTGAGCGCTCTGCTGTTTACCCTCTTGGTGCTGGGCGGCTGCGCCAGCCCGCCGCAAACCAGTGTGGTGCTGATGCCCGACGAAGACGGCCATGTCGGCGCGGTCTCGATTGCCAACCCTGGCGGGCGGCAAACCCTGGACCAGGGCTACGCTCAGGTCACCGTGGCGCAACCCGGTCAGGCACCCACGCCTTCGCAGGCGGTGAATCAAGCGGTCTTCGAACAGCAGCATCGCCAGATCCTCGCGGCTCAGCCTTCGCCTCCCAAGACCTTCACGCTCAATTTCCTCTCCGACAGCATGGAGCTCACGCCCCAGTCCAAGGCGCTGCTGCCGGAGGTGCTGGAAACGGCGCGTCAGCGCCTGCCGACCGAGATCTCGGTATTCGGGCACGCCGATGCCTCCGGTACCCCGGCCTACAATCTCGACCTCTCGGCCCAGCGCGCGCACAAGGTCGCCGCGCTGTTGCAGCGACTCGATCCTCATCTGGTCGTCAACGTCGATTTCTTCGGCGACAAGGTTCCGCTGGTGCCGTCCCGTCCCGGAAAGTCCGAACCGCGTAACCGACGTGTCGAAATCCTGATCCTCTAAGTAGAGCCTGGTTCATGAACGCCATTGCCACAGCGCTGCGCCGTCGCGCGCCCTGGATGTTTCTGGTCAGCCTCGGGCTCTCGCTGGCCTTCGGCCTGAGCGCCATGCTGCACTGGGCGCCGCTGGAATACCTTGATCGCGTCGCTTACGATCAGCTCAACAGAGTCTTCGCCAACACCGGGGAAGCCCCGGATGTCCAGGTGGTCAGCATCGACGAGGCCAGCCTCGCTGCCCTCGGCCAATGGCCCTGGCCACGTTACCGGATCGCCGAACTGCTCTCCCGTATCGCCGAAGCCCAGCCGGCGGCGATTGCCGTCGACATCCTTTTCAGCGAACCGGACCGCACTTCGCTCAGGGCGCTGCAAAACACCTTCAAAGCCGATCTCGGTCTGGACCTGAGCGTGGCGGGGATACCGCCAGAATTGCAGGACAACGATGGCTATCTCGGCCAGGTGATGGGCCAGACTGGCGCGGTGGGCGCCCGCTTCCTGAGCCAGGGGGCGGAGCTGGCGCCGGCCACCGGTCTGCGGGCCGGCGTGGGCTTCGAGGGGGCCCTGGATACCCTGCAACTGCCCAAGGCGAGTAGCGTGTTGAACAGCGTGCCGCCGATCGCCAGCCAGACGCGCTTCAGCGGTTTCATCAACAGTCAGCCGGACAGCGATGGCGTCCTGCGTCGCGTCCCGTTGCTGATGACCTATCAGGGCATCGTCCATCCCAGTCTGGCGTTGGCCGCGGTCATGCGCGCGTTGAACATGACCAGCGCTACGGTG
This sequence comes from Pseudomonas oryzihabitans, assembly GCF_006384975.1. NCBI lineage: Bacteria > Pseudomonadati > Pseudomonadota > Gammaproteobacteria > Pseudomonadales > Pseudomonadaceae > Pseudomonas > Pseudomonas oryzihabitans. The sequence goes on from NZ_CP021645.1 coordinate 5,224,092, forward strand.
ACGTCAGGCTTCTTCGGGCCGACGCTGCGCCTGGGGACTCATCAGGTAGCGCTCGACGATCAAGGCCGGGCGCTGCTACGGCTGAACGCCGGTCCCGAGCGCTATTCGCAATTGTCGGCGCTGGACGTGCTCAGAGGCGAGGTGCCCAAGGCGTCGTTCAAGGGGCGCGTCGTCTTCGTCGGCGTTTCGGCCGTCGGCTTGAACGACAGCTATGTCACGGCACTGGGCCAGAACTTCTCCGGCGTCAGACTGCAGGCGGCCCTGGCGCAGGATCTGCTCGACGCTACCCTGGTCCGCGTTCCACCCTTCGCGGGCCCCTTGCAGCTGGCGCTCTGCCTACTAGGCGGTCTGCTGCTGTCGGTGGGTTTCTTCACCCAGCGTAGCGACCGACCTTTCGGCCTGCTGGTGGCGGCGCTCCTGATCGTTCCCTTGGGGGGCGGTGCCTGGCTGTTCGCCCGCCACGGCGTCTTCATACCCCTGGCGGCGCCGTTGTTGCTGGTGATGATCCTAGCGGGAATGGCGATGATGACGCGCGTAATGGTCGCGCGGCACCATGAGCGCCTCTGGCGTCGACAACTCGAGCGCTCCCGGCAGGTCACCATCGAGTCCATGGCTGCGGTGGCCGAAACGCGTGATCCGGAGACCGGGGCCCACATCAAGCGTACCCAGCATTACGTGCGCGCCATCGCCGAACAGCTGCAGCGAAGCGGTCAGGCAGGGGATGTCCTCACGCCGGAATACATCCAGTTGTTGTACCTCTCCGCGCCCTTGCACGACATCGGCAAGGTCGGCGTGCCCGACGCCATCCTGCTCAAACCCGGCCGCCTCACGCCGGACGAGATGGCCATCATGCAGCGCCACGCCGAATTCGGTCGGCAGATCATCCTGAATACCGCCAGTCATCTTGAGGAAGAGGACAACTTCCTCGCCCTGGCTGCCGACATCGCCGCCACCCATCATGAAAAATGGGACGGCAGCGGCTATCCGAATGGCCTGAGCGGCACGGCCATTCCCCTGGCCGGACGCATCATGGCGGTGGCCGACATCTACGACGCCCTGATCAGCCGGCGGTGCTACAAGGAGCCCTTCAGCCACGAGCACTCGTTGGAGCTGATGCGTGAGATGCGCGGGACCACCTTCGATCCGCTGATACTGGACGCCTTCCTGGCTATCGAGCCGCAGATCCTCGCCATCGCCGAGCGCTTTCACGATGAAGGCGCCGACGCTTCTCGCCGTCTGCTCTGAGCAATGCCAGTTCAGATCACGTGCGGTCCAGTCGTCCCGGTCAGCCGTTCGTTCGGGTCTTGGCTGCCAGGGCGTCCTCTCTCAATAGTCGGCTCATAGAGAATAACTGGCGGCCTACACAGAAGGGCTGCCAGATCCCCCTAATGCGACGATTGCTGCCCCGTTTTCGGCTTGCAGAAACATTTTCATCGAAAATAGCCTGAAAATTTTCTCAGATCGCGGCTTTGGCAAAGACGCCTCCTTGAGGGCTTCGTTCGCAGAAGGCGTACATGTGATGTTATTTATGATACTAATTTGCATTTACAGTTGAGGTTGATTTGCATAGCCTGCGTCCCGCCGCGCAAGACGGCACCGGATGCCGGTCCCTGGAGAGTTTCCAGCGAGTCCTTACGTAGGGTACGGACGGGTCGGTGTCTTCCTAGAGGACGACCCACGACATGCAACTCTTCTCCCTTCGCCTTCTCGCGCTTTCCGTTTCCCTGAGCGTGGCGGCCCTGGCCCAGGCCGCGCCTGTCTCGTTGGCGCAACCCGCGCAGCCGCTCGCCGCTGCCTTGCAAAGCTTCGCGCGCGCCAGTGGTTTCGAGGTGAACTACGATCCCGCGACCCTGGCCGGCAAACGCGCGCCGGCGCTGGCCGGGCGCCTGGAGCCGGACGTCGCCCTCCAGCGCCTGCTGGCGGGCAGTGGCCTGGCAGCCTCGGTCAGCGGTAACGTCGTGACCATCGTGCCCGTGGCGACCCAGGCCGCAACCGGCAGCGTGGCGCTGGATGCCACCACCATCACGGCGGACGACGGCTCCCTGGTGGGCCGCGCGACCACCGAGGGCACCCACTCCTACACCACGGGGGCGATGAGCACCTCCACCGGCCTCCCCCTGTCGATCCGCGAGACGCCCCAGTCGGTGAGCGTCATCACCCGGCAGCGCATGGAAGACCAAGGCATGACCGACCTGAACGACGTGGTCAGATATGCCCCTGGCGTGACGCTCAACAGGTTCGGCGGCGACCGTCAGGAGTTCCTCGCGCGCGGCTTCCGTATCGACAACATCATGTACGACGGTCTGCCCACCACCGCCGGTACCTTCACCCTCGACACCCTGTCCTCAGCGGACCTGGCCCTCTACGACCGCGTCGAGGTGGTCCGCGGTGCCACCGGCCTGATGACCGGCGCCGGCGACCCCTCCGCGACCCTCAACCTGGTGCGCAAGCGGCCCACGGCCTTTCCCCAGGTCAGCATCACCACCAGCGCCGGCAACTGGGATCGCTACCGCACCGAAGTCGACGCCTCCAACAAGCTCAACGAGGCCGGCACCCTGCGTGGCCGTGCGGTCGCCGCCTACGAGGATGGCAACAGCTTCCAGGACGTTCGCGAGCGCAAGCGCCAGACCTTCTACGGCGTGCTCGAAGCGGACCTGAGTGATGCCACTACCTGGACCCTCGGTGCCTCCAAGCAGCGCGAAGACAAGACTTCCGACTGGGGCAGCCTGCCCAGTGGCCCCAATGGCGAAGACCTGCACCTGCCGCGCTCCACCTTCCTGAGCGGCGACTGGTCCTACTGGGATCAGGACACCTACACCCTGTTCTCCGACATCACCCACACCTTCGCCAACGGCTGGAAAGCCAAGCTGGCGGCGCAGCAGGTCTGGGCGAATTCCGATACCTACTCCAACTACCTGACGTCCGTGGCGCCGGACTACAGCTACACCTCCGTCAGCGATCTCGGTACCGCCTCCGGCGCCTATCGCACCGACTCCGATCAGCTCAACCTCGACGCCTCGGTCAACGGCCCCTTCCAACTGCTGGGTCGGGAGCACGAGTTGATGGCCGGGATCAGTCGGCGCCAGGAGAAGTTCTATCAGCGCGGTGGCTATTCGGCGCCCACCCCGGTCGACATCTTCGACTTCCGCCCCAGCAGCATCGCCAAGCCGGCCAAGGGCAGCCTGTCACCCTATGCCAGCAAGAACACCACCACCGAAGAGGCGGTATACGCCGCGGCGCGCTTCAATCCCGCGGATCCCCTGCACATCATCGTGGGCGGCCGCGTCAGCTGGTACGACTTCGACAATCTGTACAGTGACAACGACTACAAGGCCACGCGCGAAGTCACGCCCTATGCCGGCATCATTTACGACCTGAACGACACCTATTCGGTCTACGCCAGCTACACCGAGATCTTCAAGCCACAAAGCGAGCAAGACTCGGGCGGTTCGGTCCTGCAGCCCATGACCGGCAAGAGCTACGAGATCGGCCTCAAGGGCGCCTATTTCGACGGTGCCCTGAACGCCTCCATCGCGCTGTTCGATACCCTCCAGGAGAACCGCGCCTATCTGCCGGCCAACCAGGCCACCTTCTGCCCGGGCTATCCGGCGCGCAGTTGCTACGATGCGGCCGGCGAAGTGCGCAGCCGTGGTATCGACGCGGAAATCTCCGGTCAGTTGACGCCCCAGTGGCAGGCCTCTGCGGCCTACACCCTGCTGGTGAGCGAATACACCAAGGACGTTCAATACCAGGGTCGCCGCTTCGCGCCCGATCAGCCCAAGCACCTGTTCAAGGCAGCCACCAGCTACCAACTGACCGGTGCCTTGAGCAACTGGCGCATCGGTGGAGACGTCCAGGCGCAGAGTGAAACCTTCCAACGGGTCGGCAACGGCGCAGCCAAGCAGAACAGCTATGCCCTGGTAGGCCTGATGGCGGGCTATCGCTTCAACGAGCACTGGGATGGCCGCGTCAACGTCAACAACCTCTTCGATGAGAAGTACTGGCAGGGTATCCCGGAAGGGACGGGGCAGGGCGTTTACGGCGATCCCCGCAATGTCATGTTCAGCCTGAAGTGGACGCTCTGATCCCCTGACGGCTCGCGGCGCCCTTGTCCGCGTCCCCGGACCTGGGCGAAGCTGCGGACTCCCCACTTGGAGTCCAGCCCATGTCCATCCAGTTGGAGCGCTTCGCCGAATGCCATGCCGAAGGGCTGGCCGCCCTCTATGGCGATCCGGCGGTGGCTCGGCAAGTCCTGCAGCTGCCCTACCAGACCGCCGAGCAGTGGCGGCAGCGTATGAGTGGCGATCGTGAAGGGCGGGTGGCTCTGGTCGCCTTGCAGCAGGGCCGGGTGGTGGGCAGCGCCAGCCTCGAACAGCAGCCACGCATTCGTCGCCAGCATTGCGGCGCGATCGGCATGGGCGTCGCTCGGGATTGCCAGGGGCAGGGCATCGGTAGCCAACTGCTGGCCGCCTTGCTCGATCTCGCCGACAACTGGATGAACCTGCAGCGAGTGGAGCTGACCGTGTACAGCGATAACGAGCCGGCCCTGGCGCTGTACCGCAAATTCGGTTTCGAAGAGGAAGGGCTACTGCGTCGCTATGCGGTGCGCGACGGGGTTCTCGTCGATGTCTACAGCATGGCCCGCTTCAAGCCCTGATGGCGTGTATGAGGAAAACTTGAGTTCTACACAAGAAACCTGAGTTTGTCTCATGCAGTCCTGGGTAGGACAATCTCTACTCTGTTCAGGTGGAGGTGTGCAATGGTCAAGATTCATTCCCAGGGTTCTTCGTGTAGCGAGCGACACCAGGATTCGGCCTTGGCGAACAGTCTTGAGTCTGGCGCCATCGCCGCGTTCAGCGCCGGGCAGCAAAGACGTCAGGAACACTGGCGTACTCAGCAGGCGGCAGGTATCGAGCTGCTGGCCGTGGGCGACTTCACCTGGGGCGACCGGGTCCTGGCGCACTCCTTCCTGGTAGGCCTGACCTCTGGCCAATCCTCCGTCGCCACCCGACAGGGTCAAGGCGCCCGGGCACGCTGGTTCGCTAGCGAACAGTCCTACCAGGTCCCTGAATTCGCTCGCGATCAAGCGTTCGCCATCGGTTGGGAGCAGCTGTTCGACGAGGTAACCAAGGCCCGGGCACTCGGCCTGGCCGTCAAACCCATCATCCTGGGGCCGCTGAGTTACCTCTGGCTCGGTCGCGCCCGCGACACCGACGCGGATCGACTCGATCTCCTGGAGCGCCTGCTGCCGGTCTATGGCGAGATTTTCGCCCGGTTGGCCGCTCAAGGCGTGGAGTGGATTCAGATCGATGAACCCATCCTCACTCTCGAACTGCCCCTGGCGTGGCGCAATGCCTTCGAGCGGGCCTACAACCTGCTGCAGCGCGAGCCGCTCAAGAAGCTCCTGGCCGTGAGCCACGGCGAATTGCTGGACAATCTGGGGCTGGCCACTGGCTTGCCGGTGGAGGGGCTGCACGTCGACGTGCCGCGCACGGCCCAAGCGCAACAGGCGCTGCTCGACCGCCTGCCTGCCTACAAGACACTCTCGCTTGGCCAGGTCGAGCGAGAGCCGGGGCAGCAAGAGCCTCGCCTGACCTTCATTCGCCAGGCGAGCGAGCGACTCAAGGAGCGCCTCTGGTTGGCGCCCGCCCGTACACACTCAGCCGCCGCGGACGCCGAGTTCGCGCTATGGGTACGGGCCGCCCGCGAAGCCGCAGCAGCCAAGCCAGTCCCAGCCGCGGGCAAACCTTGGTCGGCGATAGAGGCGGCCTTGGCGAAACTGGGGGCTGCCCAGGCGGGGCTGGTGTCGCGCTGATCGGCGCCGCACTAGCGGTGGGCGGTCAGCAGCAACCCGCCGGCACCGGCGAAGAAGGCGCCCGTGGCCTTATTGAGCCGGCGCACGCCGCGTGGCCCGCGGATGAAGCGCCGAATCTGCCGGCCGAAGAGGCCATAGATGAAAGCAGCGACCATTTCCGCGAACAGGTGCGTGCCGCCCAGGTAGGCGAATTGCTGCGCCGTGGGCCGATTGGGATCGATGAACTGCGGAAAGATCGCGGCGAACAGCAGGATCGCCTTGGGATTGCTGATGCCGATCAGGAACTCCTGCAGCATCAAGCGGTGTAGCGCGCGCGGCTGCACCGTGCTCGTCTCGGCCAGGTCCAGCCCTTCGAAGGCTCGGCTGCGCCAACTTTTCACGCCCAGATAGAGCAGGTAGAGCGCGCCGATCCACTTGATGACGGTGAAGGCCAGCTCCGAAGCCAGCAGCATGGCGCCCAGGCCCACCGCCGAAATCACCAGGAAGACCGTGAAGGCCACGTTGCGACCCAAGGCGGCCAGCCCCGCCGTGACCGCGCCATAGCGGATGCCATTGCTCAGCGAGCAGAAGTTGTTGGGTCCCGGTGTCAGGGCGATGAGCAGGGCGACTGGAAAGAACAGCAGGGCATCGATGAGATTCATGGCGATCGCCTGGGGCGCGGCCAGGCCGCGCGGGAGAAGGAGGGGCTATTTGAACCGTCTTTCCACGCCTTTCTCCACCAGAATCTTCGCCGAGATCTCTTCCACGGAAAAATGCGTGGTGTTGATGAAGGAAATATTCTCGCGGCGGAACAGACTCTCCACCTCGCGCAACTCGAATTCGCACTGGGCGAAGCTGGCATAGCGGCTGTTCGGTCGGCGTTCATGGCGGATCGCCGCCAGGCGCTCCGAGTCGATGGTCAAGCCGAACAGCTTGTCGCGGTAGGTCTTGAGCGAGGCGGGGAGCTGCAGGCGCTCCATGTCCTCTTCGGTCAGCGGATAGTTGGCGGCGCGGATGCCATATTGCAGGGCCATGTAGAGGCAGGTCGGCGTCTTGCCGCACCGCGAGACCCCCACCAGGATGAGATCGGCCTGGGCATAGTGGGTCGTGCGGGCACCGTCGTCGTTTTCGAGTGCGAAATTGACGGCCTCGATGCGCTCCATGTAGTGGCTGTTGTGCATGATCGAATGTGACTTCCCTACCGAATACGAAGATTCGGCGGAAAGTTCCCGTTCGAGCGGGGATAAAAAGGTGGAGAAGATGTCGATCATGAACCCGTTCGACTGGTCCAGAATGGCCCGGATGTCACGGTTGACGATGGTGTCGAAGATGATCGGCCGGGCGCCGTCCTGAACGGCGGCGGCATTGATCTGCTGTACCATGGCCCTGGCCTTGTCCAGCGTATCCACGTAGGGGCGGGTGACCTTCCTGAAGGTGATGTCCCCGAACTGGGCCAGGAGGCTTTGACCGAGGGTTTCGGCCGTGATGCCGGTACCGTCGGAGATGAAAAAGGCGGTTCGTTGCATGGCATGGACGTCCTGGTGGCGTACGGAGCAGGGATCGCTGCACTGTAACCCACCGCCGTCCACTGTCCATGGGGCGAGCGCCCAGGCGTACTGCTTTCCCACAAAGACACAAGATGGAGAGAAGACCTTGGACGAGTATGTAATTTCACTGGAGCAGCTCGGCGTACATGACGTCGAGCGCGTGGGCGGCAAGAACGCATCCCTCGGCGAGATGATCGCCAATCTGGCCGGTGCGGGCGTCTCCGTACCGGGCGGGTTCGCCACCACGGCCCAGGCCTACCGCGATTTCCTCGAGCAGAGCGGGCTGAACGATCGCATTCATGCCGCCCTCGATGCGTTGGACGTCGACGACGTCAACGCCCTGGCCAAGACCGGCGCCCAGATTCGCCAATGGGTCATGGACGCGCCTTTCCCGGAGCGCCTGGACAGCGAAATCCGCAAGGCCTTCGCCCAGCTCTCGGCGGGCAACGCCAATCTGGCCGTTGCCGTACGCTCCTCGGCCACCGCCGAAGACCTGCCGGATGCCTCCTTCGCCGGCCAGCAGGAAACCTTCCTCAACATCCGTGGCGTCGACAACGTCATCCGCGCCGCCAAGGAAGTCTTCGCCTCCCTCTTCAATGACCGCGCCATCGCCTACCGTGTGCACCAGGGCTTCGATCACAAGCTGGTCGCCCTGTCCGCCGGCGTGCAGCGCATGGTCCGCTCCGAGACCGGCGCCGCCGGCGTGCTCTTCACCCTGGATACCGAGTCGGGTTTCCGCGATGCGGTCTTCGTCACCGCCGCCTATGGCCTGGGCGAGACCGTGGTGCAGGGCGCCGTCAACCCGGATGAGTTCTACGTTCACAAACCCACCCTGGAAGCCGGCCGCCCGGCCATCCTCAGGCGCAACCTGGGCAGCAAGGCCATTAAGATGGTCTACGGCGAAGAAGCCAAGGCCGGTCGCTCCGTCCGTACCGTCGACGTCGAGCCCGCCGACCGCGCTCGCTTCTCGATTTCCGACGCCGAGGTCACCGAGCTGGCCAAGCAGGCATTGATCATCGAGCGCCACTACGGTCGTCCGATGGACATCGAATGGGCCAAGGACGGTGATGACGGCAAGCTCTACATCGTCCAGGCCCGCCCCGAGACGGTGAAGAGCCGCGCCAGCGCCACCGTCATGGAGCGCTACCTGCTCAAGGAAAAAGGCCAGGTGCTGGTCGAAGGCCGCGCCATCGGTCAGCGCATCGGCGCCGGCAAGGTCAAGATCATCCGCGACGTCAGTGAGATGGATCGCGTCCAGCCCGGCGACGTCCTGGTGTCCGACATGACCGACCCCGATTGGGAACCGGTGATGAAGCGCGCCAGCGCCATCGTCACCAACCGCGGCGGTCGTACCTGCCACGCCGCCATCATCGCCCGCGAGCTGGGCATCCCGGCGGTCGTCGGTTGCGGTAATGCCACCAGCCTGCTCAAGGATGGCCAGACCGTCACCGTCTCTTGCGCCGAAGGCGATACCGGCCTGATCTACGAAGGCGAACTGGGCTTCGATATTCGCCAGAGCTCGGTGGATGCCATGCCCGAACTGCCGTTCAAGATCATGATGAACGTCGGCAACCCCGACCGCGCCTTCGACTTCGCCCAATTGCCCAATGCCGGCGTGGGCCTGGCGCGGCTCGAATTCATCATCAACCGCATGATCGGCGTGCACCCCAAGGCCCTGCTCAACTACCACAGCCTGCCGCTGGACGTAAAAGAGAGCGTCGACAAGCGTATCGCCGGCTATCCCGATCCGGTCGGCTTCTATGTCGAGAAGCTGGTGGAGGGCGTGTCCACCCTGGCTGCCGCCTTCTGGCCGAAGAAGGTCATCGTGCGGCTGTCGGACTTCAAGTCCAACGAATACGCCAACCTCATCGGCGGCAAGCTCTACGAGCCCGAGGAAGAGAACCCCATGCTGGGCTTCCGCGGCGCTTCGCGCTACATCAGCGAAAACTTCCGCGACTGCTTCGAGCTGGAATGCCGCGCCATGAAGAAGGTGCGCGAAGAGATGGGTCTGACCAACGTCGAACTCATGGTGCCCTTCGTGCGGACCCTGGACGAGGCGGCGCGCGTGGTCGAGTTGCTAGGCGAGAATGGCCTCAAGCGTGGTGAGAACGACCTGCGTGTCATCATGATGTGCGAGCTGCCTTCCAACGCGCTGCTGGCGGACGAATTCCTCGAACACTTCGACGGCTTCTCCATCGGCTCCAACGACCTGACCCAGCTCACCCTGGGCCTGGACCGCGATTCCGGCATCATCGCCCACCTGTTCGACGAGCGGAATCCGGCGGTCAAGAAGCTGCTGGCCAATGCCATCGCCGCCTGTAACCGGGCCGGCAAGTACATCGGCATCTGCGGTCAGGGTCCCTCGGACCATCCCGATCTGGCCAAGTGGCTGATGGAGCAGGGTATCGAGAGCGTTTCCCTCAACCCCGACTCCGTCCTCGACACCTGGTTCTTCCTGGCCGAAGGCAACGCCTGATCCAGCGGCTCGCCCCGTCGCCCAGGTGGCGGGGTGAGCCTAGCCCGGAAGCAAGCCTACTCCCACGATCGCCTCTCCCGTTCCAATCCCAGGGTGTACAGCCTTCGCCGGATCGCTATACCGTATCGTCGTGATCCTCGCACGAGACGATAGATGCAGCAGTACGACAGCGATGTGGAGCAGGGCCTCATCTATGGCTATCTACTCGATGGCCGCGGCGGCGGACGACGACTGAGCCGTCGAGAGCTGGAAGACGTCGAGCCGTCGCCCAACGAGGTGCTGTGGCTCCATTGGGATCGCAGCGTTCCGGAAGCCCAGGCCTGGCTGCGCCAGTCCAGTGGCCTGAGCGAGTTCGCCTGCGACCTGTTGCTCGAAGAGGCGACGCGTCCGCGCCTGGTCACTCAGCCCGACGACAGCCTGTTGCTGTTCCTGCGCGGGGTGAATCTCAACCCCGGTGCCGTTCCTGAAGACATGGTCTCGCTCCGCGTATTCGTCGAAAAGCGGCGGGTCATCTCCCTGCGCATGAGACCCATGAAAGCCGCCGCCGAGGTCCAGGAAGATATCGAGGCGGGTATCGGCGCCCAGAGTGCCGAAGATCTGGTTCTCTACCTGGCGAGCTACATGACCAGCCGGGTGGACGACCTGGTTCGCGACCTTTCCGAGCATCTCGACAGCCTCGAAGAGCAGAGCGATCAGGACGACAAGACGCTACCCGATCACGGTCGGGTGCTCGCCCTCAGGCGTCGTGCCACGGGCTTGCGGCGCTACCTCGCTCCCCAGCGCGACATCTATGCGGATCTATCACGCGGCAAACCCGCCTGGTTCGTCGCCACGGCAAGCCAGGGTTATTGGAGCGAATTGCACAACAGCCTGGTCCGTAACCTGGAAGAGCTGGAGCTGATGCGTGAGCGCGTCGCCTTGCTGCAGGAGGCTGAGCAACGGGCGACCACCGAGCGCACCAACCGCACCCTCTATCTGCTCGCCATCATCACCGGGTTCTTCCTGCCCATCAGCTTCATCACCGGTCTGCTCGGAATGAACATGGGCGGGCTGCCGGGTTCTTCCTCGCCCTTCGGCTTCCTGGCGGCTTGCCTGTTGATCGGCGCTGTGGCGGTATTCCAGGTCTGGCTGTTCCGTCGGCTGCGCTGGCTGTGACCCGTCTCCACCTCGTTGCGTCAAGAGACAATGACCAGCGAGGTGCTCATGCACGATCCCTTCGAAGCGTCCCTCAAGGCGCTGCTCAATACCCCGGCTCGGCCGCAAGACGAGGAGGGCGATGACCAGGCCCGCTTGCATCGGGTACTCAAGACGGCCAACCGCCAGGTCGGTGCCGGCGCGCTCTTCGATCTGATCGGACGGCACTGGGTATCCGCGCTGCTGGTGGCGCTGGGCAATGGGGCGCCTCATCTGAAGCCGCGGTCACGCCGCTCCGGGCGTACCGGTCCTTCTTCGCGGAGATCTTGAACTAGATGGAATTCGATATCTGGACCCAGAGCCTGCTATCCGCCATGACCACCCTGTGGAGCAAGGTAGCCGGCTTCATTCCCAACGTCTTCGGTGCCCTGGTGGTGATCCTGGCTGGCTTCGCGGTCGCCAAGATCCTCGATACGGTGCTGTCCAAGGTGCTGGCCAAGCTCGGCCTGGACCGGGTGCTCGCAGGCGCGGGAGTCACCAAGCAACTGGCCAAGATCGGTATCCGCATGCCGGTCACCACCCTGATCGGCCGGATCGTCTACTGGTTCGTCCTGCTGGTGTTCCTGGTCTCGGCGGCCGAGTCCCTGGGCCTGCAGCGGGTGTCGTCCACGCTGGACGTCATGGCCCTGTACGTGCCGAAGATCTTCGGCGCTGCGCTGGTCCTCATCGTCGGCGTGCTGCTGGCGCAACTGGTCAGCGGGCTGGTCCATGGCGCAGCCGAGAGCGTCGGCCTGGACTACGCAGCCGGCCTTGGACGTCTGGCCCAAGGCCTGGTCATCATCATCTCGATTTCGGTCGCCGTCGGTCAGCTGGAGATCAAGACCGAACTGCTCAATATGGTCATCGCCATCGTCCTCACCGCCTTCGCCCTGGCTGCGGCGCTGGCGCTGGGGCTTGGTAGCCGTGGGCTGGTTGCGCAAATTCTGGCCGGCATCTACGTACGTGAGCTCTATGAAGTGGGTCAGTGGGTGACCTTGGCCGAGGTCGAGGGCGAAATCGAGGAGATCGGTACTGCTAAGACCCTCATCCTGACCGAGGAGGGTGATATCGTATCGGTACCGAATCGTCTATTGCTGGAGGCGCAGGTTCGCAGTCGCTGACAGGGGGCGCGGAGATGGCTATCATGCCCGCCAATTTTTGGTAGCCATCTTCCGACTTGAATAAGCCCGCCCCCCATGCCTACGACCCGACTGCGCTCAGCGATGAAGAGCTGGTGCAGCGTGCGCATGGCGAACTCTTCCATGTGACGCGGGCCTACGAGGAACTGATGCGCCGTTACCAGCGCACCCTGTTCAACGTCTGTGCGCGTTACCTGGGGAACGACCGGGATGCGGACGATGTCTGCCAGGAGATCATGCTGAAGGTGCTTTACGGTTTGAAGAATTTCGAAGGCAAATCGAAATTCAAGACCTGGTTGTACAGCATTACCTACAATGAGTGCATCACCCAGTACCGCAAGGAGCGCCGCAAGCGGCGCCTGGTGGAGGCATTAAGCCTGGATCCGATGGAAGAAGCCTCGGAAGAGCGGGCGCCGAAGCTGGAGGAGAAGGGAGGAATGGATCGCTGGTTGATCCATGTGGGGCAGATCGATCGGGAGATCCTGGTACTGCGTTTCGTCGCGGAACTGGAGTTCCAGGAGATTGCCGACATCATGCACATGGGGCTCAGCGCCACCAAGATGCGCTACAAGCGGGCACTCGACAAACTGCGTGACAAGTTCGCAGCTGAAGTTGAGGGTTGACGGAATGAGTCTGCCGTAAGTTTTTGAACTTCACGAAAACTTGTTGTCGAAGCCTCCGGAGATTGCCGGAATTAGTACCACTAAAATGGGGATACAAAGGATGAAACTGAAGAGCACCTTGGGCGTCGTGATCGGCTCCCTGCTGGCAAGCGCCTCGCTGAGCGCCCTGGCACAAGGTCAAGGCGCCGTCGAGACCGAACTGTTCGGTAGCCGTCTGTTCACTGACAGCCAGCGCAACATGACCAACGCTGACCTGTACGGTGGCTCCGTTGGCTACTTCCTGACCGATGACGTTGAGCTGGCGCTGTCCTACGGCGAGTACCACAACGCTCGTGGCGACCACGACCTGGGCCACAAGAACATCAAGGGTAGCCTGGCTGCGCTGGATGCCTACTACCACTTCGGTCAGCCCGGCGTTGGCCTGCGTCCGTACGTGTCCGGTGGCTTCGCTCACCAGTCCATCAGCAACCGCGACATCAACCAGGGTGGCCGTGACCGTTCCACCTACGCTAACGTTGGTGCCGGCCTGAAGTACTACTTCACCGAGAACCTGTATGCCCGTACCGGCGTACAAGCCAACTACAACATCGACTACGGCGATACCGAGTGGAGCGCTGCTGTTGGTGTGGGTCTGAACTTCGGTGGTTCCACCAAGAAAGCTGTTGCCCCGGCTCCGGCCCCGGCTCCCGTTGCCGACGTCTGCACCGACTCCGACAACGATGGCGTCTGCGACAACGTCGACAAGTGCCCGAACACCCCGGCCAACGTCACCGTTGACGCCAATGGCTGCCCGGCTGCCGCCGAAACCGTTCGCGTCGAGCTGGACGTGAAGTTCGATTTCGACAAGGCCGTTGTTAAGCCCAACAGCTATGCCGACATCAAGAACCTGGCTGATTTCATGCAGCAGTACCCGCAGACCTCGACCACTGTTGAAGGCTACACCGACTCCGTCGGCACCGAAGCCTACAACCAGAAGCTGTCCGAGCGTCGTGCTAACGCCGTGCGTAACGTGCTGGTCAACCAGTACGGCGTGCAGGGCAGCCGCGTGAACGCCGTTGGTTACGGTGAGGCCCATCCGGTTGCTGACAACGCCACCGAAGCCGGTCGCGCTGTCAACCGTCGCGTAGAGGCCTCGGTCGAAGCTCAGGCCAAGTAATTCGCCTGATCCAGACACAAAGAAGCCCGCCTAGTGCGGGCTTTTTTGTGTCTGGGGTATTTAGGGGGGGTGTCAGGCGGGTATTAAAAAAACCCCGCCGAGGCGGGGCTTTCAATAAGAGCGGGATCAGCCGCGATCGTCTGGAATGTCGCGCTGAGTCACGCCGGTGTACAGCTGACGCGGACGGCCGATCTTGTAGGGGCCGGACAGCATTTCCTGCCAGTGCGAGATCCAGCCAACGGTACGGGCCATGGCGAAGATCACGGTGAACATGCTGGTCGGAATGCCAATGGCCTTGAGGATGATGCCGGAGTAGAAGTCCACGTTCGGGTAGAGGTTGCGCTCGACGAAGTAGGAATCCTTGCGTGCCAGTTCTTCCAGGCGCATGGCCAGTTCCAGCTGCGGATCGTTGATGCCGAGTTCGACCAATACCTCGTCGCAGGTCTTCTTCATCACCGTGGCGCGCGGATCGAAGTTCTTGTACACGCGATGGCCGAAGCCCATCAGCTTGAAGGGGTCGTTCTTGTCCTTGGCCTTGGCGACGAACTTGTCGATGTTGGAGACATCGCCAATCTCGTCCAGCATCTTCAGCACGGCTTCGTTGGCACCGCCGTGGGCCGGGCCCCAGAGTGCGGCGATACCGGCAGCGATACAGGCGAAGGGGTTGGCGCCCGAAGAACCGGCCAGGCGGACGGTGGAGGTGGAGGCGTTCTGCTCATGGTCCGCATGCAGGATGAAGATGCGGTCCATGGCACGGGCCAGCACCGGGCTGATCGGCTTTTCCTCACATGGCGTGTTGAACATCATGTGCAGGAAGTTTTCCGCGTACCCCAGGTTGTTGCGGGGATACATCATCGGCTGGCCCATGGAGTACTTGTGCACCATCGCTGCCAGGGTCGGCATCTTGGCGATCAGGCGCATCGCCGAGATCTCGCGGTGCTGCGGATCGGTGATGTCCAGGGAGTCATGATAGAAGGCCGAAAGGGCACCGACCACGCCGCACATGATGGCCATGGGGTGGGCGTCGCGACGGAAGCCGTTGAAGAAGTTCTTCAGTTGCTCATGAACCATGGTGTGGTTCTTGATGGTGTCAACGAACTGCGTCTTTTCTTGCGCGTTCGGCAACTCACCCTTGAGCAGCAGGTAACAGGTCTCGAGATAGTCGGATTTTTCCGCCAGTTGCTCGATGGGATAGCCGCGGTGCAGCAGGATGCCCTTGTCACCATCGATGTAGGTGATCTTGGACTCGCACGAGGCAGTGGACATAAAGCCCGGGTCGAAGGTGAACACACCAGTGGAGGTGAGGTTGCGAACATCGATCACGTCCGGGCCGAGGGTGCCGGACATAACGGGCAGGTCAACCGGATCCGCTCCCGAGATGATCAACTGCGCTTTCTTGTCAGCCATTAGGCCTCCTTATTTTGCTTTGAAATCATCAATAAACCCTCCACTCAGGGCCTCGCCCACTATAGAGGGATAAATTTGAAAGTCAATTTACGAAAATATCACCCTAAAGGCTCTTTCTGGGCGGATTGTGCGGCGAAAAGACATTAACACGCAGGCTTCTGAATATCAGCTGGCGACGTCGGAATCGGGCATCCACGTTTGTCATGAGTAGGCTAACTGTCTATAATTCCCGCCCGACCGTACCGGGTCGGCGAGCCTGATGCCGAGCGGTCGCCGCTTCGATCCAGAAGCGTGTAGCAGATGTGGGATCTCCTATAACTAGCCCGACCGCAATTGGGCCCTCAGTGTGAAAGAAGCCGTGAATAGCAAACGACCTGTAAACCTAGATCTCAGGACCATAAAACTTCCTATCACAGCTTATACCTCGATCCTTCACCGTATCTCCGGCGTCATCCTGTTTCTCGGCATCGCGGTAATGCTCTATGGGCTGCACCTGTCGCTGGGTAGCGAGGAAGGCTTCGGTCAGGTGAAAGCTTTTCTGGCCTATCCGCTGGTCAAGCTGGTGATCTGGGGTCTGCTGTCCGCGTTGCTCTACCACCTGGTCGCCGGCATCCGGCACCTGATCATGGACGGCGGCGCCGGCGAAACCCTGCAGGGCGGCAAGCTGGGTGCGCAGCTAGTGCTGGTCATTTCCGCAGTTCTGATCATTCTGGCAGGGGTTTGGGTATGGTAACCAACGTCACCAATCTTTCGCGTTCCGGTCTCTACGACTGGATGGCTCAACGGGTTTCGGCAGTCGTTCTCGCGGCTTATTTCCTCTTCCTGATCGGCTTCCTGATCCTTCACCCAGGGCTCACCTTCGAGCAATGGCACGGCCTGTTCTCCCACACCCTGATGCGCATCTTTAGCCTGTTGGCGCTGGTGTCCATCTGCGTTCATGCGTGGGTCGGTATGTGGACCATCTCCACCGACTACCTGACCACCATGGCGCTCGGTAAGGGTGCCACCGCCGTGCGTTTCCTCTTCCAGGCGGTATGCGGGTTCGCGATGTTCGCGTTCTTCGTCTGGGGCGTGCAGATCTTCTGGGGTGTTTGATCAATGTCCACAATTCGTCATATTTCGTTTGATGCCATCATCGTAGGTGGCGGCGGCGCCGGTATGCGCGCGGCCCTGCAACTGGCCCAGTCCGGTCACAAGACCGCGGTGATCACCAAGGTTTTCCCGACCCGTTCCCACACCGTGTCCGCCCAGGGCGGCATCACCTGCGCCATCGCTTCGGCCGACCCGAACGATGATTGGCGCTGGCACATGTACGACACCGTCAAGGGGTCGGACTACATCGGTGACCAGGACGCCATCGAATACATGTGCTCCGTCGGCCCGGAAGCGGTCTTCGAACTCGAGCACATGGGGCTGCCGTTCTCTCGTACCGAGCAGGGCCGTATCTATCAGCGCCCCTTCGGCGGTCAGTCCAAGGACTACGGCAAGGGCGGCCAGGCCGCGCGTACCTGTGCCGCAGCCGACCGTACCGGTCACGCCCTGCTGCACACCCTCTATCAGGGCAACCTGAAGAACAACACGGTGTTCCTCAACGAGTGGTACGCCGTGGACCTGGTCAAGAACCAGGATGGCGTCGTGGTCGGCGTCATCGCCATCTGCATCGAGACCGGCGAAACCGTCTACGTCAAATCCAAGGCGACCGTGCTGGCTACCGGCGGTGCCGGTCGTATCTATGCCTCCACCACCAATGCCCTGATCAATACCGGTGACGGCGTGGGCATGGCCCTGCGCGCCGGCGTGCCGGTGCAGGACATCGAAATGTGGCAGTTCCACCCGACCGGCATCGCCGGCGCCGGGGTACTGGTCACCGAGGGTTGCCGCGGTGAAGGTGGCTATCTGATCAACAAGCACGGCGAGCGCTTCATGGAGCGTTATGCGCCCAACGCCAAGGATCTGGCTGGCCGCGACGTGGTCGCCCGTTCCATGGTCAAGGAAGTACTGGCCGGCAACGGTTGCGGCCCCAATGGCGACCACGTGCTGCTGAAGCTGGACCACCTCGGCGAAGAGGTGCTGCACAGCCGCCTGCCTGGCATTTGCGAGCTATCCAAGACCTTCGCCCACGTCGATCCGGTCGTCGCTCCGGTCCCCGTGATCCCCACCTGCCACTATATGATGGGCGGCATTGCCACCAACATCCATGGTCAGGCCATCACTCAGGACGCCAACGGTAACGACAAGATCATCGAAGGCCTGTTCGCCGTCGGCGAAGTGGCTTGCGTGTCCGTGCATGGCGCCAACCGCCTGGGCGGCAACTCGCTGCTGGACCTGGTGGTCTTCGGTCGTGCGGCTGGCCTGCACCTGGAAAAGGCCCTGAAGGACGGTATCGAGCACCGTGGTGCTTCGGAAACCGATCTGGAGGCCTCGCTGCAGCGGCTGTCGGGCGTCAACGAACGCACCACCGGCGAAGACGTCGCTACCCTGCGCAAGCAGCTGCAGACCTGCATGCAGAACTACTTCGGTGTATTCCGTACCGGCGAATACATGCAGAAGGGCATTGCCGAGCTGGCACAGCTGCGCGAGCGTATCGCCAAGGTCAAGATCAACGACAAGAGCCAGGGCTTCAACACCGCCCGTATCGAAGCGCTCGAGCTGCAGAACCTGCTCGAGGTGGCCGAAGCGACCGCCATCGCCGCCGAGAACCGCAAGGAGTCCCGTGGTGCTCACGCTCGCGAAGACTTCGAAGAGCGTGACGACGAGAACTGGCTGTGCCACACCCTCTATTTCCCCGGTGAAAAGCGGGTCAGTAAGCGTGGAGTCAACTTCGCGCCCAAGACCGTACCGATGTTCGAACCCAAGGTTCGGACTTACTAAAGGTGACCACCATGTTGAAAGTCAGCGTATATCGTTACAACCCGGATCAGGACGGCCTGCCGTCCATGCAGGAGTTCCAGGTCGATACCGGTGGGAAGGACCTCATGGTGTTGGACGTCCTGGCTCTGATCAAAGAGCAGGATGAAGGCTTCTCCTACCGTCGTTCCTGCCGCGAAGGCGTCTGCGGCTCCGACGGTATGAACATCAATGGCAAGAACGGCCTGGCGTGTATCACCCCGCTGTCGTCCGTGGTCAAGAACGGCAAGCTGGTCGTGCGTCCGCTGCCCGGTCTGCCGGTCATCCGTGACCTCGTCGTCGACATGAGCATCTTCTACAAGCAATACGAGAAGGTGAAACCGTTCCTGCAGAACGAGACGCCGGCACCGGCCATCGAGCGTCTGCAGAGCCCGGAAGATCGCGAGAAGATCGACGGCCTGTACGAGTGCATCCTGTGTGCCTGCTGCTCGACGTCCTGCCCGTCCTTCTGGTGGAACCCCGACAAGTTCCTCGGTCCGGCCGCGTTGCTGCAAGCCTATCGTTTCCTGGCTGACAGCCGCGATACCAAGACCCAGGAGCGCCTGGCTGCCATGGACGATCCGTTCAGCGTGTTCCGCTGCCGTTCGATCATGAACTGCGTGGCGGTCTGTCCCAAGGGGCTGAACCCGACCAAGGCCATTGGCCATGTGCGGGCGATGCTGCTGCAGAGCGGTACCTGATCCACGTCCCGCCCGGCCAGTTGTGCCGGGCGGGTTCGTTAGCGACCTTGATAGCTTGATTCAACCAACGTCCATTCAGGGATACCCGGAACAGCATCCGGGCATCGGCGCAGCCGCAGTGAGGCCGGGTTCCACGCAGGAACCGGCCATCGGCTGACGTTATCTCTGCCGAAGGGGTGATCTAGATGCACGAAAGTCAGATGCAGCAACTGTGGGACAGCGCTCACCTGTCCGGCGGCAACGCTGCTTACGTGGAAGAGCTCTATGAGCTGTTTCTGCACGATGCGAATGCCGTTCCGGAAGAGTGGCGCACCTACTTCCAGAAGTTGCCCGCGGTAACCGGTAACTCGCCGGACGTCGCGCATTCCGCGATTCGCGATCACTTCGTCCTGCTGGGCAAGAACCAGCGCCGAGCTCAACCGGTCTCTGCCGGTACCGTCAGCTCTGAACACGAGAAGAAGCAGGTCGAAGTCCTGCGTCTGATCCAGGCGTTCCGTCTGCAAGGCCATCAGGCGGCCCAACTCGACCCGCTGGGTCTGTGGAAGCGTCAGCCGCCTGCCGATCTGCTGCTGAACCACTACGGCTTGACCGATGCCGACCTGGATACCACCTTCCGTACCGGTGAATTGTTCATCGGCAAAGAGGAAGCAACTCTCCGCGAAATCCGGGATGCGCTGCAAGAGACATATTGCCGCACAGTGGGTGCGGAGTTCATGCACATCGTCGATTCCGAAGAGCGTCGCTGGTTCCTCCAGCGCCTCGAAAGCGTCCGCGGTCGTCCCCAGTATTCCGCCGAAGTGCGCACCCATCTGCTGGAGCGTCTGACCGCCGCCGAGGGCCTGGAAAAGTACCTGGGCACCAAGTACCCGGGCACCAAGAGGTTCGGTCTGGAAGGCGGCGAGAGTCTGATCCCGCTGATCGACGAGATCATCCAGCGTTCCGGTTCCTATGGCGTGAAGGAGCTGGTGATCGGCATGGCCCACCGTGGCCGCCTCAACGTCCTGGTCAACACCCTGGGCAAGAACCCGCGCGACCTGTTCGACGAGTTCGAAGGCAAGAAGCTCGTCGAGCTGGGCTCGGGTGACGTGAAGTATCACCAGGGCTTCTCGTCCAACGTCATGACCCAGGGCGGTGAAGTCCACCTGGCGCTGGCGTTCAACCCCTCGCACCTGGAGATCGTCTCTCCGGTGGTGGAGGGTTCGGTGCGGGCACGTCAGGATCGTCGTGGCGATCGTACGGGTGACAAGGTCGTGCCCATCGCCATCCACGGCGACGCCGCCTTCGCTGGCCAAGGCGTGGTCATGGAAACCTTCCAGATGTCGCAGACCCGTGCCTACAAGACCGGTGGCACCCTGCACATCATCATCAACAACCAGGTGGGCTTCACCACCAACCGCCAGGAAGACGCGCGCTCCACCGAGTACGCCACCGACGTCGCCAAGATGATCCAGGCGCCGATCTTCCACGTGAATGGCGACGATCCCGAAGCGGTGCTGTTCGTCACCCAACTGGCGGTCGACTACCGCATGCAGTTCAAGCGTGACGTGGTCATCGACCTGGTGTGCTACCGCCGCCGTGGTCACAACGAGGCCGATGAGCCGAGCGGCACCCAGCCGCTGATGTACCAGCAGATCGCCAAGCAGCGCACCACCCGCGACCTCTACGCCGATGCCCTGACCCAGGCTGGCGTCGTGTCCAGCGAGCAGGTTCAAGAGCAGTTCGAAGCCTACCGCGGCGCGCTGGACGAAGGTCGCCACGTGGTGGCCAGCCTGGTCAAGGAGCCCAATCGCGATCTGTTCGTCGACTGGAAACCCTATCTGGGCCACGCCTGGACCGCGCGCCACGACACCCGCTTCGACCTGAAGACCCTGCAGGAGCTGGCCAACAAGCTGCTGCAGATTCCAGAAGGCGTCGTGGTACAGCGCCAGGTCGGCAAGATCCTCGAGGATCGGCAGAAGATGACCGCTGGCGGCCTGCCGCTGAACTGGGGCTTCGCCGAGACCATGGCTTACGCCACCCTGCTGCACGAAGGCCATCCGATCCGTATCACCGGTCAGGACGTTGGTCGTGGCACCTTCTCCCACCGTCATGCGGTGCTGCACAACCAGAAGGACGCCGTGCCTTATGTGCCCCTGCAACATCTGACGGATAACCAGCCTTCGTTCGAAATCTACGACTCCTTCCTCTCCGAGGAAGCGGTGCTGGGCTTCGAATACGGCTACGCCACCACCACGCCCAATGCGCTGGTGATCTGGGAAGCCCAGTTCGGTGACTTCGCCAACGGTGCCCAGGTCGTCATCGACCAGTTCATCACCAGCGGCGAAATCAAGTGGGGCCGCCTGTGTGGCCTGACCATGCTGCTGCCCCACGGCTACGAGGGCCAGGGCCCGGAACACTCCTCGGCGCGCCTGGAGCGTTACCTGCAACTCTGTGCCGAGCAGAACATCCAGGTGTGTGTGCCGACCACCCCGGCGCAGATCTACCACCTGCTGCGTCGCCAGGTGATCCGCCCGCTGCGCAAGCCGCTGGTGGTGCTCACGCCCAAGTCGCTGCTGCGTCACAAGCTGGCCATCTCGACCCTGGAAGACCTGGCCCATGGCTCCTTCCAGACCGTGATCAACGAGCTGGACCCCATCGATGCCCAGCAGGTCAAGCGCCTGGTGCTGTGCAGCGGCAAGGTCTACTACGACCTGCTGGAAAAGCGCCGCAGCGAGAATCGCCAGGACATCGCCATCGTCCGTCTGGAACAGCTCTACCCGTTCCCGGAAGACGACCTGGCCGAAGTCCTGGCTGGCTATCCGAACCTCGAGCGCGTGGTCTGGTGCCAGGAAGAGCCGATGAACCAGGGCGCCTGGTACTGCAGCCAGCATCACATGCGCCGCGCCGTCTCCGCCTACAAGGCCGGTCTCGGCCTGGAGTACGCCGGTCGCGATGCCTCGGCAGCCCCGGCTTGCGGCTATGCCTCCATGCACGCCGAACAGCAGGAAAAGCTGCTGTCGGATGCCTTCACCGTTTGATTCGCCACGCGACTACCACAGATCACTAAGGAAATTCATAGAATGGCTATCGAGATCAAAGCCCCTACCTTCCCTGAATCGGTCGCCGATGGCACCGTCGCCACCTGGCACAAGAAGCCGGGCGAGGCCGTCAAGCGTGACGAGCTGCTGGTGGACATCGAGACCGACAAGGTCGTCCTGGAAGTAGTGGCTCCTGCCGATGGTGTCCTGGCCGAAGTCATCAAGAACGAAGGCGATACCGTGCTGAGCGAAGAAGTCATCGCTCGCATCCAGGAGGGCGCCGCTGCTGCCGCCCCGGCCGCTCAGCCGGCGGCTGCCAGTGCCCCGGCAGCCGCTCCGGCGGCCGCTGGTAGCGACGAGGATCCGATCCTGGCCCCTGCCGCGCGCAAGATCGCCGAAGAGAACGGCATCGATCCGGCCACCCTGGTCGGTACCGGCAAGGGTGGTCGCGTCACCAAGGAAGACGCCGTCGCCGCTGTCGAGGCCAAGAAGTCCGGCGCTGCCGCTCCGGCTGCCAAGCCTGCCGCTGCCGCCGCTCCGGTGGTGACCGCTGCGGGCGACCGCACCGAGAAGCGCGTGCCCATGACCCGTCTGCGGGCCAAGGTCGCCGAGCGCCTGGTTGAAGCCCAGTCCAGCATGGCCATGCTGACCACCTTCAACGAAGTCAACATGAAGCCGATCATGGACCTGCGTTCCAAGTACAAGGACATGTTCGAGAAGAAGCACAATGGCGTGCGTCTGGGCTTCATGTCCTTCTTCGTCAAGGCCGCTACCGAGGCGCTCAAGCGTCAGCCGGGCGTCAATGCCTCCATCGACGGCAACGACATCGTCTACCACGGCTACCAGGACATCGGCGTGGCCGTGTCCAGCGACCGTGGCCTGGTGGTTCCGGTGCTGCGCAACGCCGAGTTCATGAGCCTGGCGGAAGTGGAAGGCACCATCGCCGACTTCGGCAAGAAGGCCAAGGCCGGCAAGCTGACCATGGAAGACATGCAGGGCGGTACCTTCACCATCTCCAACGGTGGTGTCTTCGGTTCGTTGCTGTCCACCCCCATCGTCAACCCGCCGCAGACCGCGATCCTGGGCATGCACAAGATCCAGGAACGCCCCATGGCGGTGAACGGCCAGGTCGTCATCCTGCCGATGATGTATCTTGCCCTGTCTTATGATCATCGCCTGATCGATGGCAAGGAAGCCGTGACCTTCCTGGTCACCATGAAGGACCTGCTGGAAGATCCGGCCCGTCTGCTGCTGGACATCTGATCCGGCTCTCGCGGTGCGGGGCAGGGGCCACGCACCGCTTCAAGTTTCCATGCCTGAAGCTGCTCCAAGGGGATTAGTGTATGAGCGACAAATTCGACGTAGTGGTGATCGGCGCCGGCCCTGGTGGCTACGTGGCCGCCATCCGCGCCGCGCAGCTGGGCCTGAAGACGGCCTGTGTCGAGCGCTACAAGGGCAAGGAAGGCAAGATCGCCCTGGGCGGTACCTGCCTGAACGTGGGCTGCATCCCATCCAAGGCGCTGCTGGACAGCTCCTACAAGTACCATGAGGCCCACGAGGGCTTTAAGGTGCACGGTATCGATGCGCCGAACGTCACCATCGACGTACCCACCATGATCGGCCGCAAGGACCAGATCGTGAAGAACCTCACCGGCGGCGTGGCTACCCTGTTCAAGGCGAACGGCGTGACCCTGCTGGAAGGTAACGGCAAGCTGCTGTCCGGCAAGAAGGTCGAAGTCACCGGCCTGGACGGCAACGTGCAGGTGGTCGAGGCCGAGAACGTCATCCTGGCCTCCGGCTCGCGTCCCATCGACATCCCGCCGGCTCCGGTGGACCAGAAGGTCATCGTCGACTCCACCGGCGCCCTGGAATTCCAGAGCGTGCCCAAGCGTCTGGGCGTGATCGGTGCCGGCGTCATCGGCCTGGAACTGGGTTCGGTCTGGGCCCGCCTGGGTGCCGAAGTCACCGTGCTGGAAGCCCTGGACAAGTTCCTGGTCGCCGCTGATGACCAGGTCTCCAAGGAAGCCTATAAGATCCTCTCCAAGCAAGGTCTAGACATCCGTCTGGGTGCCCGGGTGACCGGCTCTCAGGTCAACGGCGAGGAAGTCACCGTCAACTACACCGAAGGCGGTGAAGAGAAGCAGATCACCTTCGATCGCCTGATCGTTGCCGTGGGCCGTCGTCCGGTCACTACCGACCTGCTGGCAGCCGACAGCGGCGTGGAAAGCGACGAGCGTGGCTACATCTACGTCGACGACTATTGCGCCACCAGCGTGCCGGGCGTCTATGCCATCGGCGACTGCGTACGTGGCCTGATGCTGGCGCACAAGGCCTCGGAAGAGGGCGTGATGGTCGCCGAGCGCATCGCCGGTCACAAGGCCCAGATGAACTATGATCTGGTGCCCTCGGTGATCTACACCCACCCGGAAATCGCGTGGGTCGGCAAGACCGAGCAGGCCCTGAAGGCCGAAGGTGTCGAAGTCAACGTCGGTACCTTCCCCTTCGCGGTCAGCGGTCGTGCTCTGGCAGCCAATGACACCGCCGGCTTCGTCAAGGTCGTGGCCGATGCCAAGACCGATCGCGTCCTGGGCGTCCATGTGGTCGGCCCGAGCGCGGCAGAGCTGGTCCAGCAGGGCGCCATCGCCATGGAATTCGGCTCCAGCGCCGAAGACCTGGGCATGATGGTGTTCTCGCACCCGACCCTGTCCGAGGCGCTGCACGAAGCGGCTCTGGCGGTGAACGGTCATGCGATCCACGCCGTGAATCGCAAGAAGCGTTAAGAGATTGATAGAACCACGGGGTCGCCGACCGCCGTGGAGCCCTTGGGCTCCACCGCAGGAAGGCGCTCCGGACCCCTGCGCAGTAGGGGTCACAGGTGGCGCGGTGCCCGCGACCGTCCGGAGGACGGCTCGGAGAACGCACAGCGTCTAATGCGCAATACCCAACGAAGACGGTAGACAAGCATGAATCTCCACGAGTATCAGGGTAAGCAGCTGTTCGCTGAATACGGCCTGCCCGTTTCCAAAGGCTTCGCTGTAGACACCCCCCAGGAGGCCTACGAGGCTTGCGGCCGTATCGGCGGCGACGAGTGGGTCGTCAAGGCCCAGGTACATGCCGGTGGCCGCGGTAAGGCCGGTGGCGTGAAGCTGGTCAAGAGCAAAGAAGAAGCCAAGGAATTCGCCGCCAAGTGGCTGGGCCAGCGTCTGGTGACCTACCAGACCGACGCCAACGGTCAGCCGGTCAGCAAGATCCTGGTCGAATCCTGCACCGACATCGACAAGGAGCTCTATCTGGGCGCCGTGGTCGATCGTTCCAGCCGCCGCATCGTGTTCATGGCTTCCACCGAAGGTGGCGTGGATATCGAGAAGGTCGCGCACGACACTCCGGAGAAGATTCTCAAGGCCACCATCGATCCGCTGGTGGGCGCTCAGCCCTACCAGGGCCGCGACCTGGCTTTCCAACTGGGCCTGAAAGGTGACCAGATCAAGCAATTCACCCAGATCTTCGTCGGTCTGGCCAAGCTGTTCCAGGACTACGACCTGGCGCTGCTGGAAGTGAACCCGCTGGTGATCAAGAAGGACGGCAACCTGCACTGCCTGGATGCCAAGATCAACATCGACAGCAACGCCATCTACCGTCAGCCCAAGCTGCGCGCCTTCCACGACCCGTCGCAGGACGACGCCCGTGAAGCCCATGCGCAGAAGTGGGAACTGAACTACGTGGCCCTGGAAGGCAGCATCGGCTGCATGGTCAACGGTGCCGGTCTGGCCATGGGTACCATGGACATCGTCAACCTGCACGGCGGCAAGCCGGCCAACTTCCTGGACGTCGGCGGCGGCGCGACCAAAGAGCGCGTGACCGAAGCGTTCAAGATCATCCTGTCCGACAGCAACGTGAAGGCCGTTCTGGTGAACATCTTCGGCGGCATCGTGCGCTGCGACATGATCGCCGAAGGCATCATCGGTGCCGTGAAGGAAGTCGGCGTGAAGGTGCCGGTCGTGGTTCGCCTCGAAGGCAACAACGCCGAACTCGGTGCCAAGGTCCTGGCCGAAAGCGGCCTGAACATCATCGCGGCAACCAGCCTTACCGACGCTGCCCAGCAGGTCGTCAAGGCCGCGGAGGGTAAGTAATGAGCGTCCTGATCAACAAAGACACCAAGGTCATCTGCCAGGGCTTCACCGGTAGCCAGGGTACCTTCCACTCCGAACAGGCCATCGCCTATGGCACCCAGATGGTCGGCGGCGTGACCCCCGGCAAGGGCGGCACCACCCACCTGGGCCTGCCGGTGTTCAACACCGTCAAGGAAGCCGTGGAAGCCACCGGCGCCGATGCCTCGGTGATCTACGTTCCGGCTCCCTTCTGCAAGGACTCCATCCTGGAAGCCGCCTTCGGTGGCATCAAGCTGATCGTCTGCATCACCGAGGGTATCCCCACCCTCGACATGCTGGATGCCAAGGTGAAGTGCGACGAGCTGGGCGTACGCCTGATCGGCCCGAACTGCCCCGGCGTCATCACCCCCGGCGAGTGCAAGATCGGCATCATGCCCGGTCACATCCACCTGCCGGGCAAGGTCGGTATCGTGTCGCGTTCCGGCACCCTGACCTATGAAGCCGTGAAGCAGACCACCGACGCCGGCTTCGGCCAGTCCACCTGCGTGGGCATCGGTGGCGACCCCATCCCGGGCTCGAACTTCATCGACATCCTGAAGTTGTTCCAGGACGATCCGAAGACCGAAGCCATCGTGATGATCGGCGAGATCGGTGGCAGCGCCGAGGAAGAAGCCGCGGCCTACATCAAGGCCAACGTGACCAAGCCGGTGGTGTCCTACATCGCGGGCGTCACCGCTCCGCCCGGCAAGCGCATGGGCCACGCCGGCGCCATCATCTCCGGCGGCAAGGGCACTGCGGACGAGAAGTTCGCCGCCCTGCAGGACGCCGGTGTGAAGACCGTGCGTTCCCTGGCTGACATCGGCAAGGCCCTGGCCGAGCTGACCGGTTGGGAAGTCAAGAAGGCCTGAGCCTGACTGATTGGAAAGAGGCCGCCTTCGGGCGGCCTTTTTCGTTGTGGGCGCCTTGACGCCTCATCGCCTGCCGGCTGCCTTTTCGCCGGTAATTCGTTAGGATGACAACCTTCCGCTCCATCAGCCACGGCGTGGCGCTATCAAGACCTGCTCCCAAGAGGGCGGGCTGCTCCGTTTTCCTCATTGCTGGTACTGCCTTCCATGAAAGCTTTGCAAAGCCGGGACGTCCTGGCCCTCGGATTCATGACGTTCGCGTTGTTCGTCGGCGCGGGCAACATCATCTTCCCCCCCATTGTCGGTCTGCAGGCCGGCGAACACGTCTGGAGCGCCGCGCTGGGCTTTCTGCTCACCGCGGTTGGCCTGCCGGTGCTGACCCTGATCGCTCTGGCCCGCGTCGGTGGTGGCATGGATGCCCTCAGCAAACCCCTGGGGCGCACGGCCGCCCGGGTGTTGGCCATCGTCTGCTATCTCTCGGTAGGACCGCTGTTCGCCACGCCGCGAACCGCTACGGTGTCCTTCGAGGTCGGCGTCGCACCGCTGCTGGGCAGTGGTCCGGTTCCGTTGTTCCTCTACAGCCTGGTGTACTTCCTGGTGGTGCTGGTGGTGTCCCTCTATCCGGGGCGCCTGCTCGACACCGTGGGACGCTTCCTCGGCCCGCTGAAGATCCTGGCGCTGGCGGTGCTGGGTGGCGCCGCGCTGTTCTGGCCGGCAGGCGGGCCCGCCACCGCGGCGCCCGAGTACGCCTCGCGGGCGCTGTCCCAGGGCTTCGTCAACGGCTATCTGACCATGGATACCCTTGGCGCCCTGGTGTTCGGCATCGTCATCGTCAACGCCATCCGCGCGCGGGGCGTGACCGCGCCGCAATTGCTGACGCGCTACACCATCATCGCCGGCCTGATCGCCGGGGTCGGCCTGGTACTGGTTTATCTGAGCCTGTTCCAGCTCGGCGCCGGCAGCGGCGCTCTGGTGCCCCACGCCAGCAATGGTGCCGAGGTCCTGCATGCCTATGTGCAGCACACCTTCGGCAGCCTTGGCAGCGACTTCCTCGCGGTATTGATCACCCTGGCCTGCCTGGTCACGGCAGTGGGCCTGACCTGCGCCTGCGCGGAATTCTTCAGCGAATTCCTGCCGTTCAGCTATCGCAGCCTGGTGGTCCTGTTGGCGGCTTTCTCGCTGCTGGTCTCCAACCTGGGGCTGACTCAACTGATCCAGGTCTCGGTACCGATCCTGACTGCCATCTATCCGCCCTGCATCGCCCTGGTGGTGCTGAGCTTCTTCAGCTCGCGCTGGGCGGCGCCTGGCCGCATCATCGGTCCGGTGCTGCTGGTGGCGCTGGCCTTCGGTATTCTCGATGGTCTGCAGGCCGCTCACCTGGCAGTGCCCTATCTGAATGCCGCCGTGCAGTGGCTACCCCTGGCCGACTCCGGCCTGGGTTGGCTATTGCCAGCGGTAGTGGTGGGAGTTGTGGCCCTGGTGCTGGAAAGTCTGCGGCCAAAGGGTGTTGCGGAAGAGGTTGATGGCGAGGTGCGTCCCTCGCGCTCCTGACTCGGCACTCAGCCACAAAAAAGCCCGCATCAGCGGGCTTTTTCATAGCCAATCCAATTACGGCTTGGGCTGGGTAGCCGGGGCGGTGCCGTTGGTGGTGCCAGTGGCCGGATTCACCGAGGTGGCTTCGCCCTTGGACTGCTCCTTGGCAGCCTCGTTGGCGGCTTCGTTGCGCTGCTCAGCAGCCTTGTTGCTCTGCTCTGCGGCTTTGTTCAGATTTTCCTGGGCTTTCTGTTCGGTCTTGGCAGCATCCTGAGCCTTGTTTTCGGAAGGCTTGTCACAGGCGGCGAGGCCGAAGGCGGCAGTGAAGAGCAGGGCGATGGCGAAGGGCTTTTTCATGTGTTTTCTCCTTATGAACTACACGACAGCCGTTCGAACGCACCGGCAAAAGCTAAGTTCCTCGCCCAATGTAAGCTCTGTGCAAATTCCTACCTGTATCGCGAACCGGGTCGATGAAGGTTGAAATGTCGTGTGGCGCCCCCATCTCCGCGTCATCGCCAGAGCGGCTGGCGCGTATCTATCGATTGCGGAGTTCGTAGCATGAGTGTGGAGACTCAAAAGGAAACCCTAGGCTTCCAGACCGAAGTGAAGCAGCTGCTTCACCTGATGATTCACTCGCTGTATTCCAACAAGGAAATCTTCCTGCGCGAATTGATTTCCAACGCCTCCGACGCGGCCGACAAGCTCAGATTCGAGGCGCTGTCCAAGCCCGAACTGCTCGAAGGCGGGGATACGCTGAAGATTCGCCTGAGCTTCGACAAGGAAGCCGGCACCGTCACCCTCGAAGACAACGGCATCGGCATGAGCCGCGAGGAAGTCATCGCCCACCTCGGCACCATCGCCAAGTCCGGCACCGCCGACTTCCTGAAGAACCTCAGCGGTGACCAGAAGAAGGATTCCAACCTCATCGGCCAGTTCGGTGTGGGCTTCTACTCGGCCTTCATCGTCGCCGACCAGGTCGATGTCTATACCCGTCGTGCCGGCCATCCCGCGTCGGAAGGCGTGCGCTGGTCGTCCAAGGGCGAAGGGGAGTTCGAGGTCGCGACCATCGACAAGCCCGAGCGCGGTACCCGTATCGTGCTGCACCTCAAGCCTGAGGAAACCGAATTCGCCGATGGCTGGCGGCTGCGTAACGTGGTCAAGAAGTACTCCGACCACATCGGCCTGCCCATCGAGCTGCCCAAGGAACACCACGGCAGCGACGAGGAAAAACCCGCCGAGCAGGAATGGGAAACCGTCAACCGCGCTAGCGCGCTCTGGACCCGTCCGCGTACCGAACTCAAGGACGAGGACTACCAGGAGTTCTACAAGCACGTTGGCCATGACTTCGAGAATCCCCTGACCTGGAGCCACAACAAGGTCGAGGGCAAGCTCGAATACACCTCGCTGCTGTACGTGCCGGCCCGTGCACCCTTCGATCTCTACCAGCGCGAAGCGCCCAAGGGCCTCAAGCTCTATGTGCAGCGCGTCTTCATCATGGACCAGGCCGACCAGTTCCTACCGCTGTACCTGAGATTCATCAAGGGTGTGGTGGACTCCAACGACCTGTCGCTGAACGTCTCCCGCGAGATCCTGCAGAAGGACCCGGTGATCGACTCCATGAAGTCGGCACTGACCAAGCGCGTGCTGGACATGCTGGAGAAGCTGGCCAAGAGCGAGCCGGAGAAGTACCAGTCGTTCTGGGGCCACTTCGGCCAGGTGCTCAAGGAAGGTCCGGCAGAAGACTTCGCCAACCGCGAGAAGATCGCCGGCCTGCTGCGTTTCGCCTCGACCCACAATGGCGACGATGCCCAGAACGTTTCCCTGGCCGACTACCTTGGCCGGATGAAGGAGGGCCAGGACAAGATCTACTACCTGACCGGTGAGAGCCACGCCCAGATCAAGAACAGCCCGCACCTGGAAGTCTTCCGCAAGAAGGGTGTCGAGGTGCTGCTGCTGACCGATCGCATCGACGAATGGCTGATGAGCTATCTCACCGAGTTCGACGGCAAACACTTCGTCGATGTCGCCCGTGGCGATCTCGACCTCGGCAAGCTGGATAGCGAAGAAGACAAGCAAGCCCAGGAAGAGGTGGCCAAGGCCAAGGAAGGACTGGTCGAGCGTCTCAAGCAGGCCCTGGACGCCCAGGTCAGCGAGGTACGCGTGTCCCATCGCCTGACCGATTCGCCGGCAATCCTGGCCATCGGCGAGCAGGACCTCGGCCTGCAGATGCGCCGGATCCTGGAAGCCAGCGGCCAGAAGGCACCGGACTCCAAGCCGATCTTCGAGATCAATCCGCAGCATCCGCTGATCGAGAAGCTCGACGGCGAGCCCGATGAAGACCGCTTCGCCGACCTGTCGCACATCCTGTTCGATCAGGCCGCGCTGGCCGCGGGCGACAGCCTCAAGGATCCGGCCGCCTATGTCCGCCGGTTAAACAAATTGCTGGTGGAATTGTCCGCTTAAAGATGCAGAAGCCCGTTTAGGGCCTGTTAAAAGCCTCGCGAGCTAGAGACAAACAAGGCGAAAAGACCTGAGGAAGCGGAGTTTACGCATGGTAAATGAGCATTCCGAAGGTCTTTTCAACGCAGTTTGGCCGACGCGCAGCAGGCTTTGAACAGGATCTTAGGCGGGCTTCTTTCTATCTACGCTCCGGAGGACCCCATGGTCGATGTCACTGTAAAACCCGTTCCCTACGAAATCGACGGCCAGCCGTTCGAGAGCCAACTGGTGTACGCCACCAGCGGTCATCCCACCCGGCCGGGCGTGCTGTTCGCGCCGAATTGGATGGGCGTCTCCAATGGCGCCGTGGAGCAGGCCAAGCAACTGGCCGAGGCCGATGGCCTGGCCTATCTGGTGGTCGATTTCTATGGCCGGGACGTGCGTCCGCAGAATGCCGACGAAGCCCTGGCGGCCATGACGCCGATCCGCGGCGACCGTGGCCTGCTGCGTCAGCGCATGCAGGCGGCCTATGCCGCGCTGGTCGCCCAGGCGGAAAGCGCTGCGGTGGACGTCCATCAGATCGCCGCCATCGGCTTCTGCTTCGGCGGTTGCGCGGCCCTGGAACTGGCACGCGATGGCGCGGCGCTGAGCGCCGTGGTGACCTTCCACGCCAATCTGGATACGCCCACGCCCGCCGATGCAGCGCGCATCACCGGCCCGGTGCTGGTGCTGCACGGCGCCGCCGATCCGCTGGTGCCGGACGAGCAACTCGCTGGCTTCCGTCAGGAGATGGACGCCGCTCAGGTGGATTGGCAACTGCTGAGCTATGGCGGCGCGGTGCACTCCTTCACTGATCCCGCGGCCAACAATCCGGGCAAACAGCAGTATCACCCGGTGGTGGCCAAGCGTGCCTTCCTGGCGATGCACAACCTGTTCGATGAGGTCTTCGCGCGGGGCTGAGCCTTGGTCCGACACCTGCCGGGTTTTTCATTGACCTCGGCGGGCCAGCAAGGTCATTCGCTGCGGATGACCTCGTCGGCGTAGCTCAGCGGTGCCCGGCAACGCCGGCATAGATAGCGTCGGCCCTTGTGGACCAAGGCATGGCGCTGGGCAGTGAATTCGAAGCGCCCATCCGGGCAACTGCAGCGATACAGGTAGAGGGTGCGTGCCCGTTGCGGCAGTTCGTAGGTATGGCAGCGATCCGGCGGCAGTCCATAGACGCCGCGCATGATCAATTGCCATTCCTCGCCATGGGGGCGAATGGCCCCACCGAACAGTTGATGCGCCACCAGATGAGCCACCTCATGAGCGACGGTCTGCTCGAGGAAATGGCTGCGGTTCTGCTGATAGAGCAGCTGGTTGAATCTCAGCCGATTCTCGGTGAGATGAGCGACTCCGGCGCGTTGGCCACGTAGGGCCAGGCTTACCTCGGGACGGGGAAAGCGACGTTGGAAGAAGGCCTCGGCCTGCCGATAGCAGTCTTCGACCCGGTCTTTGAGTTGTTCAGGCATGGGCAACCT
The DNA here is from genome assembly GCF_006384975.1 of Pseudomonas oryzihabitans. Classification (NCBI taxonomy): domain Bacteria; kingdom Pseudomonadati; phylum Pseudomonadota; class Gammaproteobacteria; order Pseudomonadales; family Pseudomonadaceae; genus Pseudomonas; species Pseudomonas oryzihabitans. The sequence continues at coordinate 5,256,517 of NZ_CP021645.1, forward strand.
CTGGCGAGGAAGGGGATTATGCCGAAGCTCGTGCCTGCTCCCTAGCGTCCGCGGTCGGCTGGTGGCCGTAGTGCCGCCTCAGGGTATCCATGGCCGCATTGATGGCCTGCAGCCGTCCCGTGCTGCCGCCGCGGTCCGGGTGATGCCGACTGGCGAGTTGCCGATAGCGTCGGCGGATCTGGCCATAGTCGGCCGAACGATCGAGGCCGAGCAGGCGCAAGGCGTCCAGCAGTTCGGACTCACCATTCACCAGGGCCCAGAAATGATTGAGCAGATTGGCCACGTCTTCGGGCGTGGTCATTTCCAGGTGGGTGAGGTCCAGATAATAGGCACGTAGCGGATCGGCGACGGTCAGACCGGCCTTGGCCCTTAGGTAGGGGCGCAATTCGATGCGTAGCGCACTGATGAGCAATTCGGCGCGCTCTTCCGCGCGCAGCCGGTCGCGGAGCCGGTAGAGAGCATTGAAGACGCGAAAATGCAGGCGAAAGAGTTCGTAGTTGTCGGTGACCGGGCTGGGCGGCACCAGCGGCGAGCCGGCCCGGCGCAAGGCTTGCAGCAACTCGTATTCGGACAGGCTGGTCCGGGCTTGCAGCAATTCGCGGTGCAGCGCCGCCATGAGATCCTGGGCGTCGTTCATGGTCGCTGGTCGCTCCTGGCTGACGTTCGGGGTAGGGCGCGGGACGCTTTGCGCGTAAAATGCCGGCCTTTCGTTTTTTCCTTTCGCGGATTCATCCATGGGCACCCTTTCGGTCAACCAGAACAAGCTGCAGAAACGTCTGCGCCGTCTTACCGGCGAAGCCATCGCCGACTACAACATGATCGAGGACGGCGACAAGGTGATGGTCTGCCTGTCCGGTGGCAAGGACAGCTACACCCTGCTCGACATGCTGCTCTATTTACAGAAGGTCGCGCCGATTCGCTTCGAGATCGTGGCGGTCAACCTCGATCAGAAACAGCCGGGCTTCCCTGAACACGTTTTACCCCAGTACCTGCAGGAACTGGGCGTCGAATATCACGTTCTGGAACGTGATACCTATTCGGTGGTGAAGGAAAAGATCCCGGAGGGCAAGACCACCTGCTCGCTGTGCTCGCGCCTGCGCCGGGGCATTCTCTATACCTTCGCCGACGAGATCGGCGCGACGAAGATGGCGCTCGGCCATCATCGTGACGACATGGTAGAAACCTTCTTCCTCAATTTGTTCCATGGCGGCACCCTCAAGGCCATGCCACCCAAGCTGCGCGCCGACGATGGTCGCAACGTGGTGATCCGCCCGCTGGCCTATTGCAGCGAGAAGGACATCGAAGCCTACGCGGTGTTGCGCGAGTTCCCGATCATCCCCTGCAACCTCTGTGGCTCCCAGGAAAACCTGCAGCGCAAGGTGGTCAAGGAGATGCTGCTGGAATGGGAGCGCAAGACGCCGGGGCGTACCGAGATCATGTTCCGCGCCCTGCAGAACGTGGTGCCGTCGCAATTGGCCGATCGCGAACTGTTCGACTTCGCCAGTCTCAAGGTCGATGACAACGCGACGCCGCGCTTCGTCCAGGTGATGAATCTCTGATGCGGGATTACGCCTGGCTGCACGAGTACGCCCTGAATCGCTGCGGCTCCCCCGCGGCGCTGGAGGCGCGCCTGCCGCGCCCGGTGGACGCCGCGACCTTGAAAGCGGTCGGCGATGACCGCTACCTGTCGCTGCTGACCCGGCGGATCTTCCGCGCCGGGCTCAAGCACAGCCTGGTGGATGCCAAATGGCCGGCCTTCGAGGAGGTCTTCTTCGGCTTCGATCCGGAGAAGGTGGTACTCATGGGCGGTGAGCGACTGGAGCGGCTGATGCAGGACGCCCGGCTGATCCGGCACCTGGGCAAGCTGCGCAGCGTGCCGCTCAATGCCCAGATGGTGCTCGATTTTCAGCGTAGCCACGGCAGCTTCGGCCAATTGCTGGCCGAGTGGCCCGAGCAGGACATCGTCGGGCTGTGGGAGCTGCTGACCAAGCGCGGCAATCAGCTGGGCGGTCTGTCCGCCCAGCGTTTCCTGCGCATGGCCGGCAAGGACACCTTCCTGGCGACCGATGACGTGGTGGCTGCGCTCAAGGCGCAGAATATCCTCGACAAGGCGCCTACCGCCAGGCGCGACCGGCAGAAAATGCAGGAGGCCTTCAATCTCTGGCAGGAGCAGAGCGGTCGGCCGCTGTGCCAGCTGTCGGTGATGCTGGCCCTGACGGTGAATCATTGAGCGACACCCTGGCGCGCGCCCGGCGGCTGCTGGAGCGGGCCGAGCGCGTGCTGTTCATCACCGGGGCTGGTTTGTCGGCCGATTCTGGACTACCGACCTATCGTGGGCTGGGCGGGCTGTACAACGGCCTCACCGACGAGGGTGTCCCCATCGAGGCGGCGCTCTCGGGCAGCATGCTGCGGCAGCGTCCCGACATCTGCTGGCGGTATCTGGCGCAAATCGGGCGCGCCTGCGTCGCGGCTGCACCGAACGCGGCGCATCAGGCCATTGCCGACTTCGGTCGACGCCAGCCTGCCGCCTGGGTGCTGACCCAGAACATCGATGGCTTTCATCGTCAATCGGGCTACCCGCCCGAGCGGCTGATCGAGATCCACGGTCAGCTGGAGCCGCTGGCGTGCATGACCTGTAGCCAGGCAGTGGCGAATTCTCCCGCCTATCTGGATGGAGCGCTGCCACCGCGCTGCCCGGAATGTGGCGGGATCCTGCGTCCTCCCGTGGTGCTGTTCGAAGAAGCGCTGCCGGTGATGGAATTGCAGCGCCTGCGGCAGGCCCTGGACGGTGGCTTCGACCTGGTGATCGCGGTAGGCACCACGGCGGCCTTTGCCTATATCCAGGAACCCATCACCCGGACCCTGGCCGCGTACGGCCATCTCATCGAGATCAATCCCGACCGCTCGTCGCTTAGCGACTCGGCGACCGTTCAGATCGAAAAAAGGGCCGTAGACGTCCTTCCTTGGCTTTTGAGTCACACGGAGCGATAAAAAAACTTGCCATCTGTGACTCAGGTCGGCAAGGTGTCGAAACTTTGAAAAAACGACACGGTCGTGCCCATGCCAAGGATTCGCCTCGCACCCCTCGTGCCCCTGTCTCTGGTTTGCTTGCTCGCCGCTTGCGCGAGTGCACCGCAAAGCCCGGACTCCGTCGTCAATCAAGATCACACTGGCCCTTCCCGGACCTTCCAGACCGCCTCCTTGCATGGCTCGGCTGCGAATGGTCTCGAACCGGCCGCCGTGGAAAGCCAAGGCAATTCGCAACGCCCGGTCTTCCCCCATACCCAGTCGCCGTACCGGCTCGATTGGGAGCGTGAAGTCGGCCCGCGCCAGGCGCTGCCGAATCTGGCGGACCAAATCCTCAATCGCGCGACCCAGCTTGTGGGTACCCCCTATCGTCGTGGCGGCAGCACCCTGGCCGGTTTCGATTGCAGTGGCTTCGTCAATTACGTGTTCCGCGAGCGAGCCGGCATGACGCTGCCGCGCTCGACCCGCGAGATCATCAACCTCGAAGTACCGGTGGTGAGCAAGAACGATCTGGAACCCGGCGATCTGTTGCTGTTCAATAGCAACGGCCGTGGTCGGGTCAGTCACACCGGTATCTACATGGGCGACGGCAAGTTCATCCATTCCTCCAGTCGTCGCAGTGGAGGCGTGCGGGTGGACAGCCTGGACGAACAGTACTGGAAGGTGAGTTTCCTGGAAGGCAAGCGCGTACTGCGCTGAGACGTACCTAGGCGATCGTCGCCGGTGCGTCTCGAGGACCCGTCGGTGCTGCGTGGCAGGCCGGCGGTGATCGATGGATAACTAAGGATCTTCCCCATGCCGCATGCGGCTCGCCTAGGATTGTATTGCGCCTTTCTGTTGCTGGCCGCCTGCGCCGGCAGCCCGCCCCAGGCACCCGCTCCAGCACCGGTCGTCTCCCGGCCCATGCTAGAGAGCCAAGCCCAGGCGGCCAACGATGTGCTGTTCCGCGCCATCGGTCTAGTCGGCACGCCTTATCGCTATGGTGGCAATACCCCTGCGGGTGGTTTCGATTGCAGTGGTCTGATCGGCTACGTGTATCGCGATGCGGCGGGTGTGACCTTGCCGCGTTCGACCCGCGAGCTGATCAGCCTGGGGTCGCCCAACGTGGCGCGTAACGCCTTGCAGCCCGGTGACCTGATCTTCTTCGCCACCGCGGGCGGGCGCGAGGTGAGTCACGCCGGCATCTACGTAGGGGAGGGGCGTTTCGTCCATGCACCTCGTACCGGCGGTACGGTGCGGCTGGACAGTCTGGCCAAGCCCTACTGGCAGAAGAGCTACCTGCAGGCCAAGCGGGTACTGGTCACGCCGAGCCTCGCCGGCGGCTATTGAACCCCGTTCCGTCCGGACCGCTCGAATAGGCATCCAGCCCGAGCGGAGCCCCTCATGCCCCAGGCGATACGTCTGCCGCCCCAGCCGGCTCGTTGCGAGTTGTGCGGTCGGGCGGCGCCGCTCACCCGCCATCACCTGATCCCCCGCTCGCTGCATGACAAGGCCTACGTGCGCAAGAAGTTCGACCGCGTCAGCCGCATCACCGCCACCCTTTGGGTCTGCCGACCCTGCCACAACCATATCCACCAGACCTTCGACGAAAAGACCCTGGCGCTGGAATACAACAGCCGCGAACTGCTGCTCAGCGATGCGCGCATCCGCCAATTCGTCGACTGGCTGGCGGCCAAGCCCGATGGCTTTGTGCCCAAACGTTGAATAATACCACCCCTTTAGCATGGTCCTTTGGTAGGGTTTTTCCTGCATTTTCTGAGTGGGGTGGTAGGTGTTAATCAAGGCCGCGGGGAGTCTGCGTGGCTGCCGGCGCTCTGGATGAGGGTGCCTCTGCTGTGGGGGTTTGAAGTGAGTCGGCTGTCGGCGGAAATGTAAAGACCAGCGCAAGGGTCATGACCAAAATTGTCGCCTGCATCCCAGCTCCGGGGTTGTGCGCCACGGCTGGCTGTCGCTGCGATTAGGATGACGGCAAAGCTAAGGCAGAACCGGCTGGTCCGGTTCGACCTCATGAGGAGAGTCGATGAGATCCTTTGCCCTGCCGTGTCTGGCGGGGGTGCTGCTTCTGGGTTCCGCTGGGCTGGCCCGCGCAGACGAGGCTGAGCTGGCTCGTGGTGAATACCTCACTCGCCTGGGTAACTGCCAAGGCTGCCATACCCGTCCCGATGGCGCGCCCTTCGCGGGCGGGGTCGCTTTCGATACGCCGTTCGGCCGCCTCTATTCGAGCAACATCACGCCGGATCGTCAGCACGGACTCGGTGACTGGACGGCGGAGCAGTTTCGCCGGGCGCTGCACGAGGGGCTCGGCCGCGACGGCGAGCAGCTCTATCCGGCCTTTCCCTACACGGCCTATACCCGCCTGAGCGACGCAGACGTCGCCGCCATCTTCGCCTTCCTGCGGATCCAGCGGCCGGTGCCCTATGCGCCGCCCGCCAATGCGTTGCGCTTTCCCTTCGACCAACGGGCGCTGATCCGCGGCTGGAAGTGGTTGAATTTCACGCCGGGTCCGCTGCCGGCCGTTGCGGATGCGCAGGTGGCCCGGGGCGCCTATTTGGCCGAAGCGGTGGGGCATTGCCAGGAATGTCATACCCCTCGTACCTGGAGCCAGGGCCTCGACAGCGGCCGCGCCTATGCCGGGGCGACCCAGCAGGGCTGGACCGCCTGGAATCTTACGACCGACCCGCGCGGCCTAGGCGGTTGGAGCGATGCCAAGCTCGCCAGCTATCTGCGCGAAGGCCATCAACGTGGCGAGGCGGTGGCGGCGGGCCCCATGGCCGAGGTGGTGAGCGGTGGTACCCGCTATCTGAACGACGCCGATCTCGGCGCCCTGATCGCCTACCTGCGCACCTTGCCGGCTCAGCCTGGCGCGGTGCCGGCGCGGGCGGAAGTACAGCCGCCGGGCGAAGCCGGGACGCTCAGTGCCGCCGAAGCGGAGAGCGCCGCGTTACTGCAGTCGGCTTGCGCCAGCTGCCATGCGCCGGATGATCGCGGGCCGGCCGGGCCGTACCCGCGTTCCTTCAGTAATTATTCGGCGGTGCGCGATCCCACGGGGACCAATCTGATCCGGGTGCTGCTCGACGGACTCGACCGCCAGGGACGCACCGAGCATGCCTTCATGCCAGCCTATCGGGATCTGCTCAGCGACAGCCAGATTGCCGATCTGGCCACCTACATCGGCCGCCGCTTCGGCGGCCATGCCGCCGACATCCGTCCCGAGGACGTGGGGGCGGCACGGGAACGGGAGAAATAGCGGTGGCGGCCATTGAACTCAGGGTCAACGGCGAGACGCGCCCACTCGACGTCGATCCGCGCATGCCCTTGCTGGATGCCCTGCGTGACGAGCTGGGTCTCAAGGGACCGAAGTTCGGCTGTGGTCTGGGCGAATGCGGAGCCTGCACGGTGTTGGCGGATGGCAAGCCGGTGCGGGCCTGTCTGCTGCCGGCGGCGTCCTTCGTCGGTCGAGAGCTGCTGACCCTGGAAGGCTTGGGTACGCCCGAGGCGCCCCATGCCTTGCAGCAGGCCTTTATCGAAGAGCAGGCGGCGCAGTGCGGCTATTGCATCCCCGGCATGGTGATGACCGCCCGAGCGCTACTCGAGCGCGTGCCCGAGCCGAGCGATGCCCAGATCCGCCAGGCGCTGGCGGCTAATTTCTGCGGTTGTGGCACTCACTATCGCATCCTGCGTGCGGTGAAGCGGGCGGCTGTGTTGCTGCGCGACGGCGGGAAGGCTCCGGCATGACGCTGTCGCGACGCACCTTTCTCGGCGGCAGCGCGGTGTTGTTGCTGGGCTTCAGCCTGCAGCGACCGATCAGGGCCCAGGTGCTGCAGGCGCCCGTCGACCTGGCCGGCCTGGCCAAGACCCTCGATGAGCGACAACTGGATGCCTGGCTGGCGGTGGACGCCGAGGGCCAGGTCACGGTCTACAGCGGCAAGGTGGAATTGGGCACGGGCGTCAGCACGGCGCTGCGCCAGATAGTCGCCGAGGAACTGTGCGTGGCCTTTGCCGCCACCCGGTTGATCCAGGGTGATACCCGGCTGACTCCCGACCAGGGCATCACCGCCGGCAGCAAGAGTCTGCAGGTGGGCGGCGCGCAATTACGCAAGGCCGCCGCCAGTGCCCGGCAGTTCCTGTTCCTGGAAGGGGCGCGACGCCTGGGGCTGGATCTGGCGGTGGTAGACACGGTCGATGGCCGTGTGGTGTATCGCGGCGATCCCACCGGGCGTTTCGTCAGCTATGGCGAGCTGGTCGGCGGGCGACCACTGGGACGGCTGGTCAACCAGGGCGTGCGGACCCGGGCGGTCAAGGATTATCGCCTGGTCGGCACCTCGGTGCCGCGGGAAGACATCCCGGCCAAGCTGTTCGGTAGCTTCGCCTATGTCCACGACCTGCGCCTGCCCGGGATGCTGCACGGCTGCGTGGTGCGGCCGCCCTGTACCGGCTCGGCGCGGCTGGCCGGGGTGAGCATCCGTGGCATCGATGCCAGCGCGCTGCCCGCTGGAGCGCAGCTGGTGTACGAGGGCGCCTTCGTCGCGGTGCTGGCGGAGCAGCCGTGGCTGGCTCGGCAAGGAGCGGCGGCGTTGAAGGTCGAGTGGAACCTTGTGCCGGACCTGCCGTTGCCCGGCGAACTCTATGACCACCTGCAAGCCAAGGCCGGACCGGCCGAGGTGCAGCAGGAGGCGGGCGACGTCGAGCTGGAATTGCAACAGGCGGCGCAGCGGCTGGAAGCCGAGTACCGCTGGCCCTACCAGAATCACGACTCCATCGGCCCCTCCTGCGCGGTGGCCGACGTAAGTGCGGATGGCGCCACCGTCTGGAGTGGCACCCAGGGTGTCTATCAGCTACGCGCTGCCTTGGCGGAGTTGTTGAAACTGCCGGCAGACAGCATCCACGTCATCTACCAGCAGGCGTCCGGGTGCTATGGCCACAACGGCGCCGACGACGCGGCGGCCGATGCGGCGCTGCTGTCCAAGCTGTGCGGCCGACCGGTGCGGGTGCAATGGAGCCGGGCCGACGAGCACGGCTGGAATCCCAAGGGCCCGGCGATGCTCATGCGCCTGGCGGGTGGTCTGAGCGAAACCGGCGATCTGCTCGTCTGGCGCTTCGCCAACTGGACGCCGACCCATTTGACCCGCCCCAATGGCCAGACCGGCGCTGCGGCCCTGCTCGCCGGGCAACTGGCCTATAGCCTGCCGCTCAAGGGTGGTCGCGGTGGCGGCAATCGCAATGCGCCGCTGGATTACGACCTGGTCAATATCCAGGTAGCGACCCACTGGCTGGAGGCGGGTGATTCGCCGCTGCGACCCTCGGCGCTGAGGGCCCTGGGCGCGGTCGGCAATACCTTCGCCAACGAATCCTTCATGGATGAGCTGGCGCTGGCGGCGGGTGTCGATCCGCTGGAATTCCGCCTGCGCTACCTGCAGGACCCCAGGGCGCGGGCGGTGCTACAGGCCGCCACGACCAAGGCCGGCTGGCAACCTCCGCTGGCGCGCACGGGCAGCTGGGATGGCAGTCTCGTGAGCGGGCAGGGCATGGCCTTTCTACGCTATGAAAACGAGAACGCCTATGTGGCTGCCGTGGTCGAGGTGGCGGTGAGCCGGACGACGGGTGTGCGGGTCACCCGGATAACCGTGGCGCACGATTGCGGCTTGATCGTGAATCCCGATGGGCTGCGTAATCAGCTGGAAGGCTGTGTGGTGCAGGGGATCGCCCGTACGCTCAAGCAGGCGGTGCGCTTCGATCAGCAGGGGGTGACCAGCCTGGAGTGGGGCGCCTATCCGCCGCTGACCTTCGACGAACTGCCGGAACTGGAGCTGGAATTGCTCGACCGCCCGGAACAGCCTGCGGTGGGTGCCGGGGAGGCCACCACGGCGGCCATTCCCGCGGCCATCGCCAATGCCGTGGCCGCGGCGACCGGCTTGCGCCTACGCGAGGTGCCCCTGACCCGCGAGCGGCTGCGCGAGGCGCTGGCCGCTCGGGGCTAGCTCAGGCGCGTCTCAGGCGCTGCTTGAAGAACAGCACGCCACCCGCACCCAGCAGGGCCACCACCCCAGCACCGATCCACAGCGCCTCGTTGCCGGCGAAGCTGAAGTGGTTGGCGCCCTTGGCCGCCAGGTACCCCGGACCCATCATCAGCGGTGCCCAGACGATGGCGGAGAGCACGTTGGCCGATTGGAAGCGCAGCTGGTTCATGGCCATCATCCCGGCCACCAGGGGCACGGTGTTGCGGATCATGGTCAGGAAGCGACCGCCGAACACCGCGAAGAAGCCGTAGCGGCGGAAGAACAGCCGGGTCTTGGCCACCTGCTTGCGATAGCGGCGGAAGGGCGGCCGATGGACGATGCTGGGACCGAGCCAGCGCCCGATGATATAGGAGCAGATGTCGCCGACGATGGCGCCAATGATGGCCGCCAGGACCAGCGGCACCGGGGCCAGCACACCCGAGCCAGCCAGACCGCCGACCACCAGCATCAGCGCGGTGGCCGGGATGAAGACGCCGAGCAACACCAGGGACTCGCCGAAGGCGAGCAGGCCGACGATCAACGGCGCCCAGGCCTGGTGGGTTTCGATGAAGCCAAGCAATGATTGAGTCAAGGATTCCATGGGCCGCTCCTGCCGAAAATCCTAAGACTACGCGGCGCCCGTCAACCGTCAGCCGTTTCAACAGCTTGAATCAATTTCCATGGTCGAAAGTGCGTAGGAGCGCGCAATAGACGCGCCCAGGCGAGCGCCTCAGGTCGCTGCCAGGGCGTCCTGGGCTGCTTGCCAGCGCAATTCATGGCGTTCGCCGATCACGAAGCGATCGCCCTGAAAATCCCAGCGCTCCACATCCACGGTCTTTTCCGCGCCTTCGCCGACCAACAGCCGATTGAAGGAATTGGGTGAAGTGCCGCGAACCCGGGAGGAGAGGGCGGTACCGGCCTGGACGATCCAGACCTCGCGGGGCAAGGTGGGATATTGCCGACTCAGGGGCAGCACATAGGGCAGATGGATATGGCCACCCATCACCAGGTCCAGCCCCGCATCGGCCCAGGTGGCCAGGGCTTGGTCGGCGTTGTGCTGCAGGTTGCTCAGGTCGCTGAGTTCGAGGGCGCCGAAGGGCTGATGGGCGATGACGATGCGCAGCTTGCCAGGGCCGGCGCGGTGCAGGCGTTCGGCCACGCGCTCGATCTGCTCGAGACTCACCGCGCCATCCTTGTGGCGCCGGGGGGCGGTGGTGTTGAGGCCGACCAGCAGCAACTCGTCGTTCTCGAAACTGGGCTCGAGGTCCTGGCCGAAATGGCGACGATAGTTGCCATAGGGCGTAAGGAAGCGGGCGAAGACATTGTACAGCGGCAGGTCGTGATTGCCCGGGATCACCAGGGTGCGGGGAATGCCGTAGCTTTCCAGGCGTTCGACGAAGATCTTGGCGGCGGCGAATTGCTCGCGGCGGGCGCGCTGGGTGATGTCTCCGGAGAGGATGAGGACATCGGCGCCGTGTTCGCGGACATGGGCTTCCAGGGCCGCGACCACGGCGGGTTGCTCGGTGCCGAAGTGGGTATCGGAGATTTGCAGAAGGGTCGTCATGAGGACCTGGTTTCCAACGGATTCCCCTTTACGACCGCAACGGGCGCCAAGCTATCCGGCGAGGACTACTCTGGGCTTATCGGAAAAGTCGCCGATGCCCAGGCACCTTTCCGATAATGCTCAGACTTCGCCGTCGTGATGCCAGGCGTCATGCAGCTCGGAGGCATTGGCTTCGCCGACTTCGGCGCGGGCTTTTAGCCAATCCAGCAGCGCGGTGCGATCTTCCGCGGTGGGCGAGGTGTAGCGCTTGTTGGCCATGATGGTGCCTTCGACCCAGGCGTTGTCGAAGCCGCCGATGTAGTCCAGCTTGCGCTCTTCGACGTAGTCGATGAAGTCGCCGAGGAAGGTGTCCAGATCGTCTTCGCTGAGTTCGCTCTTGAAGCTCACCTTGATTTCGAAGGCCAGTTCCTGGAATTCGCCCAGGTACTGCTTCTTGCGCAGGCGACGCTTCATGCGGCTCAAACGGGGATCTTGGTTGGTATCGGTCATGGCGTAGGCCTGGATATCGATGAAAGGGCGGGCATTATCCCTGGCGTGGCCGGTTAATGCCAATGCCGCCCGCCCGGATGGGCGCGCGGCAGGGCGGATTCGCCTGCGACCCAGGCGCGCAGCTCAGGTCGTGGTGGCGATCTCAGGCGGCCATGGCCGCACAGGCCTCGGCGCAGGCTTCGCAGGCCCGGGCACAGGCCTGACAGTGCTCGGCCTTGTGCTTGCCGCACTCGGCGGCGCAGGCGCGGCAAGTGGCCAGGCACAGGGCACAGGCTTCGGCGATGCGGTCGCTGTTGCGTTGCATGAAGGTGGCGGCCAGGCAACAGGCGTCGGCGCAGTCGCGATCCAGGCGGATGCAGTCGCGCATCATGTCCAGATTGGCTTCACCCAGACAGGCACTGGCGCAGCTTTCGCAGGCAGCAGCGCAGTCGAGGCAGGCCTTGATGCAGGCGGCGAGGGTGGAATCGGTCATCCGGTATCTCCTGGCAGGTTAGGGGTTCAGGGTGGACCCAGACGCAGGGCGCCGAGTTCTAGCGGTGCGATCGATTGACGCTCTTCCGGGTAGTCCGTACCCTGCGCGCTTGCACGTGGTGCCCCGCCTTTGCCGGGGTGAAACAGGGAAGCCGGTCGAGCCGGCGCTGCCCCCGCAACGGTAGTTGAGTAGTAGCTGCGCGATACCCACTGGCCCCGGCCGGGAAGGGGCGCAGCGGATGCCCGCGGGCATCGCCTCACGAGCCCGGAGACCGGCCACGCTTGCGTTCATCTCGGCGATGCGGAGGGCGTCGTGCGGCGACGCCACCTGCCTTGCGTGGGCGGCGTCTCTGCACTTTTCTCCGCAGCGCCCGCACCCGGAGAAAACGCCATGACCGACACCCCCGATACCGCCAGCCCCGAGCGCGACGAGCGCCATCGCGCGCGCATGGTGCGCAAGAAGGCGGTGATCGATGCCCGCATCGCCGAAGCCCAGGACGAGCGTGGCCTGCTGCTGGTGCATACCGGCATCGGCAAGGGCAAGAGCAGCTCCGCCTTCGGCATGGCGGCACGCGCCCTCGGCCACGGCATGAAGGTGGGCGTGGTGCAGTTCATCAAGGGGCGCCGCGACACCGGCGAACAACTCTTCTTCAAGCGCTTTCCCGACGAGGTGCGTTACCACGTCATGGGCGAAGGCTTCACCTGGGACACCCAGGATCGCGCCCGCGACCTGCAATCGGCCGCCGCGGCCTGGGCGGTGGCGGTGGAGCTGTTGCGCGATCCGGCCATCGGCCTGGTGCTGCTGGACGAACTCAACATCGCCTTCAAGCACGGCTACCTGGACGTCGACCAGGTGCTGGCCGATCTGGCCGAGCGCCCGGCCCACCAGCACGTGGTGGTGACCGGTCGCGGCGCGCCGCCGGCGCTGATCGAAGCTGCCGACACCGTGACCGACATGAGCCTGGTCAAGCATGCCTTCCAGGCCGGCGTCCGCGCCCAGCAGGGTATCGAATGGTAGGCCAGGCGCGGCATTGCCCGGCGCTGCTGATCGCTGCGCCGGCTTCCGGCCAGGGCAAGACCAGCGTCACCGCGGCGCTGGCCCGCCTGCATGCGCGGCAGGGCCGGCGGGTGCGGGTGTTCAAGTGCGGTCCGGATTTCCTCGACCCCATGATCCTCGCCCGCGCCAGTGGCGCGCCGGTCTATCAGCTCGATCTGTGGATGATCGGCGAGGCCGAGAGCCGGCGGCTGCTGTGGGAAGCGGCGGGAGAGGCCGATCTGATCCTCATCGAAGGCGTCATGGGCCTGTTCGACGGCCAGCCTTCGGCGGCGGACCTGGCCGAGCGCTTCGGCGTGCCGGTGCTGGGGGTGATCGACGCTGCCGGCCTGGCGCAGACCTTTGGCGCCCTGGCCTATGGCCTGGCCCACTATCGCCCGAGCCTGCCCTTTGCCGGGGTGTTGGCCAATCGCAGTGGCAGTCCGCGGCAGACCCAGTTGATCCGTGGCAGCTTGCCGGATGGGATGACCTTCTTCGGCAGCCTGCCGCGCGATGCCGGTATCGAGCTGCCCAGTCGCCACCTGGGGCTGATCCAGGCCGACGAGGTCACCGACCTGGATCGCCGTCTCGACGCCGCCGCCGATGCCCTGGCGGCAAGTTCCGACATCGAGCTGCCACCTCCGGTGGTTTTCGCCGCACCGGAGCCGACGTCCGTCGAGCCCTTGCTGGCCGGGGTGCGCATCGGCGTGGCCCGGGATGCGGCCCTGGCCTTTATCTACCAGGCCAACCTGGATCTCTTGCGCGCCCTGGGCGCCGAGCTCTCTTTCTTTTCCGTACTCGCCGATAGCCAACTGCCCGAGGTGGATAGCCTCTACCTGCCGGGCGGCTATCCCGAGCTGCACCTGCAGGCGCTGTCGAACAACCTCGGCATGCGTGCGGCCATTCGCGCCCACCATGCCGCCGGCAAGCCGATCCTCGCCGAATGCGGCGGCATGCTCTATCTGCTCGACGAATTGACCGACAAGGGCGGTGAATCGGCCGCCATGCTCGGACTCCTGCCGGGCAGTGCGCGGATGCAGGCGCGGCTGACCGCCCTGGCGCTGCAATCGGTCGAGTTCGCCCAGGGCAGGCTACGCGGCCATACCTATCACCATTCCGCCCTGGAGTCGCCCGAGACGCCCTGGGCGCGCGGCCTGTGCCCCAATGGCAAGGCGGTCGCCGAGGCGGTGTACCGCGACGGTCGTCTGACCGCCAGCTATATTCATTTCTACATGCCGTCGGCACCCGCCGCGGCCGCCGCGATGCTTAAACCGTGACCACGACGCCCTATACCCCCGCCGAACGAGCCGCCGTCTACCGTGCCATCGCCGAACGCCGCGACATGCGGCATTTCTGCGGTGGCGAGGTGTCCCCCGAACAACTGACCCGCCTGCTGGGCGCGGCCCACCAGGCGCCCAGCGTCGGGCTGATGCAGCCCTGGCGCTTCCTGCGTATCAGCGATCCCGCCTTGCGCCAGCGTCTGCACGAGTTGGTGGAAGAGGAGCGCTGCGCCACCGCCGAAGCTCTCGGCGAGCGCAGCGACGAGTTCATGAAACTCAAGGTGCAGGGCATCCTCGACTGCGCCGAGGTGCTGGTGGCGGCGCTCATGGACGGCCGTGAAACCCACATCTTCGGGCGGCGTACCTTGCCGGAGATGGACCTGGCTTCGTTGTCCTGCGCCATCCAGAATCTCTGGCTGGCGGCGCGCTGCGAAGGCCTGGGCATGGGCTGGGTGTCGCTGTTCGAACCGGAAGCCGTGCGCAACCTGCTGGAGATGCCCGAGGGCTCGCAGCCGGCTGCCATCCTCTGCCTCGGGCCCGTCGAAGCCTTCTACGAGCGCCCCATGCTGGAAGAAGAGGGCTGGCGCCAGGGGCGACCGCTGGACGAGCTGGTCTTCGAGAATCGCTGGGGCCAGAAGCCATGATGCTGGCTTTCGCGGTCGTCTGCGGCATGCTGCTCGATCTGCTCTTCGGCGAACCGCGCCGGGCGCATCCCCTGGTCCTGTTCGGCCGTTTCGCCGACAGCCTCGAAGCCCGCTTCAATCCCGGTGGGCGCGGCTGGCGCAGCCACGGGGTGATGGCCTGGAGCCTGGCGGTACTGCCCTGGGTGTTGCTCACCGCCTTGCTCTGCCAGATCGGCTGGCTGGCCTGGATCATCCAGCCCCTGGCGCTCTACCTGGCCGTGGGACTGCGCAGCCTGGGCGAGCACGCCGAGCCAGTGGCGCGCGCCCTGCAACGCAACAACCTGCCCGAGGCGCGGCAGCGGGTTGGCTATCTGGTCAGCCGCGAGACCGGCGAACTGGACGAGACCGCCGTCGCTCGCGCCGCCACCGAATCGGTGCTGGAAAACGGTAGCGATGCCGTCTTCGCCGCGTTGTTCTGGTTCGCCCTGCTCGGCGCGCCGGGCGTGGTGCTCTATCGCCTGGCCAATACCCTGGACGCCATGTGGGGCTATCGGACTCCACGCTTGGAGCGGTTCGGCTGGGCTGCGGCGCGGCTGGACGACGTCCTCAACTATATTCCGGCCCGCCTGGTCGCCCTGACCTATGCCGGCCTTGGTCGCTTCTGGAATGCCATCGAATGCTGGCGCACTCAGGCGCCGCTGTGGGACAGCCCCAACGCCGGTCCGGTGATGGCGGCGGGTGCCGGCGCCCTGGGGGTGAGCCTGGGTGGGGCGGCGCGCTATCATGGTGAGTGGCACGAGCGTCCCTTGCTCGGCCGCGGCCCGGCACCGACCTTTCTGGCCATCACCCGCGCGCTGAAGCTGGTCCGCCGGGGCGCCTGGCTGTGGACTGCCTTGATCGCCCTGGGAGGATTGCTACTTGCTTGAGCATGGCGGTCGCCTGCGGCGTGCCGCCCGCAGCTACGACATTCCCCTGGGCGACTGGCTGGACCTGTCCACCGGCCTGGCCCCCTGGCCCTGGCCGCTGCCCGAGATTCCCGCCAGCGCCTGGGCGCGCCTGCCGGAGCCCGACGATGGCCTGGTGGAGGCCGCCTGCGCCTACTACCGCGCTCCCGCAGTATTGCCGGTGGCCGGCTCCCAGGCCGCCATCCAGGCGCTGCCGACCCTACGCGCGCCTGCTCGCGTCGCTGTGCTCGCACCCTGTTATGCGGAGCACGCCCAGGCCTGGCGCCGGGCCGGTCATGAGGTCGTGGAGTGTAGCGAGGCAGAGGTTGCGGCTGGTCTCGAGCAATTCGATGTGCTGGTGGTGGTCAATCCCAACAATCCCACCGGTGAGCGACTACCACCCGCGCGCCTGCTGGACTGGCACGCACTACTCGAACGCCGCGGCGCCTGGCTGGTGGTGGACGAGGCCTTCATGGACCCCACGCCGGGCGCCAGCCTGGCGCCTTTCAGCGATCTGCCCGGACTCATAGTGCTGCGGTCCTTCGGCAAGTTCTTCGGCCTGGCCGGAATGCGCCTGGGCTTCGTGCTCGCCGCGCCAGCCCTGCTGGAGCGCCTCGACGAGCACCTCGGCCCCTGGACGGTGAACGGCCCCAGTCGCTACCTGGCGCGACGGCTGCTGGCCGACCAGGAGGCCCAGCAGCGGCAGCGCGAGGCCCTGCTGCAGGCCGGCGAACGGCTGGCGGCGCTACTCGCCGGGCACGACCTGCCGCCCAGCGGTGGCTGTGCGCTGTTCCAACTGCTGCGGCGTCCGGATGCCGTAGCCTTGCACGAGCACCTGGCGCGCCAGGCCATCTTTACCCGGCTGTTTCCCAACCTCGCTGCCCTGAGATTCGGCCTGCCGGCCGACGAGTCGGGCTGGCAACGCCTGGACCGGGCCCTGGCCCTTTATCGGAGTCCGCTATGAGTACCTTGATGGTGCAGGGCACCACCTCCGACGCCGGCAAGAGCACCCTGGTGGCTGCCTTGTGCCGCTGGCTCCATCGCCAGGGCGTGAGCGTGGTGCCCTTCAAGCCGCAGAACATGGCGCTCAACAGCGCCGTGACCGCCGACGGCGGCGAGATCGGCCGGGCACAGGCGGTCCAGGCCCAGGCCTGCGGCCTCGCCCCGCACACCGACATGAACCCGGTGCTGCTCAAGCCCAATACCGATGTCGGCGCCCAGGTGATCATCCACGGCCGCGCCGTCACCAGCATGGACGCCAAGGCTTACCACGCCTACAAGCCGGTGGCCCGGGAGGCGGTGCTGGCTTCCCATGCGCGCCTGTCGGCGCAGTATCGGGTGGTACTGGTAGAAGGCGCCGGTTCACCCGCCGAGATCAACCTGCGCCAGGGCGATATCGCCAACATGGGCTTCGCCGAGGCGGTGGACTGCCCGGTGCTGCTGGTGGCCGACATCGATCGTGGCGGCGTCTTCGCCCATCTGGTCGGTACCCTGGACCTGCTCGAGCCCAGCGAGCAGGCGCGCGTCGCCGGCTTCATCATCAATCGCTTCCGCGGTGACCTGGCCCTGTTGCAACCGGGGCTGGACTGGCTGGAAGCCCGTACCGGCAAGCCGGTACTCGGCGTGCTGCCCTATCTGCACGACCTGCACCTGGAAGCCGAAGACCGCCTGGCCACCGGCCAGGTCGCCAAGCAGGGACCGCGCCTGCGGGTGGCGGTGCCGGTGATGCCGCGGCTGAGCAATCACACCGATTTCGATCCCCTGCGCCTGCATCCCCAGGTGGAGCTGCTGTTCGTGCGCCAGGGCGAGGCGCTGCCCGCCGCCGATCTGGTCATCCTTGGCGGCTCCAAGAGCGTGCGTAGCGACCTGGCCTTCCTGCGGTCCCAGGGCTGGGACACGGCCATCGCCCGTCATCTGAGATACGGCGGCCGGGTGCTGGGTATCTGTGGGGGATTCCAGATGCTCGGTGAGCGGATCGCCGATCCCCTGGGTCTGGAAGGCGCCCCTGGCGAGAGCGCCGGCCTCGGCTTGCTGGCCATGACCACCGAGGTGGCCGCGGAAAAGCAGCTACGCAACGTCCGCGGTCGGCTATGCGCGGGTGAGGCTGACGTGGCTGGCTACGAAATCCACGCGGGCGTCAGTCAGGGACCGGCGCTGGAGCGTCCGGTGGTAAGGTTCGACGATGGCCGGGTCGACGGCAGCCTCAGCGACGATGGCCAGGTGCTAGGTACCTACCTGCACGGCCTGTTCGAGTCGCCCGCCGCGAGTGTCGCCTTGTTGCGTTGGGCTGGTCTGGCCGAGCCGCAGCAGCTGGACTACCACGCCCTGCGCGAGCGCGATCTGGAGCGCCTGGCCGATCTGGTCGAGCAACATTTGGATACCGGGCGTCTGCGCGCCCTCTGCGAGCTCTAGATGCGCGAACTCATCCTTGGTGGCGCTCGCTCCGGCAAGAGCGCCCTGGCCGAGCGCCTGGCCGCCGAGTCCGGCCTTGCCGTCACCTATATCGCCACGGCCGGCGGCAGCGATGCCGAGCTGGCCCGGCGCATCGAGCGCCACGCGGCGCGTCGGCCGGCGCACTGGGCGCTGGTGGAGGAGCCGCTGGCGCTGGCCGAGCGGCTGCAGGCCCTGGCCGCGCCGGATAGCTGTCTGCTGGTGGATTGCCTTACCCTCTGGCTGACCAACCTGCTGTTGCTCGATGACCCGCAACGTCTGGACCAGGCCTGCGCGGCCCTGCTGGACGTCGTGCCACGGTTGCCCGGACGGCTGATCTTCGTCAGCAACGAGACCGGCCTGGGCGTCGTCCCCCTGGGCGAACTGACCCGCCGCTACGTCGACGCCGCCGGCGAATTGCACCAAGCCCTCGCCATCCGCTGCGACCGCGTGGTCCTGACCGTGGCCGGGCTGCCTCTCACCCTCAAAGGAATACCGCTATGAGCATGCCCTGGTGGCAAGGACCCTGCCGCCAACCCAATACCGCCGCCGCCGAGGCCGCCCGCCAACGGCAGACGGTATTGACCAAGCCGAGCGGCTCGCTCGGCGACCTGGAGGTGCTGGCCATCCAGATGGCTGCCTTGCAGGGCACTCCGTGTCCCTTGCTCGAGCGCACCGCCATCGCCGTCTTCGCCGGAGACCACGGGGTGGTGGAAGAGGGCGTCTCGGCCTATCCCCAGTCCGTCACCGCGGAAATGGTGCGCAACTTCGTGAGCGGTGGCGCGGCCATCAGCGTGCTGGCGCGGCAACTCGACGCCATGCTGGAGGTGATCAGCCTGGGTACCGTAGAACCGCTGGAGCCGCTGCCCGGCGTACTCGATCTGTCGCTCGGCCGCGGTACCGCCAACTTCACCCTGACCCCGGCCATGACCCACGAACAGTGCCAGGCAGCCCTGCAAGCCGGTCGCGACGCGGTGCTGCGTGCCTGTGCCGGGGGTGCCGATCTCTTCATCGGCGGCGAAATGGGCATCGGTAACACCACCGCCGCCAGCGCCCTGGCCAGTGTATTGCTGGACACCTCACCGCTGGCCCTGGCCGGTCCGGGAACCGGGCTGGATGCCAGCGGCGTGGCGCGCAAGGTAGCAGTCATCCAGCGCGCCCTGTTGCGCCATGGCGATGCCTTGCAAGACCCCTATGAATTGCTGCGCCGGCTGGGCGGCTTCGAGTTGGCCGCCCTGACCGGTGCCTACCTGGCCTGCGCCCAGCAGGGACTACCGGCCCTGGTGGACGGCTTCATCTGCTCGGTGGCGGCGCTCTGCGCCCAGCATCTGCAACCCGAGACGCGCGATTGGCTGCTGTTCGCCCATTGCGGTGCCGAGCCCGGCCATGCCGCCGTGCTGCTGGCCCTGGGTGGCGAGCCCATGCTGGACCTGGGTCTGCGTCTGGGCGAGGGCAGTGGTGCGGCGCTGGCCGTTCCCTTGCTGCAACTGGCCTGTCGCCTGCACAGCGAGATGGCCACCTTCGCCGAAGCCAGCGTCTCCGACCGCGCCCATGACTGACTGCTGGCTGCTGCGCCACGGCGCGACCGAGGGGCCCGAAGGCTTTCGCGGTCGCCTCGATCCGCCGCTGTCGGCCCAGGGCTGGACCCAGTTGCGCGAGGCGGTGGCCGCCCAGCCGGCCTTCACGCTGATCCTGAGTTCACCGCAGCAACGCTGCGCCCGCTTTGCCGAATGGCTGGCGGCGGAGCAGGGCGCCGAGTTGGCGTTGGAGCCGGATCTACGCGAACTGGATTTCGGCGACTGGGAGGGCCGCAGCGCCGCTGACCTGATGCAGGATCAGGCCGAGGCCCTGGGGCTGTTCTGGGCCGATCCCTATGCCTATACGCCGCCCGGTGGCGAGCCCGTGGTCCGCTTCGCGGAACGGGTGCAGGCAGCCGTGGCGCGCTGGCGCCCACGCTTGCAAGGGCAGCGCAGCCTGATCGTCACCCATGGCGGCGTGATCCGGCTGCTGCTGGCCCGCCAACGCGGCCTCGCACCCAAGGATCTGCTGCAGGTCGAAGCACCCTATGCGACCTTGCAGCCGCTGTCGCTGGAGCACCCCTGATGCCCTTGCCGCTGCTGATCGCCGTACAGTTCCTCACCCGCCTGCCGATTCGTCTGCCCGGCTTGCCGCCCCCCGAGGCCGTCGGCCGTTCCGTGCTCTGGTACCCGGTGGTGGGGCTGTTGTTGGGCGGTTTGCTGAGTGTGATCGCCTGGTTGGGCGCGTCCGGTGGTGTCTTGCTGCAGGCGGCCCTGGTGCTGGCCGGCTGGGTGATCCTCACCGGCGGCCTGCACCTGGATGGCCTGGCCGACACCGTCGATGCCTGGGTGGGCGGCTATGGTGACCGCGAGCGCACCCTGGCCATCATGAAGGACCCGGCCTGCGGACCCATGGGGGTATTGGCGCTACTGCTGACCCTGCTGCTCAAATGGAGTGCCTTGGTCGTGCTCCTGCCACAGGCGTCCGCCAGTCTATGGCTGGCACCCGTGGCCGGTCGCCTGGCACTACCCTGGTTGCTGCTGACCACGTCCTATGTCCGGCCGGGCGGCCTGGGCGACATCCTCAGTCGGCACCTGCCCCGGACGTCACTCGGGCGAGTGCTGCTGATCGGCGCACTGCTCCTGGTGCTGCTGCCCCAAGGCTTTACCGCTCTGTTGGTGACGGCGGCTGTCGCGCTCTTGGTTCGCCGGGCGCTGCGGCAACGCCTGGGGGGCACCACGGGCGATACCGCCGGGGCGCTGCTGGAGCTGAGCGAAACGGCGGTGCTGGTCGCCTTGGCACTGCGCATGGCGTGAAAATCGGCGGCAAGCGTGAGGCGGCTGCGGTTTTGCGGCCCTCGTCCTTGAACGCTTCTTGTTAAACCGTTAAGAAGACTCGTGGAATCGCCCCCATGGCGATGTCACCTCGGCGTGCGCGAATCCAAGGAGGAGTCGTCGTCTGCTGGACAAGGAGCTCCAATGCCCGATGCGTCCCAACGCGTGGGTTCGGCCCAGGAGATCGACGCCGAGCCCCGTCTTCAGTTCAAGCCGCGCAGCCTGTTCGCCAAGTTCCTGTTGGCCTTCATTCTGGTCGATGCGCTGGGGACCACGCTGTTCACTCTCCACAGTTATCAGCAGGCGCGCAGCGCCAGCAGCCAGAGTATCGACTACCGGCTGATGAGCGCGGCGCTGGCGCTGCCCGAAATCCTCGGCGAGGACTATCTGGCGCAGCTGCAGGACCCTGCGCAAGCCGATCCGCAGCGCTACCGGCGCACCCTGGTCAGCCTCGATCGCTATGTGCGGAAGGCCGGCTTGGCGTCGCTCTATGCCTTCGTCGAGGAAGGCTCGGATATTCGGTTCATCATGGATTCGGCCAGCGAGGAAGAGATCCGTGTCGGCTATTTCGGCGACTATCGCCAATACTATGATCAGGCGCCGCCAGAACTGGGTGCGGTGTTCGCCGATCACAAACCGCGGTTCGCCGAGTACCAGGATGGCTTCGGCAATTTCCGCTCGCTGTTCCTGGCCATTCCGGGCCAGCACGGGCAGGTCGTCGTCATAGGGGCGGATATGTTCATGGAAGGAATCGAGGCGGCAGAGCGCTCGGCACTGTTGGACTCGTCACTCATCGGCGCCTTGATCTTCACCCTGGGCGCCCTGGTCAGTCGCATCCTGGCCGGGGCACTCAACCGCTACCTCGGGCGGCTCGGCCAGGCGACCGAGCGCATCGCCGATGGCGACTACCAGCTCGGCCTCAAGGAGGGGCAGGATCCGGTGGGTCGCCTGGGGCGGGCCATGAATCAGATGGGCGCGGCCCTGGCGGCGCGTGAGCGGCGCATCAGTCAGCTGGCGTTTCGCGACATGCTCACCCGCTTGCCCAATCAGGTCCGGCTGGTGATGGAGATCCGCCAGCGCCTCGAACGTGCGGCGGCCGGTCGCTTCGCCGTGCTGCTGCTGGACGTCGCCAATTTTCGCACCATCAACGAACTGCTCGGCCAGGAAGGTGGTGACAAGATCCTCCGCCACCTCGCGCGTCGGCTGCGCGTCGCGGCGCCGGACGAGAACGGCGTGGCACGGGTAGGCGCCGACACCTTCGTCCTGCTGCTGCCCTGGTTCGACGAGGGTTCCGCCAACGCTGCCTTGGCGTCCCTGCGCAACCTGGTGGAAAAGCCCTTCGTCAGCGGCAACCAGCGACTCTCGCTGCACATCACCTTCGGCATCGCCTGCTATCCCGAACACGGTGCCAGCGCCGAGGCCCTGCTGGCCCATGCCGAGACCGCTATGCAGGACGCCCGGCGGCGGCAACTGCCCTATGCCTTCCATGATCCGGGTCAGGAGCGTCAGCGCCAGCAGGGCATCGCCTTGCTCGACGCCCTGGACCTCGCCATGGATCACGACCAATTGCGGCTGCATCTGCAACCCAAGGTCGGCTTGCCGGACGGCCGAGTGATGGGCGCCGAGGTCTTGCTGCGCTGGCAGCATCCGGAACTGGGTCTCCTGGGGCCGGAAGCCTTCGTCGGTCTCGCCGAGCAGAGTCGCAAGATCTGCGACATCACCCTATGGGTGCTGGAACGCTGCATGCGTTTGCAGCGCGAAGGTCAATTGGGCGCCCTCAAACTCAACGTCAATCTGTCGCTACTGGACCTGGAGCATCCGGCCTTCATCGCTCGCCTCGGTCGGCTGCTGGACGAGACCGGGGCCTTGGCACGCCACTTCTGTTTGGAAATCACCGAGTCCCGGGCGATGAGCAATCCGGTACAGGTGCTCGATTGCCTGCGCCAGCTCAAGGCCATGGGCTTCGAGTTATCCCTCGACGATTTCGGTGCGGGGCATTCCTCCTTGGCCTGCCTGAGCAGCTTCCCCATCGACGAGCTGAAGATCGACAAGCAATTCATCGAGCATTGCCAACTGCCGCGCGATCAGGAAGTGATTCGACTGCTGGTCCAATTGGGTCATTTGCGTGGGCTACGCGTGGTGGCCGAAGGCGTGGAGACGCCCGAGGCGCTGCAGGTGCTCACGGAGCTGGGTTGCGATCAGATCCAGGGGCAACTGGTGGCCGGCGCCCTGGCGCTGGAAGACTTCCAGCACTGGTATGCCGAGCAGGAGCAGGGGTACTGGCAGCTCAGGGCGTGAGGGTCGTGGCTGTACCCGTGATGGCCATCCCGGCGAGCAAGGGCGGTAGCCGCTCGACCAGCTCTTCCAGCACCAGGCGCACCCGGTAGGGGAGGTGCCGGGTGTCGGGCCAGATCGCATGCAGCACTATGGGTTGGGCGCGCTCGGCAAATGTCAGCGCGACCAACTGGCCACTGCGTAGCGCCGTATCGACCAGCCAATTCGGCAGGCGGGTCACCCCCAGTCCACGACAGGCCGCCAGCCGCATGGCGTCGAGGTCGTCCAGCAGCAAACGGACTGGCGGACGTATCTCGTGGAAGGCGCCCTTGGCATCCTGGAACACCCAGCTGGCTTCCTGAACGCTCCGGCCGTAGAGAATGGCCGGCAGTTCTGCCAGTTGCTCCAGGGTATGCGGCGTTCCATGGCGGGCCAGCCAGGCCGGCGCCGCGCAGACCACCATGAGATGTTCGCCCAGGGGGCGGGCGCGCAAGCCGGGTGTGTCGTCCAGTGAGCCGCTGCGGATGGCCAGGTCGATGCCTTCCTCGAGCAGGTCGACCTTGCGATCGTTGAAGGACAGTTCGAGCCGCAAGTCGGGCCAACGCTCGGCCAGCTCCAGCAGGATCGGCGCCAAGCAGCGTTGGCCGAGCAGGACCGGCATGCTCAGTCGCAACCGGCCACGCGGAGTCTGGCGATCACCTGCGAGTTCGTCTTCCGCGCCCTCCAGTTCGGCCAGGATGCGCAGGCAGCGCTGATAGAACAGCTCACCTTCCGCGGTGAGCTTCTGGCTGCGCGTGGTGCGCTGAAACAGCGGCACGCCCAGTTGCTCTTCCAGACGGGCAACCGCCTTGCCGACCGCCGAACGTGACAGGTGCAACCGTTGCGCCGCCACACTGAAGTTGCCTGACTGCACGGCCTGGACGAAGGCCGCGATAGCGCCGAGGGCATCCACTCTGAGCATAGTTATTGTCGCGTCTGGCTATTCGATGCTGCGAATTTATCGCGCAACCGGTGCGTGAGGCTATTCAATAAGCTCTGGGGACATCCCTCATCGAGAAATCCCCATGCTCCCCCTCTCCATTCGACAATGGCAACTGAATGACTATGGCACCAGCAACCTGCAACTGGTCGAGGTGCCCGTCCCCCAGCCAGGTCCACGCGAAGCCCTGGTAAGGGTCGCCGCGGTGTCCCTCAACTATCGCGACCGCCTGGTGCTGGAAAACGGCATGGGTAGCTCCTTGCGCTTTCCCCTGGTACCGGGGTCGGATCTGGCTGGCGAGGTCGTGGCACTCGGCCCGGCGGTCAGTCGGGTCCGGCTGGGCCAGCGGGTGATCAATACCTTCTGGCGTGATTGGCTCGACGAGCCGCAGCCAGGTCCGGCGCCCGACGCGGCCTTCGGCAGCGCGGACCTACCTGGAGTACTCAGCCAGTACCGGGTACTGCACGAGGACAACCTCGTCGTCGCGCCGGTGACCCTTGATGCCGGTTCCGCCAGCACCCTGGTGTGCGCGGGGCTTACCGCCTGGCACAGTCTGGTCGAGGTCGGCAGGCTCCAACCCGGCCAGTGGGTGCTGGTACAGGGCAGTGGTGGGGTGGCGCTGTTCGCCGCCCAGCTCGCCCTGAGCCTGGGCGCGCAGGTGGTCTTGACCAGCGCCAGCGCCGATAAGCGCGAACGGGCGCGGGCCCTCGGCATCCAGCACGTGGTGGATCGTAGTAGGCCCGATTGGCCTGCCCAGGTCTGGCAGGCGACCGGTGGCCGTGGGATCGACCTCGTCGTGGAGCTGGCGGGAGGCGATCTGAGCCTGAGCTTGGATGCCCTGGCGCCGGGCGGGACCATCGCCGTGGTCGGAGTACTGGAAGGCTTCGAGTTGCAGGTACCCTCCCTCACGCTGTTAACCAAGCGCGCCCGCATCCAGGGCGTGGCAGTGGGCAATCGGCGGGCCCTGGAAGACCTGGTGCGCTGGGTGGACCGGGCCGGTTTCACCCCGCAGGTGGATGCTGAGTACGGCCTGGCCGATCTGCCCGCCGCCCTGGACCATCTGGCTCGCGGTGCCTTTGGCAAGGTGGTGGTACGGATGGAGTGAGCACCCCGCAAAGCAAGAAGCCGCCCTGCGGCGGCTTCGAGCGGCGAACCCCGTTGCTTAGAAGCGGTAGGTCAGCTGGGCACCCAGGCCATGGGCGCTGTTGTCGTATTTGGCGCTGTAGCCACCGCGCAGGGCATCCGGGGCACGGTTGACCTTGACGTTGTCTTCCCACAGGTAGGCGTAGGCCACGTCGATGGTTACGTCCTTGGTCGGGGACCAGCCCGCGCCCAGGGAGAAGGTCTTGCGATCACCCACCGGGACGCGCACGTTGCGGTCGGCGTTGTCCACCGGCGAGGGGTCGATGGCCATACCGGCGCGCAGGACCCACTGCGGATTCAACTGGTAGGAGGCGCCGACGGCGTAGGACCAGGTGTCCTTCCAATTGAATTCTTCGGTGACCTCGCCAAGGCGATTGCCCAACACCGGCAAGGTGGGGGTGCCATCGTTCTCGACGGTGATGGATTGCAGACGGCTCCAGCGTGTCCAGGTCGCCCCGGCGTACAGCGTCCAATCGTTGTTCAGCCGATAGGTGAAGGAGGCGTCGCTGCTTTCCGGCAGGGTCAGGTTCAGGCTGGCGTCGTACTTGCCGTTGAGCCGGCTGAGGATGGAGTTGAAGGCCGGAACGGCGCTGCCGGCACCGCTGACTTCGGTATTACCCTTGAGCTTGTAGCTGACCTTGGAGTGGTAGGTCAGGCCGAAGGTCAGGTCGTCGGTAAGATCCGCCAGGACGCCGACGTTGAAGCCATAGGCGGTATCGTCGCCGTCGATCTTGACCTGGGCGTCGCCGCCGCCGAACTGATTGGCCGTCAGGTTGCTGTTGAGCTTGCCTTCGATACGGTTGATGGTCGGACCGAAGCCGATGGAGACCTTGTCGGTGATCTTATAGCTGACGGTGGGCTGGATGGTAATGACTTCCACCTTGCTCGCCTGGCCCTGGTAGCGCCCCTGGAAGGCATGTTCGTAGTTGCTGATCAGGCCATAGGGCACATAGACGCCCAGGCCGAAGTGCAGGCGATCGTCCACCGGGGTGACGAAATAGCCGAACGGAATCACCGAGTTGGGCACCATGTCGCCGTCGTTGCTGCCCGGTACCTGCCGGCCGTTGGCATATTGCGCATTGGCGTCCTTGATATCCACCTTGGCATGGACATAGGCGCCGCCGAAGGAGACTTCGCGACCCAGGCGGGACATGCCGGCCGGGTTGCCGTAGATGGTGGAAGCGTCCTGCGCGGAGGAAGAGCGTCCGGCGAAGGAGGTGCCCATGCCGCTAATGCTTTGCTCGTTGATGGCCAGGCCGTTGGCCAGTGCATAGCCGGAAGTGCTCGAAACGGCTAAG
Organism: Pseudomonas oryzihabitans; assembly: GCF_006384975.1. NCBI lineage: Bacteria > Pseudomonadati > Pseudomonadota > Gammaproteobacteria > Pseudomonadales > Pseudomonadaceae > Pseudomonas > Pseudomonas oryzihabitans. Next base: position 5,282,920 of record NZ_CP021645.1, read on the forward strand.
GCAAGTAGGGACAGTTTTATTGTTTTCATGCTCTTGCAGCTCCATTGAAAGGCGAGAAGCGCTTACCTCCGCGGATCCCCATGTCCGAGTGAGTACTTGCGCACACAAGAGCTTTTAGCAGGCCCAGCGGGCGAATACAAAAAAAACTATTCGGTCACGTTTGGTTCGGCGTAGTCAGCCAGCGTTCATCCGACGAACCCGCCTGGAAAGCCGCTGAATGCCCCGCACCGAAGCGGCCGACCGCTGTCGCAATGGGCGCCGATGCTCTGCGGCCGGGTGGCTTATACTGTCGGCTTCCCTGTTCGGAGTGCGCCCTTGACTTCTGCCCCTCATTGGATCCGCGACGACGCGGCGTTGGCCGCCCTCTGCCAGCGTTGCCAGAGCTTGCCCTTTATCGCGCTCGACACCGAATTCATGCGGGTCGACACCTTCTATCCCAAGGCCGGCCTGATCCAGATCGGTGACGGTGAGCAGGCCTATCTGGTCGATCCCCTGTGCATCAGTGACTGGACGCCCTTCGCCGCCTTGCTGGAAGACCCCAAGGTGGTGAAGGTACTGCACGCCTGCAGCGAAGACCTGGAAGTGTTACTGCGTTTGACGGGCAGCCTGCCGCAGCCGTTGTACGACACCCAGTTGGCGGCGGCTTATCTGGGGCTGGCGCACTCCATGGGCTATTCGCGCCTGGTGGCCGAGGTGCTGCAGATCGACCTGCCCAAGGACGAGACCCGTTCCGACTGGCTGCAGCGGCCGCTGACGCCCTTGCAGGAGCGCTATGCTGCGGCTGACGTCACCCACCTGGCGGAGATCTATCGCCAGCTCGATGCGCGTCTGGACGAGCGCCGGCGCGCCTGGCTACTGGAGGATGGCGCCGACCTGGTGGCCAATCTGCGCCGCACCAGCGATCCCTGGGAGGCCTATCGCGAAGTCAAGCTGGCCTGGCGCCTGTCGCGCCAGCAACTGGCCGTGCTGCGGGTACTCTGTCACTGGCGGGAGCTCACCGCCCGGGAGCGCGACCAGCCACGCAACCATGTGCTGCGCGAGCGTTCGCTGTGGCCGCTGGCGCGCTTCCAGCCCACCGACAAGCAGGCCTTGGCCCGCGTCGACGACATGCATCCGCGCACCGTGCGCCAGGATGGCGATACCCTGCTGGCGCTGATCGCCGAGGGTGCGGCCACGCCTGCCGAGCAGTGGCCCGAGGTGCAGTCCGAGCCCTTGCCCCACGAGATCTCGCCGTTGCTCAAGGCCCTGCGCGCCATCGGCGAGCGCGACGCCGAGGCGCTGGGCATGGCGCCGGAGCTGATGCTGCGCAAGAAGGTACTCGAAGCCCTGCTGCGCACCGGCTGGCCCGACGGCGACTACCGCCTGCCCGATAACCTCCGCGGCTGGCGTCGCGAACGCTTCGGCCAGGCCCTTCTCGATCACCTGCAGGCGCAGCGCAGCACGCCTGCGCCCCTGGAAGACACCCCATGAAATTGCTCTGCTCCATCTACCGCAGCCCGCGCAAGCCGGAAATGTACCTCTATGTCGACAAGCTCAAGGGCCTGACCCGCGTTCCCGAGGGCCTGCTCACAGCCTTCGGCCCCCCGGCACTGGCCTTCGAGTTCGTGCTGACCCCCGAGCGCAAGCTGGCCCGCGAAGACGTCGCCAAGGTGCTCGAGAACATCGACAAGCAGGGCTATCACCTGCAGATGCCGCCGCCGGAGCTGGAGCGCGACGACTACATCGAGCACCTGCCCGAAGAACTGCTGCGGCTCAACGATCCGCTATGACGGCCGTCCTGCTGCTGGAAGACGAGCCGTCAGCCTATGTGCAGGCCTGGCGCCAACTGGCGCCGGATCTGGAACTGCGGGTGCCGGCGGACCCGGCCGAGGCCGAGCGGATGGCAGCCGGGGAGAGCTACTGGCTCGGCCAGCCAGATCGTGCCGCGGCGCTGCTGCGCCGGGGCTTCAAGCCGCGCTGGCTGCAATCCACCTGGGCGGGCTATGCGCCGCTGCTGGCGCCGGACCTGCCCAGCGACTATGACTTCAGCCGCGCCGTTGGGCTGTTCGGCCAGAGCATCGGCGAATATGTGCTGACCTACCTACTGCAGCACGAACGCCAGGTCACGCAACGCCAGCTCAGCCAGCGTCAAGGTCATTGGGATACCCGAGCGCCGGGCACCCTGGCCGGACGGCGCCTGCTGCTGGTCGGGGCAGGCGATATCGGCCAGGACGTGGCGCGGCTGCTGGCGCCCTTCGGCATGCTGGTCACCGGTGTCGCTCGGAGCGCGCGTGAGCTACCCGGTTTCGCCCGGGTTGTGCCTTTGGTGGACCTGCATCTCGCCGCGCGGGACGCGGACTTCGTGGTCAACTTGCTACCGGACAGCGCCAGTACCTGGGATCTCTACGATGCGGCCTTCTTCGCGGCCTTGCCCGCGGGGGCGCTGTTCATCAATGCCGGGCGTGGCACCAGCGTAGTGGATGCCGATCTGGTCGCCGCGCTGCAGAGTGGACACCTGGCCGGTGCGGTACTGGACGTGTTCCGCCAGGAGCCGTTGCCCGCGGAGCATCCCTTCTGGCAAACGCCCAATCTGCAACTCACCGCCCATGTCGCCGGGCCTACACCGCCAGCGGCGGCGGTACGCCTGTTTCTCGACAACCGCGCGCGGCTGGCCATTGGCGAGCCACTGCGCGGCGCGGTGGATCTTTTTCGGGCAAAGCGTCAGTTGCAGCACTAAGTTCTGTACGAAAAGCCGCCGAGCGAAGGTCAGGCGAGGCCTAGGCGGCCCCGCGAAAAAGGCTGAGGAAGCGGATCGGAGTCGCGCTCGACCGGGCTCGCGAACGAGTTTACGAGTGGTAAATGAGCATTGCGACGGGGCCGCCTAGGCGGGGCTGGCTATCCAGGCCTTTTTCAACGAAGCATCACCGAGCGCAGGCGTTTTTCGTACAGACCCTAGAGGTAATAAGGATCCAGCAGTGCCCATGTGTTGAGGCGGCAGTGCTTGCGGTGCGAAAGACCAGAGGCTGCCCTTGGTAGCTCGTGTGAGGAGAGCGCAGGTACGCGTCTGGCGTCTTGTAGAAGGGGCGAGACGCTGACTCTGGCCCGGACTGTCTGCCTCTGCGGTCGACGAAATGCCGCCAAAGTTGTGCAGATAGTGTCTGAAAGACCACGCTAGAATCGAGAGGCCAGGCCTTGCGAGCGGCAGGTGAGTCAGGGTACGGGTTGACCTTCAGTTCTTAGTGGAACGGCGAAAATGCGCTTCAATAAGCTCGATCTCAACCTACTAGTAGCGCTCGATGCGCTTCTGAGTACTAAGAACGTCAGCCGTGCGGCCGAGCGATTGCATATAACTCAATCCGCGACGAGCAATGCTTTAGCGCGGCTGAGGGAACACTTCGACGACGACTTGTTGGTGCCGCTCGGACGGCAGATGGAGCTGACAGCGCGCGCTCATGAGATGGCGGACGCTATTCGAGATATTCTCGTTCGTATCGAAACGACGGTCGAGGCGCGACCGGTGTTCGTACCCGCTGAATCGGAGCGGTTGTTCCGCCTGCTCATCTCCGACTACACCCTGATGACACTGATACCGAAACTAATCGCCCGGGCGTTCGCAGAGGCGCCTGGCGTGCGATTCGAATTCGTACCTCAGGTCGCGCATCCTCAGAAGATTCTGGAACGTGGCGAGACCGACGTGCTGATCGTTCCGCAAGAGTATTGTTCGACAGAACATCCGTCCGAAATTCTCTTTCAAGATTCCTATTGTGCAGTTGTCTGGAAGGAGAGCGAACTGGCGCGCGGTGTTCTGACCGCGCAGCGTTATCTCGCAGCGGGGCATGTTGTCATTCAGCCAAGAGACGGGAAGCCGGCCTTGGATGATTGGTTCGTACAGCGGCTGGGTCTCGTGAGGCGCGTCGAGATGAGCACCTTCATGTTCTCGTCTGCCGCACATCTGGTTGTAGGGACCGAGAGGATCGCGACGACTCATCGCCACCTGGCAAGCCAGGTGGCGCTTGAGCATCCTGTGGTAATGCGAGAGCTGCCGTTCCAGATGCCCGTCATTAACCAGGCGTTGCAATGGCATACCTATAGGACTGCAGACCCCGGCGTCGCTTGGCTGCGGGATTTGCTGCGTTCTGCCGCCAAAGACTTGGTAGTTGACTAGGTCCTGTGGGTGATCAGGTGCCTTTGGGCAGATTGCCGGCGTAAACAACATCCTCCAAGGCGAGCAACGCGAGCAGACTGCCCTCTATAACGAGGTCGTCGGCAATGAAATGGGTTTCGACCTCGTTGCACCACTCTCTGAGAACGGATCGCGCCGTGGCTTTGTCGTAGGTCCAGAACTCGTCAATAGTATCAACGAGCAACTGGGTCTGGCCGGGGATCGGCAGCACGGTGTTTTGCACGTGGCGTAACGTGGCGCGATTGATTCGCTTCGCCGCGTCCACACAATGTCTCTCGAAGTCTTCTGAGGTACTCTCCTTAGTACGTCGATATAGGACGAGAACCTTGTAGCGCCCCTGAGACACTTGACTGCCAGGGTTCAGAATTCGCTCGTGGCACGGAAGGAAAACTACGTTAGCCTGGTCGACGAAGGCGTCTTCGTCGTCACGCAGCCGGGTATTGTAGAACTCGGTGTTCCGGGAGTGTTCGAGCGCGGCAAAATCCTCCACCCAAACCTGTGTGACGAAATCCCTGTTGAGTGCCAAAGGATCATCCGCGACACGGGATGCACGATACCTTCCATCTAGCACAACGTTCTGAACGTAGCGAAGCGGAGCATTCTTCGGGTCAGTCTCGATGTAGCGAAGGACTTCTTCCCCATGAAGCATCCGAATGTGCTTGCGATGTTCCTCAAGGGTCGTGCCGGGCTTACGCCTACCGATAATGTTCAACTTGATCAATTTTCGTCTCCCGTTGTTGAGTCGTTCTAACAGATGGCACCTTCGCCCACGGCCCGGACTAGCGATCGAGCGTCGGTTGGGAGCCCATGCGGGTCTCCCTTCGCCGTATATTCGATAGGGAGCTGCGTGCAGAGCCTGTTCATGGTCTTTTGCGCGTCGGCCAAGCAGCGTTGACAGTCTTGGGGCGCCGGCCCTGCCTGGGCATCCCTGTAGCAAGGCTTATTTGCCACCTGTATTCGAGCGCGCGCCCGAACTGTCTCTTCAGGCCTTTCGACTCGTTTGACTTTAGCTCTCGAGATTATGAACCGGCTCTTAGAGTGTCGTGCTTGAGAGGCTAGAACGACGTTCGGTGGGAGCCAAATTGATACTTGTGATACCAGGTATTCAGTAGGGATGACGGTTCGTGCTTACGGGGACAGAGACAGCTCGTACGTAATGCCGCGACAAGTAGCAGATGCGCAAAGGCTGTCTTAGCGCTTTGAGCAATGCGCGCTCTGGCATCCCTATGCCTGCTGCAGAATAGTAGGCAGGTCGCTTGGCCTAGTGTGGTGTTTCAGAAGTTCGCACAAGAATTGGCGAGTGATTTTTGTTCCTGGGCCAGGCGCCGGGACGAGTCATAGCAGGGCTATGGCAGGAATGGCAACGCCGCCCAGGCCCAAAAAGCGCCGCCAAAATTGTGCAGTTAACTTCTGAAACATCACACTAGGCAGTACGCAGGCGGTTGGGGTTGCGACTGTACCGCCTAGGCCAAAGCCTCACCCCAGGCGATAGGGCCCGGCTACCGCCAGCTCCTCGACCAACAGCCGCGGGCTGGGTAGCTCGCGCCCCTGCAGCGACTCCGGCAGGCTGGACTTGTCGCCCAGCTTGCCGATGGCCACGGCCAGCTCGACCTTGAACGCGGCCGGTACCTGCAATTCACGCTGGATACCCTCGCGGTCGATCCCGGCCATGCCGTGGGCGTGCCAGCCGGCGTTGGTCGCCTGCAGCGCCAGATAGGCCCAGGAGGCACCGGCGTCGAAGCTGTGGCTGGGGAAGGGCACTTCCTCGCCGCTGCCGGCGCGGGTGTGGGTGGTCTTCGACAGGATGATCACCAGCGCCGAGGCATGCTGGGCCCAGCCGCGGTTGAATTCGGCCAGCAGGCTCAGGAACAGCTCCCAGTGGGCATCGCCACGGCGGGAATAGAGGAAGCGCCAGGGCTGGGCGTTGAAGGCGGACGGCGCCCAGCGCGCGGCTTCGATGAAGCCGAGCAGGGTTGCTTCTTCGATCTCGACCGGCGCGAAGGCGCGCGGCGACCACCGCTGCACGAATTGTTCGTCGACGGGGTATTGGGGGGTACGGCTGCTATGGGTCATGGCTTCACCACGGTGGGAAAGGGGAGTCCCGCACGGTAATCCGGCCGGGCGGAACCGACAAGGGCGCGAACGGTGCTTGGCGCTCGCCGCCGGCGGCACTAGACTGCGCGCCCTCTCTTCAGCTCCGACGACTCGCCATGGCCGCCATCACCCAGCCGTTCTGGAAGCGCAAGACCCTCGATCAGCTCGATGCCCAGGAATGGGAGTCGCTGTGCGACGGCTGTGGCCTCTGCTGCCTGCAGAAGCTGGAAGACGAGGAGGACGGCGCCGTCTACTACACGCGCATCGCCTGCAAACTGCTGGACCTCAAGACCTGCCAGTGCAGCCGCTATGCCGAACGGACCCGTTTCGTCCCCGACTGCATCCAGCTCACTCCGGCCCAGGCCGACCAGTTCGCCTGGTTGCCGCCCACCTGCGGTTATCGCCTGGTGGCCGAGGGCAAGGACCTGCCCGAATGGCACCCGTTGATCTGCGACGACCGCGAGGCGGTGCACAAGGCCGGCATCTCCCAGGCTGGCCGCATGCTCAGCGAGACCCAGGTGGCCGAGGACGACTGGGAAGACTATCTGATCTTCCGCGCCGGCTGATCTTCCGTTCAGGCCAGCGCAGTCGTCCCCCGCGCCAGCGCCATCAGACCGGTGACACGATGGCAACGGACCTCCACCAGAGTTGCCGGCAGTAGCTGCTGGGGCCTTTCGCAGCCGGCCCCTGCCTGGGGGCAACGATCCCGGAAGAAGCAGCCGCTCGGCAGCACCCGGTTGCCCGGCAGCTCGGTACGCTGGGCAGCGGCGTCACCGGTCAAGGGCTGGTCCAGGCGTGGCACCGCTTCCAGCAAGAGCCGGGAATAGGGGTGGCTGGGTCGCTCCAGCACCTGCTCGGCGTCACCGAGTTCGACGATCTGCCCCAGGTACATCACTGCTACCCGCTTGGCCAGATGACGCACCACCGAGACGTTGTGGGAGATCAGCACGAAGGTCAGACCGCGCTCGCGTTGCAGCTGGGCCAGCAGGTTGAGGATCTGTGCCTGTACCGAGATGTCCAGCGCCGAGGTCGGCTCGTCGAGAATGATCACGTCCGGATCGGACGACAGCGCCCGGGCGATGGCGATGCGCTGGCGCTGGCCGCCGGAAAACTGGTGCGGGTGACGATCCAGGTATTCCGGGCGAATGCCCACCTGCAGCGCCAGGCGTTCGGCGACGGCGCGCAATTCCGTAGCGGATGTGCGGCCCCGTACCACCAGGGGTTCGGTGATCAGTTTCCACACCGGTAGACGCGGGTCCAACGAGGACTGCGGATCTTGGAAGACGATCTGGATATTGCGCTGGCCGTTGGCCGAGCCCGTGGCCGCGAGGGTGCCGCTCACCGGTTCCACCAAGCCCATCAGCACCTGGGCCAGGGTGCTCTTGCCACAGCCGGATTCGCCCAGCACCCCCAGGGTTTCACCGGGGAACAGTTGCAGGTCGATGCCATTGAGCGCATGGGCCTGACCCTTGCTGCGGCCGAGCCAGTCCCGGCCCACTGGATAACGCACCTCAACGCCCTGGAGTTCCAGCAGCGGCGCGGCGGAAGGAGAAAGAGAAGTCATGCCGGGGCGTCCTCGGCCTGCAGCCAGCAGGCGCTCAGGTGATCGGGGGTGTCGGTGGGCAGCAGCCCGGGCCGCGTCTCGCAGCGTTCATGCCGCCGGGCGCAACGGTCCTTGAAGGTGCAGCCGCTGGGCAGTTGGGCCAGGTTGGGCACCTGTCCGGGGATGCTGGCCAGGTCGCTGCCCGGCACCGCCTTCTCCGGCAGGCAGGCCAGCAGGCCCTGGGTATAGGGATGCCGTGGCGCCTGCATCACCGCGGCGGTAGCGCCCTGTTCGACGATACCGCCGGCGTACATCACATAGACGCGGTCGCAGAATTGCGCGACCAGGGCCATGTCGTGGGTGATCAGCAGGATGGCGGTACCCCGGGCCCGCGCCTTTTCGCGGAGCAGCAGCAGGACCTGGCGTTGTACCGTCACATCCAGTGCCGTGGTCGGCTCGTCGGCGATCAGCAGTTGCGGATCGCAGGAGAAGGCCAGGGCGATCATGATGCGCTGGCGCATGCCGCCGGAGAGTTCGAAGGGATAGCGGTCGAGGATCTGCTCGGGATCGGCGATGTGCATGTCCTTGAGCAACTCGATGGCCCGGGCGCGGGCCTGGGCAGCGTCCAGTGCGGTGTGGCGGCGGATCACGTCCAGCAATTGCTGGCCGATGCGCCGGGTCGGATTGAGCGCGGTCATCGGCTCCTGGAAGATCATCGCTGCCTCGCGACCGCGGACTTCCATCAGCTGGCGCTCGCTGAGCGCCAACATGTCGTGGCCCACCAGCTCGACGCGGCCGCCGGTGACCTTATAGCTGCCGCGCGGCAGCAGGCCCAGGGTGAGCATGGCGGTGACCGACTTGCCCGAGCCGGACTCGCCCACCACGCCGACGATCTCGCCGGGCGCCACGCTCAGGCTGACGCCATTGAGCGCCTTGGCGCTGCTGCGAAAGCCAGGGAATTCCAGGTTCAACTGGTCGATGTGCAGAACGGCCTGGCCCATGTCATTTGCCCTTTTGTCGAGGATCGAGCAGATCGCGGATGCCATCGCCCAGCAGATTGAAACCGATCGCCGTGATCAGGATGGCCAGGCCCGGAAAGGTCGAGTACCACCACTGATCGAGGATGAAGTTGCGGCCGCTGGCGACCATCACGCCCCATTCGGCGGTGGGCGGCTGGGCGCCCAGGCCGATGAAGCCCAGCGCCGAGGCCATGAGGATGGCGTTGCCGATGTCCAGGCTGAATTGCACCAGCAGTGGCGGCATGGCATTGCGCGCCACGTGCCAGTGCACCAGGTGCCATTTGCTGGCACCGAAGGTGCGCGCCGCCTGCACATAGGCCAGCTGGCGAATGCTCAGGGTCTGGCCACGGGCCAGGCGCACATAGAAGGGGATGCGCACCAGGGTGATGGCCAGCATGGCATTGAACAGGCTCGGCCCGAGCGCGGCGGCCAGGGCCATGATCAGCACCAGCGAGGGCACCGAGAGGATGATGTCCATCAGGCGCATCGTCAGGCGGTCGAAGGCGCCACCGACGATGCCCGACAGGCAGCCGAGCAGGCCGCCGCTGGCGCAGGCGGCGAAGGCGACAAACAGGCCGACGCCCACCGATTGGCGGCTGCCGTAGATCACCCGGCTGAGCAGGTCGCGACCCACCTCGTCGGTGCCGAACCAGTGCAGGGCGCTGGGCGCCTGTAGTCGCGCGGTGAGTTTCAGGGCGTTGGGCTGATAGGGTGCGAGCCAAGGCGCGGCGACCATGCACAGCAGCACCAGCAGGGTGATCAACAGGCCGGTGAGCATCAGCGGATTACGGCGGATGCGCCAGGCCAGCCAGGCGAGTTGCTCCTGCCAGGCCGGGCGTGAAGCGGTCAGGGTCGTCATGCTAGTTCACCTTGCCGATGCGCGGGTCGACCAGTTGGTAGAGCAGGTCGATGAAGCGGTTGAGCAGGACGTAGATGAAGGACACCACGATGGCGAAGCCCATGACCGCCGGAAAATCCAGCGCCTGGATCGACTTGACCACATAGGCGCCCATGCCCGGCCAGGCGAACACCGTCTCGGTCAGCACCGCGCCGTAGAGCAGATCGCCCAGCGCCAGGCCGATCACCGTGATGGAAGGGATCAGCGCATTGGGCAGGGCATGGCGCAGCACCACGGTGGCTTGCGACAGGCCATAGGCGCGGGCGGTACGGATGTAGTCCTCGCCCAGCTGTTCGAGCATGGCGCCGCGGATCTGCCGGGTGATCACCCCCAGGTTGACGAAGGCCAGGGTCACCGCCGGCAGCAGCAGGTGCCTGGCCGCGCTGACGAAGCCGGTGAGATCCCCTGCCAGCAGGGTGTCGATCAGATAGAAGCCGGTCACCGTGGGCGGTGGCGTCAGCCCTTGGTCCAGGCGTCCGCCGCCGGGCAGCCAGCCGAGGTGCCCGTAGAACAGTACGATCAGACCCAGCCCCAGCCAGAACGCCGGGGTGGAGATGCCCGCCACCGCCAGGGTGCGACTGATGTGGTCGATCCAGCGATTGTTGTAGACCGCCGAGAGTACCCCCAGGGGCACGCCGATCAGGATCGACAGCAGCAGCGCCACCAGCGCCAGTTCGAGGGTGGCTGGGAAGAACGTCCGCAGGTCTTCCAGCACCGGACGATGGGTGCGGATCGATTGCCCCAGGTCGCCGTGCAGCAGGTCGCTCATATAGCGGAAGTACTGCTGGTACAGCGGCAGATCCAGGCCCAGTTGATGGCGGATGTTGGCGACGATGGCATCGCTGGCCCGCTCGCCGGCGATCAGCCGCGCCGGATCGCCGGGGATCAGGTGCGAGATGACGAAGGTGATCAGGGAGACCCCGATGACCACGATGAGGATATCGGTCAGCTGCTTGCGCAGCAGGTGGAAGAAGGCCATGGCTTACCTCGCGAGGCGGGCGCCGGAGAGGACCGGCGCCCGTCGCCCTTACTTGGACATTGCAGCGAAATCGAAGACCTGTTCGAGCATGGGGTTGAACACGTACCCCTTGACCGTATCGCGCATCGGCACCGTATAGGCCTTCTGATAGAGGTAGGCGTAGGCGGCATCGCCCACCACGATCTTTTGGGCGTCCTGGTACAGCGCCTTGCGTTTGGCCACGTCGCTGACGCTGGCGGCTTCGCGTACCAACTGGTCCACCTTGGGATTGCTGTAGAAGGAACGATTGCCGGCCAGGCCCGCGTTGGTGCTGTCGAACCAGAAGTTCATGAACATGTAGGGGTCGGCGAAATCCGGGCTCCAGTTGCCGATGGCCACATCGAAGTCACCGCTGCCCAGGCGCTCGCGGAAGGTGGCATTGGCCAGCTTTTCCATCTTCAGATTGACGCCGAGCGCGCTGAGGCCCGCCTGCAGGGTCAGGCCGATGGGTTCCCAAGCCGGGTCCTTGTCCGAATAGAGGAATTGCAACTCGCGCAGCTTGGGCGCCTTGCCCAGCTCGGCCTGGGCGGCTTCCATGTCCTGCTTGGGCAGTGGCAGGCTCGGATCGTGGCCCCACATGCCGTCCGGGATCGGCCCATTCATGAGCTTGGCCTTGCCCATGGCGATGCCCTCGACGATGCCCTGGTAATCCAGGGAGTCGACCACCGCCTTGCGTGCGTGCACGTCGTTCATGGGCGCGCGTTTGTTGTTGAGGTAGAGGTAGGTCACCCGCAGCGAGGGGTAGGCGGTGGTGACGAAGCCGGGCTTCTGCGCCAGGGCCTTGACCTGGTCTTCCGGCAGGTCCTCGATGATGTCGAGGTCGCCCTGTTCCAGTTGCAGGCGCCGCACCGAGGGCTCGGCGATGATGCGCACCACCACCTGCTTGAGGGCCGGCGCCTTGCCGGCGTAGTGCGGATTGGGCTCCAGGGTCAGCGACTGGCCCTTCTGCCAGGCGGCCAGGCGGTAGGCGCCGGAACCGGCGGTATGGCCGGCCAGCCAGGCGTCCACGTCCTTGCCATGCTCGCTGGCCACCTTCGGGTTGATCACGCTGGCGCCATCGTGGGCCAGGGCGAAGAGGAAGGGCGCGAAGGGCTTCTGCAGGGTGAATTTCACCGTATGGGGATCGACCACCGCTACCGTCATGTCCGCCGGGAAGATGCTGGACGGCCCCTGCTTGAGCTTCATCAGGCGTTCGATGGAGAACTTGACCGCCTCGGCGGTGACCTCGCTGCCGTCGTCGAATTTATTGCCGGGCTTCAGGGTGAAGGTCCACACCAGGTTGTCGGGGGAAACGGTCCAGCCGCTGGCCAGGTCGCCCTCGACGTCGGTACTGCCCTTGCCGTCTTCCACCTTGTAGCGCATCAGGCGCTGGTAGGCGGGGTAGGTCACCGTCCAGTCGTTGTTGTCGAAGGTCACGCCCGGGTCGACGGTCTGCAGGTCGGCTGGCTTGCCGATGACCAGGGTGTCGGTCGCGGTGGCAGCGCTGGCCGGTTGCCAGGCACCCAGGCCCAGCAGGGAAACCAGGGCGAGCATTCGGGACGCCGATGAAACGCAGGTGCGCGAAGACGAGAACATGCCGGTACCTCGGATTGTTTGGTTTTAGGGTGTTTCGGCAGAGGGCAAGACGGTCGAGCCTTGGGCTCGCGGCGCCGGATTCGAACGATCCGGTCGCCGGCTGGATCAGTTCAGCAGGGCGGTGAGTTCATCCTGGCCGAGGTGGTGGTAGTCGATCAGCGGATAGCGGCGGGCATCGGGTAGTTCGAAGTGCCACCATTCACTGGTGATGAAGGTGAAGCCGGCGCTCTGCATCACGCCCAACAGCAGCAGGCGGTTGCGCTGGGCCGCGGCGGGCACGGCCGGATTGAACAGGTGCGACAGCTCGCGCATGTCGTCGAAACCGGTCCCCATGTCCAGCGGCATGCCGGCCTCGTCGAGCAGGGTCACGTCCACCGCTACACCGCGGCTGTGGTGCGAGCCCTGGGCCGGGTCGCTCACGTACTGGGCATCCGGCAACACCCGCCAGAGCAGTTGCTGGGCATAGGGCGGGCGATAGGCGTCCAGCACCTGCAGGCGCAGTCCGGCCTGTCGGGCCAGTTCGCTGGCTCTGTGCAGACGGATCGCGGCATCGCGGTGCAGCAGGCAGTGGGCATCCTGGTAGAGGACCTTGCCCGCGAGATTGTCGGCGGTCGCATAGACGAGGTGGATGTCCACGCCGTAGCGGTGGGCGTCGATCTCGACGAGTTCTGGGTGGTTCACGGTATGGGGTGCTTCCTTGAGGTAAAGAGGGCGGCCTGGACTCATTCGAATTGACCGAAGCGCTGCTGCAGGACGCGGTTGCTGGCCAGGCGCTGCTCCAGGGCATCGCCCGAGCGATCCGCCACCGCCGACACCAGCAGGTTGAGCAGGCAGGCCAGGGGCGCCAGGGAGTCCCAGAACTGGTCGACCTCCAGGCGCAGTTGCAGCAGGTCGGCCGGATAGTCCCGCGCCCAGGGGCAGTGGTAGTCGGTGATCAGCGCCATGGGCAGTTCGGCATCGCGGGCGGCCTCGCAGAGTTTGCGGGTCACGCTGGAATAGGCGCGAAAGTCGGCTACCACCAGATAGGGGCGGGTGAAGCCGCTGTTGAAGATGTCCGCATAGGTGCCGGACAGGCCGTCGACGTAGAAGGCCTTGGGGCGGATGTATTCCAGCAGGCTGTGGAAGCTGCCGAGGACGCCACGGGTGGTCTGGATACCGGCGATGAACACCGCGTCGGCATTCGTCAGCTGTTGCACCACCTGCTCGAACACCGGGCCGCGAGCTAGCTGGTAGACGTCCTCGATGGCGGCGAGCTCGGCGGCCAGGGAGCGATCCAGGGCGTCGCTGCGCCCGCTCTGCTGGCGGAAGGCGCTGAAGCGATCGGTGATGCGCCAGGCTTCCAGGCCTTCGTTTCTCAGGCTCTGCTTCACGTCGTCGAGGTTGCGATAGCCCAGGGAGCGTAGCAGTCGGCCCACGGAGATACCCGTGGTATTGGTGCGTTGGGCGATGCTGTCGGCGGTCTCGAAGGGCAGCTTCTCCGGATTGGCCAGCAGGTAGCCCGCCACGCGCTTGCCGGTGGGCGTGAGGTCGGCGAAGGCGCCTTCGAGGGCTTGGAAGAAGAGGGGTTTGCTCACGCGGCCGACCTGCGATGTTATCGAGCTGTCATTATGCGCTCTGTTGTTCAAAAACTAACATCGCTGTTCCAAAGGTCGCAAGCGGTCGGATGCCGGTTGTCATATAGGTGTCGCAAAGGCGCGCTGGAGGTCGCTAGGAGATAAGCCAGTCGGGGTCGGCCGGCTCGGGGAAGGCGGCGTCTCGGGCGAGACGCCGTGCAGGCCGAGGTCAGCCCAGGGGGGATTCCATGTGGGAGGCGCGCTCGACGGCGCTGTATCTATCGCTGACCGCATGGGCGCGTTCCAGCAGCACCTTGAGTTCGGCCAGATCCTGAGCGATACGGGTGCCGGGATCGCGCCGCAACACGCGGGCGAACAGATGCCCCAGGCGTCCGGCCGGAGGCTCGTAGGCCATCACCGCCGTCACCTCGGTGCCGCCCGGTACGTCGGTGAAGGTCACCCAGCCGAGATTGTTCAGCCCGGCATAACCGCAGGAACGCCAGCCGATCAGCTGGCCGGGCACGTCGTCGGTGACCTCCGCATCCCATTCGAAACGACCCATGGGTGCCTTGACCACCCAGTGGGAATAGCGGTCGTTGAGTACGTCCACCCGCTCGATATGGCGCATGAAGATCGGCAGGTTGGAGAAGTCGCGCCAGAAGCGATACAGCTCGTCGCGCGGGCGAGCGATGACTACCCGCCGTGTTTGGGAAGCGGCCGAGCGCCAGGCCAGCGAGCGGCGCACGTCCCTTTCGAAGCGGGCATTGGCCACGGCGCGGCGCACCGCGCAGCGCCCGCGCAGGCCGCGGGTCAGCAGCCAGGCGCCGGTCGCTCCGCTGAGCAGACCGAGCAAACCGCCGCGCGCCAGCCCACGCGTGAGCAGCAGGCCGCCGCCCGCCAGCGAGGCCAGGCGTTCCACGCCACGTACGGCGGCGTCATCGCGAGTCGGGGGGACGAGCGGGGGAGTGGGGGCATCTAGGTGCATGTCGAATTCTCCAGTGGCTGTGGAAAAGACCTGCCCAGAGCCCCCGCCGTTCCCTCCGGCTAGCCGCTTAGGCCCAGCACCTTGAACACGAAGGCGTATTCAAGAGCCACGTCGCGTAGCGCCTGATAGCGCCCGCTCATGCCACCGTGCCCGGCACCGAACTCGGTTTTGAGCAGCAGCAGGGGCGCCGGGTCGGTACGCCGCTCGCGCAGCCGCGCCACCCACTTGGCGGCCTCCCAGTATTGCACCCGGGTGTCGTGATAGCCCGCCACCGCCAGGATCGCCGGATAGGCTTGGGCCTTCACGTTCTCATAGGGCGCATAGCTGGCGATGCGCTCCCGCACCTCCGGCTCGTTGGGATCGCCCCATTCGTCGTATTCGGTGACGGTCAGCGGCAGGTCCGGCTTGAGCATGGTATTGAGCACGTCGACGAAGGGCACCTCGGCGATGGCCGCAGCATAGAGATCGGGACGCTGGTTGAGCACCGCACCGATCAGGAGACCACCGGCGCTGCCGCCACTGATGACCACCTGCTGCGGGGTGCTCAGACCCTCGGCCAGCAGATGCTCGGTGCAGGCGATGAAGTCGTCGAAGGTGTTGTGCTTGTGTTCCAGCTTGCCGCTGCGATACCAGGCCTCGCCCAGCTCACCGCCGCCACGTACATGGGCGATGGCGAAGCGCACGCCGCGATCCAGCAGGCTCAGGCGCGCATGGGAGAACCAGGGGTCAAGGCTGTGGCCATAGGCACCATAGCCATAGAGGTAGAGCGGGGCACTCTGCGGCAGATCACGCCGCCCGACCAGGCTGATGGGGATGCGGGTGCCATCGGCGGCAGTTGCCCAGAGGCGCCGGCTTTCATAGGCATCGGCATCGAAGGGGCCTTCCACCGGGACCTGCTTGAGCACCCGTTGGCTGCCGCTGACCAGGTCCAGCTCGCGGATCTCTGCTGGGCGATTGAGTGCTTCGTAGCGCAGTCGCAATACCGGGCTCTGGAATTCCAGTACGTCCATCGCATCGAGGCTGTAGACCTCGTCCGGCAAGTCGACGCGGTAGGGCGCCTGGCCATAGGGGCGGACCTCCAGGATCGGCAGTCCGGCACTGCGCAGACTGAGCACCAGTGCCTGGGCGCTCAGGCTCGCGTCCTCCAGCATCACCGCCGGATCGTGGGGGACCAGCAACTGCCAGTGAGCGCGCGTGGGAGTGGCCTCAGCGGCCTGGTACAGCGCGAAGTTGATGCCGTCCTGGTTGCTGCGCACGTACCAGCCGTCGACGCCATGGTCGGGGAAATACTCGTGGCCTTCCTCACGCGGTGCCAGGCAGACGAAGGCCTCGTCCGGCCGATCCGCATCCAGTACCCAGGCCTCGCTGGTGGTCTTGCTATGGGAGAGCAACAGCAGCTTGCGCTCGGAACTCGAGCGATAGCAGCCGAGGAAGAAACGCCCATCGGTCTCATGGAAGACCAATTGCGGTTCGGCCTCGCCCAGGTGATAGCGATAGAGCTTGTGCGGACGATGGGATTCGTCCCGCTCGCCGAAGAACAGGGTACGGCTGTCGTTGGCCCAGGTCAGACTGCCATCGCATTCGTTGAAGGGCAGTTCGGTCACAGTACCGGTCGTCAGGTCTTTCACGTAGAGGCGGTAAGTCTCGTCACCCACCTGATCCAGACTGTAGGCAAGCTTGGTCTGGTCAGGGCTGATGGTGAAGCGACCCACGGAGAGAAAACCACCGTTGGCGATGGCGTTGCCGTCGAACAGCAGCTCCTCGCTCGCGGGGTCGGGCGACAGGCTGCCATCGGCTGGGCGGCGGCAGCGATAATTGCGGCCATATTCGTCACCGGCCTGGGTGCGTTGATAGTAGAGATAGTGACCCCGTGGGACCGGCAACGACAGATCCGTCTCGCGAATGCGCGCGCGGATCTCTTCGAACAGTCGCTCACGCAAGGCGGCCTGGGGCGCCAGCTGGGTTTCCAGATAGGCGTTCTCGGCTTCCAGGTGCGCCAGCACCTCGGGCGCATCTCGGCTTTCCAACCAGACGTAGGGATCGTCGCCTGGGGCGCGGCGGGCAATGGGGGCTTGGGTCATGCGGGCTCCTTGGCTGCCGCGCAAAAGCACGCGGGCGGGGCAAAACCGTTATCATAGGCTTCCCCTCTCATCTATCGCCATGGATCGCAATGACCGACCAAGAGTACCTGATCGCCTGGGCCATCTACGCCGTCGCCGCGCTGCTGTTGTTGGTGGTGACCTTCAAGGCTACCGGTTGGCTCTGGCGCTGGCTGCGCGAGCCCATCCGCCTGGTGGCGGCCGTGCTCATGGTGACTCCCGTGCTGGTGGACGCCGAGCACGGCTTCTATGCCCCGGCGATCGCCGTGACGGTACTCGATCTGGTGTTCAAGGTCGGCAACAGCGCCTGGTCGGCCGTGGCCAATCTGGCGGCGGCCGGCGTCATCGGCGTGGTGCTCTATCTACTCTTTGTGCTGTGCCGCTGGCTGTACTGGCGCTCGCACCCCCGGCCGGTGCCTGTTACTGCCCAAACCCCAGCGGATGACCCGTTGCCGGAATCGCCTACGACCCGGCAAGGCGCGCCCGCCCCGGTCGAGCAGCGGGACGTCCGCAGTCGCGGCGAGCGCATCGAGCCGCGCCTCTAATCCAGGCTTGCGCCCAGGGCCTTGCGCCTGCAGCATGATCGTCATGGGCAGCGGCTGCAGCCGCGAGTGAATCAGGCAGCCACCCCGGAGGAAGGGACATGTGCGAATTGCTGGGCATGAGTGCCAACGTGCCCACGGATCTGGTCTTCAGTCTCCAGGGCCTGATGCAGCGCGGTGGCCGTACCGGGCCGCACCGGGACGGCTGGGGCGTGGCCTTCTACGAAGGCAAGGGCCTGCACCTGTTCAAGGATGCCCTGCCGGGTTCCGACTCGGAGGTGGCCAAGCTGGTCCAGGGCTACCCGATCAAGAGTCATACGGTGATCGGCCATATCCGTCATGCCAACGTCGGCGGCGTCAATCTGGCCAACACCCATCCCTTCGTCCGTGAGCTGGGCGGTCGCTACTGGAGCTTTGCCCACAATGGTCAGCTGCAGGATTTCCGTCCCGAGCCACGCTTCTATCGTCCGGTTGGGGATACCGACAGCGAGACGGCCTTCTGCAGCCTGCTGGACCAGGTCCGCGAGCGCTTCCCCGAACCGGTCCCGGTGGAGATGCTGCTACCGCAGCTGGTGAATGCCTGCGATGGCTTTCGCCAGCGTGGTGTATTCAACTGTCTGCTCAGCGACGGCGACTGGCTGTTTAGCTTCTGTACCACCAAGCTGGCCCATATCACCCGTCGCGCACCGTTCGGGCCGGCGCATTTACGCGATGCTGAGGTCCACATCGACTTCAAGGCCGAAACCACCCCCGACGATGTCGTCACCATCGTCGCGACCGAACCCCTGACCACGGACGAGCTCTGGACGTTGCACCAGCCGGGTGAATGGCACCTCTGGTGGAATGGTAAGATCGTCACCCAAGGCCGCCTCTGAACAGGAGCCTCTCCAGCGATGTTGCGCAGCTATATCCGTCTGCTGTTGTTCACCCTGGCCTTGTTGGTAGGGGTGCAGATTCCTGGATTCATGCTCGACTACGAGCAGCGTGTGGATGCCCACCGGCTGGAATCCGACCAGGCCTTGAACGGCTTTCGCAAGACCGCACAGCAATACTTCAACGGTAGCCTCGACGGCTTGCTGGCGCACTACCAGGCCAGTGACGACCCGGTCTTTCGCAGCGATGCCGACAGCCTTGGCGTGCTGATACGCCGCAATGCACTCTTCAACGAAGAGTGGCAGGCCCTGCAGGGGCCTTGGTATCAGCGAGCCTGGCACATTCTCGTTCGGCCCAACGCCGAACTGCGCGACGAGACCCTGCGGCAGTATCGCTATCAGGTGGTACTCACCCCGGAGGCCATCGCCTGGGGGGTAGGGCTGGGCCTGGCACTGGCGGTGACCATAGAAACCCTCGCGCTCTGGCTTTCGATCCTGCTCTATCCGCGGCGCCCGGCCCGGCGGATTTCCTAGTCTCGATAAAAAAATTCACGTTTTCAGGCGTTTAGCTGAAAAAAGGGCTTGACGCTCTGGTGCCGGTCTGTAGAATGCGCACCCACAGCAGGCACGTAGCTCAGTTGGTTAGAGCACCACCTTGACATGGTGGGGGTCGTTGGTTCGAATCCAATCGTGCCTACCAAACAAAACCCGCACTGCTGGCGGGTGACGAAAAAGGGCGATCCGAAAGGGTCGCCCTTTTTCGTTTTGGGTGTTCTGAAGGTCTTCTCGGGAGATGGCCGGTGTCGCTCATCGAGCGCGAGGTCCAGTGGGTTATGGGATCTGCTGGAAATCTTCAAGAGATGCCTGTTGCTTCCAGGTCAGGAGCTAGCCAAGAGGTTTCGCTGCGCTGGATAGCCTTCGCCGAACCTCGGAAACTTCAGAGGCCCACCACCTTCGCGCCGCGCTGATAGATCACTCGGCCAGGAGCTGAGGGCGGTACCTTGGTTCGTACCTATGAATCGCGCGTTCCCCTTTACCGGCTATTGGGTGCCCTCTATATCGATGGTGAACTTCCAACTCATTCTTTAAAGAGGAATAAGTAAAAGGGAGCGACCCCTTGGATCGCCCCCTTTTGCTTCTAAGCTAAGTGTGAGTGGTTATTTGCTCGGGGTGACGGTCTCGGTGAAGGAACCCACCGGTTGCAACCCGTGTGCATTGGCCGCGAAGTTCACATCGGTTGAGGCGAAGCGTACTTCGTCCTGAACCTTCTTGAGTGCCAGGTTGGCTTCATAGTACTTGTCGCTGGCCAGGAGTTTGGCGGCCTGATCGACATCGGTTACGGTTTGCTTGAGCGGGGCCAGGGCGATGGACGTGTCGACATCGACACCGGCCAGGCGCAGAACTTCCGCAGCACCCTTGGCATCGCCATGCTTGAGTTTCGCATTGGCGTCGGCGACCGCCTTGACCTTCTGCGGGCTGGCGAGATAGTTGTCCTGGATAATGGTGTCACCCCAGATGGGTAGCCAGGCCTTCGGAGTGGTGTCGGTATCGGCCTTGCCCTGGCTGTCTTTGACCTGCAGGTCGTTGGCTGCTTTGGTAAAGGCCGTATTGTCTTTCTCGGCAAGCTTCAGCGCATGCTGAGCCTCCTTGACTTGCTCCAGTGCTTTTTTCGGTTGTCCCTGGAAGATTTCTAGGCGTGCACTGGAAATGTCCACAAAGGCGCGTTGGCCTTGGGTCGAAAGGGCTTGGAAGCTGCTCAGGGCGCTTGGGCTGAGAGCTTCGGTGGCGGCATAAGCCGCAGATGTGCAAGCAGCTACAATGGCGGCGACCAGCATGCTTTTTGCCAGTTTGTTTTTGACGTTCATTTGCTACCTCCATGGAACATGCATTGAAGTGAGTTGCTCAGGTACCAGAACTAGGTCGGTGTTAACTAGGTTCTGTAGTGCCTGGTGTCGATGATTCATCAAGCTGTCTTAACACTTGGTTAAGAGGGTGAAGAACTTTTTAAGTGGGGAAAGAGATTTTCTATATGCAGGGGCTCTTTTGCGCGAAAGGTCTTTCTGTGTTTTCTTTTCTGGTTGTTTGCTGGTCGAGGGTGTTCTGGTTTTAATAAGTAAAGCTTAAGTTTTTATAGGGCGAGTAATGTTGAATGTTGGCTGAATGCTTGCCTGTTGAATGGTGTGGCTGGTCGGGTGCGCTATCCCGTGCTCGTGATGTTTTGGCTTTTAGCGTAGAATATCAGGCCATTTTATGTTGCCTGGCCACGGTGGCCCAGGCGAAGGTTTGGCACGAAATCACGAGGAGAGGGCAATGACTCAGGGTGACGAAGGGCGGCAGATCGGCAAGGGTGGCTGCCTGGGGTTGGTCTTGTTGTCGCTCTTGTTCGCAGTGGTGGTCTTCGGCTCCATCATCTACGTCTATCTCCACAACGCGACGCCGGCCAATAGAGCCAATGAGCAGCAGGCCATCGATCAGTGCCTGGCGCGCGCCAATGCCCCGGAAACCACCCCGGCCGATCGGCAGGCGCTGATGGAGAATTGCCAGGAAATGCAGAAGCAATTCCTTAAAAAGTATCCCGACGCCGCGCGCTGATCTGGTCGAAAGCCTTCGCGCAGTTGCGTCAGGTGTCCGTTTCTGAAAGGATTTCCGTCCCCAAACTTCCAGTGAACCTTTCGCGTCGCCCGGAATGCCTTGCGGCCCTGCCACTGTGCGGCGGGATTTCCAGCGGTGCGGCTGCTTACTGGCCAATCCCACCATGTGGCCCTTGGTATGGGTCACCACTGAGTTGAGGAGGCGCCATGCCTGTCATTACTCTCCCCGACGGTAGCCAACGTCCATTCGACAAGCCCGTCACCGTAGCCGAAGTCGCCCAGTCCATTGGTGCCGGTCTCGCCAAGGCCACCATTGCCGGTCGTGTCGACGGCCAACTGCGTGATGCCAGCGATCTCATCGAGCAGGACGCCAACCTGCAGATCATCACCGCCAAGGACGAGGACGGCCTGGAGATCATCCGCCACTCCTGCGCCCACCTGGTCGGCCATGCGGTCAAGCAGCTGTTCCCGACCGCCAAGATGGTCATCGGTCCGGTGATCGACGAAGGCTTCTACTACGACATCTCCTTCGAGCGTCCTTTCACCCTCGACGACCTCTCGGCCATCGAGACGCGGATGCGCGAGCTGATCGACAAGGACTACGACGTCATCAAGAAGATGACGCCGCGCGCCGAGGTCATTGAGGTGTTCAAGTCCCGGGGTGAGGACTACAAGCTGCGCCTGATCGACGATATGCCCGAGGAGCAGGCCATGGGCCTGTATTACCACGAGGAGTACGTCGACATGTGCCGGGGCCCGCACGTGCCCAACACGCGCTTCCTCAAGGCCTTCAAGCTGACCAAGCTGTCCGGTGCCTACTGGCGTGGCGACTCCAAGAACGAGCAGTTGCAGCGCATCTATGGCACCGCCTGGGCCGACAAGAAGCAGTTGGCCGCCTACATCCAGCGCATCGAGGAAGCCGAGAAGCGCGACCACCGTCGCATCGGCAAGCAACTCGATCTCTTCCACCTGCAGGAAGAAGCGCCCGGCATGGTGTTCTGGCATCCCAATGGCTGGACCGTCTACCAGGTGCTCGAGCAGTACATGCGCAAGGTCCAGCGCGACCATGGCTACCAGGAAGTGAAGACGCCCCAGGTGGTGGATCGCATCCTCTGGGAGCGTTCCGGCCACTGGTCCAACTATGCCGAGAACATGTTCACCACGTCCTCAGAAAACCGCGACTTCGCGGTCAAGCCGATGAACTGCCCCTGTCACGTGCAGGTGTTCAATCAGGGACTGAAGTCCTACCGCGACCTGCCACTGCGTCTCGCCGAGTTCGGTGCCTGCCATCGCAACGAGCCGTCCGGTGCCCTGCACGGCATCATGCGCGTGCGCGGCTTCACCCAGGACGATGCCCACATCTTCTGCACCGAGGAGCAGGTGGAGAAGGAAGCGGCTGACTTCATCAAGCTGACCCTGCAGGTCTATGCCGACTTCGGCTTCACCGACGTCGCCATGAAGCTTTCTACCCGGCCGGCCAAGCGGGTTGGTTCCGAAGAGCTATGGGATCGCGCCGAGAAGGCTATGGCTGATGCCCTGGATGCCTCGGGTCTGCCTTGGGAATACCAGCCGGGTGAGGGTGCCTTCTACGGACCGAAGATCGAATTCACCCTCAAGGACTGCCTGGGGCGTAACTGGCAGTGTGGTACCCTGCAGTACGACGCGAACCTGCCCGAGCGCCTCGACGCCAGCTACGTTTCGGAAGACAACAATCGCCAGCGTCCGGTGATGCTGCACCGTGCCATCCTTGGCTCCTTCGAGCGCTTCATCGGCATGCTCATCGAGCATTACGCCGGCTTGTTCCCGGCCTGGCTCGCGCCGACCCAGGCGGTGGTGCTCAACATCACCGACAAACAGGCCGATTTCGCGCAGCAGGTCGTCGGCGAATTGAACGCCGAGGGCTTCCGCGCCAAGGTCGACTTGAGAAACGAGAAGATCGGCTTTAAAATCCGCGAGCATACTTTGCTCAAGGTTCCCTATCTCCTGGTTATTGGAGACCGGGAGGTTGAGACACGATCCGTTGCCGTGCGTACCCGTGAAGGCGTTGATCTGGGCTCCATGCCCGTCGAGCGTTTCCGCGAGCTGCTCACGCAAGCGGTTTCCCGGCGTGGCCGGCAAGAATCGGAGTAATCACTATCAAGCAGCGTGACATGAGACAAGACAAGCGAGCCGCACCTCGGGCACCGATCAACGAAAATATCACCGCCCGGGAAGTTCGCCTTATTGGCGCCGATGGTCAGCAAGTAGGCATCGTCTCCATCCAGGAGGCCTTGCAGGCTGCCGAAGACGCCAAGCTGGATCTGGTGGAAATCACCGCCGACGCCGTACCCCCGGTCTGCCGGATCATGGACTACGGCAAGCACGTCTTCGAGAAGAAGAAGCAAGTCGCGGCGGCGAAGAAGAACCAGAAGCAGGCTCAGGTCAAAGAAATCAAGTTTCGTCCAGGGACGGAAGAAGGGGATTACCAGGTAAAACTACGCAACCTGGTACGTTTCCTAACCGAGGGGGACAAGGCCAAGATCTCGTTGAGATTCCGCGGCCGGGAGATGGCCCACCAGGAGCTGGGCATGGAGCTGTTGAAGCGGGTCGAAGCCGACCTTGCCGAACATGGCGCCGTTGAGCAGCATCCTAAGATGGAAGGACGCCAACTCATCATGGTCATCGCCCCCAAGAAGAAAAAGTAACCACCAGGGCACTGGCAGGCCTTGCGGTTATGCGTAATCACTCAATGCGGAGTATCCGAACATGCCAAAGATGAAAACCAAAAGCGGCGCTGCGAAGCGCTTCATGAAGACTGCTGGCGGCATCAAGCACAAGCACGCTTTCAAGAGCCACATTCTGACCAAGATGACCACCAAGCGTAAGCGTCAGCTGCGCGGTACGTCGCTGATGCATGCATCCGACGTCCAAAAGGTCGAGCGCATGCTGCGCCTTCGTTAATCCTGGTCAAGAATCTAGAGGAAGTTACTCATGGCTCGTGTTAAGCGTGGCGTCATCGCTCGTCGCCGTCACAAGAAAATCCTGAAGCTCGCCAAAGGCTACTACGGTGCCCGTTCGCGCGTCTTCCGCGTCGCCAAGCAGGCGGTGATCAAGGCTGGCCAATATGCCTACCGTGACCGTCGTCAGCGCAAGCGTCAGTTCCGCGCTCTGTGGATCGCTCGTATCAAC
Source organism: Pseudomonas oryzihabitans (assembly GCF_006384975.1). NCBI lineage: Bacteria > Pseudomonadati > Pseudomonadota > Gammaproteobacteria > Pseudomonadales > Pseudomonadaceae > Pseudomonas > Pseudomonas oryzihabitans. Next base: position 5,307,039 of record NZ_CP021645.1, read on the forward strand.
GCTGGTGCTCGTATCAACGGTCTGTCCTACAGCCGTCTGATCGCCGGCCTGAAAAAAGCGGCCATCGAGATCGACCGTAAGGTACTGGCCGATCTGGCCGTGAACGAAAAAGCGGCGTTTGCTGCGATTGTCGAGAAAGCTAAAGCTTCGCTGGCTTAAGCCCCCCGGCAATCTCGCGCCTCTGGCGCGAAGCAACGTCATCGATAGGGGAAGAGCCTCATAGCTCTTCCCCTATTTTGTATCTGGAGTCCCTAGATGGAAAACCTGGATGCGCTGGTCTCCCAAGCCCTGGAGGCCGTGCGGCTCACCGAAGACACCAATGCCCTGGAACAGCTCCGGGTCAATTACCTGGGCAAGAAGGGTGAACTGACCCAGATCATGAAGACCCTGGGCCACCTCACGGCGGAGGAGCGCCCTCAAGCGGGTGCCCTGATCAACGCCGCCAAGGAACGTGTCCAGGACGCAATCAACAGCCGCAAGGCGACGCTGGAGCAGGCCGCATTGGCCGCTCGCCTCGCCGCGGAACGCATCGACGTGACCCTGCCCGGGCGGGGCCAGGCCTCCGGTGGCCTGCACCCGGTCACCCGCACCCTGGAGCGCATCGAGCGCCTGTTCGCCAACATCGGCTATGGCGTCGCCACCGGTCCCGAGATCGAAGACGACTACCATAACTTCGAGGCGCTCAACATCCCCGGCCACCACCCGGCACGGGCGATGCACGATACCTTCTACTTCAATGCCAACATGCTGCTGCGCACCCACACCTCGCCGGTGCAGATCCGCACCATGGAGAGCCAGCAGCCGCCGATCCGCATCATCTGCCCAGGGCGCGTCTATCGTTGCGACAGCGACCAGACCCATTCGCCCATGTTCCACCAGGTCGAAGGCCTGGTGATCGACGAGGAAGTCAGCTTCGCCGATCTCAAGAGCACCCTGGTGAGCTTCCTGCGCGAATTCTTCGAGGAAGAGCTGGAAGTGCGCTTCCGTCCGTCCTACTTCCCCTTCACCGAGCCGTCGGCCGAGGTGGACATCCGTCGTCCTAGCCGCGACGGCGAACCGGCTTCGCGCTGGCTCGAGGTGCTGGGCTGCGGCATGGTCCACCCCAATGTCCTGCGCATGGCCGGCATCGATCCGGAGAAGTACCAGGGCTTCGCCTTCGGCATGGGGGCCGAGCGCCTGGCCATGCTGCGCTACGGGGTCAACGACCTGCGCCTCTTCTTCGACAACGATCTGCGCTTCCTGGCGCAATTCCGCTAGCCGCCAGACGGGAGTCCTATGAAATTCAGTGAACAATGGCTGCGTAGCTGGGTGAACCCTGCGGCTACGCACGAGGATCTGGTTGCCCGGCTGTCCATGGCCGGCCTGGAAGTGGACGGCGTCGAAGCGGCGGCTGGCAGCTTCCAGGGCGTCATCGTCGGCGAGGTGGTCTCCGTCGAGCGCCATCCCGATGCCGACAAGCTCAACGTCTGCCAGGTCAGCAACGGCCAGGAATCCTTCCAGGTGGTCTGTGGTGCGCCCAATGTGCGGGCGGGCCTGAAGGTGCCCTTCGCCACCGTCGGCGCCACCCTGCCCGGTGACTTCACCATCAAGAAGGCCAAGCTGCGCGGCGTGGAATCCCACGGCATGCTCTGCTCGGCCAGCGAACTGCAGATCAGCGACGACAACAGCGGTCTACTGGAACTGCCCGCCGGTGCGCCGGTGGGTGAGAACATCCGCAGCTACCTGCGGCTGGACGACGCCATCATCGACGTTGACCTCACCCCGAACCGCGGCGACTGCCTGTCCATCGCCGGTCTGGCGCGGGAAGTCGGTGCCCTCTACGACACCGCGGTCGAGCCGCTGCAGGTCGAGCCGGTGGCCCCTGTGCACCAGGAGACCCGCTCGGTCGAGGTGCTGACTCCCGAGGCTTGCCCCCGCTACCTGGGGCGCGTGGTCAAGAATGTCGACCTGTCCCGTCCGACCCCGGACTGGATGGTCGAGCGCCTGCGCCGTAGCGGCGTGCGCAGCATCGACGCCGCCGTCGACGTCACCAACTATGTGATGCTCGAACTGGGTCAGCCCATGCATGCCTTCGATCTGGACCAGATCAAGGGCGGCATCCGGGTACGCCTGGCCGATGCCGGCGAGCGCCTGGTGCTGCTGGACGGCCAGGACATCAAACTGCGTAACGACACCCTGGTGATCGCTGACCACGAACGTGCCCTGGCCATCGCCGGCGTCATGGGCGGCGAGCACAGTGGCGTCGCCGCCGGTACCCGTGATCTCTTCCTGGAAAGCGCCTTCTTTGACACCATTGCCGTGGCCGGCAAGGCCCGTTCCTATGGTTTGCACACCGATTCCTCCCACCGTTTCGAGCGGGGCGTGGACTTCGAGCTGGCGCGCAAGGCCATGGAGCGCGCTACTCGCCTGCTGCTGGACATCGTCGGCGGCGAACCGGGTCCGGTCATCGAGGCGGTCAGTGCCGAGCACCTGCCGCAGGTCGAGCCCATCCTGCTGCGCGCCGAGCGCATCGAGCGCGTCCTGGGGCTGACCCTGGACGACGCCCAGGTCGAGCGTCTGCTCAGTGGCCTGGGTCTGGCCGTGGCCCGCCTGGAAGCCGGTCGCTGGCAGGTGGGCGTGCCCAGCCACCGTTTCGACATCAGCATCGAAGTGGACCTGATCGAAGAGCTGGCCCGCCTCTATGGCTACAACCAGCTGCCGATCCGCTTCCCCCAGGCTCGCCTGGCGCCGCAGCCCCTGCCCGAGAGCAAGGGCGAGCTGAGCCAGCTGCGTCGCCTGCTGGTGGCCCGCGGTTACCAGGAAGCCATCACCTACAGCTTCATCGACGAAAAGACCTTCCGTCTGTTCGCCCCCGAGGCCCAGCCGGTGATGCTGGCCAACCCCATCTCCACCGACATGGCCGCGATGCGCTCTTCGCTGTGGCCGGGTCTGGTCAAGGCCGTGCAGTACAACCTCAACCGTCAGCAGGACCGCGTCCGGCTGTTCGAGTCGGGGCTGAGATTCGTCGGTCAACTGGATAACCTGGTCCAGGAAAACGTTCTGGCCGGTGCCGTCTGTGGTTCCCGTCTGCCGGAAAGCTGGTCCTCCGGCCGTGAAGCGGTGGACTTCTTCGACGTCAAGGCCGATGTCGAGGCGTTGCTGGCCCAGTCGGGTGCGGGCACTGACTTCCGCTTCGTGGCAGGCGAGCATCCGGCGCTGCACCCGGGGCAGACCGCGCTGATCGAAAGGGCAGGGCAGCCGGTCGGCTACCTGGGCGCTCTGCATCCGGAAGTGGCGCGTGAGTTGGACGTGGACCGTCCGGTGTTCCTCTTCGAGTTGGTGCTGGATGCCCTGACCACCGGCAGCCTGCCGCGCTTTGGCGAGCTGTCGCGCTTCCCGGAAGTGCGGCGTGACTTGGCGCTGGTGGTGGACGAAACCGTCGCCGCCGGAGACCTCTTGGCCGACATCCGCGAAAACGCCGGAGAAGGCCTCAAGGAGCTGCGCCTGTTCGACGTCTACCAAGGCAAAGGCATTGATCCACATAGAAAAAGCGTCGCTATCGGCTTGACCTTGCAACATCCATCGCGCACATTAACCGATGAAGAAGTCAACGAAACGACGCAGAAAATCCTCGTTTCTCTGGAAAGAAGGTTCAACGCCACGTTAAGGAAATAGCGCATGGGGGCCCTGACGAAAGCTGAGATGGCCGAACGTCTGTTTGAAGAGCTCGGTCTGAACAAACGTGAAGCCAAGGAATTGGTCGAACTGTTCTTCGAAGAAATTCGTCATGCGCTCGAAAGCAACGAGCAGGTCAAGTTGTCCGGTTTCGGCAACTTCGACCTGCGCGACAAGCGCCAGCGCCCCGGACGCAATCCCAAGACGGGGGAGGAGATACCCATCACGGCGCGCCGTGTGGTGACCTTCCGCCCCGGGCAAAAACTCAAAGCCAGGGTCGAGGCCTATGCTGGAACCAAGTCATAACGACGAGCTGCCGCCCATACCGGGCAAGCGCTACTTCACCATCGGTGAGGTGAGCGACCTTTGCCTGGTCAAGCCGCACGTGCTGCGCTACTGGGAACAGGAATTTCCCCAGTTGAACCCGGTGAAGCGCCGCGGTAATCGGCGCTACTACCAGCGCCACGACGTGCTGATGATCCGCCAGATCCGCGCACTGTTGTACAACGAAGGCTTCACCATCGGCGGGGCGCGGCAGCGTCTCACCCAGGGCGACGAGACCCGCGACGAGGGTTCGCAATACCACCAGCTCATCCGCCAGATGATCAGCGAACTCGAAGAAGTCCTTGTCGTACTGAAGAAGTGAAAAAAAGCTTCCATTAATCAAAGCGTTGCAGTAAGATGCACGCCGTTCCCTAGGGGAACACAGTCGGGGCGTAGCGCAGCCTGGTAGCGCACTTGCATGGGGTGCAAGGGGTCGAGTGTTCGAATCACTCCGTCCCGACCAAATTAACGAGAAGGCTCAAGCACTTAGTGGCTTGGGCCTTTTTCGTTTCCAGGCTTCAATCAAAACAGAATCAAAATCCAATCAAAATCAGCTAGCGATATCGCTGATATCCAGGTCCGGCACGGCGTCCACCCAGACCACCTCGTCGTGGTCGCGCTGGTAGTTCTTAGTCATGTCCGCGCTGGCGTGCCCGGCGATCTGCTGAGCCTCCCGACCGGCACGCTGGTACAAATGCAGCGACAGCGCCCGCACCTCGTGGAAGCCCGGCATTTCCTCCTCGCCCCACCCCTTGTAGCAGCCCGCCGCATCCCTCGCGTCCTTGAATGCCCGGGTCAGGAACCGCTCCTCGATCGCCGTCCAGTGGTCCTTCCTCTGGGCCTGCTTCTGCTTCAGCCGCTCCGGCTTACGGTGGATCAGGTAGGGCGATAGCACCTCGTCCCGGCACCTGGTCAGCACGGCCTGCAGCTGCGGCGTCACCTGGAAGCGGATCCAGGCGGCGTCCGAGGCCTTCGAGGTCTTCTGCTGGACCACGTATAGGAAGCCATCCCGCACGTCGTCGAACTTCATCCCGAGAATATCGCTGCGGCGCTGGGCGGTGATCAGGGCCAGGTCGATAGCGTTCTGCAGCCAGCGCGGCGAATTCGCCCGGATCGCCTTCAGCCCTTCGATGGTGTGCCGCCGGCGCGCCTTCTTCTCGATGCGCGATATGGTGTTCTCGGCCGGGTTGTCCGGCACGAGGCCCTTGGCCGCGGCGTGCTTGAAGACGTCGACCAGGATGGCGCGCGCCTGGTTGGCCGCCCGCGGCGTCATCGGGTCCAGGAAGTCGGCGATCATCTTGATGGTGATCTGGTCCAGGGGCTTGGCGCCCATCGCCGTGTCGATCTGCCGGATGCGGATGGTGTAGAGCTCCAGCGTGGCCTTGGCCAGCTCACGTCCCGGCAGGATGTTCGTCACGTAGGTGACCAAGAACTGGTGCATGTTCACCGTCTCTCCCAGCACTCCGGCTACCAGGTCGGAGCCCGCCATCAGGCGGCTGTTCAGCTGCTTCGCCGCCTGGATAGCCCGCTGCCTATCGTTCCCCATCCCATGCCACGTCCCTGTGTCCGGCCGGCGGTACTTGAAGCTCACCCCGCCGTTGTTCTCGTAGAGGTTGGGCGGCAGGCCCCGGTTCTTGATCTTCCTCGGCCTGGCTGCCATCACGCGGCTCCTCGTAGGACTGCATCCACCAGATCGTCACCGGTGCGCTGCTGGTAGGCGGCCCAGTCGACGTACCAGAGCTTGCCAATCTGCTCGCCTGGCAGCTTGTCGTTCCGGAGCTGCTGGCGGATAGCCTGGGAGCACATAGGGGTGCCGTTCTCGCCCCAGACCCGGCGCTGGAACTCGCTCACCTTGATCAGCTCTCGCTTCATGGGTCACTTCCTCTTGAACTCGTTGCACCGGACCGCTGCTACGCCGTCCGGATATCGCTGGATGACTGGCATTTGCCCGAAGGGCAGGGCGGAGCAGTCGCGCGCCGCGTGCTGGCAGGCAGCGCACATCGATCCCTTCGGCTGGTGCGGCTCATCAGGTGAGCCGATTGCGGGCGGTGTGCGGGTCATGGCTTCACCCTCACGCCGGCGGCTTCGATGGCTGCGCGGCAGTCGTCTATGGCTTCGTCGTACTGCTCGGCTTCCGGCAGGACGAACCCGTTGCCTACCTGGCAATGCGGGAGATGGCTGATCTTCGCCGGCAGCTCGACCACCAGCGCCTGGCGCGATGCCTGCCATGTATCCCAGCGCTCCTGAATGGTTCGAAATACGTACCCGTCGTTCTGGTCTCTGGCCAGCATGTCCAGGTCTGGCTCACGGCCTTGCCAGAAAGTGGCTAGGTACCACGCCTCAAACTGCTCTCTCGAATCGCTCATTGCATTGCTCCCGCTAATTGACGGGCGAAGGGGGCCTGCTCGCCCAGGAGCCGCTCGCGGTTACGCCGGTTCTCCCGCTCGCGATCCAACTCCACGGCCAGCCGTCGGGACCGCTTGTTGGCCTCGCGTAGGCGCGATAGGACCTCCATCGGGTCCCCGGCGTTGGCCATGACGCGCACCAGCAGCCACTGCTCCCGAGCGTGGTCGGCCTCCTGGCGCCAATCCGCGTAGGCGCGCTCAAGCTCGTCGTACCCCAGGCGGAAGAACTCAGCCAGCTTTTCCGATTCACCCTGGTGTCCATAGGCGTCGGCCTCGATGCGGACGACTGGGTATTTTTGGTCATCTTCGTCTATACACCCGACGATCCACATGTAACTGGCCTGAGAGCTCACCCACGTATCGGTCAGCGACCCGCTCCAGTTTGCGATTTCACGGGCCGCATCGCGCAGCTGCTGTACGAGGATGGTCATGGCTGGGCTCCTTGAGCAGAGCGGCGAAGGTCAGCGAGCACGTCAGGCAGGGCAGCCAGCACGTCGCGGGTCGTGGGCAGGTGGCGCAGGCAGATCCATGGGCACTCCAGGTAGCCTTCATCACCCTCGGTCATCTGGTCCAAATCCACGTCCATGTAGTGATCGCGCACCAGGTCCTTGAGCGAGTCCCAGGCGGTGCATTCGTGCCACTCAGGCTCGTAGTAGCCCTCCATGGCGCCGACCATCACGGTGCCGGCCCATGGGTGGATGTAGCTCTCACTCAGATGCACGATCGCATCGCCCCTGCGGTTGCGGTACTCGATGTCGCCCTTCCAGCCAGAGAAGTGTGGGATGGTCGATCGCCGCCAGTGCTTGCGCTCGAATCCGAGAGTGTTGGTGTAGCTTTCCTCGGCATCGGCCCGGAACTGCTTGCGGCTGTCACCGAGGGCGGCCAGGTGCGGTGCGGCGCGCTTCGACAGCTTCTTCAGTATTCGAAGATTCATGGGCATGACTCTCTAATCCCGCGCCAGGGCGCAGGTTCAATGGGTGGAGGGGTTAGGGGATCAGGCGGACTTGCGTGGCCTGCCGCCCTTGCTGAAGGGAGGCAGGTTCAGCTGGCGGCGATAGTTCAAGACGGTGTACTCGGAGCAGCCGGTTACCTGCATGATCTCGCGAGGCGCTGCGCCGGCCAGCAGCATTTTGATCACGGTACTTTTGTGAATTGGCTTGCCACTCATGGCGCCACCCGCGGGCGATCAAATCCGTCCTCACCGGCGCGCCATCGGTCATGGCCGATGCACCGGCTTTGCTCAGTTGCGCCAGGGCCTTCGTCGAAGACGTGATCGGTGCCGACGACCGCATGGCAGCTCGGCTCCAAGCCGCCAGCTAGGCATTCATCGGCGAACTCGTCGTATGCCAGCGGCGAGTCTTTGCGGAAGGGGCATTGCTTGCATGGGCGTCTGCACATCATCGCACCTCCTTCTTGTCGTCGCCCTGGGCGCGCATGGCGGCGTCGATGCGGCGCACCGGCATCAGTCCAGCATGCCACCCCCAGCCGATACCGAGTTGGCGACCCTCGCTCATCGGCGTCCAGGTGGTGCAGTCGTCCCGCAGCAGCTCGTCCGTTGCCTGGATGATCTCGCCGACACGCAGCAGCCGGTACTGCACCGCCTCATCCCCATGCGCGGCTGGGCCGATCCGTTTGAGGATGCGCTCAGCCCACCAAGCCGGGTCACCGATTACCGTTCCGGCTGGCATTTCGGCAGCCAGCCAGGTTCTGAAGCTATCCCCATGCGCGGCGGCAGGTGTGGCGGTGACAAAACAAACTGCGGACGATCCTTCCACCGCATGCGAATAGAAGTGATAGCTAGCGGTCTCGTTGTCGTCGGGCTCAAGTCGCAGCCACCCTATCGGCTCACCAGCGGCGGGCTGGGTGGCGAGGGCGGCGCGGGCCTGCCAGGTTAGCCAGCAGCCCTGGACATCTCGCTTGAAATAAATAGGGTCGCTGCAATCGGTCTTCTCAGTCGAGCACCCCTGGGAGTGCATGAACTTTTCAAACGCCGCCCGATCATCCCCGGCCTGCGCGCCCTTGCCAGTCATGCGGGCTTCGATAGCGGCCCAGGTCGGCTCGTACTCCGGCCAGTCGCTTTCGATGACCAGATAATCGCGACGCGGCAGCTCTGGTCCTAGTTGGGACATAGCCTGGATGAACGGCACACGCACCACTGGGGGGAGTTGATCCAGGTCCTTCCGCTTGATGACGATGTAGCGGTCCTCGCGCTTGAACTCGCCGGCCTGCGCGCCCTGGGCGTCCCGTCTGGCTTTGAACGCTGCGGACATCTCGTCCCACCATGACGGCATCCAATCCTGCGGCCTGGCTTCCTGCTGCTCGGCCTGGGCGGTATTAGCGTGCATTGCCAGGAAGCTGCTGGTCAGCCTTACACATTCCGCTGCCGTGCTCAGGTAGAACGCTCCACCCTCTGCGATGTAGCGGAATTTCTGCTGGTAGATCCGGATCTCGCCAAGCGCTTCCGCCAGCTCTGCCTCCATTCGCGCCAGGGCCTCAGTCAGGCTCGGCAGCGCGTGATCCAGGATGGCCGCAGCCTGTTCTTCCGTGCAGTGACGGCCGTCCAGCTCGCCCTCAATGGCGCAGATCAGCGCCTTGCAGCTCTGTTTCAAGTTCATGGGTCAATACTCTGTCGGCACGCCAGATGGCGTGAGGGGAGGGGTTAGGGCAGGGCGGCGAGCAGCCGGCGGCCGATCCAGCGCACGACCGGGACGGCCTTGCTGTTGCCGATCGCCTTGTAGCGAGGGCCGTCTGGGCATTCGGAAGCCGGGCGACCGCGCCAGGGGATCAGCGTGTGGTCATCGGGGAAGCCCTGCAGCCGCTCGCACTCGCGAGGAGTGAGGCGTCGAACACCGCTTTCGGCGGGCACCATGGGCTGTCCGCGCCCGGTGCCGTCCTCGCTGGCGTCAAAGCCTTCGGCCTTCAGGGTATGGGCGATGTCGCCGGTCACGCAGACCCCATGCTGCGCACCAGCTTGGAGGGTGAACATCGGATCGGCTGGGTTTCCGATTCCTATACCTGCCCGAGGGTCATTGGTGCTCGCACCGGTCCGCTTTCCTACTTCCAGCAATGGATACGCGACTGCAACTTGGCCGCCGGCGTTGGCGTGGCTTTCACCGTGCCCCATGGCCCGCAGCGTGGGCGCGATGTGGCCAACGTCCGCACCATGGTCCTTGCAGCTGAAAGCCAGCACAGCGTTCTCCTGTCCCTGGTTCCTGCCCAGGGCATGGGCCAGGCCCTGGGTGACGTCGGGATCCTGGGTGCCATGCACCACGAACGTCTCGGTCTCGGCATCCATGCGGGTGCCACCCGGGTGAGCGCTGAGTGCCGTGCTCACGTCCGTAGCTTGGCAGTTGGCGCCGCCGCCGAACACCAGCAGGGATTCTCGAGATTCGTGGTCGCCATACTGGTTCGTGGTCAGAGGAGCCGCTACGCAGGGCAGGTCGTCGGTGCTGTACCCGCCGTGCTTGCGAGCGCCGCCAGTAAGGGTCCCGGCAACGTTCGGCGTCTCGCCTCGGCTCGGCGGATGATCCCGGCGCAGGCCTTCGCGCTCAAAAAGTACCGATGCGGGATCGAAGTCGCTTCGAGCACTCGCCACAACGAACACACGGCGGCGTCGTTGGGCCAGGCCGAAATATTGGGCATCCAGAATCCGCCACGCGACTGCTCGCCGGGGTCCATACACACAACCAGCGTCCGCCCATCTCTTCCCTGGCGGCTGGAGTTCTTCGGATTCGCCCACCAGGGCCCCGAGGAAGCAGCCGAACGCGTTGCCCTTGTCGCTGAGCACTCCTGGGACGTTTTCCCAGACGTCGATGCTCTCTGGCAGTCCGCGCTGGACTCGAACATGGTCAATTGCATCTGCGAGCTCCACGTATTTGATGGTGAGGGCGCCGCGCGGATCGGCCAGGCCTTCGCGCATGCCCGCCACGCTGAAGGCCTGGCAGGGCGTGCCGCCGACCAAGACGTCAGGCGCCTCGATCTTGCCGGCCAGCACCAGGGCGGCGAGACGGGTCATGTCGCCTAGGTTCGCGGTCTCTGGATACCGGTGCGCCAAGACGGCGCTGGGAAAGGCTTCGATCTCGGCGTACCAGGCGGCACGCATACCCAGCGGGTGCCAGGCGACCGTAGCAGCCTCGATGCCGCTACAGACTGATCCATAGCTGACGGTCATGGGTGCTCCTGATTGTTCAATCGCCACAGAAGCAACCAATGGCTTCGTCCACCTCTTCGGCGAACAGCACCTGCTGCTGGCGGGCGTAGGCCTGCATCTCGGCGTAGCTGGGACGGTCTTTGCGGAAGGTGACCGCACGGCCACCGGACTCGACTAGCGTTTCCAGCCGGGCCCACCAGTCCGCGCTGCGGAGATCAGACTGGATGATGCTGTAGGTCTGCTGCCTGCCCTTCAGGAAGCACAGGTCGCAGTTACCCAGGAGAGTCTTGCCGTTGACGGTTGGCAGCTCGAGGCGGAACGGCTGCTCTGCCCAGAAGCTATCAATGTCGGCCAGGGTCACTCCTGCGTCTGCCAGCGGCAGCCGCATTTGCTCCCGTGGCGTCTCGGTGCTGGTGCCGCGCTTTCGGATCTTAGCCACCCGCCGATGCTCATCGGCGCGGATGCCTACCATCTGATCCCACTCGCCATCGCCATCCGCCCAGCCGATAGACTTCAGGTACCGGTGCATCGCGCGGATCTTCAGCTCGACTGTGCAGTAGCGTGTCACCGGGTTCGGCAGGTAGCGTCGCTTGCGGATCGCCGCCTCGAAAGGCTCTCCCTGGCGGCTGGCGGTAGCGAAGTCGACCAAGGCATATCCGGCGTCAGAGTCTCGAAACTCTACCCAAATCACCCCCAGGCCCCACTCTTGGTCGCAGCGCTGAACGAAACGCAGAGTTTCCTCGCGCTCCTTGCCGGTATTGGCGAATAGGTAGGTGATCTCCTTTCCTGGGTTCGCCAACTGCACTTGGCGCGCCATGTAGGCGCTGGTGCGTCCGCCGGAAAAGCTCAGGGCCGTTCGGCCGTCGACGTGGTAGGGGTTCATGGATCATCCTTACGCCGCGCCGCGGCTCTGCTCTATGTGGGCCCAGGCGCCGAACTTCTCGAACAGCTCGTAGGCCCGCGCTTCGTCAAGGCCGATGCCGCTGGTGTTGGCTATCCAGCCGCTGCTGACCAAGTGCCGGGTGTTGCAGCCGTCGCGTAGCTCGCGGCAGAAATGCTCGAGCACGTCGGTCAGCTGATTGGCGCGGTAGATGCTGCTCAGTGCGATCTCTTCGGCCTTGATGTACTGGGCGCCTTGCTGGTCGCGGCACATGACCGCGAAGTAAACCGTCCAGGGGTAGGCGAAGTCGCAAAAGGCATCGGCGACCATCCGCACCTGGCTCAGGGCAATCGGCTTGCCATCGCGCAGGCTGATGAGGCGCTGATCCACCAGATCGGGATGGGCCGGGCGGTCGATGTTCATCACCGCCACCTGGCTGTTCGCCAACAGGGCGCGGCAGTTACGGGCCAGGCGTGCTTGCGTGTTGTTCGGCTTGCGCTTCTTCATGGGGGCGCTCCAGGGACCGGAGTAGGTCGGAGAACGTGGTGGCGTGCTTGTCGGCGGCTCGTTTCTTCGCCCGGGACTCTGCAGCGATACCCCGCACCCGGGGCGCCTCGCTCTGGTAGTCCTTGGGCATACGCGGCTGGCTGCGCGCCAGATAGGGCAGGATTGCGACACGGCCGCCGGCGGTCAGATGCTTCCGCACGTGCTCCGCCAACTCCTCCCGGTCATCGACCTTCCGCGCCAGGGCACTGGTGTGATGGGTCATCATGTTGCTGGCCTCGACTCGTGCAGGGTCAGCGCCATGATCAGCTGGGCCGCCTCGTGCCGGGCGTCGTGCAGCGCGTGGTGCCGGATCCCCTCGAAGGGCAGGTCAGCGGCTTCCCAGTAGAGGTCCAGCAGCGTGCGCATGCAGCGCTCGTTGCGGAAGAACCAGGGCGCGTCCCGCCTGAAGGCTCGATAGGCGCTGGTCAGGATGGTGCACTCGAAGCTCGGGCCTTTGCCCCAGACCAAGAACCGGTCGCCGGCGGCGGTCTGCTGCAGCCAGGCCTCAAGGTCTGTCAGCGCCTGGTACAGGCTGCCGGCCTCCTGTGAGCCGTCGACCTCCTGGCGCGCGTCCACATCCTGGCGCATCCACCATTCCATGGTGTCGCCGTCGACAGCGCAGCCGACGTCCAGCGCCGTCTCCAGCTGCACACGGACGTAGAACTCGCCCACTGGTACTCGATCCCGCACCGCCACCGCGCCGATGCTCACGATGGCAGCATTGGGCAGGGTGCTCATGGTCTCGAGGTCGATCACGACGTCCAGCCGGCTCATGCCGTCAGCTCCCGATCAGCCGCGACGAGCTTGTCGGCCAGACCGTGGGCTGCCTGCCACTTCGCCAGGGCGTCACCATGCTTGGTAAGGCTGCGGCAGTGCACCAACTCGCGACGGTGGCCGCTGTGGACAATCCGGCGGCCGGTTTCGAGCTGAACAGTGGATACCTGCGCGCAATCCACAACGGCAGGGTGAAGCAGAACCTGTGCGCTCATGGCGAAGGCCTCGATGGGGAAGGGGGAGAAAAGGGCCAGGCCGCGCCGCTGGGGAAGCGGTGATGGTGCGACCTGGCGAAAAGGGTGCCGGCGGCAGGGTTTCCCCTGGGCCGGCGGTGATGCAGTGCCAGCTCCTGTTGGCGCTTGCCAGCTGGCGCGACGTCCGGTCTTCTGCATCGGAAAGGGGTGGCCGGTGCTGATCTCCGGCTTTGTGGTCCTCGCCGCAGCAGGCACCACGCTCTCTGCGGCTCTCCGTTGCCCGTCAGCCCGGGCGTCTCACCCCTTTCCGATACAGTCCCCGTGACGTGGGGAATACGGCCAGGCCCTCGGCGGAGGTAGAAGCTGGTTACCAATGCCAGGCTGCCGGTGATGTGCGCTCCGCCGGCTGGCGCTCCTGGATATCCGCGCGCGGCGGCCCGCCAGGTCGGGGCTAGATCAAACGGTAATTTCTGGTTGTTCGGCGCGGCGCGTCATCCGAACTTGGGCGGTCCGGCGCTCAGGCGCTCGGCGGTCGCGGCGCATGGGGTCTTCATCGAGTGCGGCATGGGCCAGCACCAGGGCGGCCAGGGCCACGCATAGTGGGCTGATCAGCTGCCGCTTCATGGCCTCGGCCACGAGCTGGGTAGCTCGGTTGACGCCCAACTTGTACATGGCGCTGGCCTGGCGCTTGCGCACTCCGCCGATGCTGATCTTCATGTCCCGCGCCAGCTCTTTTTGGGTTCGGCCCGATGCCAGGCCAATCACGCATTCCAGCTCCCGTGGAGCCAGGCCCATACCCAGCCGGCCCTTCCATTCGCCGATAACGATCATGAGTTTTCCTTACGCCGGGTTGGCGTACTGCTGGATGAGGTCTTCGAAGCCGGCCAGCGTTCGCTGGAAGTAGAGCCGAAGGCCGGGACTTTCCGCTTGCTGCATCTCGCGGCGGTACATGGCGGCCATGTCCTGGGCGTGCGGCAGCATCACGGTGGTGCGGATAAACGGGTCGGGACAGGCTTCCATCGTTTCGCGAAGCCAAACGGAGTAGGGGGTCATGGGGTGGCCCTCACTAGGCGAATGCCGCGGGAGATACCCGGCAGCAGCTTCAGGAATCCTTTCTTCTCCAGCGCCGCCAGGTGCTCCTGGGCGCCGTTGTGCGATGACATACCCATGGCCTTGGCCAGTTCAGCACGGGTAGGCGGGTATTCGTTCTGGCGAATGAAGGCCGCGACCGCCTCCAGCACCTGCCGCTGTCGCGGCGTCAGCTCGTCGGCCATGGCGGCCTCCTATTCGGCTTCAATGAACTCACCTTCAGCGTTCAGCGAGTACCAGACGTCAGGCAGGATGCCGTTCTCGCCGACTTTGCTTGCTCTAATGTTGATCAGGGCGCCTTCGTCATCGCGGTAGCAGAGAACAATCGCGCCGCCCGCCGAGGCACGAGCTCTTCCCTCTGCGCCGAATACAGCCGCTACAGACTCGCGGCCTGACACCTCGGCCGCCGACTGGTACCCGGTGTTCGTCGCGGCGGACCGGTGCCCGGTGTTCGTCGCGGCGGACCGGTGCCCGGTGTTCGTCGCGGTCGACTGGTCCCCGGTGTTCGTCGCGGCGGACCGGTGCCCGGTGTTCGTCGCGGCCGACCAGTTCCCGGTGTTCGTCGCGGCGGACCGGTCCCCGGTGTTCGTCGCGGCGGACCGGTCCCCGGTGTTCGTCGCGGCCGACCAGTTCCCGGTGTTCGTCGCGGCGGACCGGTCCCCGGTGTTCGTCGCGGTCGACTGGTCCCCGGTGTTCGTCGCGGCCGACCAGTTCCCGGTGTTCGTCGCGGCGGACCGGTCCCCGGTGTTCGTCGCGGTCGACTGGTACCCGGTGTTCGTCGCGGCGGACCGGTCCCCGGTGTTCGTCGCGGCGGACCGGTCCCCGGTGTTCGTCGCGGTCGACTGGTCCCCGGTGTTCGTCGCGGCGGACCGGTCCCCGGTGTTCGTCGCGGCGGACCGGTCCCCGGTGTTCGTCGCGGCGGACCGGTCCCCGGTGTTCGTCGCGGCGGACCGGTGCCCGGTGTTCGTCGCGGCGGACCGGTCCCCGGTGTTCGTCGCGGCGGACCGGTCCCCGGTGTTCGTCGCGGCGGACCGGTGCCCGGTGTTCGTCGCGGCGGACCAGTCCCCGGTGTTCGTCGCGGCGGACCGGTGCCCGGTGTTCGTCGCGGCGGACCGGTCCCCGGTGTTCGTCGCGGCGGACCGGTGCCCGGTGTTCGTCGCGGCCGACCAGTTCCCGGTGTTCGCCTGCTCAAGCGTCTTGTCTAGCCGAGAATTAATCCATTCAACGGCCCGCATGACCATCGTAGGAATGCTGATCTCAGCTTCGATAGTGATTCTGCCGCTTGCGATCTTGCTGTCCGACTCATGCCGGCTAAGTTGACCACCTGCGGTTACAAGGGCGAATCGACTTTCGGACGGAGCGTAATAACTGAAGACGTCAAGCGGATACTCGCAAGCGTGAAAGCCAGCGGCGCAAGCCTCTACATCGCCAGCGTGCTCGAATGTCTTTCCAACTTCGTATTGGTATCCACGGCATTTCCAGTCTTTGTCGAAGCCCTTGTAGGCCACGACGTTTTCTTCGGTAGATTTTTTCTTGCGGGTCATTTGGTTCGTTCCTTGTCGGTTGTCTTCCCATCTGGCCCTGTCTCCAAGGCCAGCGAGGAAAACTGCTATGCCGGTGTTACGCGCCACCGCCGGCTGGGCGACTACTTGTTCGGGGGATCTGAGATCCCAACAGCCACCCGCGCTGGTATGCCGGTGGCTCTCCATTTCGGTGCTTTACGCTGCACACCTTGGGGGAGGCGTCCCATCTCAGGAGGTTGGCTTTAAGCCCTGGGTCTCCTGATCGCTACCCGGGGCTGCCCGTGGGCTGCCTGGCAGTTGTCGCTGCCGATGGGTGAAATATAGGAATACCCGTAAAACTAGTCAATGGGTGTTCCCATATTTTTTTATGGGCGAACCCGTTGAAAGACCGCTTCGCTTGGGATACTGTTTATTTGTACAGTATAATTGCGAGGGAGGTCACACCATGTCTAAGTCCGCCAAACAGTCGATTTCAGCTCAAGAGCGCCTATCCATCCGCATCTCAAACATGATCACGTCACCCAAGGCTCAGCTCGAGCGGCGGGTGCGGGTGCATCAGCTTGATACCGATCCGGACGAGGTCTGGGAGCTGGTGTTGGAATCGCTGGCGGAGTCTCCCGAGCTGGGCGTGACCTTCGAAGACGATGGCGACGTGACGATCAGGTGGGAGCCCGAGTCGCGGGAAGTGACGGACGAGGGCGAGACGAGTGTGGAGCAGATCGACGGCTGACCTGCCGAACGGAAAGGCCCTGGGCGCCCCGCGCAGTATCATGGCGCCCGCATCAGCTCAGGAGACGCCCCATGCCCCACAATCTCGCCAACCGATCAGCAGACGAACGCCGCGCCATTGAGGCCCGGAAGGCCGAGCTGTTCCGGTATTAGAAGGAGAACAAGGACCGCAGCTACGCCGAGGCGGCGCGGATTTTTGCCGGGAAGGAGAAGAAGGGGAATGCTTGGGTAGAGAAGGAGTTAGCCAGCTTGCAGCCAGACCAGTTCAGGAACATGGTGCGGTCGGAGATCAGCCGTCTGCAGAGCGGGAAGCCGAGGGAGTAGTGCAGATACAGAAAGCCCGGCGCGGGGCCGGGCTACGGAGCTTTGTCGGCGCTATGAATCTTCAACTCGCAATCGGAAGGTGCGGGATGAAGCGCGCCGCAGCAAAAGCTAGGCCGGCAAGAACGACAGCGGTACCAATGAACCACTTAGTCTGAGCATGGAATGAATCAGATATGGTCACCTTCAGATCGGACAGATCCGACTTGGTCACCATCTGCTTCTCAATGCCATCAAGTTTGGTTTCGACACGAGCCAGCCTTTCCCTGATGTCAGGGATCGCTTTTTCCAGCGCCGCTACACGAGATTCCAAGGCATCGCCTCCAGGTGGTTGACCGCCAGTATGGCCCCCTCCGGACCCATTGTCATTCCCACCCGAGGAGTTGCGCTCCTTGCGCAGCTGATCAACCTGACGCTGGAGCAGTTCCAAGCTGATATTGCTCATGATCGGTCCTTGAAGAACTGCTTGATATCAGCTTCGGAGATGTTCTTGATCGATTTGTCGAGATATTCAATCATCTCGTCTACACGCGCCAATGACTCATCGGCAAGCTTATGGGTTTCTTCGCTTACGTTCGGCTCGTTCTTCAAAGCCTTTGATAGCAGCATGATGGTTCTCAGCTGCATCGTCGACATTATGAATAGGCTTCCCAGGTTTTCACTGATTAGCTCTGGAAAGCTTTTGTCCTTGCCACCTTCTTCCGCCATGTTTTCTCCTAATCCAGCCAATTCGCCAGCTGGCAAGTAACAGACACTGCCACGAACACAGCGATAAACCAGGCAATCGGTCTGGCGCCAGGCCGGCCATGCCAGACGTCTCTCCAGAATCGAATCGCGTTCATGGGCACCTCCTGTGCCTATAGAGTCAGACGCGGTGGGCGTTCCAGACGAGCAGGATTCGCCCCTTGATGTAGATGTCATCCCGCGTCACGTAGCGCGGATCGTGATGCCGATTGTCTGAGATGACCTTGAGCTGGGTCTCGTCTTCAAGCTGCAGGCGCTTGATAAAAAGCATGTCGCCCTGGGTGAACAGATAGATTCCGTCGCCGATGAACTCGTCAATGCTGACGTCGATGAGTAGAGGGTCCTTATCCTGGATCGTCGGTTCCATCGACTGGCCCCACCCTGTGATCATCTTCAGGTGGAACGGACTCTCGTAATCCACGCCTAGGCGGCGCAGATGCTCCTGACTGACCGTTACGTCGCGCAGCAGCTCGATGTAGTCAGCCGGGATCTGACCGCCGCCCATTGCCGCCCGGACGTCGTAGTGGGGGATGTGGATCTCATCGCCCACGGCGCCAGGCCGGGAGAAGTCTGCGCTAATCACGTTGCCGCGCTCGGCAGTGACCACTGGCTGATCCTCGGCCGCGGCCTGGATGCGCTGGCGAGCCTCTTCGGATAGCCCCTTGCCATGCTTGCGCAGCATCTCCCGAACGATGTCTGAAGAGCTCGCCCCCATGCTGGCAGCGGCTTCTCCCAGTAGGCCCGAAATCATCTCGCCCTTGCCCTCAGCAAGCCACATCGTGTCCACGCCACAGGCGAGCGCGAGCTGAGCTACGAAAGCGGTCCCTTTGGACTTTCCGCGCTCTAGGTCTGAGATTGAGGTCTGGGTAAGGCCGGATGCTTTCGCGAGCTCTGCCTGATTGAGCTGAGCGTGCTTTCTGGCTGCCTTCAGGCGGTCCTTGAATTCCATCCGCCGAGTATTACGGGCACGCCCATATCCTTGCAAATCGGCATTCCCATAATCTAGGATATGGGAATTCCCGTAAGGAGGGACAGCATGGACAACATCTTCCTGCGCCTGGTGAAGCACTTTGGCACCCAGGAGCTGACCGCCGAGGCCCTCGGAGTCGACCAAAGCACTGTTTCTGGATGGGTTCGCGGCAAGCACGGCATGTCTCCAGTGGTCGCCAAGCGCGCTGAGAAGCTCACCGGCGGTTCCTTCAGCAAGGAGCAGCTGTGCCCCTCGTTCCCTTGGTCGGCGTTTGCCGCCTGACCATGGAACCCATTATCCGCGTCATGGCGTTGCGCCATCAGTCATGCGGAATAGCTGTAATTCCGTCCAGTACGCGAATCGCAGGCACAAAAAAGCCCGGCTGCAACCGGGCTTCGAAGTAACGCAACAGGTGAACATTATGAATCGTTTCGCTGCAGATGCAAGCGGCAAGGCTGGGCGACATGGCCGGTGACTGGATCAAGTTCGAGCTGACCACCCTGGACAAGCCCGAGGTGTGCCAGATCGCTGATGACGCCAATATCGATCCAGACGCGGTGGTGGGCAAGCTGCTCCGCGTATGGGGTTGGTTCGACCAGCAGACCTCGGAAGGTAACGCTCCGAGCGTTAGCAAGCGGTTACTCGATCGCCTAGTAGGCGTTACTGGCTTCTGCGATTTGATGCGCAAGGTCGGCTGGATGGTTGAGGCCGACGGCGTCATCAGCATCCCCAACTTCGAGCGCCACAACGGGAAAACCGCCAAGAACAGGCTTCTCACGGCCAAACGCGTTGCCAACCACAAGGCCGCTAACGGTAAAGGTAACGCTCGCAGCGTTAGCGATGCGTTACCTAGAGAAGATGTAGAGAAGAGAGAGAAAGAGCAAGAGCCAAGAGCTGGCGCCGCAGCGCCGCAACACCAGGCCGAAACCGCTCCCGAGGCCGATCGGGCCAAGACCCGGGCAAGCCGCCTGCCGAAGGACTGGTCGCTCCCTGACGACTGGGCCGCCTGGGCTCTAACCGAACGTCCTGAGTTCACCGAACAGCAGGTCCGTGCCATCGGCGCCACATTCGCCGACTTCTGGCACGCCAAGGCCGGCAAGGACGCCTGCAAGCTCGACTGGCTCGCCACCTGGCGCAACTGGATCCGCAACCAGAAGTCCCCAGCCGGCAACGTCCGTCAGCTGCCCAGCCGCCACGTCGGCCTGAACGACCAAGACTATTCCCGCGATCTGGAGGCCAACGGCGATGGCACCTACCGGTTTTAACTCGATCCTCGAACGCACCCAGCGCCTGGCGGGCATCGTCGGCCAGGAACAAGCCACCTGCGATCGCCATGGCGCCTACGAGGCCCAGGTCTTCCGCGATGACCGCCGCTCCGGCTGCCCGGCCTGTGCCGAGGAAGCCCGGGAGAAGCGCGAGGCGGAAGAGTGGGCTGCTCAGCGCCGACAGGGTGCCGTGGCCAAGCTGGAGCGACGCCTGGGCAGCTCGATGATCCCGCCGCGCTTCACCGGCAAGACCTTCGAGTCCTACCGGGCCGAGACCCCCGAGCAGAAGAAGGCCCTTGCCTCCTGCCGCCGCTATGCCGAGCAGTTCACCGAGAACGCCCAGGGCGGGCGCTGCATGCTGCTGCTGGGCAAGACCGGCACCGGCAAGACCCACCTGGCCGCCGCCGTCGCCCAGCACGTCATCCGCGAGCACGGCGCCACGGCGATCTACACCACCGTCAGCCGTATCTGCCAGCACATCAAGGGCAGCTTCGGCAGCGACGCCAGCTACACCGAGGCCCAGGCCATCGAGCTGTTCGCCCAAGCCGACCTGCTGGTGATCGACGAGGTGGGCGCCAGCCGCGACAACGACTTCGAGCGCATGAGCATCTTCGAGGTGGTGAACAAGCGCTACGAGGAGATGAAGCCGACCGTGCTGGTCTCGAACCTCTCCGCCGCCAAGTTCGAAGCGAGCGTGGGCGACCGCACCGCTGACCGCCTGCGCGAGGGTGGCGGGTTCGTCCTGCTGTTCGAGTGGGAAAGCGCCCGGCGAGGTGCTGCATGAAGGCCTGCTGGATGGTCCTGCTCCCCAATCGCGCGCCTTTCGCAATGGTCGGCGCCCAAATCAACCGCGACGAGGCGCTGACATGCGCTCGCATCATTTGGCCGGAGGCCGACGTAGCATGAATCACAACTTCAAGCCGGGTGATCTGGCAATCCTCCTGACAGATGTTGGCCCTTTGGTTTCAGGGGCGGTAGTGACTCTGGTGTGCCTGGTGCCCGCTGGCTACCGGTTCGAAGCATTGATCAGCAACGTAAGCAAAGGCGAGGCGGTTCTTGATCGGCCCATGTGGAGGCTGGACCACCAAGACATTCCTCAGGGTGAGGGTGCTATGGCTCCAGAGTCCAAACTGATGCCGTTGCGCGGCGATCGCCGGCAGGAGCAGCAGCAGCCGCAAAGCAAATACGAGCTGCTCGACGATCTTGAGGCCGACTTCGAGATGCGAGGCATCCCCGTATGATGTTCACCCAAGAGGAATACGACGCCGCGCGCCGCCTGGCATACGACCAGGGTTTCAACCGTGGCTCTGGCATGGACCCCGCTGTCCAGCACACCGAGGCCTACATCCACTTCCGCGAGCAGGAGCTGGCCCGGCCGGTGAAGCGCGAGCGCAAGGCCCCGGCACCGCGCCGGCCGATGGGTGACTTCCTGGGCGATGGCGAGGGCCGCGGACTATGAAGGGCCGAAACCCGAGCGCGGCAGAGAAGCGCTTCCACACCGCTCTGGCCGGCCTAGGCTGCATAGCCTGCCGGATGGATGGGCGCCACAACCCCATCGTCAGCATCCACCACATCGACGGACGCACACGGCCTGGCGCCCACATGCGCGTGCTGCCGCTGTGCGCTGGGCACCACCAGGATGGAACCGGCATGCCAGGCCTGATCGCCGTCCATCCCTGGAAGCGCCGTTTCGAGGATCGCTATGGCAGTCAGGACGAGCTACTGGAGCGTTGCCACGAGCTACTGGCTCAGGCTGGTGCCGCATGACCGGAATAGTCCTGCCGTGGCCGCCGAGCAACAACACCTACTACCGGAGGGTCGGCGCCAAGACCCTGATCAGCGAGAAGGGCCGCCAGTACACCCGCGCTGTCACGCAGCTCTGCGCTGTGGCCAGGTTGGCCCGTAGGGAAGGGCGCCTTCAGGTGGTCATCACAGCCTGCCCGCCGGATCGCCGCCAGCGCGACCTGGACAACATGCTCAAGGGCCTGCTCGACGCGCTCACTCATGGCGGCGCCTGGATCGACGACAGCCAGATCGATGACCTGCGCATTGTCCGCGGCCCGGTGACTGCCGGCGGGACGGTATCCATCGAGATTGAGGAGATCCCGGTATGAACCACCCAGCACAAGACCTGGCCGGCCTGGCTCGGCAGATCCTCGGTCACTCACTGGTTGTCTTCCTTAGCCGCCACGACGAGGCCCATCAGGCGGCACCGGAGAATGCCCGCGAGCTGATCGCCGAGATCAATGCCCTTGCTGCCCAGCGCCTGGCCGCCGCCAGTGACGAAGACCTACGCCGCCGGCGGATGGTGCTCCAGTCGCTCTATACGAACGCCGCCGGCACCGCACACGCCTGCCGTGGCTACCAGTCGGCCCGGCGCCCTGGTTCTCGTCTCGGTGGCCGCATCTGGAAGGACCGCTCCAGCGTCAACAAAGC
Organism: Pseudomonas oryzihabitans; assembly: GCF_006384975.1. Lineage (NCBI taxonomy): Bacteria > Pseudomonadati > Pseudomonadota > Gammaproteobacteria > Pseudomonadales > Pseudomonadaceae > Pseudomonas > Pseudomonas oryzihabitans. Next base: position 5,329,043 of record NZ_CP021645.1, read on the forward strand.
AGGCGAGCAAAAGGCCCAACGTGACATGTCACGCGCCTTGGGCGAGATGGAAGACATCCAGAAGGAGATCGACCGGAGGGCCAATGCGCAAGCAGCACGGGCCTGAGCTCAAGCGGCGCCAGGTGCCAATCACCCGGTGCCTTGACTGCCGAGGCCGGTGCGTGACCGCAGGGCTGTTCCATGAGCTGCCGTGCGCCAGCTGCAACGCCACCGGCTGGGTCGATCACACCACCGGCCAGGCGCTGCCTCTGGAAGAGATCGTCTTCACCCTGAACCACCGCCTGCTGCATCTGGAACAGCAGCTGGCAACCCTGCAGCGGACGCAGCCGACCCAAGAGAACAACCGCCGCGGGCCTGGCGCCTCGCACCGAACTGGAGATTGAACCGATGAGCAACGTAACCACCATCGGCCCGCGCAAGGCCATGACACCCGCAGAGCGGGAGTTCCTGAAGAAAGCGAACCGCCACCTACTGGACCAGAAGGACGGGCGTATCGGCGCCGCGTCGTTCATGGACCTGGTGGCCGACTGGCTGGGCTCCAAGGCCGACATGCGATTCCAGGCCTATGCCGAAGCCTGGATCAAGCAGGGGGGCGCCAAGAACAAGATCGCCGAAACCATGCTCAGGGAGCTATTCGGCCTGGACGACAACGAACCGGAACCGAGGAAGCGCGCATGATGACCCGTAAGCCCCTGGGCAGACCGCTGGGTGATACCGAGTACCTGCTTGAGCAGTGGGGCTGGTGGAGAATGGACGGCAAGGGCGTGCCAACCTGCATATCGCCGGCATACGCGATGATCCGTGACAACGTAGGGGTGCCGAAGACGGTGACCTATCGCATCACGGACGACGTCGCGGTGCTGGTGGATCATGCTGTGGCCAGGCTGACGGCCCGCAACCAGCTTATGGGCGACCTCATCTGGCTGTACTACGGCGAGAAGTGGCCGGCGCTCAAGATCGGGCGCCGGAACAACATTGGCGAGGCCAAGGCCAGGGAGCTGATTAAGACCGGCGTAGGCTGGATCGACGCCAAGTTGGAGAATCTGGTGCAGGCTGCATAAAACACTTTTCCACGCGGAAAGAGTGTGTTTTTATGGCAGCGTGTTCCAGTTAACAGTGAGCACGAAGCATCCCGAAGCCCTGGCCTTGTGCCGGGGCTTTTCGTTCTGACCGAGGTCAATCATGCGCATCGTCAATCGTGAAGCCTTCCTGGCTATGCCGGCTGGTACGGTGTTCTGCAAGTACGAGCCTTGTGTCTTCGGCAACCTGGAGATCAAGGGCGAAAGCACTGTGAATGCTCAGGGCGAGCACATCGACTACTGGTCGCAGGATCTTGCTGGTGCACTCAAGGCCGAAAACTCTGGAGATTACTTCGAAGCAATTGAGGCTGCAGAAGCCGGCCAGAGCGTGGCTATGGACTTTGATTGCCAGTCTCGCGATGGGCTATATGAGCAAGACCAACTGTTCGCCGTCTGGGAGCCGCATGATGTCCTTGGTCTGATCCGAAGATTGCATCAAGCAAACCTAGGAGCTTAGCTATTGCGCTAGGCTTTTTCGTTTCAGGGGAATGCGCAGTGGTGATGCGCTAATCAGGTGAGCGAGAGCCACGCCGGTCCGTGAAGTGGCACACCGTGCCGGTCACTTCTGCTGCGGTTAGGTAGCCGAGAATTTCGGCTAGCTGGTCTAGTGGGTAGCGCGAAAGCGAGTAATTAAAACGAGGCGTCGGTACACGCCTATCGCCACTAAGCCGGATAATCCACCGCCGGCCCCCTGATCCAATCCCGCAAGGGTAAGTCCTGGTCCGCCAGGCCGCGAAGCAAGAAAGCCTAGCGAGATGCGTGAGCCCTGTATTGGCAGCATCTAGGCAATGTCGAGTGCTGAAACAGTTCCCCGGCCGGTCGGGCGTCTTGATGAACCGGATAAATTCTCAAGGCTCGCTTCGGCGGGCCTTTCGCATTTCTGGAGTATCGAAATGGAGCCAGCGGCACTAGCGACGAGCGGGCTTGGCGTGGTCGGGCTTGCCGCTGGTGCGTTCATGTCCATCCTGCTGTGCTTCAACAAATGGCTGGAGATGCGCAGGGCCGACCAAACCCAGGTTGGCATCCTCGAGACCGACCGCAAGTTCCAGCAGGAGCGCGCTGAGAAGGCTGAGGCAAAGGCTGAAGAAGCCTGGAAGGTGGTCACTCAGATGCGGGATGAGCTGATCGCAGTGAAGATCCAGAACGCCACTCTTATGGCCCAGTCGGCGGCCCTCGCCGAAGAAGTGCGCCACCTGCGCGAAGAGAACCACAGCCTTAGCGCCAAGCTTGAAGAGATGGCCGGGAGACTCAGATGACGACTCGTGAGCGAGTGCGGACCGCATGGGACCGTTCTGGCGTGGCGGTTTATGCGACCCTGGCCGTGCTGCTGGCCGGCGCCTGTGGGTTCTCGGGCGGCATGTGGTCGGCGAAGAGCGACATCCTTCAGTTGGTCGCTGCACACCGTGTCGAAAGCGACGTTGACGACCAGGCTTGCCGAGCGGACATCAGCTACATGCGCGGGCTGCTCGACGAGTCGAAGCAGATCATCGCCAGGCAGTCGGACCAGTTGGCCGCCGCCCGTAGTGACACCAGTAAGATAGCCATCAAGGCCAGCGATACCGCCGCCAAGGCGGCCGAGATGGCGGGCCAGGCGCAGGACCAGGTGAAGCCATGAATCAGCAGCAGATCAAGCAGGCCCAGGTGCTGTTCTACGAGCGCGACCGTTTGCAGAAGCTGCGCGACGATGCAGAGAGCAAGGGCGGGCTCAAGGTCGCGGTCCTCGGGACCTACCAGGACGAAGAGGTGGAGGAGGCCGCTCGCGCCCCTGTTCTCAAGCTGATCGGTGACCGGCTTCGTCGCATCGAGGGCGACCTCAAGCAACTGGGATGGGATGGCAAATGACCGCTGAAGGGTTATCCGTGAGCAACGAACAGACTATCGAGCAGCTGGGTGACCAGATCGAACGCCTGCTTAACCTAGCTGCGGCCCTTGAAATGCCACTACCTGATCATCTTCATGTCGATCAGCTTAGGAAATCGCTACCAGAAATCACCGCTGACCTCCGAAAGGTATATGCGGATCTGGCAGGAGAAGATCCTTGGGGTGACGCATGATCGGCTACACGACCAAGGCCCAGGCCATCGCCGCTGGCTGTACCCATTACGGCAGCTACTACGGCATCCCCCTATGGATGGGTGACGTCGATAGCGACTGCCCACTGGTGTTCGCCAAGTGGGCGCCGCTGGATTGGCTGATGATGGGGTTCACCTACATCGAGTGCCTTGTGTGGCCTCTGGTACATGGCCCGGACGTGCCGCCTGGCTTCTTGTTCAAGGTGAAAGGGAAGATCACGCCATGACTGCCGAGCAATTCGCTTACTGGCTCCAGGGCTTCGTGGAGCTGAACCCTTCGATGGCTCAGCCATCGCCCGAGCAGTGGAAGGCCATCGGTGAGCACCTGCAGACGGTGTTCAAGAAGGTGACGCCACCAGTGCAAGCGCCGCGCTGCCCGAATGTCGCCTCGCCTGCCTTGCCAACCTATCCGCCGCTCCCGCAGATGCCTCGCCTTGGCGATATGGCATGGCCTGGTGGTATCGCCCCTGTGGTCACCTGCTGAAGCGTGACATGTCACGAACCCTATTCGAGTGGATGCCATGACTGAGCACCAGGAGCTGATGGCAGCGCTGGCACGCCAGACCCAGGCGATGCTGGAGCTGGCCGAGAGCAACAGGCTGTTGGCCGAGAGCAATCGCGAGATGGTGGACTACCTGGCCGACCAGCATGGCGAGGAAGCTGGTGACGAGGTGCCGCGCCGTGACCTGGCAGGCAGGCCGCTCTGATGGGCAAGCTGACTACGCTCAAGCCAAGGCTCGGCACCCAGAGCGCCAGGGTGGCAGTCATGCAGCCTGGATCGTGGCGTACCGACAAGCAGACGTCTGCTCAGCGCGGCTACGGCTACAAGTGGCAGAAGGCTCGGGAGCGACACCTGGCTGGCCATCCGCTGTGCGTGTACTGCCAGCGCCAGGGGCTGGTTACGGCAGCGACCGTCGTCGACCACGTCGTCCCGCACCGAGGCGACATGGCCCTGTTCTGGGATAGCTCGAATTGGCAGAGCCTGTGCGCCAGCTGCCACAGCTCGGTCAAGCAGGCCGAAGAGCAGGCCAGCATGTAGCACGTCACTGCCGCCATTCCTTGCCCAGGGGGCGGTCAAAATATTGGGAAGGCCGCGGCTCTAGACCGCGCCCCTCGCACGCACAGATTTTTTTCCTCCCACAGGTTTCTGTTAAATGGCCCTCACCCCCAAGAAGCGCGCCTTCATCGACGCGGTCAGGGGAGGTGCGTCCAATAAGGATGCGGCAATCGCCGCTGGGTACTCCGCGAAAACCGCGTCGGCAGCGGGTTCGCGCCTGGCTGCTGATGACGACGTGAAGCTGGAGCTGCACAAGCTCAACGCCCTGTTCCCAAATGGCGGCGGTGTTAAAACGGATGTTAAAGCCGGTGTTAAAGCCGAGCGCCCCAAGCGCGCACCAAAGGCGGCGGCCGAGCCCGCCCAGCAGCCTGAAGACAACGCCGAAGACGAGCAGGGCGATGAGGATGAGCCGGCCGGCTTCGACCTGGCCAAGGCGCTGACCCATTCCGACCCCAAGGACTTCCTGCTGGCGGTAATGAACGACGTCGGAACTGAGCCGAAGCTTAGGGTCGACGCGGCGAAGGCGCTCATGCCCTTCATCCACCAACGTCGCGGCGAGGGCGGCAAAAAGGAGCAGGCGAAGGAGAAGGCCGGCCAGGTCGCGGGTGGCAAGTTCGGCCCGCGCCAGCCGCCGCATCTAAAGGCGGTGCCAGGCGGTAGGCCGTGAAGTGGTCGACCTCGTGCCCAGACTGGGAGCGCCGGATCGTCGCTCGCGAGTCGCTCATCCCGCAGGGTCCTCTCTTCCCTGACCAGGCCGCCGAGGCGCTGGAGGTGTTCGGCCAGCTGCGCATGGTGGATGCCACCGGCAGCCCGCTGATGTGCGAGACCGTCCGCCCCTGGGTGAACGAGTTCGTTGCCGCGATCTTTGGTGCCTACGATGCCGAGACCGGGCGCCGGATGATCACCGAGTTTCTCCTGCTGATCAGCAAGAAGAACGGCAAGTCGACCATCGCCGCGGGGATCATGCTGACGGCACTGATCCTCAACTGGCGGCCCTCCGGCGAGTTCGTGATCATCGCGCCGACGAAGGAGATCGCCGACAACAGCTACATCCCGATCCGGGACATGGTCAACGCCGACGACGAGCTGAAAGAGCTCCTGCAGGTGCAGAACCACATCCGGACCGTGACTCACCGCGTTACTGGCGCCACGCTCAAGGTGGTGGCGGCCGACAGCGAGACGGTGTCTGGCAAGAAAGCTATCGGCGTCTTCATCGACGAGCTCTGGGTGTTCGGTAAGCGCAACAACGCCGAGGCGATGCTGCGGGAGGCCACCGGCGGCCTGGCGTCGCGTCCCGAGGGCTTCATCATCTGGGCTACCACCCAATCGGACGACCCGCCGGCCGGCGTCTTCCGGCAGAAGCTGCTGTATGCCCGCCAGGTGCGGGACGGCTTGATCGACGACCCGTCGTTCCTGCCAGTGCTCTACGAATTTCCCAAGGCCATGCTCGATGCCGGCGCCCATCGGGACGCTGCGAACGCCTACGTGACCAATCCCAACCTGGGGCTGTCGGTCGATGAGGCCTTCATCGAGCGCGGCTATGCCCAGGCACAAGTGGACGGCGAAGAGTCGTTCCGCGGCTTCCTGGCCAAGCACCTGAACGTCGAGATCGGCCTGGCGCTGCGCTCGGATCGCTGGGCTGGCGCTGAGTTCTGGGAGCAGCAGGCGGTTGTGCACTGCCAGTCTCTGGACGACGTGATCGAGCGTTCTGAGGTCATCTGCGCCGGCATCGACGGCGGCGGCCTCGACGACCTACTGGGCGCCGCCTTCATCGGCCGCGAGCGCGGCACGCGCCTCTGGCTCACCTGGACCCATGCCTGGGCCCATCCCTCCGTACTGGAGCGGCGAAAATCCGAGGCGCCGCGCTTCCGCGACTTCGCCAACGACGGCCACCTCACCCTGGTGGAGACCATCGGGGATGACGTCGAGGAGCTGGCGGACATGGTCGCCCAAGTCGAGCGCGCCGGGCTGCTGGACAAGGCCGGCGTCGACCCAGCGGGTATCGACGCGATTCTCGACGCCCTGGCCGCCGCGGGCGTGCCGGCGGACAAGATCATCGGCATCTCGCAGGGCTGGCGCCTGGGCGGAGCCATCAAGTCCACCGAGCGCCGCCTGGCCGAGGGGACGATGGTGCATGGCGGCCAGCCGATGATGGCCTGGTGCTGCGGTAACGCCCGGGTCGAGCCCCGGGGCAACTCGATCCTGATCACGAAACAGGCCAGCGGCTCGGCCAAGATCGACCCGCTCATGGCGGTCTTCAACGCTGTATCGCTGATGTCGCTCAACCCCGAGGCCAAGGGCGGGATGGATGACTACCTGAACAACGGCTTCTTCGGACTCGTAGGCTGACTATGGCATTTCGTTGGTACAACCCGCTCAGCTGGCGGTTCTTCGGCTACACCGATCCTGCGACCGGCGACTATGTCGAGGTCGATATGGAGGTAGGCGGCCGGCGCACCCAGTCCGGCGTGCGCGTCACGGCGAAGACCGCGCTGTCGGTGGGCATCGTCTGGTCGTGCGTGAAGATCCTCAGCGAGTCCGCCGGCGGCCTGCCGCTCAAGCTCTACGAGGACGGCGGCGAGCGCCGGAAGCTGGTGACCGGAAGGGATCGGGCGCTGCGCCTGCTGCGCAAGCCAAACCCCTACATGACCCGGCTAAATTTCCTGAAGTCGGTGGTGGCCAACATGGCGCTGCGCGGCAACGGCTTTGCCGTCATCGAGCGAAGCGAATCGACCGGCGAGCCCATCGGGCTCATCCCCTTCAACCGGGACCAGGTAGAGATCAACACCGATGCCGAGCTGATCTACTGGGTAACGGCCGGCGGAGAACGCTTCCCGGTATCCCCGGAGAACATGCTGCACTTCAAGCTCTTCAGCCTGGACGGAATCACCGGGCTTTCGCCAGTCGAGCACCAGGCCGAGACGATGGGCCTGGCCAAGGCCGCGCAGGACTGGTCGGCGCGCTTCATGCGAAAGGGCGGCTTCACCGGCGGCTATGTCATCTACGAGCAGTTCCTGACCAAGGAGCAGCAGGCGCAGGTGATGGAGAAATTCCCCGACGTGCGCAAGGGCGACGTCGAGGACATCGGCAAGATGGCAATCCTCCAGGGTAATCCCAAGATCATCCCCGCCGGTCTGTCGCAAAAGGACAGTCAGTTCATCGAATCGCAGCAGTTCCAGGAGGAGGCGCTGGCCGGCATCTGGGGCGTCCCGCTGCCGCTGGCAAACCGGGCCAGCAAGACCTCGATCATGGGATCGAACCTTGAGCAGCAGCTGAGCTTCTTCGTCACCTTCGGGCTGATGCCCTACCTCCACGCCATCGAAGACGAGTTCAACGACAAGCTGTTCGGCGATTCGACGCGCTTCGTCGAGTTCGTGGTGGAGGGTCTGCTGCGCGCCGACAGTACGGCGCGTGCCAGCTACTACCAGGCCGCGCTCGGCGGCTCCGGCGGCTCCGGGTGGATGACCACCAACGAGGTCCGCGAGAAAGAAAACCTCACGCCCCTTGAGGGCGAGCAATACAACCGGGTGACCCGGTGGGAGATGCAGACCAATGCTCAGCAAAGTTGAGTGCCCCTTCGAGCTGAAGGAGGTCACCGATGCCGGCTATTTCGAAGGCTACGCCTCGGTCTACAACAACGTGGACCTGGGCGACGACGTCATTGTCCCGGGCGCCTTCGTCAAGGTGAAGACCACCCGGGCCGGAAAGCTCAAGCTGGCGCTGTTCCATGACCTCACCCGCCTGATAGGCGCCGGCGACTTCGAGTCGGACGACCATGGCTTGTTTATCAAGGGCCAGATCAACCCCCGCGTCAGCTACGCCCGCGACGCCCTGGAGCTGATGAAAGACGGCACGCTCGACAGCATGTCCATCGGCTTCAACACCCTGCAGGACAACATCGAGGAGCGCGCCGGGCGCCGCGTGCGGATCATCAAGCAGGCTGAACTCTGGGAGGCCTCGGTGGTGCCGTTCGGCATGAACCCGGCCGCCCAGATTACCAGCGTGAAATCAGACATCAGGCTTTTCGAGAGCGCCCTGCGCGAACGCATGGGGCTCTCGCAGAAGGAAGCGGCGGCAGTCGCTTCGCTCGGCTATCCCGCGCTCCACCGTGACGGTGGCAGCGAGGCCACGGCGATCGTGGATGAGCTGAAAGACATTTCCCATCTGTTCACCCACCATTTCGGAGTATCGCCATGAGCGAAGTGAAAGAACTGCGTGAGTCCCTGGACAAGCAACTGTCGGAAGGCTTCCAGGGCCTGCAGAAGAAGTACGACACCGTCATCCAGAACCAGGAGAAGGGCGAGACCGTCTCCAACGAGATGAAGCGTCAGATCGAGAACCAGAAGGGCGAGATCGAGCGCGTCATCGAGCAGGTCCAGAAGCTCGAGGAAAAGGGCGTGCGCCTGCGCGCTGGCGCCGGCGAGCAGAAGTCCTTTATCGACATGGTCAAGGGCAACGACGCCTACAAGGCGTTGACCACCAAGCAGCAGAACTCCGCCGAGCTGGAGATCACCAAGGGCGACATGGCTGCCATGTCCGAGACCAAGGTGACCAGCGCCGGTCTGGTAGCTCCGGAATACGATCCGGTCATCCAGGAAGCGCCGCGCAAGAGCCTGGTGATCCGCGACCTGATCCCCACCACTCCCGCGAGCGGTCCGTCCTATAGCTACTATGTCGAGAAGGTTCACACTCTCGGCGCGGGTATGGTGGCCGAGGGCGGCCTGAAGCCGTCCAGCGATGTCACCTTCGAGCTGAAAAACGATCTCGTCCGCAAGATCGCGGTGTGGATGCCGGTCACCGACGAAGCCCTGGACGACGTACCGCAGCTCTACAGCTACATCCAGGAGCTGCTGCGCTACGACCTGAAGCTGAAGGAAGAAGGCCAGATCCTGAAAGGCGATGGCACCGGCCAGAACCTGAACGGCCTCATGACCCAGGCCACCGCCTTCAATACCGCCCTGACCAAGAATGGTGACACCGCCATCGACACCGTTCGCCGGGCGATCTACCAGGTGCGCAAGCAGTCCCAGCGGCCGGCCGATGCCATCGTCATGTCCGATCTGGACTGGATGAACATCGAGCTGCAGAAGGACGGCCAGAACCGCTACCTGTTCGCCAACCTTCAGGGCCTGGCGACGCCCATCCTGTGGGGCCGTCCGGTGGTGGTATCCGACAGCATGGACGAAGGCTCCCCGGCCAGTGGTGGCAACGCCGCTACGGGTGGCGAGTACCTGATCGGCTCCTTCGCCCAGGGCGCGCGGCTGTACGACCGCATGGCCTTCACCGTCAAGGTCGGCATGATCAATGACGACTTCGTGAAGAACCAGCGCGTGATCCTGGTTGAAGAGCGCCTCGGCCTGGCCGTGCGTCGTCCCTTCGCCTTCGTGAAGGGCCGCTTCGCCGCGGTGTCCTGATAGTTGCCAACCATCACAGGGGTCTTCGGGCCCCTTTCTCGCTCGAGGTGACCCATGAACATCCGCACTCTATGGAGCTTCGACGGCGATGCCGAGAAGCTGAAGCACACCAGCGCCCGCATCCCTGCCTTCACCGTCTTCCAGGACGTCGACAAGGACTACGCCCATCAACTGATCGGCAAGGGCCTGGCCGAGGAAGTGAGCGCCGACAGCAAGCAGACGGCGCCCAAGGAGAACAAGCAGGCCAAGCCCAAGGAGAACAAGGGCAAGACCGACAAGCCAGAAGGCGCTGAAGGAGCTGACGATGCTGGTGCCGCCGCCGCCGATGCCGCCGCTGGCCAGGGCGAGGGCGCGTGATGATCGAGCTATCCCGGGTGAAGCTGCACCTGCGCGTCGACCATAGCGACGAGGACAGCCTGATCCAGGGGTATCTCGCCGCCGCCCTGGCGCATGTCGAGCAGCATTGCGACCGGACCCTGGTGGAGGCCAATCCCACCGGGCCGGAGCAGATGCTGCTCACCAAGGACGTCGAGCAGGCCATTCTGCTGCTGGTAGGTCACTGGTACGCCAACCGCGAGGCGGTGGTGGTGGGCAATGCCCCAAGCGCCGTGCCGCTGGCTGTAGATCGACTGCTCTGGTACCGCAAGCGCTTCTAACACCCACTGAAGGATGAGCAGCATCCCCTGGAGCAGTTGTGCAGGCAGGAATCATGCGGCAGCGGGTAACCCTGCAGAAGGTCGCGCGGACCCAAGACCCTGACACCGGTGAAATGGTCGACGGCTGGTCTGATGTTGCCTCGACCTGGGCCTCCGTCGAGCCGGTGAGCGGCCGCGAGTTCATTGCCGGACAGGCCACCCAGAACGAGGTCACGGCCCGGATCGTGATCCGGTACCGCGCTGGGGTGACCGCTGCCATGCGCGCCGTGCACCGCGGCGTGATCTACAACATCGAGGCCGTCCTGCCTGACCCACGGTCCGGGCGGGAATACCTCACCCTGATGGTTTCCGGCGGACTCGACGAGGGCTGACCATGATCACCTTCACCCTGAAAGGCGTGGACGATGCGATCGAGCGCCTGACCCAGCTACCCGACAAGATCCAGAAGCGCTCGGTGCGCCGGGCGGCGCGGGCGGCGATGAAGATCGTGCGTGACGATGCGATCGACCGGGCCAACCAGCAGGACGACCCGGAAACCCCGATGAACATCGCCGACTTCATCGTCACCCGTGAGGGCACGATCAAGGGTCGGCGCGAGGGCGGCATCGTCATGCGGGTCGGCGTCATGGGTGGCGCCCGCTATGACAAGAACTCACCAAACCCGACCTACTGGCGCTTCGTCGAGCTGGGCACCGAGCGATCCCGGGCCAGGCCATTCATGCGGCCGGCGCTGGACAACAATGTGCCTGATGTCATCCAGACCTTCATCGATGTGCTCGACGACGAGCTGAACAAGGAGCTGGTCTGATGTTTCCCCCTCTGTTCAAGGTCGTGGCGGGCTCCGCCGCCGTCAAGGCGCTGTTCGGCGCCGATCCGGTGCGGGTCTATCCCTTCGGAGAGGCTGAGGAGGGCGCCGCGCTCCCCTATGCCGCCTGGCAGGTCATCAGTGGAAGCCCGGAGAACTTCCTGAGCGGAGTTCCTGATGTGGACGGTTTCCGCACCCAGGTGGACGTCTACGCCAAGACCGGAAGCGAGGCCGTGCAGGCGGCAATGGCCCTACGCGACGCGCTGGAGCAGGTGGCCTACGTCGTGGCCTACCACAGCCAGAATCGGGACCCTGACACCCAAAATTACCGCGTCGGCTTCGACGTGGAGTGGACGCTGCTCCGCTGACCCTTCAACTACTCACCCCCGACCCGCTCCGGCGGGTTTTTTCATGCCCGCAGGAGACGCTCCATGTCCATCAAGACCCAAGGAACCCAGGTCTATGTCCTGGTCCCGCCCGCCAGCGGCACCGGTGCCAACACCGTGCTGGAGATCGAAGGCCTGACCGCCTTCAACCCAGGCGGCGCCCCGGCCGACCAAATCGATACCACCACCCTGAAGGACAAGGCTCGCACCTTCATCAAGGGGCTGCGCACCCCTGGCAGTGCCTCCGGTACCGTGCAGGCCGATCCCACCAACGCCAGCCACGTCCGCCTGGCACAGCTTGCCGCTGACGATAGCAACGCCAACCTGAAGTTCGCCGTGGGCTTCTCCGACGGCACCGCGGCGCCGACCGTCGCCAGTGGCGGCAGCGATTTCACCCTGCCCACCAGCCGCACTTGGTTCACCTTCGACGGCTACGTCTCCGACTTCCCGTTCGATTTCGCCACCAACACCGTCGTGAGCACCGCACTGGCCATCCAGCGGTCGGGCCCCGGCGCCTGGACGCCCAAGAGCGGCAGCTAAGGAAAATCCATGAAGCTGAACGACCTGAAAGCCGCCGGCGCCTTTGTCGAAGCGGCGCCGGTGAAGAAGACCATCCAGTGGGACCGTGGGCGGCTCGATTCGAAGAAGAAACCCGTGATCGACGAGTTCACGGTGCTGGTGAAGCGTCAGTCCTTCGGCGTGATCGAGAAACTCTACGCGCCGGCCGAGGGTGAAGACGAAGCCGCCGTGGCCAAGAGGAGCCGCAATGCAAAGCTGATCAGCGAATGCGTGCTGCTGGGCGAGCAGGGCGACGAGCAAATTCCCTACGAGGACGCTCTGAACCTTGAGCCCAACCTGGCCTTCGCGCTGCTCAACGCGGTGCATGAGGTCAACGGCATCGGGAAAGCCTCCGCAAAAAACTGACCCCCGCCGATGAGATGTGGCACGAGCTTGTGCTGCACGGCATCGGCGGGCGCACGATCCTCGAAGCAAAGGCGCGGCTGACCTACGCAGAGGCTATGGACTGGTACGCCTACATCCGCCGGCGCGGCAGCCTGAACCTAGGAAACCGCCTGGAGCACGGCTTCGCCATGCTGGCCACGGTGCTGAGCCGTATCCATGGCGGCGAGGTGGAGATGGAGGCGTTCATGCCATACGAGGCGGCTCTGGCGCGTGAACAAGACGATTGGGCGACCATCTCCGTCGAGCGCGCGCGGGAAATCTGGCATTGACGGGATATCTGCGCTCGCGGCATGATTCTCTTGCCGCTGCAAATTCAGTGGCCTGGGATTGGCCTCCCGGAAACAGTTGGCGGACACGACCGCCTTGAGCGGTTTTTTTGTGTCCACTGCATGGCATGCCCGTTATGGGTGGGCCGTGCGGGCACTCGCAAGAGTGGCCGGTGCCAACGACCGGTAGGCCAACCCGCACGGTTCCGCCCTCCATGTGGCCTTGAGGGGCGGAGTCTCACCTATCGTTGGAGACTCATCATGCAAGCAGCCCAAGTAATCCACTTCAGTTTCGAAAATCGTCCGGTCCGTACCATGCGGATCGCCGGCCAGCCATGGTTCGTCGCCGCCGACGTCTGCGGATCGCTTGGAATTGCGAACGTATCTCTGGCTGTCAATGGTCGTGCAGACAGGGACACTGATGGGTTGGACGATGATGAGAGGGGTATTGCCACTGTCAACACCCCCTCCGGCGATCAGGAAATGCTAATCGTCAACGAGTCCGGCCTTTACTCTCTGATATTCAAGAGCAGGAAAAAGGAAGCCAAGCGTTTCAGGAAATGGGTCACCGCCGAAGTATTGCCGGCAATCCGCCAGCATGGTCGCTACGAAGACGAGCAGGGCAAGATGGAAACCCTCATCGGGCAGACCATTGGTACTGACGGCTTCCATGTGCTGAGCGCTGTTGTCGCAGGGAAGGTCCGATCGCTGCCCAGGGAATTTCAGCGCCGCGCCACCATGAAGATGTGGGCCCAGGTGCATGCGGCGTTCAACGTGCGTAGCGCTGAGGACATTCCGGCGGCGCAGCTGGACAGTGCCCGCAACTTCATCGCCGCCTATGCGCTGGAAGGCGAATGGATCGAAGCCAAGAAGTCTGCCGCCGTGATCGGCCTTAACGACTATGAGGCCCAGGCCGTGCATCTGCTGATCTGCCACTCGAAGCAGCTCGTCAAGATGGTGGACGAGATCTACCGCGCAGGGGGAGCGCTCCGTTCCGATTTACTGATCAGTGTGGCCAGCCATCTTTGGGAGATCCGAGCGTTCCTGGGCATGCTGGATAGACAGAAATCCGCTGAGTTGGCCAAGCTCCATGCGGCTCGGTGCGCTCCTGCCAGGAAGGCCACGGCTTAGCTTGTGAGCAGGTAAGGCGACCAAACCCAGAGCCCAGCCTTGTGCTGGGTTTTGGTGCTGATGTACCTTCAATCCAATAAAACAGGGATGGGAGGTATAAATGCGCGCGCTAATTATTGTTTTGTTTACAGTCCTGATGTCGGGATGTGCTCAAGATGCTCTGAAAAAACAAACTGCATCTGGATATCCAGAAGGAATTTTTAGAAACTCCAATCTATCTGATGTTAGAAGCAAATTGGTCAGTGGCTGTATGGATAAGGGTCTCCAGATAGAAGATGGAGGCTCTGGGCAAATTGTATGCTCAAAGGAAATGGATGGGCTTCAAGGATCTTTGACGCAACTGGCCTTGGCAAACAGCTACAGCACCACTCCGCAGATGAAAGTGAAGTTTGTTTCTGCTCAGGTTGGAGCAGATGTTAGGGTAATTGCTTATCCATGGATTGAAAGCACTATGCCTCTCGGTCAAGTTAGAAAAGCTGAGGCAAAAAGCAATAATGATATAAACGCGATTCAAGGGTTTTTAAACTCCCTTGGAGCAAATTGATATTAAAGCTAGACATAACCCGCTTCGGCGGGTTTTTTTATTGGCTGGAGAAAACATGGCAACCCGCTCCCTTGGCAGTTTGACGCTCGATCTGATCGCAAAGACCGGCGGCTTCGAGCAGGGCATGGACCGTGCCGCGCGCTCCATGCAGCGGTTCGAGGCCGAGACCACCAAGCAGCAGAACGACCTGGAAAAGCTGCTGGGCAAGATTGACCCAGTGGTAGGGCGCCTTGGCGAGCTGGACAAGATGGAGCAGCAGTTGGCGGCCCATCGAAAAGCCAACCGCCTGCCGGCAGACGACTATGCCGAGTACCTGGGCAAGCTCAATGCCATGCGCGACGGGCTGACAAAGGCGACCGGCGCGAACGAAAAGTACGTCATGAGCGCTAGGGCTCAGGCCGCGGCTCTGCGTGGTGTACCGGCGCAATTCACCGACATCGTGGTCAGCCTGCAGGCCGGCCAACAGCCGTTGACCGTGCTTCTCCAGCAGGGCGGCCAGCTCAAGGACATGTTCGGCGGCATCGGCCCGGCGGCTCGCGCGCTGGGCGGCTATGTCGCCGGGATGATCAATCCCTTCACCTTGCTTGCCGCGGCAGCAGCTGCCCTGGCGGTGGCTTACTACGAGGGCTCCAAGGAGCAAGAGGCATTTCGCGTGTCCCTTGTGTCTACGGGCAACCTCGCTGGCAAGAACACTGGCCAGTTGGCGGACCTGGCCAAGGAAGTTAGCGGTGTGACCGGTACCACCGGCGCCGCCGCTGATGCCCTAGCGCAGCTGGTGGCCACGGGCTCGCTCACCAGCGACCAATTCAAGAACATGGCCGTCGCCGCGGTGGCCTGGGAGTCTGCCACCGGCAAAGCTGTCTCCGACACGGTCGCCGAGTTCAAGCGGCTGGCCGACGAGCCGACCAAGGCCTCGGCCGCTCTGAACGAGCAGTACAACTACCTCACCGCCGCGGTCTACGACCAGATCCGCGCGCTTGAGGAGCAGGGCAATAAGACCGCCGCCGCCAACCTGGCAGAATCGGCCTACGCCAGTGCCCTGCAGGAGCGCGCGAAGACCATCAAGGAGAACCTCGGCGGCCTGGAGTCGGCCTGGAAAAGCCTCACCACCGGCGCCAAGGCTGCCTGGGATGCGATGCTCAATATTGGGCGCGAGGACACCCTGGCGCAGCAGATCGAGAAGGTGCAGAAGCAGCTGGATGAGCTGCCGGCGCGCGGCTCGCTGACGGGCCGACAGGCAGCCCGCGAACAGGCCGCGCAGGATCAGCAGCGCGCCGCTCTTGAGCTACAGCTCACCTACCTGAAGCAAAACAGGGACACGAGAGCTGCTATCTCCGCTGCTGAAGGGTTGGCAGCGGAAAACGAACGGGCGGCCATCGCCGCCAGCACCTCCATGCACCAGAAGTATCTGGCGGGCTTGGATAAGGAGGCCCAGAAGAAGAACGCCATCGCCGAGCTGGATCGGGAGCGCGCCGCACGGCTGCGTGTCAGCGGCGCTGATGCGGCTGCCATCCAGCGCGAGTACAACGTAGCCCTGGCCGGCATCGAAGATAAATTCAAGGAGAAAAAGGCTCCGCGGGCCAAGGCCTATACCGACGACGAGGCGACACGCCTTCTGCTGACGCTGAAGCAGCAGGGTGCTGCCCTGGAGGAGCAGCTCAGCACCACCGGCAAGATCGGGCCCAAGCAGCGCGAGCTGCTGGAGTTCGAACAGCGGATCGCCGACCTCAAGGAAAAGAAGACTCTCACGGCGGATCAGCAGAGCCTGCTGGCCTCACAGGACAAGCTGCGCACTGAGTACCAAACCAATGCCGCCTTGGAGAAGCGCATCCAGCTCCAGCAAGAGGATGCGAAGATCGCGGCCTATCGGAACAGCCTGAGCAACCAGCTGCAGTCCGAGCAGGACGGGTACGCTCAGCAGCTGGCCGGTATGGGCTTGAGCGACAAAGAACAACAGCGCATCCGGGAGCGCCTGAGAGCTGAGCAGCAGTATCAGCGGCAACTGAGGGAGCTGACCAGTAAGGCCGAGTTGGGAGAGGGTAATGGCGGCATCGGCCAGCGCCAATACCAGCAGGAGCTGGCCGACCTTCAGGAATATCACCGAAAGTCCTTGGCTTCCTGGGAGGACTTCTACAAGCAGCAGAGTCAGTTCAACGCTGATTGGACTAACGGAGCGAAGAGCGCCTTCGCTGACTACGCTGAGAGCGCCGCGAACGTCGCTGCTCAGACGAAATCGCTGTTTAACGATGCGTTTAGCGGCGCCGAGGATGCTCTGACCAACTTCGTGAAGACCGGGAAACTGGACTTCAAGAGCCTCGCTGACTCGATCATCACCGACCTCATCCGCATCCAGGTCCGCCAGGCGCTGGTGGCTGGCATTTCCTCGTTCACCGGTAGCGCCACCGGCCAATCCTTCATGTCGCTGTTCAGCAAAACCCAGGCAATGGGCGGCGCCTGGGGCAACGGTGTGCAGATGTTCGCCAAAGGCGGTGCCTTCACCAATCAGGTGGTTTCGACGCCCACGGCCTTCGGAATGGCTGGCGGTCGAAGCGGCATCATAGGTGAGGCTGGTCCGGAGGCGGTCATGCCGCTGACAAGGACTTCGGACGGCTCGCTGGGCGTGAAGGCTCTGGCTGGTAGGGGCGTAGGTGGCGCTACCAATATGGCCGCGAACTTCAGTGCTCCCCAGCAGGTATTCCACATCAACGGCGACGTGAGCCCTGAAACGGTCCAGATGATCCAGAGCGCTAGCCAGCAGGCCTACGCCCAGGCAATGAGGGACATCCAGAAGGACATCACGAGGAACGGCCCCCTGACCCGGGGCATGCGCGCGGCCATCGCCGGCCGGTAACCAGCACTTTGATTTGGAGGCCCTATGGCCATAGAGTGGCCCGCCGATCTCGTTCCCAGCGAGATGACCTGGGGCATCGTCTACAACAACCGCGCCTTCACCTCGACGCTGTCCAACGCCCAGCAAGTGGTCGGCTACCCGGGTGACTATTGGCAATGCCAGCTCTCGTTTTCGGGCCTGACCCGTGACCGCCACCGGCTGCTTACGGCAATGCTCGGCCGGTTGCGCGGCATGACCGGCACCGTCCGGGTTCCTGCCTGGGATCGTCTGCGCACCGACGACATCGGCTCGCCGACGGTAGTCAGCGGCCCAGCTTTCGCCACCAGCATGCAGCTGCAGGGCATGACCGCCAGCAAGAGGGTCTTCAGCCAGGGCGACTACCTGACCGTCGCCGGCGAGATGTTCGAGGTGGTGCAGGACGCCACCAGCGACTCCTCCGGCAAGGCCACCGTCTACGTCAATAAGCCGATCCGCAAAACCCTGGCGGCGGGCACTGCGGCCGAGTACCGCAACCCCTACTCGGAGATGCGCCGGATGGACAACACCAACAGCTCTAGCGTGCAGCCCATGGTGGCCAGCCTGAGTCTGCAGTTCCGCGAGGCCTTCTGATGGCGACCAGCTTC
Source organism: Pseudomonas oryzihabitans (assembly GCF_006384975.1). Lineage (NCBI taxonomy): Bacteria > Pseudomonadati > Pseudomonadota > Gammaproteobacteria > Pseudomonadales > Pseudomonadaceae > Pseudomonas > Pseudomonas oryzihabitans. Next base: position 5,346,890 of record NZ_CP021645.1, read on the forward strand.
CCCTTCAGCCAGGCGGTGGTGAACATCATCGCCAAGGGCAACTTCCTGGCGGTTTTCGCTGTGCAGCTCGATTTCGTCGACGGCATGGTCTACGCGCACACCGGGCTCGGTGACCTGGTGATCGACGGCATCACCTACAAGGGCGTCGGCCATTTCGGCCAGGTTGGCCAGTCGCAGGAGAGCGGGAACAGCAGCTCGCCGATGACCATCGACCTGACCCTGGATGGCCTGGACATGGAGATCCTCAGCTCGACGACGATCAAGGGCTGCCGCGGTCGGCCCGGCCGGCTGCTCTTCATCGTCATGGACCAGGCTGGCAACTACGCCGCCGATGTCCTCTTCTCCGGCCGGATGGATGCCGCCCAGATCAACTATGGCGGCAACTCCGAGGCCGGCAACTCCATCACCGTGAACCTGATCGACCGCATGGCCGAGTGGAGCCGCACCGGCACCGAACGCTGGACCGACGAGAGCCACCGCGCGCGTCATGACGGCGACCGCTTCTTCTTCGCCGTGGCCCAGCTGGCTAGCTGGCCGGTGTACTGGGGCGCCAGCAAGGACGCACCTTCCTTCACCTACGAGTAGCGCTATGCGACATCCCGACTGGGCTCTACAGCTGAGCAACACGATCAAGGCCGCCACCGAGCGGCCTTTTTCATGGGGCGAATTTGACTGCTGCATCTTCGCCGCCGACTGCGCCGTGGCTGTGTGCGGCGTAGATCCGGCCGAAGCCTACCGAGGCAAGTACAAGACCGAGACTGGCGCGAAGCGGGTCGTGGCCAAGGGGCATGGCAGCGTCGAGGCGATCCTCGATGCCTACTTCAACCGGGTGAACCCGGCCTTCGTGCAGCGCGGCGACCTAGCCACCTACCAGGGCGCGAACGGCCTGGGCGTGGCTGTGCGCTGGGCCAATGAGTACTGGACCCCCTGCGAGAGCGGGGTGGCCCGAATTGATTGCGAACCCTTGGCGGTGTGGAGAGTTGAGTAATGGCTAAGGGCACGAACAAGATCGCCTCGACGCTCATTGGTGCTGTCGTCGGCCTTTACCAAGGTGGACCCGGCGGTGCCATTGTGGGCGCTGCGGCGGGCTACTACGTCGCCGACCAGCAGGCCAAGGCCGCCAACGTCAAGGGCGCGCAGCAGCAGGAGCCCTCGGCGCAGACCGTCCGCAGCTCCAAGGCGGCGTGCCGCTACCTGCTCGGCCGGGTGAGCACCGGCGGCCTGCTGGCCTGGGCACAGGAGCAGAAGGGCGACCAGGGCGATGGCGAGTGGCTGCACCTGGTCTACGTGCTGGCAGAGGGTGCGATCGCCGGTGTCGACCAGATCCTGCTGGGCGAGGAGGACATCAGCGCCTTCGGTGATCAGGTCAGCTACGAGGTCGTGATCAACCCGACCCAGCCCAACGCTTTCCTCAAGGCCAACTGCCCAGACTGGAAAGACAGCCAGATCGGTCGCGGCCTGAGCTACGTGCGCCTGTCGCTGCGCTACAGCGCCGAGCGCTTCCCGTCGGGCATACCCGACGTGCGCTTCATCGTGCGCGGCCGGACCGACATCTACGACCCGCGCAACGGCAATACCGGCTACAGCGCCAACACTGCGCTGCACCTGCTCTGGTTCCTGCGCAACCGCTGCAACGTGCCGGATGACGAGATCATCTTCTCCACCTTCGCCGACGGCGCCAACGTCTGCGACGAATCGGTGAGCAATGCTGACGGCTCATCGAGCGCACGCTATCGCACCGCCTGTGTCATTGGCGCGGACGAGCAGCGCACCCAGGTACTGCAAAAGCTCGAGCAGGCGTGTGGCGGCCAACTGATCCGCGTGGGTGGCAAGTGGTCGCTGCAGGTAGGCGCCTATTACGGCCCTTACGACTTCACCATCACCGAGGACATGGTGATCGGTACCCTCAGCGGCTGCACCGAGGTCAGCAACGACTCGGCCATCAACGTCATTCGCGGCACCTTCGTCGATCCCGCACAGGCATGGGCCGACACTGACTACCCAGAGGTGCGCGTCGAGCAGTGGGTCACCGCGGACGGCGGCGAGGCGGCGGAATCACTGTCGTCCACCTATGTGACCGACCCCTACCAGATGCAGCGCCTGGCCAACATGGAGCTGCGTCGTCGCCGAGCCGGGGGCTCGCTGTCGATCCCGCTGAACTTCAACGGCTACAACTGCCGGCCCGGGCGGGTGGTGCGCGTCTACCTGCCCAGCCTGAACATCGATGGTGAGTTCATCGTCGATGACTGGTCCATGGCCGGGGCTACCGGCTGCAGTGTCGTCGTTTCTCAGTACGACGCCGAGATGTTCGGCGATGCAGTGGGCAAGCCCTACAACCCGCTCGGCTTCATCAGTCTGCCCACCGGTGGCATCGGATCGCCGACCAATCTGGTCTGGACGTCGGCAGAGCGCGCCGAGGTCAGCCAGGGCGTGCTGTCGTGGGCGCCGCCGTCCCAGGGCAGCGTCCAGGGGTACGTGGTCACGGTGCGCCAGGGCACCAAGGCCGTGCAGTCCAAGACCCTGGCCGCCGACTCGCTGCAGATCTCGTTCAACGATCTGCCGTCTGGTAACTACACCATGAGCGTGGCCGCCATCGGCCCGCTGGCGCGCTCCGGCGAGGTGTCGATCACCGTCAGCATCAACGGCCCGCCGATCCCGGAAGCGGTAGCCGTGTATGCGACCCTGGATCAGATCACCCTGGTACCGAGCAACCCGACCCACGGCCTGAACGGCGGCACCTACGAGTACTGGTTCAGCACCAGCAGCACGGCCTCGGCTGCCCAGGCGTCGTACCTGGGCCAGGGCCTGAGCTTCACCCACACCGGCCTGGCGTTCTACACCAACTACTTCTACTTCGTGCGCAGCCGCAACGCATACGGGCTGAGCGACTTCCTGAAGGTCAACGCCGCCACCAGCAACGACGTGTCAGCCTATCTCCAGGGCATGACCGGCAAGATCACCAAGACCCAGCTCGGGCAGGATCTGCTCGCGCCGATCAACGCCGCCGAAACTCTGGTGCCCCTGGTATGGAAAGCCGATGCCACCTACAAGAAGGGCCAGACAGTCGTCTACACCGACGGCCGCCTCTATGCCTGGAACAGCGATACCGACGGCAACGAGACGCCGCCCGGGGCGAACTGGCTGGACGCAGGTGCGGGCATTGCTCAGGCCGGCGCCGTGTCCGCGCAGGTCAATAAGAACACCCAGGGCATCAGCGACCTCGATGGCCGGGTGAAGGCGCAGGCCGAAAGCGTCAGTGGGCTGGTGGCCAGCATCACGCCCGACGGCGCTGGCGACACCGATTGGGGCGCCGGCAACGCCAACGTTTACGCCGGGACGATCACTGTCCAGTCCGTGGCGGCTGATGCCACGCAGGCTCAGGCGCAGCGCATCGATACCCTGAGCGCTACGGTAGGAACCTACGCTGCGTCTATCCAAACAACTCAGGCCGCCGTGGCGACGCTTGATGGCCGGGTATCTGCTGCCTACTCGGTGAAGACGGAGGTTACCGTCAATGGACAGCGCTACGCGGCCGGCATAGCGCTGGGTGTGGATGCGAATGGTGGGACGGTCACGAGCCAGTTTCTGGTGATGGCCACACGCTTCGCAGTACTCAACTCGGATGGTTCGACGACAACTACGCCGTTCCTGATTCAGAACGGCCAGACCATTATCAACGTGGCGATCATCGGCGACGGCACCATTACCAACGCCAAGATTGGAGACACCATCCAGTCCTCGGCGGTCGGCTCCAACGGCGCACCGCTATGGGTCTTGAGCAAGACGAGTGGTTTCACCATGAACAGCGCCGGTGGCGGCGGTCGGATGCAGCAGACGGCCGAGGCCATCAAGATTTGGGACCCCAATGGCGTCCTTCGCATACAACTTGGGAATCTGAGTGCATGAGTTACGGCCTTCAAATCCGCGATGCAGGTAGCGCCGTTTATTTCGATAGCGGCGCTAACTCCCTGCGGACTATGAGCTACGCAGAAATTACTGTTTCGGGCCCAGGGGCAACCTACGAGCTTGGAGCGGGATTCGATCCTTACACTGAGCTGGTGTTTGTGTGTGAGAAGTCTCCCTCAAGCAGTGGAACACCATTCTACAGCGTCAGCGGTACCAACTTAATATTCGATATTGGCACTGGTGACAGGGTATTAATCGTCCAGCGAGTTAGGTTCAAATGAGCTTCGGCGCGCTGTTCACCGGCGATCAGGGGCAGACGATCATCGATGACACCAACAGCCTGTGCCATGTCATGGCGGCTGGCATTATCGACTCGTCAGGTTCGGTCAACTATCCCGCACCAATCGCCACCAGCCAGCCGCCCCTTGTATGGATCAACCTGGACGGTGCGGGCTACCTGAGTTATTTCATGCACACCGGATCGGCCGGTAATTGGACAGGCTTCACCTTCCAGTGGAACACCTACGATCTGACGGAGATCTCGCGCTCTGGCCGGTACATCGCGACCGGAACATTTCCGCCCGCCCGGGCCGGCTGGGGGCTTCGCGTGCTCGATGCGAACAGCAGAGTGCTGGCCGACACGGGCTACAAATTCTTCCGCTTTTACGGCGGCACGCAGGCCTGGAGTTATGTGGGGGGAGGTCGAGCAGGTCAGAACTACTACTACCACTTCAACGCGAACTGGCCTTCGACCGGATACTACTTCCTGGCCAGCCATTTCATGCGCGGAATATACCGCACAGTTGTAAATGGCGTGACCACTTACAATAGTTGTTCGTTATCTATAGGGCATCGTTCAAATGATAGGTCTCAGGTTTTTGCATCTATGGAGACCATTTCTCAGGCGCCACCGAATTCTCTGCAATTTCCCCTTATCTATGGCGAATAGCGCTTTCTAATCAAGAGGTATGCGTATGGCTCAGAAAATGATCGATACCACCACGAACAATGGAAGTTATATAGGCGATGCTGCCAAAAATGCATTTGGCAAAGCGAACGATAACTTCACCGAGCTTTACGCGGCCAAGGACGCGGCTAGATCAATCGCCACAGGAGGTACAGGAGCTACGGACAAAGCCGGCGCAATTGCAAGCTTAGGAGTTCTTTCGGCTAATGGGTCTAACTCAAGTAGTGGTTTGGCTCTTTCCTCAACCGTTGTTCCGCCATTTCCCAACGCTAACGGCTCTAATACTGTTAGAGCTAGTTCTGTCACAATCAGTAATGGCGGCAACTCTGCTGCCAGTGCTTGCATGGCTTTTATTCGCGAAGGAAGTTACGGCGTTCTGGTCGGTCTGGATTCCGGGTATGGCAATAGCTTCTGCATCGGCGGCTGGTCAATGGGGAACGTCAGCTACAGGTTCTACCATGAAGGCAACACCACCCGCTCCAGCTCAGGCGTGTTGTCGGCAGCGTCCCCTATTGTACGTATCGTACAGGTGGAAAAGAGCGAGCGCCGCGACCTACTAGAAAGCAGCTTTGAGGCCGCCGGGGAGTATGGGGTCTGCAACTTCGAAGCGAGAGGCGTGCTTGTCGAGCGATTGGGTGTAGGCGTCTACCAGATCACCGGCAGCCTCGGCCTGGCCAGAGAGGGCTGGCGCATTCAAGACCCGTGCTCGCCTGACGGCGGCCGGACTCTGGGGATCACCCAGAGCCAGCAGGACGAGAAGGGCGTTGTGACGGTCAAGCTGTTCAAGCAGCGCTGGACCCTGGACGACGATGGAGAGCTGCACCTGAGCTTCGGCGCGCCTATGGACGTGCCGGCCAATAGCTGGATCGATGTCCGTCTGGAGATGCCAGTGCCGGAGATCATCGTGCCGGAGATGCCGCTCGAGGTCCTCGAAGCCACTCCGGAGCAGCCGCAGGTCGATACGAGCCAGGAGTCGGCTGCGTCTGAAATCCTCACGAGCTAGCGGAAACGCTCAGCCTGTCACCTGATGCCTGACTCATTCCTCGCAGTCGTTAGGACAACCAGCCCGCCGCCGTGCGGGCTTTTTTTCGCCTGGAGAAAACCATGGCCCTCGACACCACCCAGACCGGCGCCATCGCTCCGGCCTTCGCCCTGCTGCCCGCCAAGATGGCCGGCAAGCGCGCCACCGTCATGCTGCTGGCCATCGGCCTTCAGGAGTCCCGTCTCCAGTTCCGTCGCCAGATCGGCGGCCCGGCGCGGGGCCTATGGCAGTTCGAGCAGGGCGGGGGTGTGCGTGGCGTGCTAACCCATCCAGCCAGCCGGCCGTATGCCCTGGACGTATGCGCCGCCCGTGGCGTTGAGCCAACCGGCCCGGCGGTTTATGAGGCCCTGGAGCGCGACGACGTCTTGGCCGCGGCCTTTGCCCGGTTGCTGCTGTGGACCGATCCCAAGCCGCTTCCGGCCCTGGGTCAGGTAGAGGAAGCCTGGGACCTATACGCCCGCGTGTGGCGGCCGGGAAAACCGCACCCGCAGACCTGGGAGGTGATCTATGCCCAAGCTCTGGCGGCGGTGCAGTGATGGTCGTGATCGAGCAGTACAGGACGGCCGTGCTCGCGGTCGCCGCTGTCTTCTTGCTCGCCATAGGGATCGGCATCGGCTGGTCCCTGAACGGCTGGCGACTCTCCGGCCAAGTAGCCGAAGCCAAGACCGAGGTCGCGAACGAGCGCACCGCCCACCAGGCGGACCTGGCCGCCATCTCGAATGCCGCAACGCGCCAGGTCTCCCAGGCGCTGGCGCGGCAGCAGGCCGCCCAGCAGGCGCTAGCGGCCCTGGACCAGAAATCAACCGAGGAACTCAAGAATGCGAACGCCGAAAATGATCGTCTGCGGGCTAGCCTTGCTGCTGGTGGCCGGGTGCGGGTTGCGGGCTCCTGCCCAGCCGCTACCGGAGCAATGCCCGCCGCCAGCGCGGCCACCGGCCCCGCCCGCCTGGACGATGCAACCACCGTCGAACTCGCTTCAGCTGCTGGACGAAACGTTCTCGACATCCGGGCCGGAATCATCGCCGACCAGGCCGCGCTGAGGGCATTGCAGCAGTACGTGCGCGAGGTTTGCTTGAAACAATAGGGGATTGAGTGTCGGCAGAACGCCGGAGAGGGGCGATAGGGGCAATCAAAACCCCGGCTGGAAGCCGCATTCCATCGTTTGCATAAGCACAGAAAGCGGCGAAATTTGCTGGGCTTTAGTAGCCACTGTTGCGATGAAAATCAATGACTTAGGCCGGAATGGTCCCCTGCATGGGGTGCAAGGGGTCGAGTGTTCGAATCACTCCGTCCCGACCAAATTAACGAGAAGGCTCAAGCACTTAGTGGCTTGGGCCTTTTTCGTTTCCAGGCTTCAATCAAAACAGAATCAAAATCCAATCAAAATCAGCTAGCGATATCGCTGATATCCAGGTCCGGCACGGCGTCCACCCAGACCACCTCGTCGTGGTCGCGCTGGTAGTTCTTAGTCATGTCCGCGCTGGCGTGCCCGGCGATCTGCTGAGCCTCCCGACCGGCACGCTGGTACAAATGCAGCGACAGCGCCCGCACCTCGTGGAAGCCCGGCATTTCCTCCTCGCCCCACCCCTTGTAGCAGCCCGCCGCATCCCTCGCGTCCTTGAATGCCCGGGTCAGGAACCGCTCCTCGATCGCCGTCCAGTGGTCCTTCCTCTGGGCCTGCTTCTGCTTCAGCCGCTCCGGCTTACGGTGGATCAGGTAGGGCGATAGCACCTCGTCCCGGCACCTGGTCAGCACGGCCTGCAGCTGCGGCGTCACCTGGAAGCGGATCCAGGCGGCGTCCGAGGCCTTCGAGGTCTTCTGCTGGACCACGTATAGGAAGCCATCCCGCACGTCGTCGAACTTCATCCCGAGAATATCGCTGCGGCGCTGGGCGGTGATCAGGGCCAGGTCGATAGCGTTCTGCAGCCAGCGCGGCGAATTCGCCCGGATCGCCTTCAGCCCTTCGATGGTGTGCCGCCGGCGCGCCTTCTTCTCGATGCGCGATATGGTGTTCTCGGCCGGGTTGTCCGGCACGAGGCCCTTGGCCGCGGCGTGCTTGAAGACGTCGACCAGGATGGCGCGCGCCTGGTTGGCCGCCCGCGGCGTCATCGGGTCCAGGAAGTCGGCGATCATCTTGATGGTGATCTGGTCCAGGGGCTTGGCGCCCATCGCCGTGTCGATCTGCCGGATGCGGATGGTGTAGAGCTCCAGCGTGGCCTTGGCCAGCTCACGTCCCGGCAGGATGTTCGTCACGTAGGTGACCAAGAACTGGTGCATGTTCACCGTCTCTCCCAGCACTCCGGCTACCAGGTCGGAGCCCGCCATCAGGCGGCTGTTCAGCTGCTTCGCCGCCTGGATAGCCCGCTGCCTATCGTTCCCCATCCCATGCCACGTCCCTGTGTCCGGCCGGCGGTACTTGAAGCTCACCCCGCCGTTGTTCTCGTAGAGGTTGGGCGGCAGGCCCCGGTTCTTGATCTTCCTCGGCCTGGCTGCCATCACGCGGCTCCTCGTAGGACTGCATCCACCAGATCGTCACCGGTGCGCTGCTGGTAGGCGGCCCAGTCGACGTACCAGAGCTTGCCAATCTGCTCGCCTGGCAGCTTGTCGTTCCGGAGCTGCTGGCGGATAGCCTGGGAGCACATAGGGGTGCCGTTCTCGCCCCAGACCCGGCGCTGGAACTCGCTCACCTTGATCAGCTCTCGCTTCATGGGTCACTTCCTCTTGAACTCGTTGCACCGGACCGCTGCTACGCCGTCCGGATATCGCTGGATGACTGGCATTTGCCCGAAGGGCAGGGCGGAGCAGTCGCGCGCCGCGTGCTGGCAGGCAGCGCACATCGATCCCTTCGGCTGGTGCGGCTCATCAGGTGAGCCGATTGCGGGCGGTGTGCGGGTCATGGCTTCACCCTCACGCCGGCGGCTTCGATGGCTGCGCGGCAGTCGTCTATGGCTTCGTCGTACTGCTCGGCTTCCGGCAGGACGAACCCGTTGCCTACCTGGCAATGCGGGAGATGGCTGATCTTCGCCGGCAGCTCGACCACCAGCGCCTGGCGCGATGCCTGCCATGTATCCCAGCGCTCCTGAATGGTTCGAAATACGTACCCGTCGTTCTGGTCTCTGGCCAGCATGTCCAGGTCTGGCTCACGGCCTTGCCAGAAAGTGGCTAGGTACCACGCCTCAAACTGCTCTCTCGAATCGCTCATTGCATTGCTCCCGCTAATTGACGGGCGAAGGGGGCCTGCTCGCCCAGGAGCCGCTCGCGGTTACGCCGGTTCTCCCGCTCGCGATCCAACTCCACGGCCAGCCGTCGGGACCGCTTGTTGGCCTCGCGTAGGCGCGATAGGACCTCCATCGGGTCCCCGGCGTTGGCCATGACGCGCACCAGCAGCCACTGCTCCCGAGCGTGGTCGGCCTCCTGGCGCCAATCCGCGTAGGCGCGCTCAAGCTCGTCGTACCCCAGGCGGAAGAACTCAGCCAGCTTTTCCGATTCACCCTGGTGTCCATAGGCGTCGGCCTCGATGCGGACGACTGGGTATTTTTGGTCATCTTCGTCTATACACCCGACGATCCACATGTAACTGGCCTGAGAGCTCACCCACGTATCGGTCAGCGACCCGCTCCAGTTTGCGATTTCACGGGCCGCATCGCGCAGCTGCTGTACGAGGATGGTCATGGCTGGGCTCCTTGAGCAGAGCGGCGAAGGTCAGCGAGCACGTCAGGCAGGGCAGCCAGCACGTCGCGGGTCGTGGGCAGGTGGCGCAGGCAGATCCATGGGCACTCCAGGTAGCCTTCATCACCCTCGGTCATCTGGTCCAAATCCACGTCCATGTAGTGATCGCGCACCAGGTCCTTGAGCGAGTCCCAGGCGGTGCATTCGTGCCACTCAGGCTCGTAGTAGCCCTCCATGGCGCCGACCATCACGGTGCCGGCCCATGGGTGGATGTAGCTCTCACTCAGATGCACGATCGCATCGCCCCTGCGGTTGCGGTACTCGATGTCGCCCTTCCAGCCAGAGAAGTGTGGGATGGTCGATCGCCGCCAGTGCTTGCGCTCGAATCCGAGAGTGTTGGTGTAGCTTTCCTCGGCATCGGCCCGGAACTGCTTGCGGCTGTCACCGAGGGCGGCCAGGTGCGGTGCGGCGCGCTTCGACAGCTTCTTCAGTATTCGAAGATTCATGGGCATGACTCTCTAATCCCGCGCCAGGGCGCAGGTTCAATGGGTGGAGGGGTTAGGGGATCAGGCGGACTTGCGTGGCCTGCCGCCCTTGCTGAAGGGAGGCAGGTTCAGCTGGCGGCGATAGTTCAAGACGGTGTACTCGGAGCAGCCGGTTACCTGCATGATCTCGCGAGGCGCTGCGCCGGCCAGCAGCATTTTGATCACGGTACTTTTGTGAATTGGCTTGCCACTCATGGCGCCACCCGCGGGCGATCAAATCCGTCCTCACCGGCGCGCCATCGGTCATGGCCGATGCACCGGCTTTGCTCAGTTGCGCCAGGGCCTTCGTCGAAGACGTGATCGGTGCCGACGACCGCATGGCAGCTCGGCTCCAAGCCGCCAGCTAGGCATTCATCGGCGAACTCGTCGTATGCCAGCGGCGAGTCTTTGCGGAAGGGGCATTGCTTGCATGGGCGTCTGCACATCATCGCACCTCCTTCTTGTCGTCGCCCTGGGCGCGCATGGCGGCGTCGATGCGGCGCACCGGCATCAGTCCAGCATGCCACCCCCAGCCGATACCGAGTTGGCGACCCTCGCTCATCGGCGTCCAGGTGGTGCAGTCGTCCCGCAGCAGCTCGTCCGTTGCCTGGATGATCTCGCCGACACGCAGCAGCCGGTACTGCACCGCCTCATCCCCATGCGCGGCTGGGCCGATCCGTTTGAGGATGCGCTCAGCCCACCAAGCCGGGTCACCGATTACCGTTCCGGCTGGCATTTCGGCAGCCAGCCAGGTTCTGAAGCTATCCCCATGCGCGGCGGCAGGTGTGGCGGTGACAAAACAAACTGCGGACGATCCTTCCACCGCATGCGAATAGAAGTGATAGCTAGCGGTCTCGTTGTCGTCGGGCTCAAGTCGCAGCCACCCTATCGGCTCACCAGCGGCGGGCTGGGTGGCGAGGGCGGCGCGGGCCTGCCAGGTTAGCCAGCAGCCCTGGACATCTCGCTTGAAATAAATAGGGTCGCTGCAATCGGTCTTCTCAGTCGAGCACCCCTGGGAGTGCATGAACTTTTCAAACGCCGCCCGATCATCCCCGGCCTGCGCGCCCTTGCCAGTCATGCGGGCTTCGATAGCGGCCCAGGTCGGCTCGTACTCCGGCCAGTCGCTTTCGATGACCAGATAATCGCGACGCGGCAGCTCTGGTCCTAGTTGGGACATAGCCTGGATGAACGGCACACGCACCACTGGGGGGAGTTGATCCAGGTCCTTCCGCTTGATGACGATGTAGCGGTCCTCGCGCTTGAACTCGCCGGCCTGCGCGCCCTGGGCGTCCCGTCTGGCTTTGAACGCTGCGGACATCTCGTCCCACCATGACGGCATCCAATCCTGCGGCCTGGCTTCCTGCTGCTCGGCCTGGGCGGTATTAGCGTGCATTGCCAGGAAGCTGCTGGTCAGCCTTACACATTCCGCTGCCGTGCTCAGGTAGAACGCTCCACCCTCTGCGATGTAGCGGAATTTCTGCTGGTAGATCCGGATCTCGCCAAGCGCTTCCGCCAGCTCTGCCTCCATTCGCGCCAGGGCCTCAGTCAGGCTCGGCAGCGCGTGATCCAGGATGGCCGCAGCCTGTTCTTCCGTGCAGTGACGGCCGTCCAGCTCGCCCTCAATGGCGCAGATCAGCGCCTTGCAGCTCTGTTTCAAGTTCATGGGTCAATACTCTGTCGGCACGCCAGATGGCGTGAGGGGAGGGGTTAGGGCAGGGCGGCGAGCAGCCGGCGGCCGATCCAGCGCACGACCGGGACGGCCTTGCTGTTGCCGATCGCCTTGTAGCGAGGGCCGTCTGGGCATTCGGAAGCCGGGCGACCGCGCCAGGGGATCAGCGTGTGGTCATCGGGGAAGCCCTGCAGCCGCTCGCACTCGCGAGGAGTGAGGCGTCGAACACCGCTTTCGGCGGGCACCATGGGCTGTCCGCGCCCGGTGCCGTCCTCGCTGGCGTCAAAGCCTTCGGCCTTCAGGGTATGGGCGATGTCGCCGGTCACGCAGACCCCATGCTGCGCACCAGCTTGGAGGGTGAACATCGGATCGGCTGGGTTTCCGATTCCTATACCTGCCCGAGGGTCATTGGTGCTCGCACCGGTCCGCTTTCCTACTTCCAGCAATGGATACGCGACTGCAACTTGGCCGCCGGCGTTGGCGTGGCTTTCACCGTGCCCCATGGCCCGCAGCGTGGGCGCGATGTGGCCAACGTCCGCACCATGGTCCTTGCAGCTGAAAGCCAGCACAGCGTTCTCCTGTCCCTGGTTCCTGCCCAGGGCATGGGCCAGGCCCTGGGTGACGTCGGGATCCTGGGTGCCATGCACCACGAACGTCTCGGTCTCGGCATCCATGCGGGTGCCACCCGGGTGAGCGCTGAGTGCCGTGCTCACGTCCGTAGCTTGGCAGTTGGCGCCGCCGCCGAACACCAGCAGGGATTCTCGAGATTCGTGGTCGCCATACTGGTTCGTGGTCAGAGGAGCCGCTACGCAGGGCAGGTCGTCGGTGCTGTACCCGCCGTGCTTGCGAGCGCCGCCAGTAAGGGTCCCGGCAACGTTCGGCGTCTCGCCTCGGCTCGGCGGATGATCCCGGCGCAGGCCTTCGCGCTCAAAAAGTACCGATGCGGGATCGAAGTCGCTTCGAGCACTCGCCACAACGAACACACGGCGGCGTCGTTGGGCCAGGCCGAAATATTGGGCATCCAGAATCCGCCACGCGACTGCTCGCCGGGGTCCATACACACAACCAGCGTCCGCCCATCTCTTCCCTGGCGGCTGGAGTTCTTCGGATTCGCCCACCAGGGCCCCGAGGAAGCAGCCGAACGCGTTGCCCTTGTCGCTGAGCACTCCTGGGACGTTTTCCCAGACGTCGATGCTCTCTGGCAGTCCGCGCTGGACTCGAACATGGTCAATTGCATCTGCGAGCTCCACGTATTTGATGGTGAGGGCGCCGCGCGGATCGGCCAGGCCTTCGCGCATGCCCGCCACGCTGAAGGCCTGGCAGGGCGTGCCGCCGACCAAGACGTCAGGCGCCTCGATCTTGCCGGCCAGCACCAGGGCGGCGAGACGGGTCATGTCGCCTAGGTTCGCGGTCTCTGGATACCGGTGCGCCAAGACGGCGCTGGGAAAGGCTTCGATCTCGGCGTACCAGGCGGCACGCATACCCAGCGGGTGCCAGGCGACCGTAGCAGCCTCGATGCCGCTACAGACTGATCCATAGCTGACGGTCATGGGTGCTCCTGATTGTTCAATCGCCACAGAAGCAACCAATGGCTTCGTCCACCTCTTCGGCGAACAGCACCTGCTGCTGGCGGGCGTAGGCCTGCATCTCGGCGTAGCTGGGACGGTCTTTGCGGAAGGTGACCGCACGGCCACCGGACTCGACTAGCGTTTCCAGCCGGGCCCACCAGTCCGCGCTGCGGAGATCAGACTGGATGATGCTGTAGGTCTGCTGCCTGCCCTTCAGGAAGCACAGGTCGCAGTTACCCAGGAGAGTCTTGCCGTTGACGGTTGGCAGCTCGAGGCGGAACGGCTGCTCTGCCCAGAAGCTATCAATGTCGGCCAGGGTCACTCCTGCGTCTGCCAGCGGCAGCCGCATTTGCTCCCGTGGCGTCTCGGTGCTGGTGCCGCGCTTTCGGATCTTAGCCACCCGCCGATGCTCATCGGCGCGGATGCCTACCATCTGATCCCACTCGCCATCGCCATCCGCCCAGCCGATAGACTTCAGGTACCGGTGCATCGCGCGGATCTTCAGCTCGACTGTGCAGTAGCGTGTCACCGGGTTCGGCAGGTAGCGTCGCTTGCGGATCGCCGCCTCGAAAGGCTCTCCCTGGCGGCTGGCGGTAGCGAAGTCGACCAAGGCATATCCGGCGTCAGAGTCTCGAAACTCTACCCAAATCACCCCCAGGCCCCACTCTTGGTCGCAGCGCTGAACGAAACGCAGAGTTTCCTCGCGCTCCTTGCCGGTATTGGCGAATAGGTAGGTGATCTCCTTTCCTGGGTTCGCCAACTGCACTTGGCGCGCCATGTAGGCGCTGGTGCGTCCGCCGGAAAAGCTCAGGGCCGTTCGGCCGTCGACGTGGTAGGGGTTCATGGATCATCCTTACGCCGCGCCGCGGCTCTGCTCTATGTGGGCCCAGGCGCCGAACTTCTCGAACAGCTCGTAGGCCCGCGCTTCGTCAAGGCCGATGCCGCTGGTGTTGGCTATCCAGCCGCTGCTGACCAAGTGCCGGGTGTTGCAGCCGTCGCGTAGCTCGCGGCAGAAATGCTCGAGCACGTCGGTCAGCTGATTGGCGCGGTAGATGCTGCTCAGTGCGATCTCTTCGGCCTTGATGTACTGGGCGCCTTGCTGGTCGCGGCACATGACCGCGAAGTAAACCGTCCAGGGGTAGGCGAAGTCGCAAAAGGCATCGGCGACCATCCGCACCTGGCTCAGGGCAATCGGCTTGCCATCGCGCAGGCTGATGAGGCGCTGATCCACCAGATCGGGATGGGCCGGGCGGTCGATGTTCATCACCGCCACCTGGCTGTTCGCCAACAGGGCGCGGCAGTTACGGGCCAGGCGTGCTTGCGTGTTGTTCGGCTTGCGCTTCTTCATGGGGGCGCTCCAGGGACCGGAGTAGGTCGGAGAACGTGGTGGCGTGCTTGTCGGCGGCTCGTTTCTTCGCCCGGGACTCTGCAGCGATACCCCGCACCCGGGCGCCTCGCTCTGGTAGTCCTTGGGCATACGCGGCTGGCTGCGCGCCAGATAGGGCAGGATTGCGACACGGCCGCCGGCGGTCAGATGCTTCCGCACGTGCTCCGCCAACTCCTCCCGGTCATCGACCTTCCGCGCCAGGGCACTGGTGTGATGGGTCATCATGTTGCTGGCCTCGACTCGTGCAGGGTCAGCGCCATGATCAGCTGGGCCGCCTCGTGCCGGGCGTCGTGCAGCGCGTGGTGCCGGATCCCCTCGAAGGGCAGGTCAGCGGCTTCCCAGTAGAGGTCCAGCAGCGTGCGCATGCAGCGCTCGTTGCGGAAGAACCAGGGCGCGTCCCGCCTGAAGGCTCGATAGGCGCTGGTCAGGATGGTGCACTCGAAGCTCGGGCCTTTGCCCCAGACCAAGAACCGGTCGCCGGCGGCGGTCTGCTGCAGCCAGGCCTCAAGGTCTGTCAGCGCCTGGTACAGGCTGCCGGCCTCCTGTGAGCCGTCGACCTCCTGGCGCGCGTCCACATCCTGGCGCATCCACCATTCCATGGTGTCGCCGTCGACAGCGCAGCCGACGTCCAGCGCCGTCTCCAGCTGCACACGGACGTAGAACTCGCCCACTGGTACTCGATCCCGCACCGCCACCGCGCCGATGCTCACGATGGCAGCATTGGGCAGGGTGCTCATGGTCTCGAGGTCGATCACGACGTCCAGCCGGCTCATGCCGTCAGCTCCCGATCAGCCGCGACGAGCTTGTCGGCCAGACCGTGGGCTGCCTGCCACTTCGCCAGGGCGTCACCATGCTTGGTAAGGCTGCGGCAGTGCACCAACTCGCGACGGTGGCCGCTGTGGACAATCCGGCGGCCGGTTTCGAGCTGAACAGTGGATACCTGCGCGCAATCCACAACGGCAGGGTGAAGCAGAACCTGTGCGCTCATGGCGAAGGCCTCGATGGGGAAGGGGGAGAAAAGGGCCAGGCCGCGCCGCTGGGGAAGCGGTGATGGTGCGACCTGGCGAAAAGGGTGCCGGCGGCAGGGTTTCCCCTGGGCCGGCGGTGATGCAGTGCCAGCTCCTGTTGGCGCTTGCCAGCTGGCGCGACGTCCGGTCTTCTGCATCGGAAAGGGGTGGCCGGTGCTGATCTCCGGCTTTGTGGTCCTCGCCGCAGCAGGCACCACGCTCTCTGCGGCTCTCCGTTGCCCGTCAGCCCGGGCGTCTCACCCCTTTCCGATACAGTCCCCGTGACGTGGGGAATACGGCCAGGCCCTCGGCGGAGGTAGAAGCTGGTTACCAATGCCAGGCTGCCGGTGATGTGCGCTCCGCCGGCTGGCGCTCCTGGATATCCGCGCGCGGCGGCCCGCCAGGTCGGGGCTAGATCAAACGGTAATTTCTGGTTGTTCGGCGCGGCGCGTCATCCGAACTTGGGCGGTCCGGCGCTCAGGCGCTCGGCGGTCGCGGCGCATGGGGTCTTCATCGAGTGCGGCATGGGCCAGCACCAGGGCGGCCAGGGCCACGCATAGTGGGCTGATCAGCTGCCGCTTCATGGCCTCGGCCACGAGCTGGGTAGCTCGGTTGACGCCCAACTTGTACATGGCGCTGGCCTGGCGCTTGCGCACTCCGCCGATGCTGATCTTCATGTCCCGCGCCAGCTCTTTTTGGGTTCGGCCCGATGCCAGGCCAATCACGCATTCCAGCTCCCGTGGAGCCAGGCCCATACCCAGCCGGCCCTTCCATTCGCCGATAACGATCATGAGTTTTCCTTACGCCGGGTTGGCGTACTGCTGGATGAGGTCTTCGAAGCCGGCCAGCGTTCGCTGGAAGTAGAGCCGAAGGCCGGGACTTTCCGCTTGCTGCATCTCGCGGCGGTACATGGCGGCCATGTCCTGGGCGTGCGGCAGCATCACGGTGGTGCGGATAAACGGGTCGGGACAGGCTTCCATCGTTTCGCGAAGCCAAACGGAGTAGGGGGTCATGGGGTGGCCCTCACTAGGCGAATGCCGCGGGAGATACCCGGCAGCAGCTTCAGGAATCCTTTCTTCTCCAGCGCCGCCAGGTGCTCCTGGGCGCCGTTGTGCGATGACATACCCATGGCCTTGGCCAGTTCAGCACGGGTAGGCGGGTATTCGTTCTGGCGAATGAAGGCCGCGACCGCCTCCAGCACCTGCCGCTGTCGCGGCGTCAGCTCGTCGGCCATGGCGGCCTCCTATTCGGCTTCAATGAACTCACCTTCAGCGTTCAGCGAGTACCAGACGTCAGGCAGGATGCCGTTCTCGCCGACTTTGCTTGCTCTAATGTTGATCAGGGCGCCTTCGTCATCGCGGTAGCAGAGAACAATCGCGCCGCCCGCCGAGGCACGAGCTCTTCCCTCTGCGCCGAATACAGCCGCTACAGACTCGCGGCCTGACACCTCGGCCGCCGACTGGTACCCGGTGTTCGTCGCGGCGGACCGGTGCCCGGTGTTCGTCGCGGCGGACCGGTGCCCGGTGTTTCGTCGCGGTCGACTGGT